>NZ_JBITDP010000015.1:18056-228123 GCF_044454405.1 Streptomyces sp. NPDC051555 | reverse complement strand
ACGTCTACCTCTCCCGCCCCCCGCTGTACAAGATCAAGTGGGGCCGCGACGACTTCGAGTACGCCTACTCGGACCGCGAGCGCGACGCCCTGGTCTCGCTGGGCAAGAACCAGGGCAAGCGGATCAAGGAAGACTCGATCCAGCGCTTCAAGGGTCTGGGCGAGATGAACGCCGAGGAACTGCGCATCACCACCATGGACGTGGACCACCGCGTGCTCGGCCAGGTCACCCTGGACGACGCGGCGCAGGCCGACGACCTGTTCTCGGTGCTGATGGGCGAGGACGTCGAAGCCCGGCGCTCGTTCATCCAGCGCAACGCCAAGGACGTTCGGTTCCTCGACATCTGAGTCGGCTCAGCTGACTGCCTGAAAGGATCTTTGACCAGCAATGGCCGACGAAACCACCCAACCCGCTCAGAACGCAGAGAACCCCGCGGAGGAGCAGCCCGTCATGCGCATCGAGCCCGTCGGGCTCGAGACCGAGATGCAGCGCTCCTATCTCGACTACGCGATGTCCGTCATCGTCTCGCGCGCCCTGCCCGACGTCCGGGACGGCCTCAAGCCGGTCCACCGGCGCGTGCTGTACGCGATGTACGACGGCGGCTACCGGCCCGAGAAGGGCTTCTACAAGTGCGCCCGCGTCGTCGGTGACGTCATGGGCACCTACCACCCGCACGGTGACAGCTCGATCTACGACGCCCTGGTCCGCCTGGCCCAGCCGTGGTCGCTGCGCATGCCGCTGGTGGACTCCAACGGCAACTTCGGCTCCCCGGGCAACGACCCGGCCGCCGCGATGCGCTACACCGAGTGCAAGCTCATGCCGCTGGCCATGGAGATGCTCCGGGACATCGACGAGGACACCGTCGACTTCACGGACAACTACGACGGCCGCAACCAGGAGCCGACGGTCCTGCCGGCGCGCTTCCCGAACCTGCTGATCAACGGCTCCGCGGGCATCGCGGTCGGCATGGCGACCAACATCCCGCCGCACAACCTCCGCGAGGTCGCGGCCGGCGCCCAGTGGGCGCTGGAGCACCCGGAGGCCTCGCACGAGGAGCTCCAGGACGCGCTCATCGAGCGGATCAAGGGCCCGGACTTCCCCTCCGGCGCGCTGGTCGTGGGCCGCAAGGGCATCGAGGAGGCGTACCGCACCGGTCGCGGCTCCATCACGATGCGCGCGGTCGTCGAGGTCGAGGAGATCCAGAACCGCCAGTGCCTGGTGGTCACGGAGCTTCCGTACCAGACCAACCCGGACAACCTGGCGCAGAAGATCGCCGACCTGGTCAAGGACGGCAAGGTCGGCGGCATCGCCGACGTCCGTGACGAGACCTCGTCGCGCACCGGTCAGCGCCTGGTGATCGTGCTCAAGCGCGACGCCGTCGCCAAGGTCGTGCTGAACAACCTCTACAAGCACACCGACCTGCAGACGAACTTCGGCGCGAACATGCTGGCGCTGGTGGACGGCGTGCCGCGCACGCTGTCGATCGACGCGTTCATCCGCCACTGGGTGACGCACCAGATCGAGGTCATCGTCCGGCGCACGCGCTTCCGCCTGCGCAAGGCCGAGGAGCGCGCCCACATCCTGCGCGGTCTGCTCAAGGCGCTGGACGCGATCGACGAGGTCATCGCGCTGATCCGGCGCAGCAACACGGTCGAGATCGCCCGCGAGGGCCTGATGGGCCTGCTGTCGATCGACGAGATCCAGGCCAACGCCATCCTGGAGATGCAGCTCCGCCGCCTCGCGGCCCTGGAGCGGCAGAAGATCGTCGCCGAGCACGACGAGCTCCAGGCCAAGATCAACGAGTACAACGCGATCCTGGCCTCCGAGGAGCGGCAGCGGCAGATCGTCAGCGAGGAACTGGCCGCGATCGTCGAGAAGTTCGGCGACGACCGGCGTTCCAAGCTGGTGCCCTTCGACGGCGACATGTCCATGGAGGACCTGATCGCCGAAGAGGACATCGTCGTCACGATCACGCACGGCGGCTACGTCAAGCGGACCAAGACCGAGGACTACCGCTCGCAGAAGCGCGGCGGCAAGGGCGTGCGCGGGACGAAGCTGAAGCAGGACGACCTGGTCGACCACTTCTTCGTCTCCACCACGCACCACTGGCTGCTGTTCTTCACGAACAAGGGCCGGGTCTACCGCGCGAAGGCGTACGAGCTCCCGGACGCCGGCCGCGACGCCCGCGGTCAGCACGTGGCGAACCTGCTGGCCTTCCAGCCGGACGAGCAGATCGCGCAGATCCTCGCGATCCGCGATTACGAGGCCGCCCCGTACCTGATCCTGGCCACCAAGGCCGGTCTGGTGAAGAAGACGGCGCTCAAGGACTACGACTCCCCTCGTTCGGGTGGTGTCATCGCCATCAACCTCCGGGAGACGGGCGACGGCAACGACGACGAGCTGATCGGCGCCGAGCTGGTCTCGGCCGACGACGACCTGCTGCTCATCAGCAAGAAGGCGCAGTCGATCCGCTTCACCGCCACCGACGACTCGCTGCGCCCGATGGGCCGCGCCACCTCGGGCGTGAAGGGCATGAGTTTCCGCGAAGGTGACGAACTGCTCTCCATGAGCGTGGTCCGGCCCGGTACGTTCGTCTTCACCGCGACCGACGGCGGATACGCCAAGCGGACGCCCGTGGACGAATACCGCGTCCAGGGACGTGGCGGTCTGGGCATCAAGGCTGCCAAGATCGTGGAAGACCGCGGATCGCTCGTAGGAGCGCTCGTGGTCGACGCCACCGACGAGATCCTCGCCATCACCCTCAGCGGTGGTGTGATCCGTACGCGCGTCAACGAAGTCAGGGAGACCGGCCGTGACACGATGGGCGTCCAGCTGATCAACCTGGGCAAGCGCGATGCCGTGGTCGGCATCGCTCGTAACGCCGAGGCGGGCCAGGAGGCTGACGAGGTCGACGAGACCGAGGACGCCGAGGGACAGGCCACCGAGGTCGCCGAGGGCACGCAGCCTTCGGCTGGGGAGCACGAGGAGTAAGCGTGAGTGGAGCCACGGGCGCCGGACCGGCCAAGACTGGAGCGAACGGTGCCCGTGGCCCCGCCGCGGACTCCCAGGGGGGAACCGTGACGGACACCCGAGAGCCGAAGCCCCAGACCGGTTCGGCGGACGGCCAGAACCGTCCTGCACAGCCGCCGCAGTCGTCTCAGACCTCCTCGGCGCCTTCGGGCCCGGGGGCGCCGAGGGGCGCCGGCGGCGGCACGGCGCAGCGGGGGCCGCAGACGGGCGTGCGTACGGCGCCCAGGACGCGCAAGGCACGACTGCGGGTGGCCAAGGCCGACCCGTGGTCGGTGATGAAGGTCAGTTTCCTGCTGTCGATCGCGCTGGGCATCTGCACGATCGTGGCGTCGGTGGTGCTGTGGATGGTCATGGACGCCATGGGCGTCTTCTCGACCGTCGGCGGGACCATCAGCGAGGCCACCGGCTCCAACGAGAGCAACGGCTTCGACCTCCAGTCGTTCCTGTCGCTGCCGCGCGTCCTGATCTTCACCTCGGTGATCGCGGTCATCGACGTGGTGCTCGCGACGGCACTGGCCACGCTGGGGGCCTTCATCTACAACCTCTCCGCGGGCTTCGTGGGCGGCATCGAGCTGACCCTCGCCGAGGACGAGTGAGCTACGAATGACCTGCGCGGACGCCCTCCGGCAGCGGATTTTGGACTGACCCGGTCTGTGCGCTAATCTTCATCAAGTCAGCGCACAGCGCCGAGGGGCTATAGCTCAGTTGGTTAGAGCGCATCCCTGATAAGGATGAGGCCACAGGTTCAAATCCTGTTAGCCCCACAGTACGGATTCGGTCCGGCGGAGATTCTCCGCCGGACCGTTCTCGTTCCCGGTCTCCGCCCGCGCGGGGCAGGGGTGTTGGGCCGTCGGGGGGCTTCCCAGATAACCGATCGGTATCGGTCGGTGTGTATAGTCGGGCGGCAGTAGTCCCCAACGTCAACGAAGGACGAGGTCGCGCGGTGAAGAAGCTTCTCCTGGTCGCACTGGCCGCCATCGGCGGGCTCCTCGTGTACCGCCAGATCCAGGCGGACCGCGCCGAGCAGGACCTGTGGACGGAGGCAACTGACTCCGTGCCCTCTGGTTCCGGTGTGTGAGACCGAAGATTGAGCTCAGGAAGCCCCGACTGCCGCTGCGGTCGGGGCTTCGTGCTGTTCCGGGGCTTCGTGCTGTTCTGACCCAGCTTATTGCATTATGCAAAGATTTTGATTGCGTTGGCGAATTCGGGGCGGGGTGGGCGTGATGACGCGGGTGCTCTCGGCTGTGCTGCTGGCGGGAACCGCCCTGGTGGGGGCGGTCGGCGCGGCCCGCCCGGCGGCGGATCCGGCGGCCCCGCCGCCGTACCGGCCGGCTTCCGGTGCGAAGGCGGTCAGCGGCGCGGAGACCACCGCGGACGCTCCGGCGCTGGTCGCGGGGGCGACGTACGAGGACACCGTGGCCCCCGGCGAGCGCTACTACCGGGTGGTGCTGGACGCGCGCTCCAGCGTCTACGTCTCGGCCGTCGTACGGCCCGCCGCCGGTGCGACGGTCGGGTACGCGGACGGGATCGAGGTGACCCTCATGACCACCGCGGGGCGGGCCTGTCCGGGCAACCCCGGCCGGGTGTCCTTCGCGTCCGACCCGGTGCCCCTCGCGGCCGTCGGCGCCCGGCTGTCGGCCGAGGACGCCGAGTGCCAGGCGGCCGGCGTGTACTTCGTCAAGCTCGTCCGGAACTCCGCCAAGGACGGCGACCGGGCGCCCTGGCCGGTGGAACTCCAGGTCATGCGCGAACCCGCCCTCGTCCCCGGCGGGGCGCCGACCGCCGCCCCCTCGGCCTGGCCCTCGACCCCGCCCGCGCCGCCCGGCACCGGACCCGTGGCCCGGGCGGGCGGCAGCGGCTTCAACGACGCGCGGGCGCTCGGCCCGGGCGTCTGGCGCGACGACCTGCGGCCCGGTCAGACCCGTTGGTACCGGGTGCCGTTGGACTGGGGACAACAGCTCGCGGTGGGCGCGGAGCTGGCGGGCGCCCGGATGACGAAGGAGTACGGCACGGCGTACGAGGGGCTCACCGTCAGCCTCTACAGCCCCTACCGGAGCCTGGTCGGTTCCAAGGGCACCCCGTACGACGGCAAGCAGGCCGCGGCCGGGCTCGGGCCGACGCCGCCGGTGGCCTACGAGAACCGGCTGTCCGACGACCGGTGGGTGCGGCCGGTCCGGGTGGCGGGCTGGTACTACCTGGCCGTGACGATGGGCGGGAAGGTCGGCGAGTTCACCGAGGACGCGGCCCCGGTGCCGCTGACCCTGCGGCTCACCGTGCGGGGCCGGGTGGCGGCCGCGCCCGCCTACGCCGAGGACCCGGCGGAGGGCGGCTTCGGCGTGGGTGCGCAGGATCGTAGGGCGGTGCGGGACGGGCTGACGGCGCCGGAGGCGCTGGCCGCGGCCGGGACCCGCGCGTCGATGCGGACCGTGGCCGCGGGCGGCTTCGGGGCGGGGGCGCTGCTGCTGGCGGTGCTGGGCGGGTGGGTGCTGTTGGCGCGGCGAGCCCGGCGGGGCTTTCGAAGCACGTCCTAGGGCGTGCTTCGAAAGCCCCGCCGGGCGCCCGAAGGGCGCGGCTCGCGGCGTCTGGTGCCGTGCATCGCAAGGCGGAGGAATGCCTGCCTACTGGACGTAATCGGGCGTTCCGACAACGCCGCGAGGTGCGGTACCAGGCGTCGCGAGCCAGGCGGGGCTTTCGAAGCACGTCCTAGAGCTGGGCCAGGGCCCAGATGCCCACGGCGAAGCACACCAGGGCGGCCAACAGCAGGGCGGCGGTGGCCTTCGGGCCGGGCGGGGGCGGGAAGGCGTTCCGGGCGGGGCGCGCGGGGGGTGCGGGGGGCGGCAGGTGGAAGCTGCCGGTCGGTGACGCTGACGGTGACGGCGCGGGCGGTGTGGGCACGGGTGGCGGCGGGCTCGGGTCGTACGCCGTCGGCGCGGGCGGGAGCACTCCGGCGGTGGGGGCGTCGGGCGTGGCCGGGGACCGGGACGCATGACTGCCCAGGGGGTCCTGCGGGTCATGGGGGTCTTGGGGGCCTTCGGGGCCGAAACCGGCGGGGAGCGGGCCCAGTTGGTCGAACACCTCGACCGGTTCCGCGTCCGGCGCGGGCGGGGGCAGCAACTCCGCGGCCCCGGCAAGGGCCTTGCGGGCGCCTGTGGCCGTGCGGAAACGGTTCTCGGGGTCCGGCTGCAGGAGGGTGGCGATGACGTCCCACAGGGCCGCCGGGACCCCTTCCGGGGCGTCCGGGGTGCCGTGGGCGAGGAAGTGTTCGACGAGGGACCGTGCGTCGGGTTTGCGGCCCAGCAGGAGGTAGAGGGCGACCAGCCCGACAGCGAACAGGTCGGCGGAGAAGTCGGGTTCGGCGCCGAGCAGCTGCTCGGGTGCGAAGTAGCCGGGAGTGCCCAGCACGTAGTCCGTCGCCGTCAGGCGGGGCTCGCCCTTGCGCAGGGAGATGCCGAAGTCGGACAGCCGCAGGTGCGGCCGTCCGGTTCCGGTCGCTTCCATCAGGATGTTGGCCGGTTTGATGTCGCGATGGACCACGCCCTCGGCGTGCACCGCGGCCAGACCCGACAGGAGCTGGTCGAGCAGGGTGCACGCGAAGCGGGGTGGCAGGGGCCCGTAGTCGCCCATGACGTGGCCGAGGGATCCGCCGCTGACGAGGTCCATGGTGAACAGGACCTTGTCGTCGTCGGCCGCCCAGCTGGCCGGGGCCAGCACGTGCGGGTGATCGATGCGGAGGGCCTGCTCGCGCACGAAGCGGAGCAGGGTGTGGGCATCGCTCTGCTGCAGGACCTTGGCGGCGACGTAGCGGCGGCGCCTGTGGTCCCAGGCGCGCCACACGGCGCCGACTCCTCCACGACCGATCGGGTCGATCAGCTCGTACCGACCGGCGAAGACCTCACCCATCGCTGCGCCCGTCCCCCCGCTCTGCGCTCTCCGTCCTCCGTCGGCCCGTCCGTACCGCGTCAGTACGGACGCGGTACCGCATCGATCAGTAGCCCGGAGGCACGCATCAGTTCTGGTGTGCCTCGTAGTGCGCGACCGCGTCGGCGGTGCGCCCGGCGCCGTACACCCGGAGGAACTCTGCCAGTTCCGGGTGGCTGGCGGCGAGGGAGTCCGCCGCGTCGATGATGTCGCCGGCCGCGGAGACCGAGCGCAGCAGCGACTGGATCTCGCGGACCACCCGCTTGACGGTCGGGGCTCCCGAACTGGCCGTGGTCTGAACGCTGTTGCTGAGGACCGAGCCTCCCTGGGTCTTCTTGATCTCGTCCATCCGGTCGGTGGCCTCTGCCGCACTGACGCTGCCGTCGGCCACCTGGCCGGCGAGATCCTGGAGGGCCTGTACGCGCTGCACCACGGCCGGGTTCCCGATCTTGGCGCGCTGACCGCTCATCAGCTGGGACAGCATGGGCGCCGACAGTCCGAGGACGGCAGCGAGGCGGGCCTGGTTCAAGCCGAGGTCATCTATGAGCCGGCGGAAGAGCGCGCCGAGCGGCTCCCCGTACCAACTGCGCTGGAGTTCCCTGGCTCTGGCGGTTGCCTCTTGCTGTACTGCGTCCACTCTTACTACTCCCCTTCGCTGGTGCGAACCTCGCGAGCATCTTACGGAGAGTGGTCGCGGGACGGGAGTCCCTATCATTTTGCGGGATCTGCCGGTACACCCGGTACTCTGTTCTGCGGAACGACTGCTCCTTCACAGGGGGACAGGCGCGTCCGTTTTCGGGGCCTTAGCTCAGCTGGTAGAGCGCTGCCTTTGCAAGGCAGATGTCAGGAGTTCGAATCTCCTAGGCTCCACATGCTAGATGCCCTCTGACCTGCGGAAACGCAGCTCAGGGGGCATTTTTCGTACCCATCGGGTCCATGTGTCGACAGCCCCGCCGCATGCCCGCCGCACCCCTGCCGCATGCCGGCCGCGTCCGCGCCGCATGCCTGCCGCGTGCCCGCGCGCTGTGGACCGGGTCACCGGCCCGGGGGCCGAGCGCGGCCTCCGCCGCGCCGGACGGGTCCCGGCTGCCTCGCGGGCGATGGCTCCGGGTCCCCGCCGGGCCGCGACGTGCGGCGGCGAAATGCCTGCTCATGGCTCTCGGATTCATTCCGGTAGGTCCATGCGGCCGCGGCGGTATCTCAGGGGAACAGAAATGGTCTGTGGTTCCATGATGCTCGATTCCGTTCGAGAGGATCTTGCAACATCAAGGTGGGAAAATGCGCAGCGTGCTGACAGGACTGGCTGGAATTGTCGCCCTGGCGGTAATTTTCGGAACCGGCGCGACGGGCCCGGGGGACGAAGTGATGGGCCGGAACGTATACCTGACGGCCAATAATGAGGGGCCGGGGACGCCTGGAGAGAACCGGCACTTTCTGGCCAACAATGAAGGGCCGGGAGTGAGTGGAAAGCGCGTAGTGGTTCCGGCCGCCAACGAGGGACCGGGCTTCTGACCCGTCCCTGCTCCTTTTTTGTGAGCCTCCTGTGAGTCGCAGTAGCCGGAAGCCGGAATACTGCATTCGACTTATAGGCGTGTGGCCGAACCGGCCATGCTGGCGGGAAACCGCTCTGGCCTGCGGGAGCCGTCTCCGGCCGAACGTGCCTCGCTCCGGAACCGGGGCGGGGACGGAGCGCCATCGGCATCGGTCGGAGACGGGCCTCCTTGTGGGCGGTCGCCGCTATTCCAGGATGGGCCGGGGAATATCCATCGTGGCGAACAATTCCTCGGCGCTGAACCCATTTTCCCGGGCCGCCTCTTGAATGCCGAGTGCCGTTTCGGCGCTCTCCAGACCGTGCAGGCCGTGCGCCATTCCTATGCGGTACCCGATGTTCAGCGCCCTTTGATAGGCGCTCCGGTGCAGGCGCAGCGCGTTTGCATAGTCGCCCGCGTGGCGGTGGACCAGCCCCGCGATGTTCTCGACCTCGCACTGCCAGGTCGCCGTGCCCAGGGGCCTGACCAGCGCGAGTGCCTGGCCGATATGGGCCGAGGCCTCCTCGCCCTGTCCCCTCCGCTGGCAGAGAACGGCCCGTAGAGCCAGGGACATGGCCCGGTTTCTGGGCATTGCCGAGTTCTCGCCGAGTGCCAGAGCACGGTCGAGCCACTTCTGTGCCGCCGTGTCTTCTCCTCGGTCGAGGTGGGCGATGGCCAGATCGTTGAGGGCTGCTCTTTCGTGTTCTTGTTCACCCACGTCCCGGCAGAGCGTGGCGGCCCTTTCCGCGGCGAGGATGGCTTCCGTGGAACGGCCTTGCCACAGATGCAGGCTGCTGATGTTGCACAGGGCGATGGATTCCCGGCGAAGACTGTCGAGCTCGCGATGGAGCTCGATTCCTTGCAGGAGGAGGTCGTAGCCCTCGGAAAGGTTGCCGAGCGCGGTGTGCGCCCAGCCGAGCTGGTCCATGAAGGCGCCCTCGCTGAGACGGTCGCCGTGCGAACGGGCCACTCGCAGCCCTTCTTCCGCGACGACCAGGGTCGACGGGAACTCTCCGAGGATCTGGTGGGCCGAAGCCAGGTTGCCCAGGCTCAGGCACAGGGCCTGGGGGTCCGCCGATCGCCGGGCCGCGGCCACCGCGACCTCCGCCAGCTCCCGGAAGTCCCGGATCGCGCCCTGCGCGTGCAGATGGAGCACGGTGTTCCTGGCCAGGTAGCTGGCCGCCCGGTGGAGGTCGTGCTTCTGCCCGAGGCGGACCGTGGCCTGCAGGTTCCTGCTCTCCCGGTCGTACCACCGACGGGCCGCCCGCGCGTCGGGGAACGACGGCAGGCCCGGGGCGCCGGCGTTCGGCGGGTATCCGATCGGCCGCAGGCCGGGAAAGAGGATTCTGCAGGCTTCCTTGGTCGCGCCGAGGTAATAGTGCAGCAGCTTGCCGACCGCGGTGTCCTTCTGATTGCGCGCGGACTCCTCCCACAGGCTCAGGGCGAAGCTGCGGACGAGGTCGTGGAAGGCATACCGCCCCGCCTCGTGCTGCAGCAGCAGTTGGGAGTCGAGGAGGTCCTCCAGAATGCGTTCCGCGTCCCTGGGTTCCACGCCGAGCAGGGCCGCTGCCGTCGGGGGGTCGAAATCCGGTCCGGGGTGGATTCCCAGGAGCATGAACGCCCTGCGGTGTTCCGCTCCCAGAGCGTCGTAGGAGAGCTGGATCGTCATGGCCACGCTGCGTTCGGTGGAACGCAACTCCGTGAGCAGGGCGTCCTCGCCGCGGAGCCGGTCGACGAAGTACTCCAGGGTCCACCGGGGCCGGTTGTGGAGCCTGGCCGTGGCGATGCGCAGCGCGAGCGGCAGATGCCCGCAGAGCGAGGCGAGGGACTTCGCCGCTTCGGGGGCGGTGGCCACGCGCTCCTCGCCGAGGGTGCGGACGAGCAGCTCCGCGCTGTCCTGTGGTGCCAGCGTCTCCAGCGATGTCCAGTGGGCGCCGTCGAGGTCGAGCAGGCGGGAGCGGCTCGCGACCAGGACCAGGCAGTCGGGCGTGACGGGAAGGAGCGGTCGTATCTGCGCGGCGTCGGCCGCGTTGTCGAGGACGACGAGGAGCCTGCGGGAGACCAACGTGGTCTGCCACAGCGCCAGCTGGGTCCCGGTGTCGTCGGGGACGGCGCTGTCGGGGGTTCCCAGGGCCCGCAGCAGTATGCGTACCGCGTCTCCGGGTGCGAGGGGGCGCTCCCCCGGAGTGAAGCCGCGCAGGTCGATGTAGAGCTGACCGTCGGGGTAGGAGGCGGCCAGGCGGTGTGCCGCGTGCACGATGAGGGTGGTCTTGCCGACGCCGCCCATCCCGTCGACGGCGACGATGCGGACCCCGTCCGCCGTCGCCGCCCGGTCGAGCAGATGCCGTAGTTCGCGGTGGCGGCCGGTGAAGTCCGGCAGTTCGTACGGCAAGGTGCAGGGGCCGGTCCGCGCCTCGTCGGGCGGGGGCAGGGCACGGGCCGGAGCCACGTGTCCGGGCGCGTCGGCTTCGGTGCTCGCCGTCCGAGCCGGCCTGTCCAGGTCGGGGCTGGCCTGGAGGATCTTCTCGAACAGGGCGGCAAGGGCGGGGCCGGGGCTGATCCCGAGGTCCTCCGCGAGCAGCTCCCGCACCGCGGCGTACTCGTGGAGCGCCTCCGCCTGCCGCCCGACCCGGTACAGGGCGTGCATCAGCTGGGCCCGTAGCCCCTCCCGCAGCGGGTAGGCGCCGGCGAACTCCCGTAACTCGCTGACGATGTCGCTGTCCTCGCCCCGCTGGAGCCGGAGCGCGAAGAGCTCCTCGACGGCGGCCAGGCGACGCTCTTCGAGCACGGTGGACGCCGCGTCGAGGACCGGACCGCCCGTCCCGTTCAGGACCGGGCCCCGCCACAGCGCGAGCGCCTCGCGCAGGTGGTCCGCGGCCGCACCCGGGTCTCCTCCGGAGCGGTCGGTGGCGGACTGCTGCACATGGTGCGAGAAGCGGTGCAGGTCGACCTGGAGCGGCTCCGCGAAGACGCGGTAGCCGGCGTCCTCGGTCACGATCAGCGCCGGACCGTCGGGTATGCGCCGTCGGAGATCGGCGATCGCCTTGCGCACCTGCTGCTTGGCCGTCCCGGGCGGGGATTCCCCCCACGCCGTCTCGATGAGGCGCTCGATGGACACCGTGCGTCCGGACTCCAGGAGGAGGAGCGTCAGGATGCGTTCCTGGAGTGGTCCGCCGAGCTTGATCCGCTGCGGACCGACCAGACATTCCAGGGATCCGAGAACGTTGAAACGCACCTCGTGATCTTCCGTGTCCGTCACGACTGCTCCCCCGAGTAGTCCTGGAAAATGCCAGGTCAGACGTCTACAGCGACAGCCTAGGTGAGCCTCCGGGCGAACGGTACCGGACCGGTAGGTGAGCGGTATCACCCCCCGGCAGGCTCTTTCTCAGCCACTCGAAGTGGCGCTCCTCCGGGCTTCCCGGGCATCACCCGGTGCGCTGAACGGCAGGCCTGGATCGCGCTCGGAGCCAACCTCCGGCGCATGCAGCGGCGCCCGCAGACCGTGCGGCGCCATTCCAGATTGAGGAGTCATAGGCATGGCAATCACTGCCACTGTCGCCAGTTGCCTCGTATGCGACACCGCGTTCGAGGTACGCGACGACTGGGAGAAGGGCGAGATCACCGAGTGTGCGGCCTGCGGCCAGGAGCACGAGGTCGTGGAGAAGTCCGCGACCGTTGTACGCCTGGACCTCGCCCCTGACGTGGAAGAGGACTGGGGCGAGTGACGACCTCCGACCAGATCCTGCTCTCGGTCACGATGCTGCGCCCCGAGGAGAAGCTGCTCCTCGGCGCGCTGCGCGACGAGGGTCTGAGGGCACGACCGCTGCTCATGGAGGATCTGGCCGAGATCGTGGCGGGCCACTGCGGCCCGCCCGCTCTCGCCCTGATCAGGAACCTGTCCCACCGGGAGGCCGTCAGCGTCTCCCGTCGGCTGGAACACGCCGGGGTGTCGACCCTCAACCGGGCGGCCGCCATCGAGACCTGCAACGACAAGGGCCTGCAGGCCCTGCTCTTCGCGCAGCACGGCATCGCGCACCCCATCACCCACCACGCCTTCAGCGTCGACCAGGTCCGCCGGACCGTCGCGGACCTGGGCATGCCCGCCGTGGTCAAGCCGGCCAGCGGTTCCTGGGGGCGCGGGGTCAGCAAGATGACCAACACCGACTGCGTGGAGGCGTGGGTCGCGGGCCGCGAGTCCACCGACGTCACGGGCAAGCAGTTCCCCGTCGTGGTGCAGGAGTACATCGACAAGCCCGGACACGACCTGCGGATCGTCGTCGTCGGGCGGACCCCGGTGGTGGCCATCAAGCGGGAGTCGGACGACTGGCGCACCAACACCCACCTGGGGGCCACCGTCCAGCGCGTCGAGCTCACCGCCGAGATGGAGAAGCTCTGCGGCCAGGTCGTCGATGCCCTCGGTGTCGGTTTCTACGGAGTGGACCTGGTCGAGGACCGCTCCACGGGTGAGCTGCTCGTGCTCGAAGTGAACGCCAACCCCGAATTCGCCCGCTCCTCCGCCCTGCACGGAGTGAACGTGGCCGGCCACCTCGCCGCCTACGTCGCGGAGACCCTCGCGGCTTCAGCCGTGTGACACGGAGAAGATCCATGGAACTGTTCGACACCGCAACGGTGCTCGCCCGCGTCCTCACCACGGGCGTGGTCATGAGCATCGAGAAGAGCGACCGGGAACTGCCCGGACTGGAACGACTGCTGACCAAGCAGACCGGCCGCGCACGAGCCGTCCTCGTCAACAGCGGCACCGCGGCGATCCACGCGGCACTCGCCGGCCAGGGCATCGGGCACGGTGACACCGCCGTCGTGCCCGAGAGCGACGCGGCCACCGCGCGCTTCCTCGACTGGCTCGGCGTCGGCACCGAGGAGCGGGGGCGGGCGGCGTACGACCACGTGTCGTTGGACCGCACCAACGCCGACCGGCTGGGTGAGCTGACGCGCGGCGCCACCGCGCCGGCCCTCGTGGTGGACCTCACCGGCCTCGGCTTCGGGCCGGCCGCCGCCGTCCTCACCGACGACGACGGGCTCTGGGCCCGCGCCGAGCGACTGAAGATCTTCGGCGCCTACGACCTGCGCACGATGTGGACACAGGAGGAGGCCGACGCCTCCCTGGTGCCCGGAGTCCAGTTCAACTACCGGCTCAGCCCCCTGGTGGCCGCCTGTGTGCGGATGGCCGTCACCCAGGCCGCACGCCCCGCCACCCCCACCGGAGCACGCTCATGATCACTGACTTCCCGACCGCCCCGCTGCCCCTGCCCGACGCCGCCGAACTCGACGACGAACTCGCCGCGCTCGGCGGCGGGGCCATCATCCCCAAGGAGCTGCGCCGCACCCTCTTCCCGGTCATCACCAAGGAAGACGTCTTCAACCTGATGCTCGCCCAGCGGCAGGAGCCGGGGAAGGTCGTCGCCGACTTCGCCGAGGCCTACCGCTCCTACGTCGGTGCGGCACACGCCCTGCCCACGGCCAGCGGCACCTCCAGCCTGCACATGGCCCTCGTGGGCGCCGGCGTCCAGCCCGGCGACGAGGTCATCGTGCCGGCGTTCACCTTCATCGCGACCGCGCAGGCCGTCGTCGCCGCGCACGCCATCCCCGTGTTCGTCGACATCGACCCCGTCACCTACTGCATGGACCCCCTGGCCGCGGCCGCCGCGATCACCGACCGCACCCGCGCCCTCATGCCGGTCCACGTGCACGGCCTGCCCGCCGACGTGCCCGCGCTGCGCGCCCTCGCCGACCGGCACGGGATCGCCTTGGTCGAGGACGCCTCGCACGCCCACTCCGCGAAGATCGGCGAGCAGGTGGCGGGCTCCTTCGGGGACGCCGCGGGCCAGTCCCTGATGGCCGACAAGAACTTCCCGCTGGGTGGCGAGGGCGGCATCGCGTTCTTCTCGACCGAGGAGGGCTACGACCGGGCCCGGTCCTATCTGGAGCGGCACGGCATCGACTACGGCATGTCGTGGGTCGCCGCGGCCTTCGGCACCAGCCAGCTCAAGCGACTGCCCTACTACGACGAGATCCGGGCGCGCAACGCCGCGCTGCTCGGCGAGGCCCTGCACGAGACCGGCCTGTTCACCCCGCCGCAGGTCCCGGCCGGCCACGTGCACGCGTACAACATGTACCGCATCACCCTGCACCCGGAGGCCGTCGGGCTGGGCGACGTCCCGGTGTTCGCGGTCAAGGAGGCCGTGCACGAGCTGCTGGTCGCCGAGGGCGTACCGGCCCGCGAGTGGCAGAACACCCCGATCCCCTGCCACCTGCCCTTCCAGCACCGGGACGGCTTCGGGAACGGCTACCCCTTCACCCTCAACCCGGGCGCCGCGCGCAGCGACCGGGCCGAGGACTTCCCCGTCACCCTCGGCATGCTCGACAGCACCCTCGTCCTGTGCCGGGAGCTGCGCGCCCCGGTCGAGTACGAGCGGATCCTGCGGTACGCCGACGCCTTCCGGAAGGTCGCCCGTCGTCCGGACGCCATCCGCAAGCTGGTCGAGTCCCGCGACTACCAGCGGCCTTACGACAAGGCGGCCCGTCTTGGCTGACACCGGGCAGGAGAAGATCCGCGTCGCCGTCCTCGGCGCCAGCGGCTACACCGGCGGCGAGGTCATCCGGTTGCTCCTGGAGCACCCGCGGGTGGAACTGGCGTTCCTCTCCGCGGAGCGCGCCGCGGGAGCCGCCATCGGCGCCGTCCACCCCTGGCTGCGCAACCACCCCAAGGCGCACGGCCTGACGTTCCGTCCGCTGGCCGACCTCGCGGACACCGACGTCGTCGACGTCGCCTTCAGCTGTCTGCCCACCGGCACCCTGCCCGAGCAGCTTCCGCTGATCGCCGACCGGGCCGAGCGGGTGCTGAACCTGGGCGGTGACTTCCGGCTGCGCGACGAGAAGGACGTCAGCAAGCACTACCCGAAGACGGCGGCGAACCCGCCGCTGGAGGACTTCGCCTACTACGTGCCGGAGCTGAGCCCGGGCGTACCCGACAGCAGGTTCGTCAGCCTGCCCGGCTGCATGGCCGTCACCACGATCTACGCCCTGTACCCCCTGTTCGCCGGCGCCCGGCCCCTGGTCGCCGACCGGGTGGTCGTCGACGCCAAGACCGGGTCGACCGGCGGCGGCCGCGGCAGCGGCGAGCAGCCGGCGGAACGCAGCGGCAACTTCCGGGTGCACAAGCTGCACGGCCACCGGCACGCGCCGGAGGTCCAGCAGGCGCTCGCCGACTTCACCGGCGCCGCCGTCGATCTCAGGTTCTCCACGCACAGCCTGGACGTGTCGCGAGGCATCCTGGTGACCGCCTACTCCGAGCTGCGGCCCGGGGTCACCTCCCTCGACGTCAAGCGCGCCTACGCCAAGGCGTACGTGGGCAAGCAGTTCGTGCGGGTCCGCCCGGCGCCCAAGGCGCCGCAGGACTTCCCCATGCTGAAGGCCGTCACCGGCTCCAACGTCGCCGAGGTGGCGATCGCCATCCAGGACGGCCAGTGCGTCACGGTCGCCGCCCTGGACAACCTGATCAAGGGCGCGGCGGGCCAGGCCATCCAGGCCATGAACCTCATCCACGGTTTCGACGAGGCGGCCGGGCTGCCGGTCACGGCGGTGTCGCCGTGACCCGGCCCCTGTACGTCATCAAGGTCGGAAGCGCGACGCTCGACCGCGAGGGCATCTACAAGGAGATCGCCGACGTGGCCGCCCGCGGCGCACGGGTGCTCCTGGTGGCGGGCGGTGCCACGGGCATCGAGCGCCACTACGCGGCGATCGGGCGTCCGATGCCCACGCTGCGGCTGACCAACGGCGACGAGGTGCGCTACTGCCCGCCCGAGGAGATGGACCACCTCGTCGACGCCTACGAGCGGGTCACCCTGCCGGCCGTGGAGGCCGGTCTGCGGGCCCAGGGCCTGAAGGTGTTCACGGCCGTCGCCGCACGCGGCGGCCTGGTCGTCGGCCGGCCGAACCGTCCGCTGAAGGCGCTCTCCGCCGAGGGCCGTCCCCTCGTGGTCCGGGACCACCGCGCGGGCGTGCCCACCGACACCGACACCGGGACGCTGACCACCCTGCTCGACGCGTACGACGTGGTCTGCCTCTCCCCGCCGGTCGCGGACCGGGACGGCGCGGGCGCCCTCAACGTGGACGCCGACGTCCTGGCCGCGGTGCTCGCGGTCGCCCTGGACGCCGACCACCTGCGGCTCGTCACCGGCACGGCGGGGCTGCTGACCGACCCGTCCGATCCGGCGGCGACGCTGCGCGACGCCCACCCGGGCGACGGAGCGCGGTACGCCGGCGGACGCATGCGCCAGAAGGTGCGCGCGGCCGAGCTCGCCCTGGCGGGGTGCGGCGCCGACGTCGCCATCACCGGCCCGCACACCATGGGCGAGCCGTCGGGGTGGACCCGGTTCTGGCGCACTCGGGAGCCGGCCGCCGATCTCGCGCTGCTCACCCGGGCGGTCTGCGTGCCGTCGGTCTCCGGGGACGAGGCGGAACTCGCCGCCTACCTCGTCGCATGGTGCCGCGAGCGCGGCATCGAGGCCCGTGTCGACCCCGCGGGCAACCTCGTCGCGTCCCGGGGCACCGGCTCGCGGAAGCTGCTGCTCCTGGGCCACCTCGACACGGTCCCGCACCGCTGGCCCGCCGAGTGGCGCGACGGCGAGCTGTGGGGACGCGGCAGCGTCGACGCGAAGGGCTGCCTCGCCGCCTTCCTCCAGGTGCTCGCGGACGCGGAGCTGCCCGAGGACGGCCACCTGCTCGTGGTCGGCGCCGTCGAGGAGGAGATCTCCTCCTCCAAGGGGGCGTTCCACGTACGGGACAACTACGCGGCCGACGCGGTCGTCATCGGCGAGCCCAGTGGCTCGGGGAAGCTGACGCTCGGGTACTTCGGGCTCTTCAAGCTGGCGGTCACCGCATCGGTGGCCAGCGGCCACTCGGCCGGTCTCGACGCGGTGTCGGCGCCGGACCGCCTGACGCACGTCCTCGGCGAGATCCGCGCCTCGGTGCTCGCCCAGGCACCCGACGCGCTCAGCGCGGTCATCGACATCCGGTGCGAGCCGGGACGCGAGCGCAGCCGGGCGCACGGCATCCTCAACTTCCGGGTACCGCCGGGCGCCGACCTGGAGGCGCTGCGCGCCGCGGCCCTGCGGCACGCCGGCGACGGCGTCGTGATCGAGGCGCTGCGCGCCACCCCCGGCCACAAGGGCGGCCGTTCGAACCCCCTGGCCAAGTCCTTCACCCGCGCCTTCGCCCAGGCCGGGACCGCTCCCCGCTTCGTGGTGAAGAAGGGGACGTCGGACATGAACACCCTGGCGACCACCTGGCACGACGTGCCGATGGTGGCGTACGGGCCGGGTGACTCCGCGCTCGACCACACGGACGAGGAGCGCATCGGCGACGAGGAGTACCGCGCCGCCCGCGCGCTGCTCGGTGACGCGGTGAACCGCTGGTTCGCCCTTGCCGACGGGAGCGGCCGATGACCGCCGTACTCGACACCCCGGCCGGCATCCCCGCCGACGCCGGGACGGTCGCCTCCGTACTGGCCGAACGGGCCCTTCAGGCGCGGCGGTTGGTCGTCGACATGGCCGCGTCCGAGCGCGGGTGCCACCTGGGCGGCAGCCTGTCGGTGCTCGACATCCTGATCGCGGCCCTGCACCGTGCCTCCGCCGGGGACGGCACCGAGGTCGTGCTGAGCAAGGGGCACGCGGCAGCGGGCCTGTACGCCGCGCTGTACGTCAGCGGCAGGTTGCCGGAGAACCCCGCCCCCCTGTACGGGCGGGCCGGACAGCCCTACACCGGCCACCCCGGCCCCAAGGTGCCCGGCGTCCTGTTCCCCACCGGGAGCCTCGGCCACGGGGTTCCGTACGCCGCGGGCTGGGCGCTCGCCCGCCGGATCGGCGGACGCGGCGGGCTGGGCATCGCGGTCGCGGGCGACGGTGAGCTCCAGGAGGGTCTGGTCTGGGAGACCTGCCAGGTCGCAGCGGCACGCGAACTGGGCAACTTCGTGCTCGTCGTGGACCGCAACGGCGGGCAGAACGACGGGTTCGTCGCGGACATCTCACCGCTGCCGGACCTCCCCGGCCGCTTCGCCGCCTTCGGGTTCGAGGTCGCCGAAGTCGACGGGCACGACCCGGCGGCCCTGAGCGACCTGTTCGCCGCGGACAGGTCGGCCGCCCGGCGCCCGCTGGCCGTGGTCGCCCACACCGTCAAGGGCAAGGGCGTGCCGGCCGTTGAGGGCAGGGCGAACTCTCATTACGTGACCATCGACGCCACGCGCGCCGCGAAGTGGAAGCGAGCGATCCGATGACCCTCTCCGGCCGTGACGCCTACCGGGACGAGCTGACCGCGCTCGCCGAGCGGGACGGCGCCCTCCTCTGCATCGAGGCGGACCTGGGGGGCAAGAACCACCCCTTCCAGACCGCGCACCCTGACCGGTTCTTCAACGTGGGGATCGCCGAGGGCGCGATGGTCGACATGGCGGCGGGGCTCGCCGTCGGCGGCTACAAGCCGTTCGTCAGCACCTTCGCCCCCTTCGCGGCGCTGCGGGCCGCGGAGAGCCTGAAGTTGACGTTGGGCTACCTGAACGCGGGGGTCACCGTCGTCGCACCGTACGCCGGCGTGTCCGGCGCCTGGTTCGGCACCACCCACCACTGCCTGGAGGACATCGCGGTGCTCCGCAGCGTTCCCGGCGTGACCATCGCGGCCCCCTACGGCGAGGCCGAGATGCGTGCGGTGGTCCGGTCCGCGGCGCACGGCGGCACGCCGCACTACATCCGCACGGGTCGCAACGCCGTGTACGAGTCCCTCGACTTCCCGGGCGCCGAACCGCCCCTGGTGAACTGGGAGTCCGAGGGCGACCCCGCCGACATCTGCCTGGTGTCGGTGGGCGAGGAGGGCACCCGCCTCGCGCTGGAGGCCCGCGCCGCCACCGGGGCCTCCCACGCGCACCTGGTCTATCTGGACCACGAGCACCTGTCCCGGGCGGCGCTCGAACTGGCGGACCGGCACGGCCGGTTCGTCGTCGTAGAGGAACACCGCGGCCAGGGCGGAGTGGCCGAAGCGCTCGCGCTGCTGCTGCCCCGGTGCGAGGTGGTGGGCGTGAACGCGGGCCAGGACTGGCCCGCCGAGGGCGGCGACCACCACGAGGTCATGGCCCGCCTGGGCTTCGACCTGCCCGCCGTCCTGTCGGCGGTGGCCCGGCTGCGCGCCGGGCACGACGAGCCGGTGTCCGCGGGCGCCCGCGCCCGCTGAACCCGCCCTCCCCCCACCCGTCTCCCCCCACCCGCATCCACCCGGCCCCTTACTGAAGGCAAGGAACCCCTCATGCACATCCTCATGATCGAGTGCAACCCCAACGGCATCGCGGGCATCGCCAACGCCCTGGAGCTCGGCCACGACGTCACCTTCGTCTCCGCCGACCCGGACTTCTACCTGGGGGCCTCGCCGCTGGCCGAAGCCGCGTTCGCGCACGCCCGCTGCGATGTGATCAAGAGCGCCGACACGTTCTCCATCGACGGCCTGGAGCGGCTCGCCAAGGAGGTGCACGCCGAGAAGGCGGTGCACGGCGTGATGACGTACAGCGAGTACCACACGGTGCACGCGGCATCGGTGGCCCGCTCCCTCGGCCTGCCGGGCATGAGCGTCGACGGGGCGCTCAACGCCCGCCACAAGCACCGCACCCGCCTGACCCTGCGCGACACCGCCGTGCGCCAGCCGCGGTTCGTGCACGTCGCCGACCCCACGGTCGGCACCGCCATGGAGGACGGGGTCCGCGAGATCGGCTTCCCGTGCGTGGTGAAGCCCTCCGACGGCACCGCGAGCCTGCACGTGCTGCTGCTCCGTGACGAGGAGGAGCTCGCCGCCTACCTGGCGGAGCTGGCGACCGTCGCGGACTACGGGCGCGGAGTCACCCGCATCCCGGACGTCGTGATCGAGGAGTTCGTCGAGGGCGAGCTCGTCTCCGTCGAGGCCTGCGTGCTGCAGGGCGGCGAGATCGTCAACCTCGGCATCACGGACCGCAACCTCAGCGGGTTCCCGTACTTCATCGAGATGGGCCTGACCTACTTCCGCGGCCACCCGCTCCAGGACGAGCTGTTCGCGATGAACGAGGAGGTCCTGAGGGGCCTCGGCATCGACTTCGGATTCATCCACGCCGAGTACATCCTCGCCGCCGACGGCCCGGTGCTGTGCGAGGTCAACGGCCGGCTCACCGGTGGCATCGTGCCGCAGCTCATGGAGCTCAGCAGCGGTGTCAACGCCTACCTGGAGGTGATCCGCCAGGCCCTCGGCGAGCGCCCCGAACTGCCCGTCCCCGGCGACGTCATCGCCGGCGGCCACTGGTTCGGCTCCCCGGTCGAGGGCGAGCTGGTCTCCATCGGCTTCGACCGGATCAAGGACGCTCCGGGCTTCGTCGAGGCCCTGGCCTACGCCAAGCCCGGCCGGGCCGTCTCGCGCCTGTCGAAGAGCAACTTCGACTGGCTCGGCCACCTCATCTTCACCGGCCGGGACCGGGACGAGGCGGCCGGACGCGTCCAGGCGGCGCTGGACGACATCGAGTTCACCCTCTCCGTGCGGGTGGCCCGATGACGCGCGTCGCCATTCCGGAGCTGGATCCGACGGCGATCTTCGACGTCACCGTCGAGGACGGTCACTTCAGCGGCATCCGGCCCGTCGCCGAGCGCACGGCCGACGACACCGGGACGCCGGAGCTGTGGCCGGGCTACGTGGAGACCCACGCCCACCTGGGCCTGCCCGCCAACTTCGACGACTCGCTCGAAGACCCCCGCATCGCCGCGCTGCAGTACCTCTACAGCGGCGTCACGCACGTCGTCGACATGTTCGGCTTCCCCCTGGTCCAGGACGTCTGGGAGCGGGGTCGCGAGGAATCGGCACTGCCCTACCCCGAGTTGGTGCACTGCGGGTATGCGGCCACCGCGATGACGAACGCCGCCGGCCTCACCGGCCACGGCGTCGAGTTCCCGGCCCCCGTCCACATGATCGCCACCGAGACCGACCTGGAACACGCGATACGGTCCAACGTCGAGCGGGGCGGCACCTTCCTCAAGGTGATGTTCACCGACGGCACCGAACAGCCGGGCAGCCGGGTGAAGTTCTCCCGGCTGTCCCGGCGGGTGCTCGAATTCTGCGCCCGGATCGCCGCCGAACGCGGCGTCACCGCGGTCATCGACTGCAACACCCTCCAGGAGACCCGCTGGGCCTACGAGTGCGGTTTCCGTCTCTTCGCCCACACCGTGCGCGACCGGACGCTCGACGCGGCCGACTGGAAGGAGTTCGAGGGCGCCCGCTTCGTCTCCACCCTCGCCGGCCTCCGTCCCATGATCATGACCGGGGACGAGTTCGCGTCCGAGTACGGGCGCGAGGGCTTCGCCGAGACCCAGGACGTCCGCAACCTGGAGTTCGTCAAGGGGATCGAGAAGCCCTTCGGCATCGAGTACGGCTGCCAGGACACCCGCACGGCCGCGCTGGCGGACATGCGCCGCAACGCCCTGGCCACCCTGCGCGAGGGCAAGCTGCTGATCGGTACCGACTCGGGCAACACGGGTGCCTACCACGGCTACTCCCTCCTGAGCGAGCTCGACCTGCTGCGCGGGGACGACGACTCGCTCGACGCGGCGCTGCGGCGCCAGGCGACGGTCGGCGGCCGCCGCTACTTCGACGAGCTGAGCGGCGTCGGCCACGCCACGGATCCGCTGGGCGTCGGCGCCCGCGCCACCTACAACCTGCACGCCCCAGGCCGACCGCTGTCCGCCCTCCCGCTGAGCACGGTCGTGGGCGGCGTGCCGATCGACCGGCCGACGGTGGTCCGTGCGATCGCCGGGCTGCGGGCGGCGGGGACGGACCGGAGGGTGGAGTCGTGATCAGGGAGCGCAAGCGCGCACTCGCCGGCGTCGTCGGCGGCATCCTCCTGGCCAACACGGGAAGCTACATCTGGTTCCCCGTGCTCGTCGCCACCCTCGGCGGGACCGACAGCGGGTTCTGGGCCGGCGTGGTCATGTGTATGACGTACGTGGGCCGCCTGCTGGCGACCTTCTCCTACGAGGGCATCGCGGCCCGCCTCGGCATCCGCGGGGCCGTCCTGCTCGGTACCGGGCTGGAGGCGGTGGCGCTCGGCCTCATGGGCTTCGCCGGGGGCGTCTTCTCCTACGGCGTCCTCGCCTTCTTCATCGGCTTCGGATCGGGGACGTCGTTCCCGGGGTTGAAGAACGTCCTGGTCTCCTTCCCCGAGGACGAACGGCCCAAGGCGTTCTCCGCCTTCCAGATGGCGGGTCAGGTCGGGCTCTTCGGCGGCGCGCTGCTGGGCGCCGTGCTCGCCCACGTGGATCTGCGGACCCTGTTCTCGGTGGTGTTCGCGTTCTTCGCCGGCTTCTGCGTGATCACGTCCGCGCTGATTCCGCGCGACGGTTTCGCGCGTGCGCCGGAGCGGCCGGACGTACGCGTTCCGCTGTTCAGCCCGGCGGCGTTCAAGGGCATCGACGTGCGCGGGGCCACCCGCTACTTCCTGCTCTCCGCCGCGTTCTGGTTCCTGTCGCTCGGCTACGTGGTCGGCATCCCCCTGCACATGGCGGAGTACGTGTCGGGGTGGGCCCCGTCATCGCCCTTCTGGATCACGGGCCTCAGCATCCTGGTGCTCCAGTACCCGCTGTTCAAGCTGGTCAGTACGCGGCTGAGCCCGGGGGCGGTCATGGCCGTCGGCCTCGCCGGGATGACCGTCGCGTTCATCGCCTTCGGAGCCGGGCGCACCGCCCCCTGGGTGGTCGTCGGCTGTCTGACCGTGGTGCTCGGAGAGATCCTCTTCGTGCCGTCGTTCGACCTCTGGATCGCCGGCCGCGTTCCCGAGGAGCGACTGGCCAGGGCCATGGGCGCGATGCACTTCTTCCGCAGCGCCGGGAACATGGTCGGCTCCCTCGCCGCGGGAATCCTGTTCGACCTCTCGCGCTCCCTCGACGTGCCCGGTGGCAACTGGTACGTCGCCGCCGTGCTGGCGGCGGGGTGCGCCCTCATCTGCCTGAGCGGCCGGAAGTCCGGCACGGCCGCCGACGCGCGGCGAACCGATGGCGCGAACGCCACGGAGAACGAAGAAAAGGTTGGGGAGAATGTCTGACATCTGCGTCATCGGGGGCACCCGGTTCTTCGGGAAGGTGCTGGTGCAGCGGCTGCTGGCCGACGGGCACCGCGTCACGCTCGTCAACCGCGGGCGGACCCCCGATCCCTTCGGCACCTCCGTACGTCGTCTGCGCGCCGACGTGATGGTCCCGGGGGAACTGACCGCCGCGGTGGCCGGGGAGAGGTTCGACGCGGTGGTGCACCAGATGTGCTACACGCCGAACGCCGCCGTCGAGGTGTGCGAGGCGTTCGGCGAGCGTGCCGGGAAGATCGTCATGACCAGCACCATCGAGGTGTACAACACGGACACCTTCCGCACGGGCGTCCCGGCCCCCTCGTTCAGCGCCCGTGCCCGGGAGGACGAACTCGACCCGGCGGGCTACGACTTCGACACCACCCTGCCCTGGTCCGCGCCCGGTTACCTGGACGAGAACTACGGCGAGGGCAAGCGCCAGGCCGAGGCCGCGCTGACCCGCTGCGCGAAGGTGCCGGTGCTGCTCGCCCGGGTCGCCCACGTCCTGGCCGCCGAGGACGACTTCACCGGGCGGCTGCGGTTCCACATCGACCGCATCACCGCCGGCGTCCCCGTCGTCACCCACCCGGCGCCCGGCCGGACCTCCCTGGTGCGGGCGGAGGAGGCAGCCGGCTTCCTCGCCTGGGCCGCCCTCTCCGACGCCACCGGAGCGGTCAACGTCGCCTCGCCGGACACCGCCGACGCCTATGACGTCTGCGCCGCGGTGGAGAGCGCCTCCGGACGCACCGCCGACGTGATCGAGAAGGAGGACCCGGCCGGTGACCCCGACCTGTCCCCGTTCTCCTGCCCGGCGGACTTCGGCATGGCGAACGACCGGGCGGTGGAGCTCGGTCACCCCTTCACCCCGATCGCCCTGTGGCTTCCCGCGGTCACCCGCATGGCCCTGGCGGCCTCGTCCCACACCACCCCCCGCACCAAGGAGCAGTGATGTTCGACCTCATCGTCATCGTCCGGGTACCGGAACCCGCCGACATCGCCCCGGTGGCCGACGCCCTGGCCCGGATGCGCCCCCTCTGCCTCGACGAGGACGGCTGCGTGAGCTGGGAGGCGTACCAGTCGCAGGACGAGCCGGGCCGCTTCGTCCTCGTCGAGCGCTGGGAGAGCCGGAGCCACTGGGAAGCCCACGACTCCGGCGACGCCATCCAGAAGATCTACGTCCCGGAGCTCCTGCCGCGCATCGAGCGCGAGGTGCACCCGAGCACTCCGGTGAGCAGCGCGCAGTAGCAGTCGACATGGGGACGGAGTACGGACCGCCTTCGCGGGCGGTCCCGCACCCGTCACGGGAACCGCCGGTCTCGGCATGAACTCTGGGGTGTGTCAACGATGGACGGTGTCGGTCACGGCATGGGTGATCTTCCTTCACGTGCGGTCGCGGTCGTCGGCGTCGGATGCCGCTTCCCGCAGGCGGACGGGCCGGACGCGTTCTGGCGGCTGCTGCACGGCGGCGGTGACGCGATCACCGACCGGCGGGGCGGCCGGGGTCCGGAGCGCGGCGGGTTCCTCGACCACGTGGACGCCTTCGACCCCGAGTTCTTCGGCATCTCGCAGCGCGAGGCAGCGGCCGTCGACCCGCAGCAGCGGCTCGCCCTCGAACTGGCCTGGGAGGCACTGGAGGACGCCAGGATCCTGCCGGGCGACCTCGCGGGCAGCCGGACGGGCGTGTTCCTGGGGGCGATGGCCGACGACTTCGCGACGCTGTCGCACCGGCTGGGTCCCGACGCGGTGGGCGGATACACGCTGACCGGGCTGCATCGGGGTGTGATCGCCAACCGGATCTCCTACACGCTGGGCCTGAACGGCCCGAGCCTGGTGGTCGACACCGGGCAGTCGTCGTCCCTGACCGCCGTGCACCTGGCGTGCGCGGCCCTGCGCGAGGGCGGGTCCGACCTGGCCCTGGCCGGCGGTGTGAGCCTGATCCTCGCACCGGAGAGCACCCTGGCCCTGGAGCGTGCCGGGACGCTGTCGCAGGACGGCCGCTGCTTCACCTTCGACGCCCGCGCCAACGGCTACGTACGGGGCGAGGGCGGCGGAGTCGTCGTCCTGAAACTCCTCGAAGCCGCCCTCAGGGACGGCGACCGCATCCATGCCGTGGTCCGCGGCAGCGCCCTGAACAACGACGGCGCGACCGAGACGCTGACGACGCCCGGCCGCGCGTCGCAGGAGCGGGTGCTCCTCGCCGCCTGCGCCGACGCGGGTGTCGAGCCGGGCGAGGTCCAGTACGTGGAACTGCACGGAACGGGGACCCGGGTGGGCGACCCGATCGAGGCCGCCGCGCTCGGTGCGACGCTGGGCGCGGCCCGTCCCGAGGACGCCCCGCTGCTGGTCGGATCGGTGAAGACGAACATCGGCCATCTGGAGGGCGCGGCCGGGATCGCCGGGTTCATCAAGGCCGTCCTGACCGTCCGCGAACGCGCGCTCGTGCCCAGCCTGAACCACTCGGGGCCCGGTGAGCGGATCCCCCTCGACGCGCTGCGGCTGCGGGTGAACACCGAGCTCCGCCCCTGGCCGGCGCCGCACGAGCGACTGGTCGCTGGTGTCAGCTCCTTCGGCATCGGCGGCACCAACTGCCATGTGGTGCTCTCGGACCGCCCTGCCACGCAGGCGGCTCCGGACGAGGAGCACACCGACGGGGCCGACGCCGGGGCACTCGCCTGGGTCCTGTCGGGCCGGGACGAATCCGCGCTGCGCGACCAGGCCGAACGCCTGCGCGCCCACGTGGAGGCGCGTCCGGAACTCACGAGCGCCTCGGTGGGCCGGTCGCTCGCGCTCACCCGCACGACCTTCGCGCAGCGCGCCGTCGTCGTCGCCGACGACCGGGACGGCTTCCTCACCGAGCTGCGGGCACGGTCGGCGGGGCAGCCGTCGGCGGCCCTGGTGGAGGGCCGCCACGAGGGTCCGCCGGTCCGGCCGGTCTTCGTGTTTCCCGGCCAGGGTTCCCAATGGGCGGGGATGGCTGCGGAGTTGATCGACACCTGTCCGGTCTTCGCCGACCGGATCGGCGCCTGCGCCGACGCCCTGGCCCCGTACGTGGACTGGTCGCTGACCGACGTCCTGCGCGGTGTCCCCGGCGCGCCCCCGTTGGAGGGCGACGAGGTGATCCAGCCCGCGCTGTGGGCGGTGATGGTCTCGCTGGCAGAGCTGTGGCGTTCGGCCGGGGTGGAGCCCGCGGCAGTGGTGTCCCACTCCCAGGGAGAGATAGCCGCCGCCACCGCCCTCGGTGCCCTGTCGCTCCAGGACGGCGCGCGGATCGTGGTCCTGCGCAGCCGGCTGCTGGGCCGGATCGCCGGCCGCGGCGGGCTGTTGTCGGTGGAACTCCCGGCCGACGAGGTACGGCGGGACCTCACGGAGGTCGCCGCCACCCTGTCGGTGGCCGCGGTCAACGGCCCCGCGCACACGGTGGTCGCCGGTCCGGGCGCCGCGCTCGACGCGCTGGCCGGCCACTACGGGCAGGCGGTGCGGACACGGCGGATCCCCATCGACTACGCCTCGCACAGCGCGCAGGTCGAGGAGGTGCGGGAGGACCTGCTCGCCGCCTTCGCCGGGATCGCCCCCCGCTCCGTCGACGTCCCCTTCCACTCGACCGTCACCGGCACCCCGCTCGACACCGCCGAGCTCGACGCGGCGTACTGGTACCGCAATCTGCGCGAGCCGGTGCGGTTCGGGCCGGTGGTCCAGGAGCTGCTGGACGCGGGCCACACCACGTTCTTGGAGGTCAGCCCCCATCCGGTCCTTGCCATGGGCATCCGGCAGGCGATCGACGAGCACGGCGGGGACGGCGCTGTGCTCACCACGCTCCGGCGCGGCCACGGGGATGGCCGCCGCGTCCTCACCGCGGCCGCCGAAGCCTTCGTGCGCGGGGTGGCGGTGGACTGGTCGGCGCTGCTGCCCGGTTCGGCCCGGCCGGTGGACCTGCCGACCTATCCCTTCCAGCGCCGCTCCTGCTGGCCCGTGGGGATGCCCGGAGCCGGCGAGCGGGTGCGGGGGGCGACCCCGGATCCGCTACCGGCCCAGGTCGTGGCCGCGCGCTCGGATCTCGCGCTGGTCCAGAGCCTCGCGGCGGTCGTGCTGGGCGCCGGCTCGGCCGCGGACGTCCGGCCCGGCCGGACGTTCCGGGACATGGGCCTCGACTCGGTCATGACCCTCGAACTGCGGGACCGCCTGTCGGGCGCGACGGGCGTGCGCCTGGGGAGCACCGCCTTGTACGACCACCCGACCCCGGCCGCGCTGGCGACGGCGATCGGCGAGCTGCGGGCGGGCTCGCCCACGGCGCGCTCCGCGCCGGCGCGGGAGCGGGCGGACCGGGGAGACCGGGGTGACCGTGAAGGCACGGACGACCCGGTCGTCATCGTCGGCATGGCCTGTCGGTTCCCCGGTGAGGTGCGATCGCCGGACGACCTGTGGCGCGTGGTCGACGCCCGGACCGACGCCATCGGCGACTTTCCCGAGGACCGGGGCTGGGATCTGGAGGCGCTGCGCCACCCGGATCCGGAACGGGTCGGTGCGTCCTACGTCCGACGCGGCGGCTTCGTCGGGGACATGGCGGAGTTCGACGCGGAGTTCTTCGGGATCAGCCCGCGCGAGGCCCTCGCCATGGACCCGCAGCAGCGGCTGCTGCTGGAGGTCACGTGGGAGGCGCTGGAGCGCGCCGGGATCGACCCGACGACGCTGGGCGGCAGCCGGACCGGCGTATTCGTCGGCGCGATGCACTCCGGTTACGGGCCGGGCATGGAACAGGCCGGACACGGCATCGCGGGACACCTGCTGACCGGCACGAGCACGAGCGTGATCTCCGGGCGGATCGCCTATGTCCTCGGCCTGGGCGGGCCGGCCCTGACGGTGGACACCGCGTGCTCGGCGTCGCTGGTCGCGCTGCACCAGGCGGTGCGGGCGGTGCGCGCCGGCGAGTGTTCGCTCGCCCTGGCCGGAGGGGTCACCGTCATGGCGACCGCCGGCATGTTCGTGGAGCTCTCCCGCCAGCGGGTGCTGGCCGCGGACGGGCGCTGCAAGGCGTTCTCCGCCCAGGCGGACGGCACCGGGTGGGGCGAGGGCGCGGGCATGCTCGTCGTCGAGCGCCTCTCGGACGCCCGTCGCCACGGCCACACCGTGCTCGCGGTCGTCGCCGGCAGCGCCGTCAACTCCGACGGCGCCTCCAACGGGCTCTCGGCGCCCAACGGCCTCGCCCAGCAGCGCGTCGTCGCGGACGCCCTCGCCGATGCCGGGCTCGTACCCCAGCAGGTCGACGCCGTGGAGGCGCACGGCACGGGCACCGCCCTCGGCGACCCGATCGAGGCCAACGCCCTGCTGGCCGCGTACGGGCAGGACCGGGACCGGCCCCTGTGGCTGGGGTCCCTCAAGTCCAACATCGGGCACGCGCAGGCGGCGGCGGGCGTCGGCGGCGTCATCAAGATGGTGCAAGCCATCCGGCACGCGACCCTGCCCGCCACCCTCCACGTCGACGAGCCGTCCCCGCACGTGGACTGGTCGGCCGGATCGGTGGCCCTGCTCGACGAGGCCCGCCCCTGGCCGGTCACCGGCGAGCCCCGGCGCGGCGGCGTCTCCTCGTTCGGCATCAGCGGCACCAACGCGCACGTGATCCTGGCCGAGCCGCCGGCCGGGCCCGCCCCCGCCCCCGCCGACGAGCCGGCGCGGCCGGACGTGGTCCCGCTCGTCCTGTCGGCCAGGACGCCGCAGGCCGTGCGGGAGCGGGCCGGGGCGCTGGTGGCCGACCCGCTCGACCCGCTCGGCGCGGCACCGGCCCTGGTCACCCGGGCCCGTCTCGCCGAGCGTGCCGTGGTGATCGCGGGGGACCGGCGCGAAGCCGACCGGGCCCTTGCCGCGCTGGCCCGCGGCGAAGAGGACCCCGCCGTGGTCACCGGTCGCGCGGGCGAGCCCGGCCGCACCGTGTTCGTCTTTCCGGGGCAGGGCGGTCAGTGGCGGGGCATGGCAGCGGACCTCGCCGCCGAAAGCCCCGTCTTCGCCGCTCGCCTCGCCGCGTGCGAGCGGGCGCTCGCGCCGTACGTCGACTGGTCGATGGCCGACGTCCTGGCCGGTGCGCCTCTGCTCGACCGGGTCGACGTCGTGCAGCCGGCGCTGTGGGCCGTGATGGTGTCGCTGGCCGAGCTGTGGCGGTCGGCCGGGGTGGTCCCGGATGCCGTGGTCGGCCACTCCCAGGGCGAGATCGCCGCCGCCGTCGTGGCGGGCGCGCTCTCCCTCGACGACGGCGCCCGCGCCATCGCGTTGCGCAGCGCCGTCGCCGTCGACCTGATGGGCGAGGGGGCGATGGCCGTGGTCCCGCTGCCCGCGGAGCGGGTGCGGGAACGACTGGGCTCCCTGAGCATCGCCGCCATCAACGGACCCGCCACCACCGCGGTGGCCGGGTCCCCCGCCGCGATCGACGAACTCGTCGCCGCCTACCGGGCGCAGGGCGTCAACGCCCGGGTGATCCCCGCGGCCTTCGCGTCGCACAGCCCGTCGGTCGAACCGATCAGGGAGCGGATCCTGGCCGAGCTGGCGCCGCTGACCGCGCGCACGGGCGAGATCGCCCTGATGTCCTCGGTCACCGCCGACTGGTACGAGGGCAGCGAGCTCGACGCCTCGTACTGGTACCGCAACCTCCGGGAGACGGTGCGCTTCCAGGAAGCGGTCCACGCGCTCATCGCGTCGGGGCACACCACGTTCGTCGAGGTCGGCCCGCACCCCGTGCTGTCCGGCAGCATCGGCCAGATCCTGGAGGAGGCCGGGGCCGAGGGGATCGTGACCGGGTCGCTGCGCCGCGACGAGGGCGGCCTGCGCCGCTTCCTCACCTCCGTCGCCGAGGCCCACGTCCGGGGCCTGCCCGTCGCCTGGGACACGCTCACCGGGCCGTCCGTCGGGCACCCCGGCCCGTCCGCCCTGCCCACCTACCCCTTCCAACGCCGTCGCTACTGGCTCACGGGCACGACCGGTCCGGCCGGCACGGCCCACCTCGGGCAGGAACCGGCCGACCACCCCCTGCTCGGCGCGACCGTCGACCTCGGTGACGGCGAGACGGTGTTCACCGGACGCCTCTCGACGCGCACCCACGCGTGGCTCGCCGACCACACCCTGTCCGGGGCGGTGGTCCTGCCGAGCACGGCGTTCCTGGAGATGGCCCTGCACGCGGGCGCGAAGCTCGGCGCGGCGCGGGTCGAAGAGCTGACCGTCGTCGCCCTCATGACGCTCCCCGAGGACGGCGCCGTCGACCTGCGCGTCCGCGTGACGGGCCCGGGCGACGGCGGCCTGCGGGCCTGTCGCATCTCGGCCCGGGCGACCGGCGGGGAGTGGACCGAGCACGCCACCGGCACCCTGGGCCCCGACACGGCCGCGCCCCCGGCCGCCGTGCGGTGGTCGGCGGCCGGCGCGAAGCCCGTACCGCCGGCCCGCACGTACGAGGACCTCGGCCTGCGGGGACACGCGTACGGACCGGTGTTCCAGGGGCTGCGGGCCGCCTGGCGACGGGACGGCGAACGGTTCTCCGAAGCCGTCCTGCCGGAGCCGGAGGCCGCGAACACCGGCGCCCACCATCTGCACCCCGCCCTGCTCGACGCCGCGCTGCACGGTCTGACCGCCGAGCGTGGGCAGGGCCTCGGGCGGCCCGTCCAGCCGCTGCGCTGGAGCGGCGTGTCCCTGTTCGCCACGGGCTCCACCGCGTCCCTGCGCCTGCACGCGGCGCCCGCCGGTGACGCGGGGTACGCGCTGACCCTGTCCGACCCCTCGGGCGAGGTGGTGGCCCTGGTCGAATCGGTGGAGCTGCGCCCCGTCGCGGCGGGCCCCGCGGTCGACCCGGCCGTCGTGGCGCGCGACTCCCTGTTCGCGCTGGGCTGGCAGCCGTCGGCCGCAGCGGCGGACGGGCCGCGGGCCGGGCACGTGTCGTTCCCCCACGAGGCCCTCGACCTGGAGGCGCTGCTCGCGGCGGCCGGGCCGGCCGAGCACACCGTCGTGACCTGCCCGGGCCGCCAGGACGCGGCCGACGCGGCGACGGCGGCCAGGAGCGCGGCCCGTTCGACCCGGGACCTGATCGCCCGGTGGCTCGGTGAGGACCGGCTCGCCGGTTCCCGCCTGGTCCTCGTGACCCGGGGGGCCGTCGCCGCCCGGCCCGGCGAGAGCGTCACCGACCTCGCGCAGGCCGCGGTCTGGGGCCTGGTGCGCACCGCGCAGGTCGAACACCCGGGCCGGTTCGTCCTCGTCGACCTCGACCCCGACGCCGCCGAGGTCCCGGCCGCGGCGCTGCTACCGGACGAGCACCAGGTCGCCGTGCGCGACGGAGTCGTCCTGGTGCCGCGCCTGGTCTCCGCGGCCGGTGACCCCGCGCTCCGGCCCCCCGGGGACGCGGCCGCCTGGCGGCTCGACATCCCCGAACGCGGCACCCTCACCGCACTGGAGCTCCGGCCCTGTCCCGAGGCGGCCGCGGAACCCGGCCCCGGCCGGGTCCGGATCGCGGTCCGCGCGGCCGGTCTCAACTTCCACGACGTCCTGGGCGCACTCGACATGCACCCCGGCGATCCCGGCCCGCTCGGCCTCGAAGGGGCCGGGGTGATCACCGCGGCCGGGCCCGGCACCGGCGGCCTGGCCGTCGGGGACCGGGTGATGGGCCTGTTCCCCGCCGCGCTCGGTACGGTGGCCCACGCCGACCACCGCACGCTCGTCCGGGTCCCGGACGGCTGGTCGTTCACGCGGGCCGCCGCGGTGCCGGTCGCCCTCATGGCCGCCCTGCACGCCCTGACCGAGCTGGGTGGCGTGGGTCCGGGCGACCCCGTCCTGATCCACGCCGCGGCGGGCGGCGTCGGCATGGCCGCCGTCCGACTCGCCCGCCACCTGGGCGCGGAGGTGTACGCGACGGCGAGCCCCGCCAAGTGGCCCGCGCTGCGCGCCCTGGGCCTCGACGACGACCACCTCGCCTCGTCCCGCGAACCCGGGTTCGGCGCCCGCTTCGGCGCCGGCGGCCGGCGTATGGCGCTCGTCCTGAACTCGCTGACCGGCGAGCTCGTCGACGAGTCGCTGCGGCTGCTGCGTCCCGGCGGGCTCCTGGTCGAGCTGGGCAGGACGGACCCGCGCGACCCCGCCGAGGTATCCGCCGCGCACCCCGGTGTGCGCTACCGCAGCTCCCACCTCTTGGAACTGCCGCCCGCGCACCTCTCGCGCCTCCTGAGCCGCGCGGTCGCGCTCTTCGACGACTCCGCGTTCACCTGGCCCGCCGTCACCGACCTGGACATCCGGCGAGCCCCCGAGGCCTTCGCCCTGATGCGCCGGGGCACCCACGTCGGCAAGATCGTGCTCACCGTCCCGCCGCTCCTCGACCCGGACGGAACCGTTCTGATCACCGGCGGGACCGGCGCCATCGGCCGGGCCGTCGCCCGGCACCTGGTCACCGAACACGGCGCTCGGCGGCTCACGCTCGCCGGCCGCCGCGGCGCCGACGCGCCGGGCGCGGCCGACCTGGCGTCGGAGCTGGGCGGGCTCGGCGCCGAGGTGACGTTCGCCGCGGTGGACGTCGCCGACCGCGACGCGGTCGCGGCGATGATCGACGCCGTCCCCGACCGGCACCCGCTGACCGCCGTGATCCACGCCGCGGGCGTGGTGGACGACGCGCCGCTCACCTCGCTCACCCCCGGTCAGATCGACCGGGTGATGGGCGCCAAGGCCGACGGCGCCTGGCATCTGCACGAGCTGACCGCGGGCCACCCGCTCGCCCGGTTCATCCTGATCTCCTCGATCATGGGCACGCTCGGCGGCGCGGGGCAGGGCGCCTACACCGCCGCGAACGCCTTCCTCGACGCACTCGCCCAGCACCGCCGCGCGCGGGGCCTGCCCGCCCACGCCCTGGCCTGGGGCCTGTGGGGCGATCCGGACGGCATGATGGGCGCCCTCACCGATGCCGACCGGGCCCGCTTCGCCCGGACCGGACTCGTGGAGATGGCTCCCGACCACGGGCTGGGCCTCCTGGACGCGGCGCTGTCGGCGCCCCAGGCCGTGCTGGTGCCGGCCCGGCTCGACCGGGAGACCCTGTGCGACCTCGGCACGGAACTCCCTCCGGTCCTGCGCGAGGTCGCGGCGGCCGCGAGGGCCGGCCGGTCCGCGCCCGCACCCGGCCACCGGCGCCACCGGCCGCTGCGGGAGGAGCTGCCCGGTCTGACCGGCGGTGAACGGGCCGCGCTCCTCGCCGGCCTGGTCCGCAGCCACATGGCCGCCGTACTCGGACTGCGTCCCGAGGCGATCGCGGCGGACAGGCCGTTCGGCGACCTCGGGTTCGACTCGCTCACCTCGGTCGAGTTCCGCAACCGCCTGGGCGCGGCGACGGAGCTCAAGCTCCCCCTCACCCTGCTGTTCGACACCCCCACGCTGCCCGAGCTGGTCGCCGCTCTGGACGCCGCGCTCCTGCCGCCGCGGGAGGTCCCGGTCCCGCCCGCTCCGGAGCCCGGGGCGCACGCCTCCTCCTCCACCGGGGCGGACGTGACGGCGCTCGTCGAAGCCGCGACCGCCGAGGAACTGCTCGACTTCATCGACCGCGAGCTCTCCGGCTCCTGACCCCCCTACGGAGGGATCGATCCGTCATGGGATCAGACTCGAACGACAAGGTGCTCGACTACCTCAAGCGCCTCACCCTCGACCTGCACAAGACGCGTGAGCGCCTGCGCGAGGTGGAGGAAGGGGACCGGGAGCCCATCGCCATCGTCGGCATGGCCTGCCGGTACCCGGGCGGCGTCGACTCACCGGCGGCGCTGTGGCGGCTGCTCGCCGCAGGCGGCGAGAGCGTCGGTCCGTTCCCCCGGGACCGGGGCTGGGACGACGGCGTGTACGACCCCGGGAACGACGGCCGGAGCCTGACGGGCTCCGGCGGCTTCCTCCACGACGCGGCCGACTTCGACGCGGGCTTCTTCGGCATCAGTCCGCGTGAGGCGCTCGCCATGGATCCGCAGCAGCGGCTGCTCCTGGAGACCGCGTGGCGGGCCTTCGAGGACGCGGGGATCGACCCGGAGTCGGTGCGCGACACCGAGACCGGCGTGTTCACCGGCCTGTCCAGCGGCGACTACGGTCTCGGCCGCGGCGACGTGCCCGAAGAGGCCGAGGGGTTCTTGACGACCGGGACGGCGGGCGGTGTCGCCTCCGGCCGCATCTCCTACACCTTCGGCCTGCGCGGCCCGGCGATCACCGTGGAGACGGCCTGCTCGTCCTCGCTGGTCGCGCTGCACCTGGCCGTGCAGTCGTTGCGCCGCGGCGAGTGCGCGATGGCCCTCGCGGGCGGCGCGACGGTCATGGCCACACCGCAGCTGTTCACCGAGTTCACCCGCATGCAGGGGCTGTCGCCGGACGGCCGTTGCCGCCCGTTCTCGGCCGGCGCCCAGGGCAGCGGGCTCTCCGAGGGCGTGGGCCTGCTGCTGGTGGAACGGCTCTCGGACGCGCGGCGCCTCGGCCACCGGGTGCTGGCCGTGGTGCGCGGCAGCGCGGTGAACCAGGACGGCGCGAGCAACGGTTTCACCGCGCCGAACGGGGCCGCGCAACAGCGGGTCATCCGGCAGGCGCTGAAGGACGCGCGGCTGTCGCCGGGCGACGTCCAGGTGGTGGAGGCGAGCAGCACCGGCACCGTGCTGGGGGACTCGATCGAGGCGCGCGCCCTGCTGGCCGCCTACGGAGTCGGGCGCGAACAGCCGTTACGGCTCGGCTCGATGAAGCCCAACATCGGGCACTCCCAGGCGGCGGCCGGCGTCGCCGGGGTCATCAAGACGGTCCTCTCGATGCGGCACGGCAGGCTTCCCGCCACGCTGCACGTGGACGAGCCGACCCCGCACGTCGACTGGTCGGGCGGTGCTGTCGAGCTCGTCGCCGAGGCGACTGTGTGGCCCGTGACCCCGGGGCCCAAGCGCGCCGCCGTGTCCTCGCAGGGCATCAGCGGCACCAACGCGCACGTCGTGCTGGAGGAGGCCCCCGGCCTTCCCGCGGAGCCGCCGTCGGAGGGGGCCCGACCCGTCGGGCCGGACGGGCCGCACCTGCTGACCCTGTCGGCCAGGACCCCCGCCGCACTGGACCACCTCGTCGCGCGCTACGCCGAGCTGCTCGCGGAGGGCCCCGACGGCGATCCGCTCGCCTCGATCTGCCGGACCACGAGCCTGGGGCGGGCCCACTTCACGCACCGGCTCACGGCCGTCGCCTCCTCACGTGCCGAGCTGGCGGAGCTCCTCGCCCGGACGCGTGCGGACCAGGTGCCGCCGCACGGGGTCCGGACCGGCGAGCGTGGTCCGGACACCGCCCCGGGCCCGGTCCTGGTGCTCACCGGCCGCTGGGACGACCGGGGCGCCGACATGGCGGCCGAGCTCGCCCTGGCGGAACCGGTCTTCCGCGACGCCCTCGACCGGTGCGGCGGGACACCGGGCGCCCGGCCCTCGGCGTTCGCCGTCGCCTACGCCTTCACCGAGCTGTGGCGGTCGTGGGGTGTGGATCACGCAGCCGTCATCGGCCACGGCATCGGCGAGCTGGTGGCCGCGTGCGTCGCCGGCACGACGAGTCCGAGGGACGCACAGCGGGCTGCGACCCGGATCGGGACGGACGCGTCCGCCGACGAGCGCTTCACCGGCGCGCTCGCCGCGCTGCTGCGCGAGGGACACCGCACCTTCGTGGAGATCGGGTCCTCCTCGCCCCTCCTCGACCGGCTCCGTACGGCCGAGGACACCGTCCTCCTGCCGACGCTCCGAGAGGCGGAAGACCCCCGGCGCACGCTGCTCGACACCCTCGGCGCGCTCCACGTCCGAGGCGTACGGGTCGACTGGACGCGCGTGCACGGCGAGAGCGCCGGACCGCCCGCCGCCCTGCCCGGCTACCCCTTCCAGCGCGAGCGGTACTGGCTGTGGACGGGAGAGGGCCGACGGGAGCGGGCACCCGAGCACGCCGGTCCCCTCGTCGCGCAGGTGCGGCTCGTCGGCGCCGACGGCGCCCCCGTGGCGCTCGCCGACGGCGTGCGCCTGGAAGCGGTGGTGCCGGCGGCCCGGCCCGCCGCGCCCGGGACGCGGGAGCCGGCCACGATCGGGACGGGGAACACCGCCGAGCGGGTGACCGCCCTCGTGGGCCGGGCGCGCGGCGCGGCCCTCACCGCCGACGACCTGCGCCTGCCACTGCGGAGTCTGGGCGTCGACTCGCTGATCGCGGTGGACATCCGCCAGCGCCTCGCTCGACTGCTCGGCGTCGACGTCCCGCTGACCGCGCTGCTGGACGGCCGCAGCGTCGGTGAGATCGTACGGACCGTGGAAGCGGCCCGCGGGGCCGGCGCGGACCGGGCGGAGGAGCCCGGCGGGATGCCGGTCGCCGACCCGGCCGCACGCCATGAGCCGTTCCCGCTCACCGACCTCCAGCAGGCCTACGTGGTCGGCCGCACCGACGCCTTCGAACTCGGCAACGTCTCCACGTCCTTCCTCATCGAGGTCGACCTGGAGGAGACCGACCTCGACCGGCTCGGCTCGTCCTTGCGGCACCTCATCGGCCGTCACGACATGCTGCGCGCCGTGGTGAGTCGGGACGGGCACCAGCGGGTGCTCGCCGAGGTCCCCGAGTACCGGATCGCCACGCTCGACCTGCGGTCCTGCGAGGACACCGAACGGGCCCGTCGTCTCACCGAGATCCACGAAGAGATGCGTGACCAGGTCTTCGACACCGAGGTCTGGCCGCTCTTCGACGTCCGGGCGACCCTCCTCGACGCGTGCACGACCCGTCTCCACCTCAATGTCGACGCGCTGATCGTCGACGGCCGCAGCGCGGGAGTGCTCTTCCAGGAGTGGGCGCGGACCTACCGTTGCGGTACGCCCGCCACGCCCCCGCCGGCCCTCACCTACCGCGACTACGTGCTGGCCGCCGCCGGGACGGACACCGCGGCGCGCGAGACCTCGCGCGCCTACTGGCAGGCACGCGTCGCCACCCTCCCGCCCGCCCCCGATCTGCCGCTGCGACCGGGACCCGCGCCACGACGGCCGGTGTTCGCCCACCGCACGGCGCGGATCGCAGCCGAGGCCTGGCAGCGCTTCAAGGGGAACGCGGACGCCGCCGGTGTCTCGCCGTCGGCCGCGCTGTGCGCCGCGTACGCGCAGGCCATCGCCGCCTGGAGCGCCTCGCCGCGCTTCACCCTCAACCTGCTGGCGTTCAACCGACGCCCGCTGCACGAGGACGTCGCCAGGATCGTCGGCAACCTCAGCGCGACCCTCCTCCTCGAAGTCGACGCCGGTCCCGCCGAGAACTTCGCGTCGGGCGCAGCCCGGCTGCAGCGCCAGCTGCTGACCGACCTCGACCACGGGCACGTCAGCGGCGTCGAGGTGCTGCGCGAACTCAACCGGACCAGGGGCGGGACCGGCCTCGCGAGCATGCCCGTCGTCTTCACGAGCACGATCGGTTTCGCGGGGCGCGGCGAGGACGAGCGGGGCCCTCTGACGGCACTGACCACGCTGGGGGCCGGTGGCCGGCTGGCGTCCAGTTCGGTGCGCACGCCGCAGGTGTGGCTCGACCACCAGGCCCTGGAGGAGGCCGGGGAACTGGTCCTCAACTGGGACGTGGTGGAGGAGATGTTCCCGGACGGCGTCGTCGACGGAATGTGGGACGCCTACCTGGACCTCGTGCGGGACCTGTGCGGCGAGGAGGCGTGGCGTCGGCCGCCGTCCGTGCTCGCGCCGGTCGCCGACCTGGAGCTCCGCGCGGCCGTCAACGCCACGGACGCCCCCGCTCCCCGTGAGCTGCTGCACGAGGCGTTCCTGCGGCAGGTGGTGGCCAGGCCGCAGGCCCCCGCGGTGGTCACCGCCGGCCTGACCCTCGACTACGGCGAGGTGGACCGCCGATCCGACCGGATCGCCCGGTGGCTGATCGACCGCGGCGCACGCCCGGGGGTGCTCGTCGGCATCGTGATGGACAAGGGCTGGGAGCAGGTCGTCGCGGCGCTGGCCGTCCTCAAGACCGGCGCGGCCTATGTGCCGGTGGACGCCGCCGTGCCCGCCCGCCGCCGAGAAATGATCATGGAGACCGCCGGCATCGACCTGGTGCTGACCCGGTCGACCCTCGCCGCCGGGCTCCGGATGCCGGGCCACATCCGTTCGTCGCACGTCGACATCGAGTCGCAGGACACGGGTGCGGGCGAGCCTGTACCGCCGTCCCCGGCCACGCCCGACGACCTCGCCTATGTCATCTTCACCTCGGGTTCCACCGGGGTTCCCAAGGGCGTGATGATCGAGCACGCCGCCGCGGTCAACACGATCCAGGACATCAACGACCGGTTCGGCGTGAGCGCCCAGGACCGTGTCCTGGCCCTCTCCGCACTCAACTTCGACCTCTCCGTCTACGACGTGTTCGGCCTGCTCGCGGTCGGCGGAGCCGTGGTCCTTCCCGACGCGTCCGAGCAGCGCGAGCCGGCCGCCTGGCTGGAGTTGGTGAAACGGCACCGGGTGACGATCTGGAACAGCGTCCCCGCCCTCATGGAGATGTTCGTCGACCACGTGCGAGCCGTCGACGGCCCGACGTCGCTGCGCGTGGTGATGATGAGCGGCGACTGGATCCCCGTCACGCTCCCCGCGGCCATCGCCTCGCTCCAGCCGGACGCCCGGATCTGGAGCCTGGGCGGCGCGACCGAAGCGTCCATCTGGTCGATCCTGCATCCGATCACCCGCGCCGACGCGGAGCGGATGAGCGTTCCGTACGGCAGGCCGATGCGCAACCAGCGCTTCCACGTCCTGGACGAGGCGCTGCGGCCGCGCCCGACCTGGGCCACCGGCGACCTGTACATCGCGGGCCGCGGTCTGGCCCGTGGCTACCTCGGCGACGAGGCGAAGACGCGCGCCGCGTTCCTGCGCCATCCGGTGACCGGCGAGCGGCTCTACCGCACCGGTGACCTCGGACGTCTCCTGCCGGACGGTGACATCGAGTTCCTGGGCCGCGCGGACTTCCAGGTGAAGATCCAGGGGCACCGGATCGAGCTCGGCGAGGTCGAGGCGGCGCTGCTGCGCCGGCCGGACGTCCGCGCGGCGGCCGTGGTGGCCGAGGGCGAGCGCGGCGGCCCCCGACGGCTCGTCGGATACGCCGTGTCGGGCGGCTCCGAGAAGGAGCTGCGCGAGGCGCTCGGCCGGGAGCTGCCCGGCTACATGGTGCCGTCCCGCATCGTCCTCCTGGACGAGCTGCCGCTGACCGCCAACGGCAAGGTGGACCGCCGCCTCCTGCCGTCGCCCGAGCAGCCGGCTCCGCGCCCCGCCGACGCGGTCGCACCGCGCGATGAGGCCGAACGGCTCCTCGCCGGAATCTGGGCGGAGTTCTTCCCACCCGCCGGGGGCCCCGTCGACGTCACCGCGAACTTCTTCGACCTCGGCGGCGACTCGATGCTCGCGGTGCGGATGATGGCCCGGATCCAGCAGGACACCGGCCGGTCGCTGCCCGTGGCGACCCTGCTCGCCCGGCCGACCGTCGCCCTGCTCGCCGAGGCGCTGCGCCACGAGCCGTCCGACGAGGGCCGCGCGTCCCTCGTCACGCTGAGGGCGGGCGGGGCCCGGCCGCCGCTGATCCTGATCCACCCGGTCGGCGGCGACGTGCTCTGTTACGCGGGGCTCGGCGGCCTCCTCGAAGACGAACAGCCTCTCCACGCCCTCCAGTACCCCGACCTCGCCTCCGCCCCGGAGACCGTGGCGGACCTGGCCGCGCACTACGCCGACGCGATCGTCGAACGATTCCCCCACGGCCCGTACCGGCTCGGCGGCTGGTCCATGGGCGGCGTGCTCGCCCTGGAAACGGCCCGTCTGCTCGATGAGCGGGGCAGGACGGTCGAACTCGTCGCGGCCGTGGACCTGCTCGAACCGCCCGGCCGCGCCGAGCCGGCGTCCGACGCGGCGCTACTGGCCGGGTTCGCCCGGGACCAGGCCGGCCTCGCGGGCAACGCGTGGCACCCCACCGCGGCCGATTTCGAGGCCACCGAGGGCAGGTCGCCGATCGGGGAGCTCTTGACGCGGGCCAGGGACGCCGCCGTCCTGCCCGAGGAGATCGACGCCGCCACCCTGGAACGGCTCGCGAGCCGGTTCCTGCGCCTGAGCCGGGCGTTGGCCCGCCACGAGGCCGTCCCGTACCGGGGCAGGGTCCGGCTGCTGCGGGCCATGGACGGGGCCACCACGCGGACCACCCGCGCGTGGCTCGACCTCCTGGGCGACCGGGCCGAGAGCATCGACGTGCCCGGCGACCACTACAGCATCATGCGCCCGCCGCACCTGCACACGCTCGCGGCCGAGCTCTCCAAGGCCCTGGAGGACCTGTGAACCACCCTCGCCCATCCGAGGAAGCGACCGTACGAGGAGGGATCTGATGACCACCATGGAACTGTCGACCCGAGCCGGGAGGGGCCTCACCGCCGACTCGGTCCTGGACCGGGTACGGGCGTACGCCCCGGGCCTCGCGGGCCGTGCGACCGAGATCGAACGGACGGGCGGCGTCCCCGCCGACGTCCTCGACGGCCTGAAGGCCACCGGGCTGTTGCGGGCGGCCCTGCCGACGGCGCTGGGTGGCGTCGAGATGACGCCGGCGCAGCTCACGCGCGCCGTCGATCTGCTGGCCGAAGGGGACGCCTCGGTCGCCTGGTGCGCGTCCGTCGCGCTGAACGCCGCGCTGGCCGCCGTCTCGCTGCCCGCGGAGGTGTTCACCGAGCTGTTCCCCGATCCGGACCTCATCACCGCGACGGTGCTGCCGCCGACCGGGCGCGCGCTCCGCCGGGGCGGGGGCTACCTCCTGTCGGGGCGCTGGAGTTACGCCAGTGGGATCACCCACGCCGACCGTGTGATGGCCGGCTTCCAGACCCCGGACGGCACCGCGCGGATCGCCGTCTTCGACGCCGCGCACGTACGGGTGCTCGACACCTGGTACACCACCGGGCTGCGCGGCACCGGCTCGCACGACTTCGAGGTCAGGGACCTGTTCGTCCCCGAAGGGCACACCTTCGCTCTCGTTCCGTCCGGGACCCGGCGGGAGCCGCTCCACCTGCGTGCCGACAACCTCGCCCTCAAGATGGCGGGCGTGCCCCTGGGCATCGGCCGGTCCGCCCTGAACACGACCAGGGAGATCCTCGCCGCCCGGCGTTCCGCGCCGCCCCGGCCGGGCGCCCCCGCCGACCTGGCCCACGCCGAGGCGCTGATCGGGGCGGCCGACGCCTACGTGTACGCCACGCTCGAAGACGTGCGGGCCGCGCAGGCGGCGGGCCTGGAAGCGGAGCGGGGCACGGCCGCGCTGGCCCGTCAGTTCGCGCACCGGGCGTGCCGGGAGGCGGTCCAACTCCTCTACGACGCCGTGGGATCGGCCGCGGTCTACAGCGAGCGCACCCCGCTGGACCGATGCCTGCGCGACCTCATGACCGCGAGCCAGCACGTCGCGTCCTCGGCGAAGGTCCTCGACGGCGTCGGCGATCTGCGGCTCGGTGGCGATCCGGCCTCTCCCCACCTGTGAGTGGAGCGTGAGGTGTGCGGAGCGCCGGCGAGCGTTGTTTCACGTGAAACAACGACGCACGAAACACCGGCCGTTGTTTCACGTGAAACGTGAGACAACGACCGGTGGGATCAGGGGCTCAGGCAGGGCGCCCCGGGCGCAGCAGGGTCGCGGCCAGGGCGACGGCCAGCAGGAGCAGACCCGAGCCGATGCCGAAGGCCACGTGATAGCCACCGGTCAGGGCCTCGGCCGTGCTGTGCCCGGCGCGGGTGAGGGACTCGGTGCGCGAGGCCGCCAGGGTGGAGAGGACCGCGACGCCCAGGGCCATGCCGATCTGCTGGGTGGTGTTGAACAGGCCCGAGGCCAGACCCGCGTCCTCGGCGCCGGCCCCCGACATCGCCAGCCCGGTCAGGGCCGGCAGGGCCAGGCCGAAGCCCGCCGCGAGGAGCATCACGGGCAGCAGGTCGGTCACGTAATCGGCGTGCACGGGCAGACGGGTCAGCAGGAGCTGGCCGCCGAGCAGCAGGACGAGACCGGTGAGCAGGACCGTGCGTCCGCCGAACCGTGAGATCAGGCGGGTCGAGATGCCGAGCGAGGTCACGCCGATCACCACGGCGGCCGGGAGCATGGCGAGCCCGGTGGCGGCGGCGCCGTAGCCGAGGACCTTCTGGAGGTAGAGGGCGACCAGGATCTGGAAGGAGAACAGGGCGGCGATCATCAGCATCTGGACCAGGTTGGCGCCGACCACCGTGCGGGACCGGAAGATCCGCAGCGGCACGAGCGGCGTACGGGCCTTGGCCTGGCGGACGGTGAAGGCGGCGAGCAGGGCCAGTGACAGCGCGCCGAGCCCGAGGGTGTGCGCGGAGGTCCATCCGTACTGCTCGACCTTGACCACGGTGTAGATGCCGAGCATCAGCCCCGTGCTGACCAGGACCGCACCGAGCACATCGGCGCCCGCACCGAGTCCGAGCCCCCGGCCCTTCGGGAGGGAGGGCAGTGCCAGCAGCAGCGCGGTCAGTCCGATCGGCAGGTTGATGAAGAAGATCCAGTGCCAGTCGAGGGCGTCGGTGAGCACACCGCCGAGCACCTGGCCGAGGGAGGCTCCGGCCGCGCCGGTGAAGGAGAAGACCGCGATGGCCCGGGCCCGCTCCCGGGGTTCGGTGAACAGGTTGATCAGGATGCCGAGGCTGACGGCGGAGGCCATCGCGCTGCCCACCCCCTGGAGGAAGCGGGCGGCTATCAGCAGTTCCGGGGAACCGGCGAAGCCGGCCAGGAGGGAGGCGCCGGTGAAGACGGCGGTCCCGGCCAGGAACATCCGCTTGTGGCCGATGAGGTCGCCGAGTCGCCCGGCGAGCAGCAGCAGGCTGCCGAAGGCGATCAGGTAGGCGTTCACCACCCAGCTGAGCCCGGCGGGGGAGAAGCCGAGGTCCTGCTGGATGGCGGGCATGGCCACGGTGACGATGCTGCCGTCGAGGACCGTCATCAACATGCCGGTGGAGAGGACGGCGAGGGCGGTCCAGCGGGAGCCCAACCCACCTGCAGGACGGGCCGCCGGCGCGGCCGGGGCCTTGGCGGCGGCTGCGGGCACGGGTGCGGGTGCTTCGGCAGGTGCGGTGGGCATCGGGCTCTCCGTTCGAAGGCCGTCGGCTGCGGTGCAGCGGGGGCGATAAGAGGGACCGTAGCAGATAGTTTTGTTGCAGACTATTTCTTTCGGATCTAATTGTTAGGCTGGATCCATGACTGCAATGGAGCCGACCCGGACCCAGCCCGACCTCTCCTTCCTGCTGGACCACACCAGCCACGTGCTGCGCACCCGGATGGCGGCCGCGCTCGACGAGGTCGGCCTGACCGCGCGCATGCACTGCGTCCTCGTGCACGCCCTGGAGGAGGAGCGCACCCAGATCCAGCTCGCGGAGATCGGCGACATGGACAAGACGACGATGGTGGTGACCGTCGACGCCCTGGAGAAGGCCGGTCTGGCCGAGCGCAGGCCCTCCTCCCGGGACCGACGGGCGCGCATCATCGCGGTCACCGAAGCGGGCGCGGCGCTGGCCGAGCAGAGCACCCGGATCGTCGACCGGGTGCACGCCGAGGCGCTCGGCTCGCTCGCCGACGACGACCGGGCGGCCCTGCTCCGGGTGCTGAACCTGCTGGTGGAAGAGGATCTGGCGATCCCCAGCGAGAGCCCGCGCCCGGCCCGCCGGGCCCGCCAGTAGGGCGCCGACGGCCCCCGGCAGCGCACCGCGAGGCCCGCCCGAGGCCCGCCGGAGCGTCCCCCGGATGGCGTAGTCACGCGGCCGGGCGGCGCGTCGTGGCCGAGAGTGGGGGAAGGCACCGAGCCAGGGGGCACACCACGCCGGAGGCGTCACACCATGGGAATCTTCGACTTCCTCAAGTCCGACAAGCAAAAGGCGCGCGAAGCCGCGGAGAAGGCCAAGGAGCAGGTCGAACAGCAGGCCGCGGCCGCCCCGGCCGCGCAGAGCTCACCCGCGGGCACCGCCACCAAGTACACCGACGCGTCGGCCACGGCGACCAAGGAGGCCGCGGACCGGATGGCGGCGCAGGCCCGGGCCGCCGCACAGGCGGTCACCCCGCCCAAGCCTGCCCCGGCCGCGCCGAAGCCCGCGGCGGCGGCGACGCCCGCGCCGCACCGGCCCGCTCCGGCGGCCCCGAAGCCCGCGCCCGTCGCGAAGAAGCGCACCTACACGGTCAGGTCCGGGGACTCCCTCTCCGCCATCGCCCGCCGCGAGCTGGGCAACGAGGCCCGCTGGCGCGAGCTGTACGCCATGAACAAGGGCGTCGTCGGCTCCAACCCGGACCTGATCCGCCCGGGCATGGTGCTCACCCTCCCCAACTGAGCGCCCGCCCGTCCCCACCCCGCACGCCGATGGGGCCCGGATCCACCTACGGATCCGGGCCCCATCGGGCGTGTCGAGTTGTCGCGGGAACGGCTACGGCTGCTGCTCGTCGGCCGCGGTCCGCTCCTTCGCGGCCAGTTCGTCGTCGAAGCTCGCCGCCTCGTCGTCCCGCGCCGACAGCTCGGTCGCCGCGGGCGGCTCCACCAGCCAGTCCGGGTTCGACTGCTGGTCCCACCACTTCCACGCGGCGAAGGCGCCACCGGCCAGCAGGCCGAAGAGGGCGGCGCCCTTGAACAGCCGGCCGCAGCGCGCCCGTCGTTCGTTGCGCCGGACCAACTGCTGCACTTCCTGCGCCGACACCTGACCGCGCAGCGCCGCCAGCGCCGCGGTCGACCGCGAGGCGGCTTCCTCGGCCACCGGCTGCGCCGCGGCCAGAGCGCTCTCGAACCTCGGCGCCGTGTAGTCGGCGGCCTGTCGCGCGGCCTGCCGGGTCCGGGTCACGGCACGCGCCGCCGCCCGGTCCACGTTCGGCGGCACGTGGGAGCGGGCCGACACCACGTGGGGATGGAGATGGCTGTCGTAGGCGGTGCGGGCCTGCCGGGCGGCTTCACCGGCGGCGTAGGAGACCTTCGGCGTCAGCCGTACGTTCGCCTCGTGCGCGTATCGCGCCGCGGCGTCCTTGGCGGTACCCGCGTACGGCGCCACCACTTCCGCGGCGTGCCGCATGCTTTCCCTCGCGCTCTCGGCCGCGGCGTGCACGCTGTCCTTGCGGGTCACGGGATCCTCCTCCTTGGGGGCGGACACGGTTCGGCGGACACAGCTCACCTTTCCACCCTTTGTCGGATCATGCCTGCGATACCGCACCGTGGCATGGCCGACAGGGCATCCGAGTGGCCTATTTCCTCTTCGCGGAGCACTCCGTGGGAAGATTCGGGCGACCAGTGACGACGATGGAAGGCAGTTTTCGTGGCCGCGAAGCTTATCGCCACCCTCAAGACGAACCACGGCGACATCGAGATCGAGCTGCTGGCGAACCACGCCCCGAAGACCGTCCGGAACTTCGTGGAACTGGCCAAGGGCGACCGTGAGTGGACCCGTCCCTCGGACGGCCAGAAGACCACCGACCCGTTCTACGACGGCACCGTCTTCCATCGCGTGATCAGCGGTTTCATGATCCAGGGCGGCGACCCGCTCGGGAACGGCACCGGCGGTCCCGGGTACCAGTTCGCCGACGAGTTCCACCCCGACCTCGCCTTCACCAAGCCCTACCTGCTGGCCATGGCGAACTCCGGGCCGGGCACCAACGGCTCGCAGTTCTTCATCACCGTCGCCCCCACCGCGTGGCTGACCCGCAAGCACACGATCTTCGGTGAGATCACCGACAAGGCCAGCCAGGCCGTCGTCAGCGCCATCGCCTCCGGGGCGACCAACCCGCGCACCGACCGTCCCGTGGAGGACGTGGTCATCAAGGCCGTGGTGATCGAAGAGCGCTGATCGGCGCTGATCGGCTCGCCTGGGGGTCCGACCGGGAACCATGCCCTCCGCCCGTCCGTACTCGTTACGACAACGGCACCGCCGCGACGGAGGGGACCGATGGAAAGCGACAGGTCGGACACCGGACGGGTGCCGGGCTGCTACCGGCACCCGGACCACGAGACCGGGATCAGATGCACCCGCTGCGAGCGTCCGATCTGCACCGACTGCATGATCAACGCCTCGGTGGGCTTCCAGTGCCCGGAGTGCGTCCGGTCGGGCTCCGGTACGGGCCACGTCGCGGCGGCCAACACCGCGCGCGGCATCGCGGGCGGGGTCGTGGTCGCCGACACCGCCCTGGTCACCAAGGTCCTGGTGGGGATCAATGTCGCGGTGTTCTTCGCGGCCCTCCTCGCCCCGGCGGTGCTGGTCCCGCTGGAGCTGCTCGGCCGCTACGTCGACTACCTCGGCGGCCCGCTCGAAGGTGTGTCCACCGGCCAGTACTACCGGCTGCTGACCTCGGTCTTCCTGCACGAGCAGTGGTGGCACATCATCGGCAACATGACCGCCCTGTGGTTCCTCGGCGCCCCCTTGGAGGCCGCTCTGGGCCGGGCCCGCTACCTCGCCGTGTACCTGCTCTCCGGGCTGGGCGGCAGTGCGCTGGTCTACCTGCTGACCCCGCCGAACATGCCGACCCTGGGCGCGTCCGGGGCGATCTTCGGGCTGCTCGGCGCCACCGTCGTGCTGATGCGGCGGATGCGGTACAGCATGCGCCCGATCATCGTGATGGTCCTGCTGATGCTGCTGCTGACCTTCGTACCGATCGGTGGGATCGGCGGGACCGGGGAGATCTCCTGGCAGGCCCACATCGGCGGATTGATCACCGGCGCGCTGGTGGGCCTGGGCATGCTGCTGCCCCCGGCCGGCGCCGGGAAGCGGCGGGCGCTGGTCCAGTGGGGGACCTGCGCGGCCGTGTTCCTGCTGGTGGTGGCCGTGGTCCTGGTCCGGACGGCAGAGCTGGTCTGAGACTTTCCCGGGCGGACACCGCCCGGAAAAGTCACACCGGCGTCAACTCTCCACAGAGTTATCCACAGATCTTCTGCCTTTTTCCTCAGGTGTGGATGACGCTGTGGATAACTCATGGGGAGAGCTTGCTTCAGACCGCCGTTACTGCTGTGCCACCGTCGGGCCACCGCCGCGCCGTGGTCCGGTCACTTCCACTGCGTGGACACGCCGAAGCCTGCCGCGATGAAGCCGAAACCGACCACAATGTTCCAATTGCCGAGTGATTCGATCGGCAGCCGGGTGTCGGTCACATAGAAGACGACAATCCAGGCGAGACCGATGAGGAAGAACGCCAGCATGACCGGGGCTACCCAGCTGCGGTTCGTCAACCTGATCGTCTGCGTCTGCTTCGCCGGCGGCGGGGTGTAATCGTCCTTCTTGCGGATACGTGACTTCGGCACGAGGGTCTCTCCTGTCGATGCGCTGGGGACCTTGCCTCCCCCGGGCGTCCGTTAGCGTAGTGGGTCTGTGGCGTTGAAGGAGAAGGGTACGTTGAGCAATTCCGACGACTCCTCCGCGGGTCCCCGTCGCCGGCTCAGGCCGGTCCGGCTGCTGACGGCCGCCGTGTTCGCCCTCGCGGGCCTGATCTTCGTCACCAGTTTCAACACGTCCAAGGGTACGAACATCCGCACGGACGGCTCACTCCTGAAGCTGTCCGACCTCATCCACGAGCGCAGCCAGAACAACGCCGAACTCGACGCGGACACCGCCGCGGTGCGCCGTGAGGTCGACGCGCTGGCCGAGCGGGACGACGGCAGCAGCAAGGCCGAGGACGCCAAACTCGCGGCCCTGCGCATCGCCGCGGGCACCGAGGAGCTCTCCGGGCGGTCCGTCTCGGTGACCCTCAACGACGCCCCGCCGAACGCCACGGCCCGCATCCCCAACGTGCCCGAGCCGCAGCCCAACGATCTGGTGATCCACCAGCAGGACCTCCAGGCCGTGGTCAACGCCCTGTGGCAGGGCGGAGCCCGCGGGATCCAGGTCATGGACCAGCGGCTGATCTCCACCAGCGCCGTGCGCTGCGTGGGCAACACCCTGATCCTCCAGGGCCGGGTCTACTCGCCGCCCTACAAGGTCACGGCGATCGGCGACCCGGGCGCGCTGCGCAAGGCGCTCGCCGCCTCACCGGCCATCCAGAACTACCAGTTGTACGTCAACGCCTACGGGCTGGGCTGGAAAGTCGATGAGCAGAAGGCGCTGACACTTCCGGGGTACTCCGGCACAGTGGACCTCCACTATGCGAAGCCCGTGGAGTCCGCGTCCGCATCCGCGTCCTGAGTCGGCCGGGTCGACCGAGACGACCGGGTCGAACGGGTCGACCGGGCCCGGGCGCCGCCGGCCGTCCGCCCAGGCCGTACTGCGGCTGCTGGTACGGACGTTCAGCGAGGTGTGCCTGACGGTCGGCACGGTCATCGTGCTCTTCGTCGGCTACGTCCTGCTGTGGACCGGGGTCAAGGCCGACCGGGCCATGGACGGCGAGATGGACCGGCTGCACGACCGCTGGTCCGCGACCGCCGCACCCGCGGCGGCCACCCCCCGGGATCAGGGCCCCGCCCCCGCCCCCGAGCGGGGACAGGTCTTCGCCGAGATGTACATCCCGCGCTTGGGAGCGGACTGGAACAAGCCGGTCCTGGAGGGCACCGCCACCGACGTCCTCAAGAAGGGCCTCGGCCACTACGCGGGCACCGCGCCCCCGGGCGGCGAGGGAAATTTCTCAGTGGCCGGACACCGGCGCACCTACGGAGATCCCTTCAAGGATTTCCCCGAGCTGCGCCCCGGTGACCTGGTCATCGTGAAGGACGCCACCGCCTGGTACACGTACACCATCCGGAACGAGCCGCTGCGTACCCTGCCGACGGACGTCGCGGTGGTCGATCCCGTACCCCGCAAGTCCCCCTTCACCTCACCCGGCCGCTATCTGACCCTGACCACCTGTGATCCGGAATGGGGCCACAGTCACCGGTTGATCGTCTGGGCCGAACTCACCCGGACCAGGGCGGCCGCGCAGGGCAAACCGGAGGGATTGGCCGGCTGACCCCCCGCGCACGCCCGCTGCCTTTAGGCTGTTGCGGTACCGCCCCTGCGGTACGTGGAGGGAAAGGGACGCGGACGGCATGTACGGCTGGATCTGGCGGCATCTGCCGGGCAACGCGTGGGTACGCGCGCTGATCTCCCTCGTGCTGATCCTCGCGGTGGTGTTCGTGCTCTTCCAGTACGTCTTCCCGTGGGCCGAACCGCTCCTTCCCTTCAACGATGTGACCGTCGACGAGGGATCGGGAGCCACCGGGTGAACGCGCGCATTCTGGTCGTGGACAACTACGACAGCTTTGTCTTCAACCTGGTCCAGTACCTCTACCAGCTCGGTGCCGAGTGCGAGGTCGTGCGCAACGACGAGGTCGAGCTCGCCCACGCCCAGGACGGCTTCGACGGCGTCCTGCTCTCCCCGGGCCCGGGCACGCCCGAGGAGGCCGGGGTCTGCATCGAGATGGTCCGCCACTGCGCGAGCACCGGCGTGCCCGTCTTCGGCGTCTGCCTGGGCATGCAGTCGATGGCGGTGGCGTACGGCGGGGTCGTCGGCCGCGCCCCCGAGCTGCTGCACGGCAAGACCTCCCCGGTGGTCCATGAGGGCCAGGGCGTCTTCGCGGGCCTGCCGTCCCCCTTCACCGCGACCCGGTACCACTCCCTCGCCGCCGAGCCGATGACGCTCCCGGACGAGCTGGAGGTCACGGCGCGCACCGAGGACGGGACCATCATGGGGCTGCGCCACCGCGAGCACGACGTCGAGGGCGTGCAGTTCCACCCCGAGTCGGTGCTGACCGAGGGGGGCCACAAGATGCTCGCCAACTGGCTGGTGCGCTGCGGTGACGCGGACGCGGTGGCACGTTCGGTGGGTCTGGCCCCGGTGGTGGGCAAGGCCCTCGCGTGACGACCCTCGCGCCGCCCCCCGCGCCCCCCGGGGGCCGGGCCGCGCGGCGCAGGGCCGCCCAGGAGGCCGCCAAACGCTCCTCGCGGCGCGGTGGCAGGCGCCGCAGGGCGGGTGGCGCGGAAGGTGACGCACCGGGTGCCGGCGCCCCGGGCGATGTCCGTCCGAGTGCTGTCGCCGCGAGCGGTTCCGGAACGGGTCGTGCGGCGGCGGGTCGTGCGGCGACTCGTGCGGCGGGTCGTGGCGGTACGCGCCGACGCGCGCGGCGGCGGCCCGGCGGCGGCCCGGTGGTGGTCGCGAGCAGACTGGCCGGCGAACTCTTCATCACCCTCGGCGTGGTGATGCTGCTCTTCGTCACCTACCAGCTCTGGTACACGAACGTGCTGGCCGAGCGGCAGGCGAACGGCGCCGCGGGGACGCTGCGCAGTGACTGGGACACCGACAAGGCGGCGCCGCCCGTCGCCGCTTTCTCCCCAGGTCAGGGCTTCGCGATCCTCTACGTCCCCAAGCTGGACCTGAAGGTTCCGGTGGCGGAGGGGATCAGCAAGCCGAAGGTGCTGGACCGGGGCATGGTCGGGCACTACGGCGGCGAGGGCTCGCCGCCGTCGGCGATGCCGTCCGACAAGCAGGGCAACTTCGCGCTGGCGGGCCACCGCAACACCCATGGCGAACCGTTCCGCTACATCAACCGCCTGGTGCCCGGGGACAAGGTCGTGGTGGAGACGCGGGACACCTACTACACGTACGAGATGACCTCGACGCTGGCGCAGACCCCGCCGACGAACGTCTCCGTGATCAAGCCGGTGCCCGAGGGATCGGGCTTCACCGCCCCCGGCCGCTACATCACGCTGACGACCTGCACCCCCGAGTTCACCAGCACCTACCGGTTGATCGTCTGGGGGAAGATGGTGGACGAGCGCCCGCGCGAGAAGGGCGCTCCGCCCGCGCTCGCCCAGCCGTAACCCCAGCCGTAACCCCAGCCGTAACCCCCGCCGTCATCCCCGCCGCACCCACGGCCGACGACCCCACAGCCCGCACCGACAGAGGACGAACCCGCAGTGTCACGTGCCCGCCGCGCCGCCCCCCGCGCCCGAGCCGGCCGCAACCGGCTCGCCGGCTTCCTCAGCCTGCTGGGCGAACTGCTGATCACCGTCGGCCTGGTGCTCGCCCTGTTCGTGGCGTACTCGCTGTGGTGGACGAACGTCCTCGCCGACCGGCACGCCGCGCAGCGCGGCGATTCGGTCCGTCAGCAGTGGCAGGCGGCCCCGCCCGCGACGGCCCCCGAGGCGGGCGCCCTCGACACCGGGGACGGCATCGGCTTCCTGCACGTACCGGCGATGAAGAACGGCGAGGTGCTGGTCAAGCGCGGGACCTCGGCCGACGTCATCAACGACGGTGTCGCCGGGTACTACACGGAGCCGGTGAAGTCCGCGCTGCCGTGGGACAAGCAGGGCAACTTCACGCTGGCCGCGCACCGCGACGGGCACGGGGCGAAGTTCCACGACATCGACAAGGTGAGGACGGGCGACGCGGTCGTCTTCGAGACCCGCGACACCTGGTACGTCTACAAGGTCTTCGCCGAGCTGCGCCAGACCTCGAAGTACAACACCGACGTGATCACCCCGGTCCCGAAGGAATCCGGGAAGACGGCGCCCGGCCGCTACATCACGCTGACGACCTGCACCCCGGTGTACACCTCGAAGTTCCGCTACGTCGTGTGGGGCGAGCTGGTCCGCACGGACAAGGTCGACGCGAAGCGGACCCCGCCGCCCGAGCTGCGCTAGGCCCCGCCGCTGTGTCCCTGGTTACCCCTGTGGCCGGTGGGGCCCGGGAAGGCCCCTGGGGGGCCCTGTGCCGCACGCGAAGGAAGCTCTGGCCCTAGGGCCAGAGCTTCCTTCGTCATGCCGCGTACGGGCCGCGTGCGGGCCCGGGCGCGCCGCGGGTCAGCGGTGGTTGCCGATCCCGCCGAGGAGCCCGGTCCCCTGGTTGTTGCCGTTCTGCTGGCCCGGCACCGTGTTGACGTTGATCGCGGAGCCGGCGGCCACCGGCTGTCCGAAGCCCGGGTCGCTGCTCAGGATCACCGCGTTGTCGTCCGAGGGGCCGGACAGGACCGTGCCGATGCTCAGCCCACGAGCCGTCAGCTCCTGCCGGGCCTTGGCCAGGGTCTTGCCCCCCAGGAAGGGCACGGTGGTCGCCTGGGCGGCCCGGGCGATGGTGACGTTGACCGCGGTCCCCGTCTCGACCTGCGTACCGGGGGCCAGTTCTTGCCCGATGATCGACTTCGGCGGCGCGGTGGAGTCGCCCTCGGTGGTGCTGCCGAGCTTGAGCTTCAGGTCGCTCAGGGTCTTGGACGCCTTGTCCGTGGTCATGCCGGTGAGGTCGGGAACGACCGCCTTCGACGGTTCCTTGGCCACCGTCAGGGTGATGGTCGAACCCTTCTCGACGGAGGTGCCGGCCTTCGGGTTCTGCTCCAGCACGGTGCCCGGGGTGCTCTCGGACTCCTGGGACTTGCGCTCGACCTGGAAGCCCTTCTCCTTGAGCGCGGACTCGGCCTGCTCGAAGGGCAGCCGCTTCACGTCGATGACCTGGACCTTGGGCGCGCCCGTGGACACCTTCACCTTGATGACGGTGTTCTTGTCGACCTTGGTGTCGGGCGCCGGGTTCTGCTCGCAGACGGTGCCCTTGGGCTGCGCGTCGCAGGGCTCCTCGGCTTCCTTCTCGATCTTCAACCCGATGTTCGTCGCCCGGTCGCTCGCCCGCTCGAAGGTGTCGCCGATCAGCTTGGGCACGGACGGCCGGTTGTCGGCGGTGTTGTTGAAGAGGGAGCGCCCGATCAGGATCGCGCCGACCAGGACGAGGATCCCGGCCGCGACGAGCAGGAAGGTGGAGGCCCTGTTCTTCTTCTGGCGGCGGCGCGGGCCCTGGTCGTAGCCGCCGTGGCCCTGGTCGCCGTAGCCGTAACCGCCGTCGCCGGGCGGCATCGGCGGCATCATCGAGGTCTGTCCGGCGTCGGTGGCGCGCAGGGCGGTGGTCGGCTGGTCGTAGCCGTTGTGTCCGCCCTGGTTCTGGTCCGGGTAGGGGTAGGCGCCGTAGCCCGCGCCCATGTTCGCGGCCGCGGCGACGGGCTGGCCGTCGAGGCAGGCCTCGATGTCGGCGCGCATCTCGTCGGCGGACTGGTAGCGGTAGTCGGGGTCCTTGACCAGCGCCTTGAGGACGATGGCGTCCATCTCGGGCGTGATCTCGGGGTCGAAGTTGCTCGGCGGCTGCGGTTCCTCGCGCACGTGCTGGTACGCGACGGCGACCGGGGAGTCGCCGATGAACGGGGGCCGGACCGTGAGCAGCTCGTACAGCAGGCAGCCCGCGGAGTAGAGGTCGGAGCGCGCGTCGACCTGCTCGCCCTTGGCCTGCTCCGGCGAGAGGTACTGCGCGGTGCCGATGACGGCCGCGGTCTGCGTCATCGTCATGCCGGAGTCGCCCATGGCGCGGGCGATGCCGAAGTCCATCACCTTGACCTGCCCGGTGCGCGTCAGCATGACGTTCGCGGGCTTGATGTCGCGGTGGACGATCTGCGCGCGGTGCGAGTACTCCAGCGCCTGGAGGATGCCGATGGTCATTTCCAGGGTGCGCTCGGGCAGCAGCTTGCGACCGGAGTGCAGCAGCTCGCGCAGGGTGGAGCCGTCGACGTACTCCATCACGATGTACGGGATCGAGATGTTGTCGACGTAGTCCTCGCCGGTGTCGTACACGGCGACGATGGCGGGATGGTTGAGCGAGGCGGCCGACTGGGCCTCGCGCCGGAACCGTGCCTGGAAGGACGGGTCGCGGGCGAGGTCGGCGCGCAGTGTCTTGACGGCGACGGTACGGCCGAGCCGGGTGTCGTGGGCGAGGTAGACCTCGGCCATGCCACCGCGGCCGAGCACGTGGCTCAGCTCGTACCGACCGCCGAGGCGACGCGGCTCTTCCATAACGTTCCAGCCCTCTCCGTCAGTCCCTACCGCACCCGTGTGAGGTCCGGCGGTGCGCTGTCCGCGCAAAGGCTACCGGCCGCGTGTTGCGGATCGGCCCGTGACCACAGGCCGATACCGGACCGGTACCGTGCGCTCCCACGTGCGCGGGGACCGTGATCCGGGTCACCGCGGGCCGGGCGCGGTGACCGCGCGGGCCCGCGGCACGGGCGGGTCGTATCGGGGCCATTCCCGGCTCAGCCCTGGTTCTTGAGCACGGCGTTCATGACCGCGAGGGCCACGGGCGCGGCGAGACCGCCACCGGTGATGTCCTCGCGGTCGGCCGCGCTGTCCTCGATCACGACGGCGACGGCGACGGGCGAGCCCTTGTCGGTCTTGGCGTAGGAGATGAACCAGGCGTAGGGGCGCTTGGCGTTCTTCTCGCCGTGCTGCGCGGTACCGGTCTTGCCGCCGACCGTGACGCCGTTGATCTTGGCGCCGGTGCCGGTGCCGTTCTCGACGACGTCGACCATCATCTGCTGGACCTTCTGCGCGTTCGCGGCGGAGAGCGGGCGGCTCATCTCCTCCGGCTCGTGCGTCTGCAGGACGTCGAGGTTGGGCGCGGTCACCTTGTCGACCATGTACGGCTTCATCAGCTTGCCGTCATTGGCGATCGCGGCGGTGACCATGGCCATCTGGAGCGGGGTGGCGGCGGTGTTGAACTGGCCGATGGAGCTGAGCGCGTTGCCCGGCTTGTCCATGGTCTTGTCGTAGACGCTCGTGAACGCGCGGACCGGGGTGTCGATCTTGTCGTTGTTGAAGCCGAACTTCTCGGCGGTCTTCACCATGTTGTCCCGCCCCACCTTGTTGCCCATGTTGGCGAAGACGGAGTTGCAGGAGACTTCGAGGGCCCGCAGGAGGCTGGCCTTCTCGCACCCGGAGGCGTGGTTGACCATCGGGGTCTTGGTGTCCGGCAGGATGTACGGCTCGGGGGTGTCGGTCGGCGCGTTGATGTCGGAGACGACACCGTTCTCCAGCGCCGCGGCCGCGGTGACGACCTTGAAGGTCGAGCCGGGCGGGTAGGTCTCGCGCAGGGCGCGGTTGACCAGGTTCTTGTCCTCGCTGTCCTTGAGCGCGACCCAGGCCTTCTCGTCGGCCTTGGAGTTGCCCGCGAAGGTGGAGGGGTCGTACGAGGGGGTGCTGGCCAGCGCGAGGATCGCGCCGGTGCGCGGGTCGATGGCGGCGACCGCGCCCTTCTTGCTACCGAGCGAGGTGAAGGCGGCCTTCTGGGCGGCGGGGTTCAGCGTGGTGACGACGTTGCCGCCCTGCTTCTTCTCGCCCGTGAACATGCCGATGGTGCGGTCGAAGAACAGCCGGTCGTCGTTGCCGGTGAGGATGCCGTCTTCCAGCGACTCGAGCTGGCTGGAGCCGAAGGCCTGCGAGGCGTACCCGGTGACCGGCGCCCACATGGGGCCGTCGAGGTAGGTGCGCTTGAACTTGTAGTCGCTGCCGTTGGTGACGACCGAGCCGGTGATGGGCTGGCCGCCGCCGACGATGATGTTGCCGCGCTCCGCGGAGTACTGGGCGATCTGGACCCGGCGGTTCTCCTTGCGGGTGCTGAGGTCCTCGGCCTTGACGTACTGGAGCCAGTTGGTCCGCAGCAACAGGGCGAGGACGAGCAGCCCGCAGAAGATCGAGATGCGACGCAGGGGCTTGTTCATGAGGGGCGGACCACCTGGGTCATCTCGGAGTCGGGGGACGGTGCCGGGGCCGGTGCGGGGCGGCGTGCGGTGTCGCTGATCCGGATGAGGATCCCGATGAGAGCCCAGTTCGCGAGGACGGAGGAGCCGCCGGACGCGAGGAACGGCATGGTCATGCCGGTGAGGGGGATGAGGCCCATGACGCCACCCGCGACGACGAAGACCTGGATGGCGAAGGCGCCGGAGAGCCCGATCGCGAACAGCTTGCCGAAGGGGTCGCGGGCGGCGAGCGCAGTGCGCACGCCGCGCTCGATGATCAGGCCGTAGAGCAGCAGGAAGGCCATGACGCCCGCCAGCCCGAGCTCCTCGCCGACGGTGGAGAAGATGAAGTCGGAGTTGGCGGCGAAGAGGATCAGGTCGGAGTGGCCCTGGCCGAGGCCGGTACCGAGCACCCCGCCGGAGCCGAAGCTCATCAGGGACTGGCCGACCTGCTCGCAGGCGCCGGAGGTGGCGTAGCAGGCGAAGGGGTCGAGCCAGGCGGTGACGCGGACCTTGACGTGGCTGGCCGTGGTGCCGACCACGACGGCGCCCGCGATGCTCATGAGCAGGCCGATGACGATCCAGCTGGTGCGCTCGGTGGCGACGTACAGCATGATCACGAACATGCCGAAGAAGAGGAGCGAGGTGCCGAGGTCGTTCTCGAAGACGAGGACGAGCAGGCTCATGCCCCAGATCATCAGGATCGGGCCGAGGTCGCGGCCGCGCGGCAGGTAGAGCCCCATGAAGCGGCGGCTGGCCAGTGCGAGCGCATCGCGCTTGACCATCAGGTATCCGGCGAAGAAGACCGCGATGATGATCTTCGCGAACTCGCCGGGCTGGATCGAGAACCCGGCCAGGCTGATCCAGATCTTGGCGCCGTAGACGTCGGCGCCGAGCCCCGGAATGACGGGCAGGATCAGCAGGACGAGCGAGACCGCCATGGAGATGTACGTGAACCGCTGGAGCGTGCGGTGGTCCTTCAGCAGCAGCAGCACGCCCGCGAACAGCGCGAGGCCGACCGCCGTGTAGAACATCTGGTTCGGCGCGGAGGGGGAGAAGCCGCCGAACTGCCGCTTGGCCAGGTTCTGGAGCCGCTCCGACTGGTCCAGGCGCCAGATGAAGACCAGGCCCAGGCCGTTGAGCAGGGTGCCCAGCGGAAGCAGCAGCGGGTCGGCGTACTTGGCGTACCGGCGCACGACGAGGTGGGCCAGGCCCGCCAGCAGGCCGAGCCCGAGCCCGTACGCGAGCATGCCCGGAGGCAGCTTGCCGTGCACCGCGAGACCTACGTTGGCGTAGGCGAAGATCGGGATGACCACGGCGAACGCGAGCAGCAGGAGCTCGGTGTTGCGCCGGCTCGGCAGCTCGATGGCGCCGATGGTGGTCGTGTTCGTGACAACGCTCATGGTGTGGCAGGCCCCCTGTGCCCGCGTCTGTCTACTGCTTCCCGCACTGGCCGACCAGCTTCTGCTCCTCAGGAGTCAGGCTGGCGCTGGGCGCCGGGGTCTGGTTGGGCTGGCCCTCGGCGCTGCGGCGCGCCTCTTCCTTCTTGCAGGCCGAGACCTGGAGGGCGAGTTCGTCGATCTTCTTGCGGGCGCTGTCGAGGCTGCCTTCGCTGATGGTGGCCTCGACGAGCTTCTGCTGGAAGGACGGCAGGTACTTCAGCTCGATGTCCGGCTGGTCCGTCTCGACCGACGAGAGCTTGATCCAGGCGAGATCCTGGCTGATCCCCCGGTAGAGCGCGACGTGCCCGTCCTTGGCGCCGACGTAGTACTGGGTCTGCGTCCAGCGGTGGGCGGCGTACAGCCCGCCGCCGATCAGCCCGGCCACGACGAGCAGGGTCAGCGTGCGGGTCGTCCACTTGCGGCCTTTGCTGCGGCGCCGGCGCGGGTGGTCGTAGGTGTCGTCGTAGGCGGAGGAATCGCCGTCGTACCCGTCGGCGTCGCCGAAGCTGCCGTACGCGCCGCCACCGCCGGCACCGCTGCCACTGGGGTAACCCGCGTCGGGAGCGGCGCCGTAGCCGGGGCCCTCGCCGCTGCCGGGGGGGCCGAAGGCGCCGGGGGGCGGCGGGGAGGCCTGGCGGCCCAGCCCGGAGGCGCGGCCGGCCGGGGTCTGCATGGCGTTGCCGCCGTCGAAGAGCTGGTGCTGGTTCTCGGCGACCGCGCCCACGACGACCGGGGTGTCGTTGAGCTGGGCGGCGAGGGTGTCACCGCTGTCGGTGTCGAGGACGTCCGCGACGATGCAGGTGATGTTGTCCGGGCCGCCGCCGCGCAGGGCGAGCTGGATCAGCGCCTGCACGGTCTCGTGCGGGCCGTGGTAGTCGGCGAGGGTCTCTTCCAGGGTCTGGTGCGAGACCACGCCGGAGAGGCCGTCGGAACAGATGAGGTAGCGGTCGCCGGGCCTGACCTCGCGGATCGAGAGGTCGGGTTCCACGTGCTCGCCGCTGCCCAGGGCTCTCATCAGGAGCGAGCGCTGGGGGTGGGTGGTGGCTTCCTCTTCGGTGATCCGGCCCTCGTCGACCAGCCGCTGGACCCACGTGTGGTCCTGGGTGATCTGGGTGAGGAGACCGTCGCGCAGCAGGTAGGCGCGGGAGTCACCGACGTGGACGAGGCCGAGGCGCTGACCGGTCCAGAGCAGGGCGGTGAGCGTGGTGCCCATGCCCTCCAGCTGGGGGTCCTCCTCGACCATGACGCGCAGCTGGTCGTTCGCGCGCTGCACGGCCGTGGCCAGCGAGGTCAGGATGTCGGAGCCGGGGACGTCGTCGTCGAGCTGGACCAGGGTGGAGATCACCTCGGAACTGGCGACCTCACCGGCGGCCTGGCCACCCATGCCGTCGGCGATCGCGAGCAGGCGCGGACCGGCGTAGCCGGAGTCCTCGTTGCCCTCGCGGATCATGCCCTTGTGCGATCCGGCGGCGAACCGCAGGGACAGACTCATGCGCACCTGCCCAGTCGACGATGCCTCCGGGTACAACCGGTCTCGAGCCACACTGCCCACCCTCCGGTCGGGAGCGCGCGCGGGTCCGTCGCCCCAAGGGGACGGACCGCCGCGGCTCGCTCGCTCCGCTCGCTCATTCTCGTACTACTTCCGCAGCTCGATGACGGTCTTGCCGATGCGGATCGGGGCGCCCGGAGGAATGGGCGTCGGGGTGGTCAGCCGGGTCCGGTCGAGATACGTGCCGTTGGTGGACCCGAGATCCTCGACGATCCACTGGCCGTCACGGTCGGGGTAGATCCTGGCATGCCGGCTGGAGGCGTAGTCGTCGTCCAGCACGATCGTGGAGTCGTGGGCCCGGCCCAGCGTGATGGTCTGCCCCTGGAGGGCGACCGTGGTGCCCGTGAGGGTGCCCTCGGAGACGACCAGCTTGGTCGGCGCACCGCGGCGCTGGCGCTGCTGCGGTGGCGCGGCCTGACGGCCGCCGCCCGACTGCTGCTGTTGCTGCGGGGCACGGTTGTCGCCGCCACGGCGTGAACCGCGCTGCGTCACCCGCGTCCCGAAGAGGTCGCTACGGATGACCTGGACGGCCACGATGACGAACAGCCACAGAACGGCCAGGAAACCCAACCGCATGACCGTAAGGGTCAGCTCTGACATTGCCCCCGCTTCACCCTTCGGCTTGCCGATAAATGATGGTCGTGTTGCCCACGACGATCCGCGAGCCGTCGCGGAGCGTAGCGCGGGTGGTGTGCTGCCCGTCCACCACGATGCCGTTGGTGGACCCGAGATCCTGGATCGAGGGAGGCGTTCCGGTCCGGATCTCACAGTGCCGGCGCGAGACGCCGGGGTCGTCGATCCGCACGTCGGCTTCGGTGCTTCGGCCGAGTACGAGCGTGGCGCGCGAGATCTGGTGGCGGGTGCCGTTGATCTCGATCCAGCAGCGCGTGGCGCCGCCGTTTCCCGGCGCCGGACCGGGAGCCGCGCGCCGCTGGGGGTCGCCCGGAGGGTTGTGGGGCATGGGCGGGGCGGCGACGGGCGGATACCCGTAACCGCCGGCGCGGCCCTGGCCGGCCGCGGGCGAGGGCTGAGGCCGCTGGGCCTCGCCCTGATCGCCCGGGGACTGGGAGGTGCTGGAGGCGAGGGTGCGACTGCGGACCCGGTACAGGCCGGTGTCCAGGTCGTCCGCCTTCTCCAGGTGGACCTTGATGGGACCCATGAAGCTGTAGCGCTGCTGCTTGGCGTAGTCCCGCACGAGGCCGGCCAACTCGTCGCCGAGCTGCCCGGAGTAGGGGCTCAGCCGCTCGTAGTCGCCGGCGCTCAGCTCCACGATGAAGTCGTTGGGGACGACGGTCCGCTCGCGGTTCCAGATGGTCGCGTTGTTGTCGCACTCGCGCTGCAGTGCGCCCGCGATCTCGACCGGCTGGACCTCGGACTTGAAGACCTTGGCGAAGGTGCCGTTCACCAGACCTTCGAGTCGCTGCTCGAACCGCTTCAGAACTCCCATGGGGCACCTCCTCCGTCGTTGTCGCCCTGTACTGCTTACTGATCGTATCCACGCGTGGCGGATTCGGCTGGTTCCCCTCCGGGTCCGTGCCGAGGAGTGTTGGTCCTCACAAGGGATCGTAGGGTCGCCCGGAGAACAGTGTCCCGCACCCGGAGCGCTGTCCGGGAGGGGCTGGCGGGACTGCCGCTGGGCGGCGGGGAAAGCGATGTGATTCCACCCCCTCTGACGTGTTAGTGTTCCGATGTCGCCAGGGGAAAGGCCCGCAAGGGAAGAACCACTGGAGAGCTACTCGGGCGAGTGGCGGAACGGCAGACGCGCTGGCTTCAGGTGCCAGTGTCCTTCGGGACGTGGGGGTTCAAATCCCCCCTCGCCCACGTGTGAGAAGCCCCGCAGATCATCGATCTGCGGGGCTTCTTCGTTGTCCGCCGAGCGGGCCGCCGGCTCCCGTGTGCCGGAGGTCGGGGCGCAGCGGATTGTGGGCTGTCCGACTTTCGTTGGCGCGGGCGCGACGAAAGTGGGCGGACGGGCGGTGCCGGCGCTGTCTAGGGTCGGGGCGTGAATGCGACGGCGAGGATGCGGGCGGGCCTGGACTGGCTGAGAGGGCCCGAACCGTGGACTGCGCGGGGGGTGGCCGGCGACCTGGTGCTCGCGGCCGTGATGGTGATGGTCGGGATGGGCGTCGAGGAGTTGGACCACGGCTCCCCCCTTCGGATGCTGGGCAGCGCGGTGGCCGTGCTGCTGCTCACCCTGCTGCGCCGGCGGCTGCCGGTGGCCACGCTGGTCGTGGGCTCGGCGCTCGCCGCGTACCTGCCCGGTGCGTTCCTCGTCACGATCCTGCTCGGTTGGTCGGCGGGCCGGCGCATCGACGGGGCGGTGCGGGCGCTGGGTGCCTTCACCCTCGCCTTCCTCGCCTCGGTCGGGCTGAGCGTCTACAAGGACTGGTCCCACGGTCGGATCGTGCTGGTGATCGTCCTCGACACCCTGATCTTCCTGGCCGTGACCGTCATCCCCGCGCTCGCCAGTCGCTACTGGTCCCAGCGCCGGACGCTGCTGCGCGCCCTCCAGGAACGCAATGCCCAGCTCATGCGCGAGCGGGCGATCATCGCCGGACAGGCGAGGCTGCGCGAGCGGCAGCGGATCGCCCAGGACATGCACGACAGCCTGGGGCACCAACTGGCCCTGATCTCGGTGCACACCGGCGCGCTGGAGGTCGATCCGGCGCTGACCGATCGCCAGCGCGAGGCGGTCGGGGTGCTGCGGCAGGCCTCGGTCGCGGCCATGCACGAGCTGCGCGAGGTCGTCGGCATCCTGCGGGACGGGGTCGAGGCGCCCGTACCGGTGGAGGAGTCCGCGGGGCCCGCGGCGCGCGGGATCGCCGGGATCGCCGGGATCGTCGAGGCGGCGCGCGGTGCGGGCACGGACGTCCGGCTGACCACCTCGGGACGGCCGAGGCCGCTGGTCGCGGCCTGCGACCACGCGGCGTACCGGATCGCCCAGGAGTCGCTCACCAACGCCTACAAGCACGCACCGGGCGCGCCGATCACGGTGGAACTGCGGTACGAGGACGACTCCCTGGTGGTGGAGATCGCCAACGGTCCGGTCGCCGTACCCGGCGCGGGCGAGGTGGTCTCGGGCGGACAGGGGCTGACGGGGCTGCGCGAGCGGGCCCGGCTCGTCGGCGGGATGGTGCATGCCGGAGCGATCGAGGGCGGCGGCTTCCGGGTGGCCGGGGTGCTTCCGTACGGGACGGAACCGGCCGGTGTGCGGGAGAGCGGCGCGGCGGAGGTGGCCGATGACTTCGGGCAGCAGCTGCGGGCGCCGTTGGGCAAGGGTGTGGCCGCGCCCGTGGACTGGTCCGCCGTCGACCGGGAGTTGCGGCGGGGACGCAGCAGGACCGGCGGCATCGCGCTGGGCTGCGGGGTCGCCTTCGCGGCGCTCGTGGTGCTGATGATCGTGATCGGGGCCGCCGTGACGCTGCTGGTGGGCTCCGTGAGCGACGTGACGATCAGTCGGTCCGATTACGACGCCGTCACGGTGGGGGAGTCGGAGGACGTGGTGCGCGGGCGGCTGCCCGACGGCAGCAGCATCCTGACCGACGGTCTGGAGGACAAGGGCCCGCCGCGGCCCGCGGGCGCGCACTGCATGGCACTGTTGGCCACCGGGAACGGGGAACTGACCACCGACAGCGTTTTCCGGTTCTGCTTCAAGGACGGCAAGCTCGTGGAGAAGCAGGCGTACGAGGTCAAGCAGTAGGAGCGGCGGGAGCGGGCGCGGGTGACTGGCGTGACGGGGACGACGGAGCCGACGGTGGCGCGGGGCGGTGTGATCAGAGTGGTGATCGCCGACGACGAACCGCTCATCCGGGCCGGGATCAGGATGATCCTGACCTCCGCCCCGGACATCGAGGTGATCGCCGAGGCCGCGAACGGGCGGGAGGCCGTGGAGCTGGCGCGCGCCCACGCGCCCGACGTGGTGCTGCTGGACATCCAGATGCCGGTCATGGACGGGCTGGCCGCGCTCGACGAACTGGTGCGGGCGGCGCCCTCGGCGCACGCCTTGATCCTGACGACCTTCGGGGAGCGGGAGAACGTGCTGCGGGCGCTGTCCCACGGCAGTGCGGGCTTCCTGCTGAAGGACTCCGCCCCGGCCGAGCTGATCGGGGCGGTCCGGGCGGCCGCGGCGGGGGACGCCTACCTCTCCCCGGCGGCGACCCGGCACGTCGTGGACCAGCTGGCGTCGGGCCGGTCGGCGGGGCGGGCCGAGGAGGCCCGGCGCCGCATCGCGGCGCTGAGCGAGCGCGAGCGCGGGGTGTTGGCGTTGTTGGGCGAGGGGCTCTCCAACGCGGACGCCGGGCGACGGCTGCACATGAGCGAGGCGACGGTGAAGACGTACGTGAGCCGGATCCTGGCGAAGCTGGGATGTGAGAACCGGGTGCAGGCGGCGCTGCTCGCTCGGGACGCCGGACTCTGATGTACCCCTTGACCCCCCTTCCCCGGCTCTGTCCCGATCGGTACGGTCATCCGCGGACGAGCAGTGATCCAGACGTGCAGTGGTTCTTCCGCGCACGTGATCTAGCGGGGGCGGCACACATGGCGGCGGTACCGGACCGGGGCGCGGCGAAGGCCAACGGCAGGACCCACAGCAAGGCCTCGGGCAAGGGCGGCGGCAGGGCGGCGAGCGCCGAGCGGATACCGGAGGTCGCGGGGTACGCGGCGCGGGCGGCGGCGACCGGTGCGGGCTCGCCCCGGGCCGAGGGCAAGGCGCTGCGGGCCCGGGTGCCGCGCGCCGCGCACGCGCGGTTCGTGCCCGTGGCCGGACGTCCGGACGCCGTGCGCGCGGTGGAGGAGTCCAACGTCGGGCGGGTGGCGGAGCTGACGCCGATCCGGGTGGGGCGGATGGCGGCCAACCCCTTCGCGTTCCTGCGCGGGGCCGCCGGCCTGATGGCCCACGACCTGGCGGCGACGCCGGTGACCGGGGTGGGCGCGCAGATCTGCGGGGACGCCCACGCTGCCAACTTCGGGCTGTACGGCGATGCCCGAGGGCGGCTGGTCATCGACCTCAACGACTTCGACGAGACCGTCTTCGGGCCCTGGGAGTGGGACCTCAAGCGGCTGGCCACCTCGCTGGTGCTGGCCGGCCGGGTGGCGGGGGCCGACGAGGACACCTGTCGGGCGGCCGCGCTGGACACGGTCGGCGCCTACCGCCGCACGATGCGGCTGCTGGCCAAGCTGCCGGCGCTGGACGCCTGGAACGCCATCGCCGACGAGGAACTGGTCTCGCACACCGACGCCCGGGATCTGCTGGGCACGCTGGAGCGGGTGTCGGAGAAGGCCCGTAACAACACCAGTGCGCGGTTCGCCGCCAAGTCCACCGAGGTCGCGCCCGACGGCGGCCGCCGTTTCGTGGACGCGCTGCCGGTGCTGCGCCGGGTCGGGGACCAGGAGGCGGCGGCGGTCGCGGCCTCGCTGGGCCCCTACCTCGACACGCTCCAGGGGGACCGACTGCCGCTGCTGGCCCGGTACGCGATCCACGACGTGGCCTTCCGGGTGGTGGGCACGGGCAGCGTCGGGACCCGTTCCTACGTGGTGCTGCTGCTGGACCACCGCGGTGAGCCGCTGGTGCTCCAGGTGAAGGAGGCGCGGCCCTCGGTGCTCCTGCCGCACCTGTCGGGGCTGGGCTTCGACGCCCCGCCGGAGGAGCACGAAGGCCGCCGGGTGGTCGCCGGACAGAAGCGGATGCAGGTCGTCTCCGACATCCTGCTCGGCTGGACCACGGTCGAGGGCCGTCCCTTCCAGGTGCGGCAGTTCCGCAACCGCAAGGGCAGCGTGGACCCGGCCGCGCTCGCCGTGGACCAGATCGACGACTACGGCCGGATGACCGGGGCGCTGCTCGCGCGGGCGCACGCGCACAGTGCCGATCCGCGGGTCCTGGCCGGGTACTGCGGCAAGAACGAGGAACTGGACGAGGCGGTCGCCGCCTTCGCGGTGGCCTACGCCGACCGCAGCGAGGCCGACCACGCGGATCTGGTGGCCGCGGTGCGTTCCGGGCGGGTCGCCGCCGAGTCGGGTGTGTGAGGGATGTTTCACGTGAAACACGCGCTTCGGGCGGGCCGTAGGGTGGCCGGGTGAACGAGCAGACTGCCAAGGACCCCTCGGCCTCCGACGACGAGCGTCCCGAGGCGCGGCTGGAGCGGGCCGTGCGCGCCGCCGAGCAGGCGCTGATCGAGTTCGAGATCGCGGTGGAGACCTTCCGGGTGGAGGTCGAGAACTTCTCCCGGCTGCACCACCAGAAGCTGGGCCCGATGTACTCGCGGCTCGACGAGCTCGACGCGCTGATCGCCGAGGCCAGGGCGGCCCGCACCGGTGACCCCGAGGACCTGCGCAAGGCGCGGGACGCGCGGGCGCTGGTCATGCCGATGCCCGGGGTGGACGAGCTGTTCCACGACTGGTTGGACTCGGACGGCATCTCCGACGACGCCGGTGCCATGCTCACCGAGCAGCCGGTGCGGCCTCCGGAGCGGGTCCGCCCGTCCGAGGAGGTCCGTCGCCTCTACCGCGAGCTGGTCCGCCAGGCGCACCCCGATCTGGCGCAGGACGACGCGGAGCGGACCCGGCGGGACGAGTTCATCGCCCGGGTGAACTCCGCGTACGGGCGGGGCGACGAGCCGCTGCTGCGGGAGCTCGCCGAGGAGTGGGCGGCCGGTCCGGCGCCGCGGGAGGAACGCCCTTCGGAGACCGAGGAGCTCTACGCGCGCCTGGAGTGGCTCGCGCGCCGCAAGGAGCTGCTGGCCGTGGTGGCGCGGGAGCTGGAGGACAGCGCGATCGGGTCGATGCTGCGGATGGCTCCGGAGGACCCCGACCGGCTGCTGGAGGAGATCGCCGAGCAGCTGCTCGGGCAGGTCTCCGAGCGCGAGGCGGAGCTGGCCGGGTTCGCCGAGTAGGGATCTCCGGCTGATGGCCGCGACGCCGCGGACATCAGCCGGACACCTCCTGGCCGCCGGCCCGCGCCGCGGGTGGACCGGATGGCCGGTGCGTTCGGATAGGTTCTGACCACCCCTGTTACGAGAGAAGGCGACAGCTATGAACTTCGGACCGCTCCCCTCGGTGGACGTCGCCGCGGTGCCCTCCGAAGGCTTTGTCCTCGACGTCCGTGAGGACGACGAATGGGCGGCCGGACATGTCGAGGGTGCGCTGCACATCCCGATGAGCGACTTCGTGGCGCGCTTCGGTGAGCTGACCGAGGCGATGGACGCGATCGAGGGCGCCCCGCGCGTCCACGTGATGTGCCGGGTCGGCGGGCGCTCCGCGCAGGTCACCCAGTACCTGGTGCGCCAGGAGATCGACGCCGTGAACATCGACGGCGGGATGCAGGCCTGGGACGCCGCCGGGCGCCCGATGGTGACGGACAACGGGAACCCGGCCTTCGTCCTGTAGGACCGGCGCGCCGCGCGGCACGGTCAGGTGAGGGGATGGGCGGCCAGCAGGTCGCCCAGGGCCTCCTCGTGGGCCGCCGCCGGGCCGAGCTGGAGTTCCAGCTGCTTGGCCCAGGCGTGGTAGCGGTGCAGGGGGTAGTCGGTGTCGGCGCCGAAGCCGCCGTGCAGGTGCTGGGCGGTCTGGACGACCCGGCGGACCCCGTCGGACGCCCAGATCTTGGCCACCGCCACGTCCCCGGCGCTCGGCAGCGGTCCGCCCGCTCCGCCCGTCGCCGCGTCGAGGCGCCAGGCGGCCTGCCAGAGGGTGACCTCCATGGCGCGCAGGTCGATGTAGCGGTCGGCGGCCTGCACCGCGACCGCCTGGAAGCTGGCGACGGGGAAGCCGAACTGCTCGCGCTTGCTCGTGTACTGGCTGGTCATGGTCAGGACGCCCTCACCGAGCCCGAGGGCGAGGGCGCAGGTCCCGGTGGCCAGCACCTGACGCAGCCGCTCCCAGGCACCGGGTGCGTCGATGACGTGGCCCGCGGGGACCCGTACGCCGTCCAGGGTCAGCTCCGCCATCTTCTCGCCGCTGGTGGAGAACTGGTCCGCGAGGGCGAGGCCGTCGGCGCCGCGCGGGACGAGCGCGATGACCGCGTCCCCCTCGCCGAGGTGGGCGGGGACGGCGATCCAGTCGGCGCTGTGCGCCCAGGGAACGGCCGTCTGCACGCCGTCCAGGGTCCAGCCGCCGTCGCCCTCCGGGCGGGCGGTGACGGCCAGCTCGGCCGGGTCGTGGCCCGAGCGGCCGTGGGCGGCGACGGTCAGCACGCTTTCGCCGCGGGCGACCGCGGGCAGCAGCTCGGCCCGCAGGGCGGGACCGCCGTGCGCCTGGATCGCCATGGCGGTGGCGCAGTGCTCCAGCAGCGGTACCCGGGCCAGTACCTTCGCCGCTTCGCGCAGCACCAGGCACAGGGCGATGGTGTCGAGCCCGGCCCCGCCGTGCGCCGGGTCGAGGACCAGGCCGATCAGGTCGCAGGCGGCGAGCTTGGCCCACAGCGGTCGGTCGAACTCGTCGGCGACGGCGCCCGGCGTGAGCGCGGGGCTGGGCACGCTGTCGGGCGCGACGTCCGCGAAGACGGCCTTCGCCGCCTCGACCGCGGCCTGCTGCTCCTCGGTGAAGGTGAAGTCCACTGCCTGTCCTCCCGCGCGCACCGGATGTGTTTCTGTCTGACGGTGCGTCAAGATAGAACACGTTCCTGAAAAAGCACAGGAGTACTGGGAGCGGCTCCGCGCGGCGGCCCGGGCGACCGCCGCGCACGGACCGGATCAGCGGTCGAAGTCGATCTCCACTTCCTCCGTCACGGGATGCGACTGGCAGGCCAGCACGAAGCCGGCTTCGGTCTCCTCGGCCTCCAGCGCGAAGTTCCGCTCCATCCGGACCTCGCCCGTCACCAGGAACGCCCGACAGGTGCCGCACACCCCGCCCTTGCAGGCGTACGGCGCATCCGCGCGGCCCCGCAGCACCGCGTCCAGCAGGGACTCGCCCTCCTGGACGGGCCAGGTGCCGGAGCGGCCGTCGAGCCGGGCGGTGACCCGGGCGAGCGCGGCCGGACCGCCGCCGCGACCGGTGGCGGCGGGCGCCGCGGTGGTGGCGGTGTCCTCGACGTGGAAGATCTCCTCGTGGATCCGGGTGCGGGCGACGCCCAGCGCGCCCAGCGCCCGCTCGGCGCCCTGGACCAGGCCGTAGGGCCCGCACAGGAACCAGCCCGCCACCTCGCCCACCGGCAGGAGCGCGGGCAGCAGCGCCGCCAGCCGCTCCTCGTCGAGCCGCCCGGACGGCAGCCCCGCCTCCTGCTCCTCCCGGGACAGGACGGTGACCAGCTGGAACCGGGCGGGGTAGCGGTCCTTGAGGTCGGCGACCTCCTCCAGGAACATCGTCGATGCCGCCGTACGGTCGCTGCGCACCAGGCAGAACCGGGAGTCGGGCCGGGCGGCGAGCAGGGTCGCGGCGATCGACAGCACCGGGGTGATCCCGCTGCCGCCGACGACGGCCGCGTAGTGCGCGGTGGCCGGGGCGGCGGCCGGGTCCAGCACGAACCGGCCGGCCGGGACCATCACCTCCAGGACGTCCCCCGCGGCGATCTCCTTGTGCGTGAAGGTGGAGAACTCGCCGCCCTCCACCAGCCGCACCCCGACCCGCAGCCACTGCGGTCCCGGACCGTCGGCGGCCGGGGCGGGGGAGCAGATCGAATAGGTGCGCCGGACCTCCGGCCCGTCGGCCGGCCGGCGGCGCAGGGTCAGGTGCTGGCCCGGGGCGTGCCGGTACTCCTCGCGCAGCTCCGGCGGCACCCGCAGGGTGAGCGCGACCGAGTCGTCGGTGAGCCTCTCGACCTCCGTCACCGTCAACGGGTGGAACGCGCCGTGCCGGGCCGCGGTCATCTACAGCTCCTTGAAGTGGTCGAACGGTTCGCGGCAGGAGACGCAGCGGCGCAGGGCCTTGCACGCGGTGGAGGAGAAGCGGCTGAGCAGCTCGGTGTCGGTGGACCCGCACTGCGGGCAGCGCACCGACAGGCTGATCGACACCGGCCCGCCGGCCGCATGCGGCCGGGGCGGGGCGATCCCGAACTCCGCCAGCTTGCGGCGGCCCTCGGCGCTGATGTCATCGGTGGACCAGGCGGGCGAGAGCACGGTCCGCACGCTCACCTCGGCTATGCCGTGGTCGTGCAGCACGCGCTCGATGTCGGCGGACATGGCTTCGATGGCCGGGCACCCCGTGTAGGTCGGGGTGAGCGTCACCTGGGCGCTCCCGTCCTCGCCCATCCGCACGCCGCGCACCACGCCCAGCTCGGCCAGGGTGAGCACGGGCAGCTCGGGGTCGGGCACCGAGCCCGCCAGCGCCGCCAGCTCCTCCTCCAGCCGCGTCGCGGTCACCACGACGCCCCCGGGTGGCTGCGGTGCAGGTGCTGCATCTCCGCGAGCATCCGCCCGAACGACTCGGTGTGCAGGCCCTGGCGCCCGGCTCCGGCGGCCCAGGCCCCGGTGCGGGCTCCTTCCGGCAGCGCCAGGCGGGCCCGCTCCAGCACCTCGCCCACCGCGGTCAGCCAGCGCTCCTCCAGAGCGGCCCAGTCCACCTCCAGGCCGGGCACCGGCTGGAACAGCTCGCCGGTGAACTTCCACAGGGAGTCCAGGGCGGCCCGCATCCTGCGCGCGCTCTCCTCGGTGCCGTCGCCGAGCCGCAGGGTCCACTGCTCGGCGTGGTCGCGGTGGTAGGCGATCTCTTTGACGGCCTTGGCCGCGAGCGGCGCGAAGGGCCCGTCCCCGGCGGCCAGCTCGGTGAAGAGCAGCTGCTGGTGGAGGGAGAAGAAGAGCTGGCGCACGATGGTGTGGGCGAAGTCCCCTACCGGCTGCTCGGCCAGCTGGACGTTGCGGAAGGCGCGCTCCTCGCGGAGGAAGGCCAGTTCGTCCTCGTCGCCGACCATGGAGAGCAGTACGCGGGCCTGGCCCAGCAGGTCGAGGGCGATGTTCGCCAGGGCGACCTCCTCCTCCAGGACGGGCGCGTGCCCCGCCCATTCGCCGAGGCGGTGGGAGAGGATCAGCGCGTCGTCGCCCAGGGCGAGGGCCGCCGTGCGCTCGGACTCCGTCAGCGTGACGGAGTCGCCGGGCGCGGTGGCCCGCGGCGGGGTCTGCGGCGGGGTCTGCGGCGGGGTCTGCGACGTGGTGGTCACAGGTGACGCACCCCCTCCGGGATGTCGTAGAAGGTGGGGTGGCGGTACGGCTTGTCGCCCGCCGAGGCGAAGAACGGGTCCCGCTCGTCCGGCGAGGAGGCGGTCACCGCCGCCGAGGGGACCACCCAGATGGAGATGCCCTCGCCCCGCCGCGTGTACAGGTCGCGGGCGTTGCGCAGCGCCATCTCCGCGTCGGGGGCGTGCAGGCTCCCCGCGTGCGTGTGCGAGAGTCCGCGGCGCGAGCGCACGAACACCTCCCACAGCGGCCAGTTCTGCGTCATACCCGTGCCTCCTCGTTCTGTGCGGTGTGCTTCGACGCGTACGCCGCGGCCGCGTCGCGGACCCACGCGCCGTCCTCGTGCGCCCGACGTCGCTGGCCGATGCGCTGTTCGTTGCAGGGGCCGTTGCCCTTGAGCACGTCCCAGAACTCCGACCAGTCGATCGCGCCGAAGTCGTGGTGCCCGCGCTCCTCGTTCCACCGCAGGTCCGGGTCGGGCAGGGTCAGGCCCAGGGACTCGGCCTGCGGGACGGCGATGTCCACGAAGCGCTGGCGCAGCTCGTCATTGGTGTGCCGCTTGATCCGCCAGGCCATCGACTGGGCGGAGTGCGCCGACTCGTCGTCGGGCGGGCCGAACATCATCAGGGAGGGCCACCACCAGCGGTCGACCGCGTCCTGCGCCATGGCGTGTTGCGCCTCGGTGCCCTGCGAGAGGGCGAGCAGCAGCTCGTACCCCTGGCGCTGGTGGAAGGACTCCTCCTTGCAGATGCGGACCATGGCCCGGGCGTACGGACCGTAGGAGCAGCGGCAGATCGGGACCTGGTTGGTGATCGCCGCGCCGTCCACGAGCCAGCCGATGGCGCCGACGTCGGCCCAGGTCAGGGTGGGGTAGTTGAAGATCGAGGAGTACTTCTGCTTGCCGGCGTGCAGCTTGTCGAGCAGCTCGTCGCGGCTGGTGCCCAGCGTTTCCGCGGCGCTGTACAGGTAGAGCCCGTGGCCGGCCTCGTCCTGCACCTTGGCCATCAGGATCGCCTTGCGGCGCAGCGAGGGCGCGCGGGTGATCCAGTTGGCCTCGGGCTGCATGCCGATGATTTCGGAGTGGGCGTGCTGGGCCATCTGGCGGACCAGCGAGGCGCGGTACTCCTCGGGCATCCAGTCGCGCGGTTCGACCCTCTCCTCGGCCGCGACGGCCGCCTCGAAGGCCGCCACCAGCTGCTCCGTCAGGCCCGCCGCGAGGGCCATGCCCTGCCCCGTCTCCGGGGTCACTGCCACCATCACGGCCTCCTGCCGATGTCGCCCCACCGCCCGACCGACCGATCGTTCGGTTCATTCTCTTCAATGGTGGGACGACGGCCCGTAGGGTGTCAACCTCTGTGGATGGCCGAAGATCGGGGCGGGATGGTTTCGAACGAGAACGAAGCCGCGGCGGGGCCCCCGGCGCAGCCGCCCCGAGCCCCCGGAATCGCCGGTCTGTCCGCCCCGTACCGGGTCGTCGCGGCCCTGGCGCTCGGCGCCGTCGCGGTCACGGCCTGCTGGCACCTGGCCCTGGTGTTCCTGCACGTCGCGCCGTCCAACACGGTCGGCAAGCAGCACGCGCGCACGGTGGACGACTGGATCTACCCCGAGTTCGAGCAGAACTGGAAGCTCTTCGCGCCGAACCCGCTCCAGCAGAACATCGCCGTCGAGGCGCGCGCCCAGGTGCGCACCGGAGCGGGGGAGCTGACCACCACCGGCTGGTGCGACCTGTCCGCCGCCGACGCCGACGCCATCCGGCACAACCCGCTGCCCAGCCACACCCAGCAGAACGAGCTCCGCCGGGCCTGGGACTTCTTCACGGGCTCGCACGACGAGGACAACAAGCCGAACGGCGACCGGGGCGCGCTCTCCGAGACCTACCTCCAGCGGATCGCCGTCGCCCGGCTGACCCGGTCCGGTCCCGGTGCGGGCGGCGGCGCGGGGGACCGGATCCTGCGGATCCAGCTGCGCTCGGCGACGACCTCGGTGGCGGCGCCGCCGTGGAGCGCGGAGAAGACCGACACCCAGACCTACTACCGGGAGCTGCCGTGGTGGACCGTGCCGACCGTGTGAGCCCGGGCGCGGCCGACCGTGTGAGCCCCGGCGCATCCGTCCGCGTCCGCGCCGGTGCCGTACGGGCGGCGGTGGGCCGGGGGCTGGCGAAGGTCACCGGGCAGGCGCTGGGCCCGTACCAGAGCGCCGTCGTCCGGATCGGGTTCTCCGCGACCTGGCTGCTCTTCCTGCTGCGCGAGTTCCCGAACCGGCGCGAGCTGTACGGTCCCGACGGGCCCTGGAGCTGGCAGCTGGCCGAGCGGCTGATCGACTCGAACCGCGCCTTCACCGTGCTGATGTGGTCCGACTCGACGCTCTGGTTCGAGATCGTCTACGCGCTCGCGCTCGCGTCGGCGGCGCTGCTGCTGCTCGGCTGGCGCACCCGGGCGATGTCCGTGCTGTTCATGGTCGGGGTGCTGTCCCTGCAGAACCGCAGCGTGTTCATGGGCGACGGCGGGGACAACGTCATCCACCTGATGGCCCTCTACCTCGTGCTCACCCGGTGCGCGCGGGTCTGGTCGCTGGACGCGCGGCGCGCGTCCCGGACCGGATCGGCGTCCACCGGGGCCGCCGGGCCGGTGCTCTGGGTCCTGCTGGGCCTGGTGCTGCCCTACGCCGCCTTCACCGACGCGGTCAGCACCGGCTGGCTGGCTGTGTTCGCGACGCTGTGGGTGGTCCAGGGCCTGTGGTGGATGGTCGAGCGCTACGAGCCGGACGGCGAGGGGCGAGCGACCCTGGACGTGATCGCCGACCTGGTGCACAACGCGGGCCTGCTGGTGATCATGGTGGAGGTCTGCCTGATCTACTCCACGGCCGGCTGGTACAAGATCCAGGGCTCGCGCTGGCAGGACGGCACCGCCCTGTACTACCCGCTGGGGCTGGACTACTTCACGCCCTGGCCCGCGCTCTCGGGGCTGCTCGCGGCCAGCGGCACCCTGGTGATGCTGCTGACCTACGGGACGGTCATGGTGCAGGTCGCCTTCCCGTTCACGCTCTTCAACCGGCGGATCAAGAACGTACTGCTCTGCGTGATGATGCTGGAGCACGCCGGGATCGCGGTGCTGCTGGGGCTGCCGTTCTTCTCGCTGGCGATGATCGCCGCCGACGCCGTCTTCCTGCCGACGGTGTTCCTGGTGTGGCTGGGGGCGCGGGCCCGGGCCCTGCGCGAACGGGCGGGCGGATCCGCGGACCGCGCCGCGGACCCCGAGCCCTCGGCGCCGGAGCCGGAGCAGGAGTACGCGCCCGCGCCCGCGCCGTAAGGTCGTGCGCATGAGCAGCGCAGAGACGGCCCCGGCGGCCGAGGCGGACGGGACGGCCGCGACGGTCCGGCGGTGGCGCGAGGCCGCGGGGCGGGAGGAGCTGGTGCTCCTCGACGGGTTCCACGCGCTCAAGCACGCGGTGCGCTTCGGCGCGGAGGTCGCCCTCGCCGTCGCCGAGGACCGCGGAGCGCTGCTGGAGCTGGCCGACGAACTGGCCCCGGACGTCCGGGCCGCCCTGGACGGCCTCGTGCGCGAGGCGCCGCTGCGCGAGCTGGTGAACCGCGTGCACCCGACCGGGGTCGCGGCCCTCGCCGTGCGCCCGGACCGGGAGACCCTGCGGGGCGCGCTCGAACGGACCCCCCGCGGCGCACCGGTGGTGGTCCTGGACAACCCCCGCAACCTCGGCAACGTCGGCGCCGTCGTCCGCCTCGCGGCGGGTTTCGGCGCCACCGGCGTGGTGACCCGGGGCGACCTCGATCCCTGGCACCCGCACGTGGTCCGCGCGGGCGCCGGGCTGCACTACGCCACTTCGGTGGCCCGGCTGGAGCTGGAGGAGCTGCCCCCGGGGCCGCTCTACGCGCTCGATCCGGAGGGCGAGGACATCCGCGCCCTCACCCTCCCGGACGACGCCCTGCTCGCCTTCGGCTCGGAACGCCACGGCATCTCGCCCGAACTGCGCGCCCGGGCCGATCACCTGGTGTCCCTGCCGATGCGTCCGCAGGTCTCCAGCTACAACCTCGCCACCAGCGTGGCCATGACCCTCTTTCACTGGGGCGGCCCGAAGACCTGACCAGTGGGCAGCCGCTCAGGCCTGGCGGCGCACCTCCACCACTCGGAAGCGGTTGGCCACGAACGCCCCGTCGCACAGAGCGGCGTTAGCGGCCGGATTGCCACCCGAGCCGTGGAAATCGGAGAAGGCGGCGGTCTGGTTGACGAAGACCCCGCCCGTCAGGTTCAAGGAGAGCTGCGCGGACTCCTCCAGGCAGACCTCCTCGATCGCGCGCTCGGTGTCGGCCGAGGAGGTGTACGCGCCGACCGTCATGGCGCCCTTCTCCCGCACCGTGCGCCGCAGCAGCTCCAGCGCGTCCGCGGTCGAGTCGACCGCCACCGCGAAGGACACCGGGCCGAAGCACTCGGAGAGGTACGCAGCCTCCGGGTCGGCCTTGCCCGCGTCCAGCTTGACCATCACCGGCGTACGGACCACCGCGTCCGGGAACTCGGGGTTGGCGACCTCGCGCGAGGCCAGCGCGACCTCGCCGAGCCCGGCCGCCGCCTCCAGCCGCGCCTTCACGTCCGGGTTGACCAGCGCGCCCAGCAGCGCATTGGCCCGGGCGTCGTCGCCCAGCAGCCCCTCGACCTGGCGGGCCAGGTCGGCCACGACCTCGTCGTACGACTTGTGGCCCGCGTCCGTCGCGATGCCGTCGCGCGGGATCAGCAGGTTCTGCGGGGTGGTGCACATCTGGCCGCTGTAGAGGGAGAGGGAGAAGGCCAGGTTGCCCAGCATCCCCTTGTAGTCGTCGGTGGAGTCCAGGACGACCGTGTTGACCCCGGCCTTCTCCGTGTACACCTGCGCCTGGCGGGCGTTGTTCTCCAGCCAGTCGCCGAAGGCGGTGGAGCCGGTGTAGTCGATCAGCTTGATCTCGGGGCGGACCGCGAGGGTCTTGGCGATGCCCTCGCCGGGGTTCTCGACGGCCAGCGCCACGAGGTTGGGGTCGAAGCCGGCCTCGGCGAGGACCTCGCGCGCCACCCGCACCGTGAGCGCGAGCGGCAGCACGGCCCGCGGGTGGGGCTTGACCAGCACCGGGTTGCCGGTGGCCAGGGAGGCGAACAGGCCCGGGTAGCCGTTCCAGGTGGGGAAGGTGTTGCAACCGATGACCAGCGCGACGCCGCGCGGCACGGCGGTGAAGGTCTTGCCCAGCTGCAGCGGGTCCTTCTTGCCCTGCGGCTTGGACCAGTCCGCCTGCCCCGGGACCCGGGTCTGCTCCTCGTACGCGTAGGCCACGGCCTCCAGGCCGCGGTCCTGCGCGTGCGGGCCGCCCGCCTGGAAGGCCATCATGAAGGCCTGGCCGCTGGTGTGCATGACCGCGTGCGCGAACTCGTGCGTACGGGCGCCGATCCGGGCCAGGATCTCGATGCAGACGAGGGCGCGCGCCTCGGGTCCCGCGTCGCGCCAGGCACCCATGCCCGCCTTCATGGCCGGCAGCAGCACGTCGGGGTCGACGTGCGGGTACTCGACGCCGAGCTCCGGTCCGAACGGCGACACCTCGGCGCCCGCCCAGCCGTCGGTACCGGGCTGCTCCAGGTCGAAGCGGGTGCCGCGGACGGCCTCGAAGGCGGCGAGGCCCTCGGCCGCGGCGTTCTCGCCGTAGGCCTTGGGGTGCTCGGGGTGCGGGGACCAGTAGGCGCGGCTGCGGATGGCCTCCAGCGCCTGGTCGAGGGTGGTCCGGTGCTTCTCGGACAGCTGGGGGACGGTGAGCGCGGCGGCCATCTGGGACCAACTCCTCGTTGAGCCGGGCGGGATCGAACTGCGGATCGACGATGCGGATCGGCAAGCGGATCGGGCAAGGAAGGGCGGGGAAGAGCAGACTGGAGTTAGAGTAACCGAACGATCGGTCGGGACAAGAGGGCCCGACGGACCTGTGGATAAGTCGGTGCGGGAGGATCGGGTCATGACAGCAATCGAGCGCTCCCGCACTGTGGCGGTCGTCGGCGCCGGCACCATGGGCCAGGGCATCGCACAGGTCGCCCTTCTCGCAGGTCACCGGGTGCTGATCTACGACATCGACGAGGCGGCGGCCCGTGCGGGCCGCTCCGCGGTGCAGGACCGGATCGAGCGGCTGACCGCCAAGGGGCGGTTGGATCGAGCCGAGGCCGACGCGGCGATCGGCCGGATCGAGTCGTCCCACGAGCTGGCGGACCTCGCCGGCGCCGCGCTGGTGATCGAGGCGGTCGTGGAGGACGCGGGCGTCAAGCGCGCGCTCTTCGCCTCACTCGAAAAGGTGGTCGCTCCGGACGCCCTGCTGGCGACCAACACCTCCTCCCTCTCCGTCACCGAACTCGCGGCGGGCCTCTCCCACCCCGGCCGCTTCCTCGGCCTGCACTTCTTCAACCCGGCCCCGCTGCTCCCGCTGGTGGAGGTGGTCAGCGGCTTCGCGACCGACCCGGCGGCCGCCGGGCGCGCGTACGAGACCGTCCTGGGCTGGGGCAAGAGCCCGGTCCGCTGCGCGGACACCCCCGGCTTCATCGTCAACCGGATCGCCCGCCCCTTCTACGCCGAGGCCTTCGCGGTGTACGAGGAGCGCGGCGCCGACCCCGCCACGATCGACGCCGTGCTGCGCGAGAGCGGCGGCTTCCGGATGGGCCCCTTCGAACTGACCGACCTGATCGGGCAGGACGTCAACGAGGCCGTCACCCGCTCCGTGTGGGAGTCCTTCTTCCACAGCCCGAAGTTCACGCCCTCCCTCGCCCAGCGCCGTCTGGTCCAGTCGGGCCGGCTGGGCCGCAAGTCGGGGCACGGCTGGTTCCCCTACGGCGAGGCCGCCGCGGCCCAGGACGCGCCCGCGCGGCCGCACACCGCGGGGCCGCAGCCCGGTCCGGCGTCGGTGAGCGTCGTCGGTGACCTGGGTCCCGCCGCGGAGCTGGTCGACCTGATGGAGGAGGCCGGGATCACGGTCAGCGTCTCCGAGACCGGCGGCCCGTACATCCAGCTGCCCGGCGAGGGCCAGTTGGTCCTCGCCGACGGCAAGACCTCGGTCGAATTCGCCGACGTCGTCTACTTCGACCTCGCCCTCGACTACCGCGGGGCCACCCGGATCGCGCTCTCCGCCAGCGAGGACACCTCCGAGGAGACCCTCGCCGAGGCCGTCGGCCTCTTCCAGAAGCTGGGCAAGGACGTCTCCGTCATCGGGGACGTGCCCGGCATGATCGTCGCCCGCACGGTCGCGATGCTGATCGACCTCACGGCCGACGCGGTCGCGCGCGGCGTGGCCACCGCCGAGGACATCGACACCGCGATGCGGCTCGGGGTCAACTACCCGCTCGGGCCCTCGCAATGGCACGCCGAGCTCGGCCAGGACTGGGCCTACGACCTCCTGCACCACCTCGACGAGCGCTGCCCCGGCGGCCGGTACGCGCCCTCCCTCGCCCTCTACCGGCTGGGCTACGCCGCCGACGCCGAGGACGCCGGGGCCGAGGACGCCACCGGTGCGGAGGACGGGGCGTGACCACCGCGAGGCGCGACACGTACACCCCGGAGACCCTGCTGACGGTCGCCGTGCAGGTCTTCAACGAGCGCGGCTACGACGGCACCTCGATGGAGCACCTCTCCAAGGCCGCCGGCATCTCCAAGTCCTCGATCTACCACCACGTCGCGGGCAAGGAGGAACTGCTGCGCCGGGCCGTCAGCCGGGCCCTGGACGCTCTGTTCGCCGTCCTGGAGGAGCCGGGCGCGGTGCGCGGCCGGGCCGTGGACCGGGTCGAGTACGTCACGCGGCGCACGGTGGAGGTGCTGGTCGCGGAACTGCCCTACGTCACCCTGCTGCTGCGGGTGCGCGGCAACACCCGCACCGAGCGCTGGGCGCTGGAGCGGCGCCGCGAGTTCGACCACCAGGTCGCCGAGCTGCTGAAGGCCGCCGCGGCCGACGGGGACCTGCGCGCGGACGTCGACACGCGCCTGGCCACGCGGCTGCTCTTCGGCATGGTGAACTCGCTGGTCGAGTGGTACCGCCCGCACTCCGGCGGGGACCGCGAACAATTGGCGGACGCGGTCGTCCGGATGGCCTTCGGCGGCCTGCGCACGGCCGTCTGAGGACGCGCGTACGGCCATCCGAGGGCCCGCGCACGCCCTTACGGGCCCGGGCTCTTACGGGCCCGGGCTCTTACGGGCCCGGGCTCAGTCCTCCGGAGCGAGTGCCGGGCCCTCGTGCACCGTGCCTGTGCCCGGGGCCAGCAGATCCGTTTCCTCGAACACCAGCAGGGTGCGGGTCGAGAGCACCTCCGGGATGGCCTGGAGCCGGGTCAGCACCAGCTCCCGCAGCGTGCGGTTGTCCGGCGTGTGGACCAGCAGGAGCACGTCGAAGTCCCCGCTGACCAGGGCGATGTGCACGGCCCCCGGCAGCTCGCGCAACTGCTCGCGGACGGTCCGCCAGGAGTTCTGGACGATCTTGAGCGTGATGTAGGCGGAAGCGCCCTGACCTGCGCGCTCGTGGTCCACGCGGGCCGTGAAGCCCCGGATGACCCCGTCGTCGATCAGCCGGTTGATCCGCGCGTAGGCGTTCGCCCGCGAGACGTGGACCTGCTCCGCCACCGACCGTATCGAGGCGCGGCCGTCCGATTGGAGCAGCCGCAGGATCGAACGGTCGATGGGGTCCAGCGGGCGAGGCGGGGCCGCCGCCGGCACCGCGGGCGGCGGGGCGGGCTGCGCCGCGGGCGGTACGGGACCCCCCGGTGCGGCCGGCGACGGACCCGCTCCGGCCATTTGTTCATCCGGCATTGCCCGATGCCTCCCTCTCCTGGACGTCCTGCCCCCATCCCAGGCCCCCGGCGCCCGTTTGTCCACAGCCTGGAGGTGCCTGTAGCCAAATTGCGCGCCGAACCGAACAATCGGTAGGTGAGGCGCCTCACACCCGGGGCTCTCCCTGCCCGCTTCCCACGAGGAGGTGTACGCCGCCATGACGGTCCAAGAGCTGCCCGGTGCCGGTGCGTCCCACCGTCCCACCCCGCCGCCCGCCTGGAGGCCCCGTACGGATGCCGCCCCGCTGCTCCCGGACCCCGAGCCGTACCGGGTGCTGGGCACCCCGGCGGCGGAGAAGCTCGACCCCGAGCTGATGCGCCGGTGCTACGCCGAGCTGGTGCGCGGCCGCCGCTACAACGCCCAGGCGACCGCGCTGACCCGACAGGGCCGGCTCGCGGTGTACCCGTCCACCGTGGGCCAGGAGGCCTGCGAGATCGCGGCGGCACTGGTCCTGGAGGACCGCGACTGGCTCTTCCCCAGCTACCGCGACACCCTGGCGGCCGTGGCCCGCGGGCTGGATCCCGTACAGGCGCTGACGCTGCTGCGCGGCGACTGGCACACCGGCTACGACCCGCGCGAGCACCGGATAGCCCCGCTGTGCACCCCGCTCGCGACCCAGCTGCCGCACGCGGTGGGCCTGGCGCACGCGGCGCGGCTGCGCGGCGACGACGTGGTGGCGCTGGCGATGGTCGGCGACGGCGGCACCAGCGAGGGCGACTTCCACGAGGCGCTGAACTTCGCGGCCGTCTGGCGGGCCCCGGTGGTCTTCCTCGTCCAGAACAACGGCTTCGCGATCTCCGTCCCGCTCGCCAAGCAGACCGCGGCCCCGACGCTGGCCCACAAGGCCGTGGGGTACGGGATGCCCGGCCGGCTGGTCGACGGCAACGACATCGCGGCGGTGCACGAGGTGCTGTCCGAGGCGGTCGGCAGGGCCCGCGCGGGCGGCGGTCCGACCCTGATCGAGGCCGTCACGTACCGGATCGAGGCGCACACCAACGCCGACGACGCGACCCGCTACCGGGCCGACGACGAGGTGGCGGCCTGGAAGGCGCACGACCCGGTGGAGCTGCTGGAGCGCGAGCTGACCGCCCGCGGTCTGCTGGACGCCGAGGGCATCCAGCAGGCCAAGGACGCGGCCGAGGTGATGGCGGCGGCGCTGCGCGAGGGAATGAACGCCGATCCGGTCCTCGATCCGATGGACCTGTTCGCGCACGTCTACACGGAGCAGACCGACCGGCTGCGGGAGCAGGCCGCCATGCTGCGCGCCGAACTGGAAGCGGGGGCCGAAGCATGACCACGGTGGCGGCGAAGCCGGCGACGAAGACGGCGGCCAAGCCCGCGACCATGGCGCAGGCCCTGGGACGGGCGCTGCGCGACGCGATGGCCGAGGACCCGACCGTGCACGTCATGGGCGAGGACGTCGGCGCGCTGGGCGGGGTCTTCCGGATCACGGACGGCCTGGTGAAGGAGTTCGGCGAGGACCGCTGTACGGACACCCCGCTCGCGGAGGCCGGGATCCTGGGCGCCGCGGTGGGCATGGCGATGTACGGGCTGCGGCCGGTGGTCGAGATGCAGTTCGACGCCTTCGCGTACCCGGCGTTCGAGCAGCTGATCTCGCACGTGGCGCGGATGCGCAACCGCACGCGCGGCGCGATGCCGATGCCGATCACCATCCGGGTGCCGTACGGCGGCGGCATCGGCGGCGTCGAGCACCACAGCGACTCCTCCGAGGCGTACTACCTGGCCACCCCGGGGCTGCACGTGGTGACCCCGGCGACCGTGGAGGACGCCTACGGGCTGATGCGGGCGGCGATCGCGAGCGACGACCCGGTGGTCTTCCTGGAGCCCAAGCGGCTGTACTGGTCGAAGGCCGACTGGTCGCCGGAGGCGCCCACGGCGGTCCCGGGCATCGGGAAGGCGATGGTCCGCCGGGCGGGCACGAGCGCCACCCTGATCACCTACGGGCCCTCCCTGCCGGTCTGCCTGGAGGCGGCCGAGGCGGCCCGCGAGGAGGGCTGGGACCTGGAGGTCCTGGACCTGCGCTCGCTGGTGCCCTTCGACGAGGAGACGGTGGTCGCGGCGGTGCGCCGGACCGGGCGCGCGGTCGTGGTCCACGAGGCGAACGGCTTCGGCGGACCCGGCGCGGAGATCGCGGCCCGGATCATGGAGCGCTGCTTCCACCACCTGGAGGCGCCGGTGCTGCGGGTGACGGGCTTCGACATCCCGTATCCGCCGCCGATGTTGGAGAAGCACCACCTGCCCGGCGTGGACCGGATCCTGGACACCGTGGCCCGCCTCCAGTGGGAGAACTGATGCCCCAGGTGATGGAGTTCAAGCTGCCCGACCTCGGTGAGGGACTGACCGAGGCGGAGATCGTGCGCTGGCTGGTGGCCGTGGGCGACGTGGTCGCCGTGGACCAGCCGGTCGTGGAGGTCGAGACGGCCAAGGCGATGGTCGAGGTGCCCTGTCCGTACGGGGGCGTGGTCACCGCCCGGTTCGGGGAGGAGGGCACCGAGCTGCCCGTGGGCGCCCCGCTGATCACGGTGGCGGTCGGCTCCAGCACGGTGCCGCAGGCCGATCCGGTCGCCGTCGAGGCGGAGTCGTCGGAGTCGGGTTCCGGGAACGTGCTGGTGGGCTACGGGACGGACCACTCCCGCCAGGCCCGGCGGCGCCGGATCCGCCCGGCGGCGGCCGCTCCCGCGCCGGTCACCGCCACGGTCGTGCCGGTCGCCCCGGTCGTACCGGTGGCCGTCGCTCCCGTGCCCGTGGCCCCCGTGGCCCCCGTGGCCGTCGGGCCGGTGGCGGTGATCTCGCCGCTGGTGCGCAAGCTGGCCCGGGACAACGGGCTCGACCTGCGCGCCCTGAACGGTTCGGGCCCCGAGGGGTTGATCCTGCGTGCGGACGTCGAGGCGGCGCTGCGTGCTCCGCAGCCCGTGGTGGCGCCGCCGGTGAACACCGGGGTGTCGCTCTCCCCCGCGGGCGAGCGGATCCCGCTCAAGGGCCTGCGCGGGGTGGTCGCGGAGAAGCTCTCGCGCAGCCGCCGGGAGATCCCCGACGCCACCTGCTGGGTGGACGCGGACGCCACCGAGCTGATGGCGGCCCGGGCCGCGATGAATGCCGCGGGCGGACCGAAGATCTCGGTACTGGCCCTGCTGGCCCGGATCTGCACGGCGGCGCTCGCCCGCCACCCGGAGCTGAACTCCCGGGTGGACCTGGAGGCGAACGAGATCGTCCGGCTGTCCTCGGTACACCTGGGCTTCGCGGCCCAGACCGACCGGGGCCTGATGGTCCCGGTGGTCAAGGACGCGCAGGCGATGAGCGCGGAGGCACTGTCGGCCGAGTTCGGCCGGCTGACCGAACTGGCCCGGGCGGGCAAGCTGGCCCCCTCCGACCTCACCGGTGGCACCTTCACGCTGAACAACTACGGCGTGTTCGGGGTGGACGGCTCCACGCCGATCATCAACCACCCGGAGGCGGCCATGCTCGGCGTGGGCCGGATCATCGACAAGCCGTGGGTGCACGGCGGCGAGTTGGCCGTGCGCAAGGTCGTGCAGCTCTCCCTCACCTTCGACCACCGGGTGTGCGACGGCGGTACGGCAGGGGGCTTCCTGCGCTACGTCGCCGACTGCGTGGAGTCCCCGGCGGTACTGCTGCGCGGACTCTGACAGCCCCCGGTCGGAGGCCGGGCGCCGTTCGGGCGCCGTCCGGGGCTCAGCGGGTCAGCAGGAGTTTGCCCACGTGGGCGCTGGACTCCATGACCCGGTGGGCCTCGGCGGCCCCGCTCATCGGATAGGTGGCGTGCACCACCGGGCGCACCCGGCCGTCCCCGATCAAGGGCCAGACGTGCTCACGGACGGCGGCGACGATGGCCGCCTTCTCGTGGCGCGGGCGGGCCCGCAGCGAGGTCGCGCTGATGCTCGCCCGCTTCGAGAGCAGGGCGCCCAGGTTCAATTCGGCCTTCACCCCGCCCTGGAGACCGATGACGGCGAGGCGGCCGTCGCGCGCGAGCGCGTCCACGTTCCGCGCCAGGTACTTCGCCCCGATGATGTCGAGGATCACGTCGGCCCCGGCGCCGCCGGTCGCCCCGCGGACCTCGGCCACGAAGTCCTGCTCGCGGTAGTCGATCAGGACGTCCGCGCCCAGCTCCGCGCAGCGGGCCAGCTTCTGCGGGCCGCCCGCCGTCACCGCGACCTCGGCGCCGATCGCCTTCGCCAGCTGGATCGCCATCGTGCCGATGCCGCTGGAACCCCCGTGCACGAGCAGGGTCTCGCCCGCCCGCAGGTGCTTGCCCGGGCCCATGAACACGTTGGACCACACCGTGCACACGACCTCGGGCAGCGCGGCGGCCGTCACCAGGTCCACGCCCGCCGGGACGGGCAGCAGCTGCCCCGCCGGGACGGCCACGCGCTCGGCGTAGCCGCCGCCCGCCAGGAGCGCGCACACCTCGTCTCCCACCGACCAGCCCGACACCCCCTGCCCCAGCGCGATGATCCGGCCGGAGCATTCGAGGCCGGGGTAGCGGGAGGCACCCGGCGGCGGATCGTAGAAGCCCTGCCGCTGGAGCACGTCGGCCCGGTTCACGGCGCCGGCCGTGACCTCGACGAGGACCTCGCCCTCGGCCGCCACGGGGTCGGGTACTTCGGCCCAGACCAGGGCCTCGGGGCCACCGGGCTGCGGGATGGTGATCGCATGCATGGGCCGGAGCCTACTCGGCGGGTCCCAGCATCACCGGGGGCGAAGTGGGCGGTGTCGCACGGACGATGGCGATCACCCGGTCCGTCGCTTGGAGGGGGCTGGCGTGCGGGTCGTCGTAGGGGAGCAGCCGGTGCCCGCGCACCACGGTGACCACCAGGTCCTCGGTCTCCCGGACCCGCATGCCGACTTCGGCCTTCCTGACGGGCCGTTCGATCAGGTCGAGGCCGCTGCCCTGCTGGATCAGGTCCTCCATCACGGTGCCCGCGCTGGGGCTGAGCACGGACAGGCCCAGCAGTCGTCCGGCCGCGCTCGCGCTCGTGATGACGGCGTCCGCGCCCGATTGGCGCAGCAGCGGCGCGTTCTCCTCCTCGCGCACCGCCGCCACGATCTTCGCGCCGCGGTTGAGTTGGCGGGCCGTCAGGGTGACCAGGACCGCCGTGTCGTCGCGCTGGGTGGCGATGACCACCTGGCGGGCCTTTTGGAGTTCGGCGCGCAGCAGGACGTCCGAGCGGGTCGCGTCGCCGACCACACCCGTGAAGCCCTCCGCGTTGGCGATGTCGATGACCTTCGCGCTGGGGTCGACGATCACCACCTGATCCTTGGAGAGGCCGGTGGCCAGCAGCGTCTGCAGGGCAGAGCGGCCCTTGGTGCCGAAGCCGACGACGACCGTGTGTTCGCGCAAGTTCTTCCTCCAGCGGTTCAGCCGCCACTCCTCCCGGGTCCGTTCGGTGAGGACTTCCAGGGTCGTGCCGACCAGGATGATCAGGAACACCACGCGCAGGGGCGTGATCAGCAGGACGTTGACCAGCCGCGCGCCGTCGCTGTACGGGACGATGTCGCCGTAGCCGGTGGTCGAGAGGGTCACGGTCGCGTAGTAGACGCAGTCGAGGAAGTCGACCTTGCCGTTGGCGTTGTCGTGGTAGCCGTCGCGGTCGATGTAGACGATGAGGACCGTGAGGCCGAGCACGAACAGGGCCATCAGCAGCCGCCGCGTGACCTGCCGCAGCGGCTTGGTGACCTCGCGCTTGGGGAGCTTGATCCGCCGGGAGACGAGCTTCTCGTCCGCCTGACGGGCCATCGCGTCCTGGCCGTGCAGTTTCACGTGAAACATCCCCCCGTGGCCCAGGGCAGGTCGAGGACCTCGACATCCTGCCCGGCCCCCACCCCGCCCGGCGGTACGACGACCAGCGCGTCCGCGGCCGCGATGCCGCGCAGCATCGCCGGACCGTTGTAGTGCAGCGGCACCGCGTGGTCGGAAGTGAGCAGGACCGGAACGAGCCGGGTGTCGTACGGGTGGCCGGGCACCTCGTCGCGCGCGGGCACGGTGTAGCGGTGCCGGGGCGGGCGGCCGGCGAGGGCGCGCAGCAGCGGCTCGGCGAGGGTGAGCAGGCCGGAGACGGCGGCCAGCGGGTTGCCGGGCAGGCCCACCAGGTGCCGGGCGGCGCTCTGGTCGGGCGCGCGGTCGGCGAGCCGGGCGAGCAGCATCGGGTGGCCGGGGCGTACGGAGACCCCGTCCACCAGCAGTTCGGCGCCCGCCCTGGCCAGCACGGGGTGGACGTGGTCGACCGGGCCGGAGGCGGTGCCACCGGTGGTGACGACCAGGTCGGCGGGGGAGCCGGTGACCGCCCGGTAGAGGGCCTCGGCCCCCTCGGGATCGTCGCCGAGGCGGCGGGTGCCGATGACGTCGGCGCCGAGCTGGGTGAGCCAGGGCCCGAGCATGGGGCTCAGGGCGTCCCGGATCAGTCCGTCGTGCGGGCGGCCCTCGGTGAGCAGCTCGTCGCCGAGCACCAGGATCTCCACGCGGGGGCGCGGCCGGGTGTGCAGCCGGTCGTACCCGGCGGCGGCGGCCAGGCCCAGGACGGCCGGGGTGACCAGGGCGCCGGCGGGCAGCAGCAGGTCACCGGAGCGGCACTCCTGGGCGCGCGGCCGGATGTCCTGGCCGGTGACCACGGGCCGATCGGCGTGCAGCCGGACCGGCTCGCCCGTGGCGTGGGCGTGCTCGCTGCGGATCACGGCGGTGGTGTCGGCCGGGATCCGGGCGCCGGTGGCGATCCGTACGGCTTCGCCGCAGGCGAGGGGGAGCGGCCGGTCTGAGCCGGCCAGGACCCCGCCGCCCTGGCGCACCGCCCAGGGGCCGGGTCCGGCGACCGCCCAGCCGTCCATGGCCGAGGTGTCGAAGGAGGGCAGGTCGGTCAGGGCGTCCAGCGGGGTCACGAGGACCTCGCCGAGCGCCTCGGCGAGCGGGGCGTGGTGGGTGCGGGCGGGGGTGAGCGCACCGGCCCGGGTCGCGGTGTCCACGGCCCGGGACCAGGCCGTGGCCCGGTGCGCGCCGCCCTTGCCCGCCGGGGTCCGGCCGACCAGGGCGAGCGCTTCGTCGAGGTGCTGCTCCAGGCTGCCGCGCGCCGGCTCCGCGGGGGCGGCGTACGGGTTCCTGGCGGCCCCGCCCGGGCCGCCGGTGTCCGACGCGGCGGGAGCGGCGGCGGGAGGGGGAGCGGGGGCGGGCGCTGTGGTCGCGGCGTGGGCAGGGGCCGTACGCGCGGGGGCACCCGCCGCGTCGGCGTGGGCCGGGTCCGCGCCCGGTCCCGCGCCCGATCCGGTGTCCCGGGCGGGGGTCGGGTGGTGTCGGGCGGTGGGGCGGGTCAGGGCGGCCAGGGCTTCGTCCAGGGCGCGCTCGGCGTCGGTGGCGTCGGCGGGTGTCATCCCGAGCCGGTCCCGTCGGCGGAGTCGGCTTCCGCCGCCCAGCGCAGGGCCAGGGCCGCGGCCTTGCGGGAGGCTTCGGCGACCGCCGCGGCGGGGTCGGCCCCGGTGGCTTCGGCCTGCGCCGCCGCGTAGCCGACCAGGAAGGTGGTCAGCGGTGCGGCGGGACGGGCGACGCCGTGGGCGGCGTCACGGGCGAGGTCGAGCAGGGTCTTGGTGTCGACGGCGACGTCGATGCCCAGCTCGTTCTTGACGGCGGTGATCCATTCGTCCAGCACGGACCCATGCTCCCTGATCCGGGCGCGCGCGGCCGCGAGATCGTCCCAGGTGTCGCAGTCGAAGGAAGCGAGGGGCGCGGCCGCGCCCACTCGGACCAGTTCCAGTTCGGCGGTCAGGGCGCGCAGCGGCAGCCCGGTGAGGCTGCCGTGTTCGGCGGTCAGCAGGGCGGTCCCGTGGCGCAGCGATGCGGCGCGGTAGGCGGCGACGAGCGGCTGGTCGCGCCCCTCGGCGTCGCGGAGCAGGGCCCCGTCCACCGGGGCGCCCGCCGCGCCGGTGCCGGTGACAGCGGCGCGCAGCGCCCGTACGGTCTCGCGGTCGAGGAAGGGCAGGTCGGCGGAGAGCACGAGCACCAGCTCGGCGTCGGTGTGCCGCAGCCCGGCGGCCAGCGCGGCCAACGGTCCGCCCCCGGGCGGTTCCTCGCGGGTCCAGCGCACCGGCCGGGAGGTGGGGCGACGGGCGCCGACGACCACGGTGTCCGCGGCGTCGGCGCAGGCGTCGAGCACCCGGTCGAGCAGGGCCCGCCCACCGACGCTCAAGGCGGGTTTGTCGGCGCCACCGAGCCGTCGCGCGGCGCCGCCGGCCAACACGATCGCGTTGTACGTCATGTCCCGAGTATGCGGGGGTTGTGTTTCATCTGGTTGACCCCGCTTAACCTGCATTTATCCAGAACCTCCCCGCGGGGCGGGGACGGCGCTGAGGTGCGGAGCAAACGCCCGCGCCCCGCCACCCGTTGACGGGCGGCGGGGCGCGGGCGTCCCGGCGATGCCGGAGCCGGTGCTACAGGTACGGGCCGGAGCGGACGGCCCCGTGGCCGCCGTCCTCGTCGTCCTCGTGTCCGGAGCCGGGCGGCAGCGCGCGGCGCATCTGTTCCAGCTGCGCACGGGCCGCCATCTGCTGGGCGAACAGGGCGGTCTGGATGCCGTGGAAGAGTCCTTCCAGCCAGCCGACCAACTGGGCCTGTGCGATCCGCAGTTCCGCTTCGGAGGGGATGGCCTCCTCGGTGAACGGCAAGGAGAGCCGCTCCAGTTCCTCGACCAGCTCGGGAGCCAGGCCGTCTTCCAGTTCCTTGACCGAAGCCGCGTGGATGTCCTTGAGACGGACGCGGCTGGCCTCGTCGAGAGGAGCGGCGCGGACCTCTTCCAGGAGCTGCTTGATCATGCTGCCGATCCGCATGACCTTGGCGGGTTGTTCGACCATCTCCGTCACCGGCACCTCGCGAGACTCGTCATCGGCGCCGCCGACCGCCATCCCGTCCTGTCCCAGGATCAGGACGTGCGGGGGGCTGTCCTGCGACCGTTCACCACTCGGCATCTCCATGCCGACCATTCTCTCGCACACCTTCGTACTCACACGGTGTGCCCCCGGACAGGCGTGATCCAACCTGTCCGGAGGCACCGGGATCAGCCCGTGGCCCGGCGGGCCAGTGCGCCGCTGGACCGGGTGACCAGTGCGGCGAGCAGGGCGGCCCCGAGCGGGACCACGACCACCAGTTCGAGGATGGTCTGCCACGGCACCACGATGGGAACCCACGGTGCTGCGCCGCCGGCGGGCTCGTGGGCGTTCGCCACGACGGACTCGTACAGGCGCGTCAGGTCGCGCCGCTCGACGAGCCGGAGCCCGGCCCCGGGCAGGATGCCCGCGGCGCAGCCCAGGATCACGCCCATCAGGGCGACCACCCCGCACTGGAAGCCGCTGAGCGTGCGCCGCACCCGCGGGGGTGCGCCGACCGCGGCGAGCGTCTTCAGATCGGCCTCGGAGTCGGCCTGGGCGAGGCCGGTGGCGATGCCGGCCGCACCGATGGTGACCAGACCCGCGAACAGGGTCAGGGCCATCAGGACGATGCTGGAGGGCGCCTGGTAGCCGGCTTCGACGAACACTTCGGCGTCCGCGCCCATCCGGTCGAGGTCCCCGGCGAGCTTCTGCTTCTGGGTGGAGGTGAGGGAGCCGTCGAGGGTGAAGTAGGAGCCGAAGGGGGCGGTGGTGATCCCGGCGGCCTTCACGGCGGTCGGCGGCAGGATCAGCTGGATCCCGTACGCCTTGGTGGAGTCCGGTGCCTGGTGGACGGGGAACACCTTGTCCTCGCCCGGCAGTTCCTTGCGGGTCGACCGCGCGGCTTCGGCCTTCTCCTTGTCGGTGATCAGCCGGATGGTGACCTTGTCGTCCTTGACGTTGCGCTTGTCGAAGGAGACGGCCTTGCCCGAGGTGAGGGCCGCCACGGTGCCGGGGTCGGTGACCGCCAGTGCGGTCAGCAGCTTCTGGTCGGCGACGACGGTCTGGTTCGGGGCGAAGTAGTCGGCCCGCGCGCAGCGCCAGTCCTTGAGCAGCTTCTTCTGCTCTTCGAGGCCGAAGGAGGCGGGGCCGTGCTCCGCTTCGTCGAGGGGGCAGCGCTGTTCCTTGGGCACGATGAGCTCGGCGGTGCCGCAGCCCTTGGTGCTCTCGCCGTAGCGCTCGCAGCTGGCCTTGCCGACGACGAGCCGGTCCACATCGGCGCGGACGGCCACCGGGTACTGCTGGGACAGGGCGTCGCGCACGGCGGGCACATCGCGGTAGCCGCCCGCCTCGTTCATGACGATGGTGCCGGAGCCGCTGGGCAGCTTGGCCGTGTACTCGTGAACGGACTGGACCTCCTTGCTGTGCTGGTACGTCGCCACGGCGACCGTGCCGGCCACGGCGGCCAGGACGGCGGCCACGGCGGGGGCCGTGCGCCCGCGGTTGCGCACCGCGTCGCGCAGGGCGAGCCGCGGGGAGAGGGGCAGCCAGCGCCCGACCCGGCCGAACAGGCCGACCAGCATCGGGGTCATGGCGACGAGGCCCAGTTCGGCGATGGCGCTGCCGCCCGCGACGACGATGAAGCCCATGCCGGACACCGTGCCGTAGAGCGCGATGGCCGCGCCCCCGGCGAGGGCGAGCAGACCCAGGAGCGGCAGGATCCGGTTGGACCTGCGCACCCCGCGCCGGCCGGTGAGCGAGGCGAGGACGGTCTGCCGGGAGGCGGTGATGGCCGGGACGATCGCGGCCAGCAGGCCGGTCAGCACGGCCAGCAGGGCGATCCCGACGAGCTCCAGCGGTACCACGTTGAAGCCGGCGAAACGGGCGCCGAGCTTCTCCTCCAGATACGGCCGCAGGACGAGGGTGAGCACCGCCCCGAGGCCCGTGCCGATGACGGCGGCGATGACGCCGAGCACGAGGCCGCCCGAGAGCACGATCGACCGGATGTGCCGCCGGTCGCCGCCGTTGGCGCCGACCAGGCCGAGCTGGCGTCGCGAGCGACGTGCGCCGACCGCGAAGGCGGGACCCGCCAGCAGGCAGATCTCCAGCATGGCGAGACCGACGACGGTCGCCGCGATGGCCATGGCGGTGGCCCGGCCGGTCTGTCCGGTGAAGGTGTTCCGCTCCTCCTGCTGGTACAGCGGCACCGCGGAGTCGGCCGGCGGCTTGAGGGTCACGGCGCGGGAGAGGACGACCGCGCCCTTGGCGTTGATCTCCTTGACCATGTTCCACGTGAAACCTTCGCCGCCGACCTTCACGAGGTAGGTGTCGACGGCCCGGACGGAGCTGAGCCCGGCCTCGGTCAGTGTGCGGTCGAGCGGGGCGAGCAGGCTCCCGGGCGGGGCGAGCAGCTCCGTGCTCCCGAGGCTGTTGGGCAGTTCGTACGAGCCGACGATCTTGTACGAGGTGTTCGTGCCCCGGGGGGTGACCGTGGAGCCGACGGAGTACCCGGACTCGGCCAGGAAGGCGTCGGTGGCGACGATCTCGCCGTTCTGCTGGGGCAGCCGCCCGCCGGTGAGCGTGAACATGCCCTTGACCAGCGGGCTCGCGGCGTCGACTTCGCGCATCTGGGTGCTCAGCAGCCCGTGTGTGGTGCGCACCTTCGCGTGGCCCAGGCTGTTCTTGACGCTCTCCACGCCGGCCGGGACCGCTGCCTTGAGGTTTTCCGACCGATCGTCGTTCTTGGGCGGCTGGTAGTTCTTGTAGCCGCCGACGGGCGCGTAGCTCTCTCCGTCGGGGCTTTGGTAGAGGGGCGCGCCGAGGCCGGCGCTCAGCACGGCGTCGGCGCTGCCGATCTTGCGGTCCAGGGTCTGGGCGGTGGTGAGTTCGGCGCTGCGCAGGGTGAGGTCTGCGGCGCTCACCCCGATGATGGGCAGTGCCAGCATGGCGAGGACGAGGGCGCTGCGGCCCTTGGCGCGCCAGGCGTCGCGGCGGGCGATCCGCAGGGCCGCGATCCAGGAGTGGTACCAGGCCTTCACTGGGCGGTCCCCAGCCCCGACAGCAGGGAGTCGGCCCCCTGGCGCAGGGTCTCGTCGACGACGCTGCCGTCGCGCAGGAAGACCACCCGGTCCGCCCAGGCCGCGAAGCGCGGCTCGTGGGTGACCAGGATGCCGGCGGCGCCCGCTTCGCAGCGGGAGCGCAGCAGCCCGAGCACGGACTCGCCGGTCTCCGAGTCCAGGGCGCCGGTCGGCTCGTCGGCCAGGACCAGGCGGCGGTCGCCCACCAGGGCGCGGGCGATGGCCACGCGCTGCTGCTGACCGCCGGACATCTCGTCGGGGAAGCGGTCGGCGAGCTGGCCCAGCCCCATTTCTTCGAGGGCGGCCAGGGCGGAGACCCGGGCCTTGCGGGCGGAGGTCCCGTCCAGCTCGCGGGGCAGGGCCACGTTCTCGGCGGCGGTGAGCGCCGGTATGAGGTTGTAGTCCTGGAAGACGTAGCCGATGCTGCGCCGGCGCAGGGCGGCCAACTGCTTGCGGTTCGCCGTGGTGATGTCGGTGCCCTCGACGATGACCCGGCCGCTGCTGGGGGTGTCGAGCCCGCCCGCGAGGGTCAACAGGGTGGACTTGCCGGAGCCGGAGGGGCCCATGACGGCGACGAGCTCACCGGGGTAGACGCTGAGGTTGATGCCCCGCAGGGCGTGCACCTCGGTGGCGCCGCTGCCGTGGGTACGGACGAGCTGGTCCAGCTGGAGGACGGGCTGTTGGGCGTCCCGGGCCGGGCGGCCGTGGCGCGGGCTCTGGTGCGGCTGCTGGTGCTGGTGCTGGTCAGGCATGCGGAAGTCCCCCTCGGGACGGCTGGGCGGTGGTGGAAGCGGTGCTGGAGGCGGCTCGTGCCGGGGCGGGTCCCGGATCGGGCCCCGGGTCGGCCGTCGATGGTGCGGGCGCCGGGGCTCCCCGTTCGGCCAGGACGGAGAGCCGCACCAGCCGGGATTCGGAGTGGTCGAGCCACCGGGCCTCGGCCTCGGTCTGGAAGATCAACTGTTCGACGACCAGCAGCCAGGCCACGTCGTCGCGTTCCTGGGACTTCCCGCTCTCGATGGCGGCGAGCGCCTGGGCCTTGAGCCGGGTGTAGTCCTGCATCGCCCGGATCGTGGCGTGGCGCTGGGACTGGATGACGGCGCGGATGTCCACGCCGGGGGCGCCCACGGCCATGGCGAGCTTGATCGACAGCTCGTCGCGGGGCGGGTTGGTGCGGTCGACGGGGCGCTCGTACCAGGAACACAGTTCCTGGTGGCCGGCGTCGGTGATGGCGTACAGGGTGTGGCCCGCGGCGTCCTCGCCGCCGGGGGCGACCAGGCCGTCACGTTCCAGGCGGGCGAGGGTCGTGTAGACCTGCCCGACGTTGAGAGGCCAGGTGGAACCGGTGCGGGATTCGAACTCGGTGCGCAGCTGTGAGCCGTACCGAGGTCCCCGTTCCAGGAGGGCGAGGAGGCCATGGCGGATAGACATACTCAGTATGTATACCGAGTATGCAGGCCAGGACAACCGCCAAAAGGCCTACTCCGTGAGGGGGACCCGGTCCTTTCGGCCCTCGTGTCAGAGCTGGCGCAGCCGCACGCCCATGTACCCCAGACCCAGTCCCATCAGGGCGAATCCCGTACCCAGCGGCAGTATGTGCGCGGCCAGGTCGGCGGCCCGTCCACCCGGCCCGCCGCCCATCGCCTGGGCCTGCGGCCCGGGCGGCCGGCTCGGCTCGGCTTGCGCCGGGGCGACCCGCTCGGCGGGGCGCGGCCGCACCGGCAGGAGCGGCCGGGAGGCCAGGACGGTCTCCGGGTTCGCGGGCTCGGCGGCCGGTCGGCCGGGGTGCTCGCGTCCGGCGCCCGCGACGCTGCCCGCCAGTTCGTCGTCCTCGGGGCCGTCGTACCCGGGCAGGACGTAGCGGACGGGCACGGGGACGGCGTACCCGGGCAGCGGAGCGGCGCGCACGGTCAGGGGGACGGGGCGCACGGCGGGCGCGGGCGGTGCGGCCAGGGCCGCGGAGGCGGGCGCGAGGCAGGTGAGGGCCAGTACGGCGAAGGCCGTGAGGGCCAGGGGCGATGCGGCCGGGCCCGACGCGGTCCCGGCGGGCCGGCGGAAGTACTGCGTCACGGGGAGCCCCTCCCGTCCCGAGCGACCGAGGTGTCACGCTCAGATTTACACGGTGGGGCAAAAGCGGCATCCCGGGCGCCCCATCAGGGGTGCCCGGGATGCCGTCGTGTCCTGCGGTGGGGCTACTGCGGGTCTCCGGTGGAGACGACGAGGGTGAACTCGGCGCCGTCCTTCGGCACGTCGGCCATGGCCGCGGGCAGCTGCTCCAGCACCGTGTCCTGGCCGTAGACCGCCTCGTCGCGCGTCTGGATGGTGAACTTCCAGCCCGCGGCCTGGAGGCACTCCTTCACCGACCGGACGTCCTTGTACCGGAAGTCCGGGGCGTCGACCTTGGTCGCGTCCTTGTACGACTTCGTGGCTTCCTTGCACTTCGCCGCGTCGATGGTGCGGGTGGTGTCCGGACCCTTGTGGCCGCTCTTCGCCGAGGGCGACGAGCTCACGGTGGAGCCCGCCTTCGGCTCGTCACCGCCCTTGTCGCCGCCGCTCAACGAGATCGCCGTGATCAGACCGCCGATGGCGAGCAGGGCCACGACGATCGATCCGACGATCACCGGGGTGTTCCGGCCGCCGCCGGCGCCCCCGCCGCTCGTGGACGCGCTGGTGGCCGCGGGCGAGATGGTGAAGGGCGGCGGGGTCTGCGGCGCGTGCGGGGCGTACTGCGCGTGCTGCTGCTGGGGCGGCGGCGTGTGCTGCTGCTGGTGCGGATACGCGTACGCGGGCGGCGGCGTCTGCTGGTGCTGCGGCGCCGGGGTGGCGGGCCCGTACGGCGACGACTGGTACGGCTGCTGCAGCGCGTGCGGCGGCGGGGACTGGAAACCGGAGTCCACCGGCGGGAAGACGGCCGAGGACACCCCGGCGCCGCTGCTCACGGGCGCGCCCGTGACGATCACGGGAGCCCCGGTCTGCCCCGCCGACAGCACGCGCAGGACCTCGCCGCGCATGGCATCGGCCGTGGGGAAGCGCTCGTTCGGGTTCTTCTTCAGCGCGCGGGCGACCAGCGCGTCCATCGCGGGCGTCACGGAGCGGTTGATGGAGGACGGCGCGACCGGCTCCTCCTGCACGTGCGCGTACGCGATCGCCAGCGGCGAGTCCGCCTCGAAGGGCAGGCGGCCCGTCAGCAGCTGGAAGAGCATGATGCCGACCGAGTAGAGGTCGGAGCGCGCGTCGACGGCCCGGCCGAGCGCCTGCTCGGGGGAGAGGTACTGCGGGGTGCCCACGACCATGCCGGTCTGGGTCATGGAGGTGACGCCCGACTGCATGGCGCGCGCGATGCCGAAGTCCATGACCTTGACCACGCCGCGCTTGGTCATCATCACGTTGCCCGGCTTGATGTCCCGGTGCACCAGGCCCATCTCGTGGCTGGTCTCCAGGGCCGCCAGCACGTCGCCGGTGACCTTCAGCGCCTTGTCTGCCGGCATCGCCCCGTACTGCGTGATGTCCGACTGGAGCGCGCTGCCGAGGGGCTGGCCCTCCACGTACTCCATGACGATGTACGGCATGAGCATGCCGCCGAGATCACCCTCGCCGGTATCGAACACCGACACGATGTTGGTGTGCGACAGTTTCGCTACAGCCTGGGCCTCGCGGCGGAAGCGCTCGCGGAAGGACTGCTCCCGACCGAGCTCGCTGTGCAGGGTCTTGATCGCGACCTGCCGGTCGAGCGCGGAGTCGTACGCGAGGTACACGGACGCCATGCCGCCCTCGCCGAGCAAGTCCCGCAGCTGGTACCGGCCGCCGGCCAAGGACCCGCCCGCGTACCGGCCCTCAGTGCCGTCCTGGCTCATGACTGTCGCTTCCCCTCAAGCAGTGTGCGCACGCGTCCGACGGAGCGCATATCGCGCCCAGTCTGCCGGAGGGCAAGCCCACGTCAAGCCAGCTGCCCGATCCGTGACCACACGGGGACAGGCCGTCGAGCCGGTCGGCGAGTCGCGCCGAGGCTGTAGCGTTCATCGGAGCACTCCGAACAAGACCCACCGCTTGTGCGGCCCAGAGAGACGACGGCGAGGACTGATGGCACCCGAACCCGAGGGAAACGGCGCCGGGATGGCTGATGGTCCTGAGCACTGGGGCGCCGGCGGGATCGTGGGTGACGGCCGGTACCGGCTGACCCACCGCCTGGGCCGCGGCGGCATGGCGGAGGTGTTCGCCGCCGAGGACGTGCGCCTGGGGCGGACCGTCGCCGTGAAGCTGCTGCGCGCGGACCTCGCCGAGGACCCGGTCTCCAAAGCCCGCTTCACCCGCGAGGCACAGTCGGTCGCGGGCCTGAACCACCACGCCGTCGTGGCCGTCTACGACTCGGGCGAGGACCGGGTCGGCCCCAACGTGGTCCCGTACATCGTGATGGAGCTGGTCGAGGGACGCACCATCCGCGACCTGCTGATCAGCGCCGAGGCCCCGGGCCCCGACCAGGCGCTGATCATCGTGTCCGGCGTGCTGGAGGCCCTGGCCTACTCGCACCAGCACGGCATCGTGCACCGCGACATCAAGCCCGCCAACGTCATCATCACCAACACCGGCGCGGTGAAGGTGATGGACTTCGGCATCGCGCGCGCCCTGCACGGCGCGCAGTCGACGATGACCCAGACCGGCATGGTCATGGGCACCCCGCAGTACCTCTCCCCCGAGCAGGCGCTCGGCAAGGCCGTCGACCACCGCTCCGACCTGTACGCCACCGGCTGCCTGCTGTACGAACTGCTCGCGCTGCGACCCCCGTTCACGGGCGAGACGCCGCTGTCGGTGGTCTACCAGCACGTACAGGACGCACCGGTGCCGCCCTCGCAGCTGCCCGAGGGCGGCGCGATCCCGCAGGAGCTCGACGGACTGGTCATGCGGTCCCTGGCCAAGGACCCGGACGACCGGTTCCAGAGCGCCGAGGAGATGCGCGGTCTGGTCGGGTACGCCCTCCAGATGCTCCAGGACCAGGGCGCGAACACGGGCACCTGGAACACCGGTCCGATCTCCATGACGCTGCCGCACGGGCGCGGCGGGGCCGCGACCACGGCCATGCCGATGGGGAACACCGGCGGCCGCCAGCAGTACCCCTCGAACGCCACGACCTCGCAGTTCCAGCAGCCGATGGTGCCGCCGCTGAACCCGGACGACGGCTCGGCCTTCCCCGGCGGCGGCGGTGGCTACCACGACGGCGGCCAGGGCCACGGGAACGGCCAGGGCGGCTCCGGCGGCGGCCGCTGGAAGATGGTCCTCTTCGCGGCGCTCGCGGTGATCGCGATCGCGGGCGGGGTGGTCTACGCCCTGGACCAGACCGGCAGCAAGGGCAGCCCCAGCACCGAGCAGAGCAGCTCGCAGAGCCCGCCCAGCAGCGGGCAGAGCTCGCCGAGCAGCCCCGAGACCTCGCCCTCGGACACGCCCGAGTCCCCGCGCACGCGCGAGAGCTACTCCTCGACCCCGAGCCGGTCGCGGACGCCGAGCTACAGCCCGTCGCCGACGCCGTCCACCTCGGAGTCGTCGAGCGAGCCCTCGCACACGCCGTCGTCCCCGGCGCCGTCGAGGTCGCAGTCGAGCAAGCCGTCGAGCCCCTCCCCGGACACCCCCTAGCGGGACAGCGGCAGGAGCACGCGGACGGGCCCGGCGGAATTCCTTCCGCCGGGCCCGTCCGCGTGCTCGGCGTTCCCGCTGTTCGGAGAACGTACTGCCCGGAGGCCGTGCTGTTCGGAGATCGTGCTGCTCAGAGGGCGTGCTGGTACTGCCGGTCGTGATTACCGGCCAGCGCGTGGACCGTCACGAACTGCGGCTCGATTCGCATGTAGACGGGGTCGAAGACCGCGCCGTCGATGAAATGCGGACCTGGACCGAAGAGTTCCAGTTCTGCCGTGGTCGGCTCGACGATCTGTGCCGTTCCGGTGAACTGCACCGACCACAACCGGGGGTCCCCGGTATTGAAGTTGTCGGCGCCGTAGGCGACCACGCTGCCGTTGCAGGCCTGGTGATAACCGAAGCCCGCGTGCATTCTCAGCACCACCTTGCCGTCGACCACGATGTGGCGGGCCAGGGCGAGGAAGGGCAGCGCGCGCATGCTGGTGGCGACCCGGCCGTACGGCACCTGGCGCAGCAGTTCGATGGCGTGGAGTTCCTCAGGGGACATGCCGTCCACTGTCCGCTGCCGACACCGTGCCGGGAAAGAGGAGCCCGCCCCGATGATCGGGGACGTTGGTCCCGAATTAAACAGCGTGCCCCGTGGAATCACACGGCGAACGTGCGGCCACGGGGCGTCGCGGTGCCGGTACCGGCGGTGCCGGGTCGGCGGGGGCGGTGGGGCGGCTGGGGGAGCCGTCCTAGCGCTTCTCGGCCTGGAGGCGGGCCACGTAGGCGGCGGCCTGGGAGCGGCGCTCCATGCCCAGCTTGGACAGCAGGCTGGAGACGTAGTTCTTGATCGTCTTCTCGGCCAGGTGCAGGCGCTCACCGATCACGCGGTTCGTCAGGCCCTCGCCGATCAGGTCGAGGATCTTGCGCTCCTGCTCGGTCAGGTTCGAGAGGCGGTCGTCGCCCTTCCCGTTCTTGCCGTCGCGCAGCCGCTCCAGCACCCGCGCCGTGGCGACGGGGTCCAGCAGCGACTTGCCGGCCGCCACGTCACGGACGGCGTGCAGCAGCTCGTTGCCGCGGATGGCCTTGAGGACGTACCCGGAGGCGCCCGCCATGATCGCGTCGAAGAGCGCTTCGTCGTCGGCGAACGAGGTCAACATCAAACACTTGATGTCCTCGTTCTGGGAGCGCACCTCGCGGCAGACCTCGACGCCGCTGCCATCCGGCAGGCGGACGTCGAGCACGGCGACGTCGGGGCGGGTGGCCGGGATGCGGACCAGAGCGTCAGCGGCCGTACCGGCCTCGCCGACGATCTCGATGTCCTCTTCGACCGACAACAGCTCATAGACACCTCGGCGTACCACTTCGTGGTCGTCCAGGAGGAATACCTTGATTTTTCCGTCTTCGCGCACAGAATCAGTTTCACACACTCACCCCTTCCCTGCCGCAAGAGGCCGGGATAACGTGCCGTTGTTCCGGCCCCCTGCAAGGCTGTGACCAGTGGTTGTTCCCGGATCCTCGGATTTACTTGGAAATCCAAGCAAAATCGCAGGTCAAACGGGGTTTCGCAGATATGCGACGCACTGGGTAACGTGCATTGTGCAGGGCACTCGCCGGGGCACCTGTCACGCCGGAATCCCTACGCGTCGCACCCACCCCGTGCGCGCGCACGGATTTTGGCGAGCCGCACTGGTCCCCGGAGAACCCGGGTGCCGGACCGACGGAGGAGCACACGTGACCGTGGAGAGCACTGCCGCGCGCAAGCCGCGACGCAGCAGCGGCACCAAGCGAGCGGCCGGCGCCGCGAGCGCCGGCAAGAAGGCCGCCGCTGCCGCCGCCACCGAAAGTGCCGAGCCCCAGCTCGTACAGCTGCTGACGCCCGAGGGGACCCGGGTTTCGGCCGCGGACCATCCTGAGAACGCGGAATTCCTGGCCTTCGTCGAGGACATCACGGGAGACGACCTGCGCGGTCTCTACCGCGACATGGTCCTGACCCGCCGTTTCGACGGCGAGGCCACCGCGCTCCAGCGCCAGGGCGAGCTGGGCCTGTGGGCCTCGCTGCTGGGCCAGGAAGCCGCTCAGATCGGCAGCGCCCGCGCGCTGAACGACGAGGACTACGTCTTTCCCACATACCGCGAGCACGGCGTCGCCTGGTGCCGCGGGGTCGACCCGACCAACCTGCTGGGCATGTTCCGCGGTGTGAACCACGGTGGATGGGACCCGACCCTCAACAACTTCCACCTGTACACGATCGTGATCGGCTCGCAGACGCTGCACGCGACCGGTTACGCCATGGGCGTGGCCAAGGACGGCGCGGACTCCGCGGTCGTCGCGTACTTCGGCGACGGCGCCTCCAGCCAGGGCGACGTGGCCGAGGCGTTCACCTTCGCGGCCGTCTACAACGCCCCCGTGGTGTTCTTCTGCCAGAACAACCAGTGGGCGATCTCCGAGCCCACCGAGCGCCAGATGCGCGTCCCGCTCTACCAGCGCGCCCAGGGCTTCGGCTTCCCGGGCGTACGGGTCGACGGCAACGACGTCCTGGCCTGCCTGGCCGTGACCCGCTGGGCCCTGGACCGCGCGCGCCGCGGCGAGGGTCCGACGCTGGTCGAGGCCTTCACGTACCGCATGGGCGCCCACACCACCTCGGACGACCCGACCAAGTACCGGCGGGACGAGGAGCGCGCGGCCTGGGAGGTCAAGGACCCGATCCTGCGCCTCAAGACGTACCTGCTCGCGAGCGGAGACGCCGACGAGGCGTTCTTCGAGGAGCTGGAGACCGAGAGCGAGGCCCTCGGCAAGCACGTCCGCGAGGTCGTGCGGGCCATGCCCGACCCGGACACCATGGCGATCTTCGAGAACGTCTATGCCGACGGGCACGCGCTCGTCGACGAGGAGCGCGCACAGTTCGCCGCCTACCTCGCGTCCTTCGAGGGTGGGGAGTGACCATGCCGGTACAGAAACTGACCATCGCCAAGGCGCTCAACGACTCGCTGCGCAAGGCGCTGGAGAACGACCCCAAGGTCCTCATCATGGGCGAGGACGTCGGCAAGCTGGGCGGTGTCTTCCGGATCACCGAGGGCCTGCAGAAGGACTTCGGCGAGGAGCGGGTCATCGACACCCCGCTCGCCGAGTCGGGCATCGTCGGCACCGCGATCGGGCTCGCGCTGCGCGGCTACCGGCCCGTGGTGGAGATCCAGTTCGACGGTTTCGTCTTCCCCGCCTACGACCAGATCGTCACCCAGCTCGCGAAGATGCACGCGCGCTCGCTGGGCAAGATCAAGATGCCCATCGTCATCCGCATCCCGTACGCGGGCGGCATCGGCGCGGTCGAGCACCACTCCGAGTCCCCCGAGACGCTGTTCGCGCACGTGCCGGGCCTCAAGGTGGTCTCGCCGTCGAACGCGGCGGACGCCTACTGGATGCTCCAGCAGGCCATCCAGAGCGACGACCCGGTGATCTTCTTCGAGCCGAAGCGCCGTTACTGGGACAAGGGCGAGGTCGACGTCGAGGCGATCCCCGGCGAGCTGCACAAGGCGCGGGTCGCGCGGGAGGGGTCGGACGTGACCCTGGCCGCCTACGGACCCATGGTCAAGGTGTGCCTGGAGGCCGCCGCGGCCGCCGCCGAGGAGGGCAAGTCGGTCGAGGTCCTCGACCTGCGGTCCATGTCCCCGGTGGACTTCGACGGCATCCAGACCTCGGCGGAGAAGACCCGCCGGCTGATCGTCGTGCACGAGGCCCCGGTGTTCCTGGGCGTCGGCTCGGAGATCGCCGCGCGGATCACGGAGCGGTGCTTCTACCACCTGGAGGCGCCGGTGCTGCGCGTCGGTGGTTTCCACGCGCCGTACCCGCCGGCCCGCCTGGAGGACGAGTACCTGCCCGGCCTGGACCGGGTGCTCGACGCCGTCGACCGCTCGCTGGCGTACTGAGGAGATTTTCGTGACGATCAGCGAATTCAAGATGCCCGACGTGGGCGAGGGCCTCACCGAGGCCGAGATCCTCAAGTGGTTCGTGCAGCCCGGGGACACGGTCACGGACGGCCAGGTGGTCTGCGAGGTCGAGACCGCGAAGGCGGCCGTCGAGCTGCCGATCCCCTTCGACGGCGTGGTCCAGGAGCTGCGCTTCGCCGAGGGCACCACGGTCGACGTCGGCCAGGTGATCATCTCGGTGCGGACCGGAGCCGACGACGCGGCCCCGGCCGCCGCCCCGGCCGTCGCCGCGGCCGAGGCCGCTCCCGCGGCGGAGGAGGCCGCGCCGGCCGCGCGCCAGCCCGTCCTCGTCGGTTACGGCGTCTCCACCGCCTCCACCAAGCGCCGCCCGCGCAAGGCCGCGCCGGAGGCCGTGGCAGCGGCCGCGCCCGTCGTACCCGCCCCCGTCGTACCCGCTCCGGCGGCTCCGGTGGTCGCGGTCTCGAACGGATCGGGCAGCAACGGCTACGGCGGCCACGGGCAGCAGGGCGCCGAGCGTCCGCTGGCCAAGCCGCCCGTCCGCAAGCTCGCCAAGGACCTCGGCATCGACCTGGCGGCGATCGTGCCCACCGGTGACGGTGGCGTCGTGACCCGCGAGGACGTGCACGCGGCGGCCTCCGCCGCGCTGGCTCCGCGGCCGGCCGCGCCCGCCGTGGCTCCCGTCGCCCCCGCGGCCCAGGCCGCACCGGCCGCCGCGGCCGTGTCGGCGCCGGACGCGCGGGAGACCCGCATCCCGGTCAAGGGCGTCCGCAAGGTCACGGCCCAGGCCATGGTCAGCTCCGCCTTCACCGCCCCGCACGTCACCGAGTTCGTCACGCTCGACGTGACGCGCACGATGAAGCTCGTCCAGGAGCTGAAGGACGACCCGGACCTGGCGGGGCTGCGGATCAACCCGCTGCTGCTCATCGCCAAGGCCGTGCTCATCGCCGTCCGCCGCAACCCGGACGTCAACGCGTCCTGGGACGAGGCGGCCCAGGAGATCGTGCTCAAGCACTACGTGAACCTGGGCATCGCGGCGGCCACCCCGCGCGGTCTGATCGTGCCGAACGTCAAGGACGCGCACGTCAAGACCCTGGCGGAGCTGTCGCAGGGCCTGTCCGACCTGGTGGCGACGGCCCGCGAGGGCAAGACCTCCCCCGCGGACATGCAGGGCGGCACCCTCACCATCACCAACGTCGGCGTCTTCGGCGTCGACACCGGTACGCCCATCCTGAACCCCGGCGAGTCCGCGATCCTCGCGGTCGGTGCGATCAAGCTCCAGCCGTGGGTCCACAAGGGCAAGGTGAAGGCACGTCAGGTCACCACCCTGGCACTGTCCTTCGACCACCGGCTGATCGACGGCGAGCTGGGCTCCCGCTTCCTCGCGGACATCGCGGCGGTCCTGGAGCACCCGAAGCGCCTGGTCACCTGGTCCTGAGCAACCGTTCGCCGCATCAGCGAGGGCCGGTCACCCCCAGGGGTGGCCGGCCCTCGGTGCTGAGTAACGTGTGCGAATCGGGGGCCGACCCGGCACCTCCGGGAACGGGGCACAGGACATGGGACTGACCGAGGAGATATCCGACCTGAGGGGCGGATCCGGACATCCACCGCGTTTGCTCGGCGAATTCCGGCGCGCGCTCCTGCTGGCTCCGCTCACCGACGGCGCCCTGATGTCGGGCGAGCAGGGCGGGGTCCGCTGGATCTACGCCTTCACGGACGAGGCCGCCCTGGCGCGCTTCGCGCTCGCACGCGGCGCCGGGGACCGGGAGTGGGAGTACCTCGCGGTGCTCGGCGCCCGGCTGGCCGACACGGTCGTTCCCGGAGCCGAGGGCCCGACCGGTATCGCCGTCAACGTGGCGGACGGGGAGGGCGCGATGCTCTTCCCGCCGGTCGTGGGCATCGTCCCCGATGCCGTGGCGGTGACGGCGTGAGCGGTGACCAGGACCTGGCGGTCGCGCCGGAGGCCGTGAAGAGCGTCCAGGACGGTCTGCGGGCGGCGGTGGGCGAGCTGCGGGAGTCCGGTGCCGACGCGGGCGGGGCCTCGATGGGGGCCGGGTTCAGCTCGCTGTCGATGACCGGGATGGAAGCCGGTCACGCCGGCCTGGCCACGGACTTCGAGGACTTCTGCGAACGCTGGGAGTGGGGCGTGCGCTCCCTTGTCCAGGACGCGAGCACCCTGGCGCAGGCGCTGGGGATCTCCGCGGGGACGCTGTGGGAGGAAGACCACTACATCCAGGGCGCGTTCAAGGTCGCGGCCAACTCGGCGTACGGGAACCCGCACGCGAGCGAGGACGAGATCGAGGAGAAGGGCTGGGGCGACATCTTCCGGGCGGACGTGTACAAGCCCGACTACAGCCCCGAGTCGTTCGCGAAGAGCGGCCAGGACATCAAGGACACCTGGTCCCAGACCGGCGACAAGCTGATGACCACCGGAAAGATCGGTTCGTTGAAAGACATGGTCGACCAGGCCACCGGCAGCGGGGACGGCAAGTAGATGGGGCTCGGCGACTTCATTCCGGACCCCGTCGAGGACTGGGTCGAGGACCGCGTCGAAGACGTCGGCGACGCCATCGAATGGACCGGCGACAAGGTCGCCGGGCTGGCCGACAAGGTGGGGCTGGAGGACGCGGGCGACTGGATCCGGGACAAGAGCCGCTCCGCCGCCAACCAACTGGGCGCGGACGTCGCCGAGCTGGAACTCGGTCAGACCGACGACCCGCACAAGCTGGTCTACGGCAGCGTCTCCAAGATCCGGGCCCAGGCCGCGCACCTCCAGGACTTCAAAGCGGCCTTCGACAAGGTCGGCAGCGGGCTCAAGGGGATGGACGCGGACGGCCTGAAGGGCAAGACGGCGGACGCCTTCCGAGAATCGGTCGCGAAGGAACCGCCGCGCTGGTTCAAGGCGGCCGAGTCCTTCGGCAAGGCCGCCGTCGCCGTGGGGGGCTTCGCCGAGACGGTGGAGTGGGCGCAGGGTCAGGCCAAGGAGGCGTTGGCGGACTACGACGCGGCCAAGAAGGCCTCGACGGACGCCCGCAACGCCTACAACAAGCAGGTCGACGCCTACAACGACGCCATCGACGCGAAGAAGGACACCCTGCCGCCCAAGCCGGGCGGCTTCACCGACCCGGGCACCGCACTCGCCCACGCGGCCCAGGACAAGCTCGACGGGGCCCGCAAGCAGCGCAACGAGGTGGCGGAGACGGCCCGCACGGCGGTCCGCGCGGCGCGGGACGCGGCCCCGGAGAAGCCCTCGTACGGCGAACAGTTCGGCGACGGGATGCAGTACCTCGACATCGCCAAGACGCACCTCACCGGCGGGGTCATCAAGGGCACGGCCGGACTGCTCAACTTCGTCCGCTCGGTCAACCCGACGGACCCGTACAACCTGACCCATCCCGCCGAGTACGCGACCAGCCTGAACTCGACGGTCGCCGGACTGGTCACCGCCGTCAACGACCCCATGGGCGCGGGCAAGCAGATGCTCGACCAGTTCATGAAGGACCCCTCCGAGGGCATCGGCAAGCTCCTTCCGGAGCTGATCGGCACCAAGGGCCTCGGGCTGGCGAAGAAGGCCGGTACGGTCGCCAAGCTCGCCGACGACATCCCGACCGGGCCCGGCCGCAAGGCCCTCACCGGGGACGGTCCGGACCTTCACAAGACCCCGGACGGCGAGCGGACCACCGGCGGCACGGACCCGGTGGACCTCGCCACCGGCAGGATGTACCTGCCGCAGACCGACGTGGTGCTGCCGGGCGCCCTGCCCCTGGTGTTCGGGCGCCGGGCGGAGTCCGGCTACACGGCGGGACGCTGGTTCGGGCCTTCCTGGAGCAGCACGGTCGACCAGCACCTGGAGATCGACGCCGAGGGCGTCGTCCTGGTCACCGAGGACGGCCTCCTGATCGGGTACCCGCATCCGGCCCCCGGTGTTCCGGTGCTGCCCGCCACGGGCCCGTCCCGGCCCCTGGAGCGCACCCCCGAAGGCGACTACACGCTGACCGACCCGGTGACCGGCCACGTCCGCCGCTTCACCGCGCCCGCCCCGGAGGCCGGTGGGGGCGGTTCGGCCCCGATCGCGGAGCTCTCGGACCGCAACGGCAACACCATCACCTTCGAGTACGACGCCGAGGGCACCCCGGTGGGCATAGCCCACAGCGGCGGCTACCACCTGGACCTGGAGACGGCCGACGGGCGGATCACCGCCCTGCACCTGAGCGGCGGCCCGCGGATCCTCGCGTACGACTACACCGGCGGTCAGCTCACCGGCGTGACCAACTCCTCGGGCCTGCCGCTGCGGTTCGACTACGACGAGCGCGGCCGGATCACGTCCTGGACCGACACCAACCACAGCCGCTACGACTACGTCTACGACGACCAGGACCGCTGCGTCGCCGAGGGCGGCAGCGGCGGACACCTCGCCCTCACCCTCGACTACGACGCCGTCGACCCGACCACCGGTCACCGGATCACCAGCGTCACCACCGCGGCGGGGGAGACCCGCCGTTACCTGATCGACGCGCACCGCCGGGTGGTCGCCGAGATCGACCCGCTCGGCGCCGTCACCCACTACGCCTACGACCGGCAGGGGCGGCCGACCAGCCGCACGGACGCCCTCGGCGCCACCTCCCACCAGGAGTACGACGGGGCGGGCCGGATCATCCGCTCCGTCCGCCCCGACGGCCGGAGTGCGGGCACCGAGTACGACCGGCTGGGTCTGCCCGTCCGGGTGGCGAACGCCGACGGCACGGTGCTCCGGCAGAGCTACGACGAGCGCGGCAACCGCACCTCGCTCACCACCTCGGCGGGCGCGGTGACGACCTTCGCCCACGACGAGCGCGGCCACCTCACGGCGGTCACCAACCCGCTGGGCGCGGTCACCCGCACCACCTGTGACGCGGCGGGCCTCCCGGTCACCAGCACCGATCCGCTGGGCGCCGTCACCCGCTTCGACCGGGACGCCTTCGGCCGCCCGGTCCGGGTCACCGACCCGCTCGGCGGGGTCACGCTCATGGAGTGGACCACCGAGGGCAAGCCCGCCCGCCGGGTGGACCCGGACGGCGCGCAGCGTCATTGGGTCTACGACGGCGAGGGCAACTGCACGGCCTTCACCGATCCGTCGGGCGGGGTGACCCGGTTCGAATACACCCACTTCGACCTCCTCGCCGCCCGCACCGGACCGGACGGGGTGCGGCACGCCTACACCTACGACGCGGGACTGCGGCTGATCGGTGTGCGCAACCCCCAGGGCCTGAACTGGGAGTACACCTACGACGCGGCGGGCCGGCTGACCTCGGAGACGGACTTCGACGGCCGGACCCTGAGCTACGCCTATGACCCGACGGGACGGCTCGCCTCCCGCACGAACGCGGCGGGCGAGGAGATCACCTACGAGCGGGACGTGCTCGGCCGGATCGTCCGCAAGACCTCCCCGACGGGCACGGCCACCTTCGAGTACGACGTCTTCGACCTGCCCGCGGCGGTGACCTCGACCGATGGCACCCACCTGGTGCGCATCCGCGACCGGCACGGGCGCCTGGCCGAGGAACGCGTGGACGGGCGGGCGGTCCGCTACGCCTACGACGAGCTGAGCCGACCCGTGGCCCGGACCCTGCCCAGCGGGGCGCGGACCCACTGGACCTACGACGCGGCCGGTCACTGCACGGGGCTGAACGCCTCGGGCCGGGACGTGGCCTTCGAGCGGGACGCCGCGGGCCGTGAACTGACCCGGCGCATCGGGCAGAGCGCGACCCTGCACCACACCTTCGACGCCGCGGGCAGGCTCACCACCCGGCACATCACCGGCTCGGACCAACGGACCCTGCAACGCCGCGGCTATGCCTACCGGGCCGACGGCAACCTGCTGGAGATCGACGACGAGACGACCGGTCCGCGCCGCTTCACCCTGGACAGCGCGTCCCGGATCACCGGTGTGGACGCCGCCTCCTGGTCGGAGCGCTACGCCTACGACGAGGCGGGCAACCAGACTTCCGCCGACTGGCCGCAGGCCCACCCGGGCGCCGACGCCGTGGGCGAGCGCGAGTACACCGGGACCCGGATCACCCGGGCGGGCCGGGTCCGTTACGAGCACGACGCGCAGGGCCGTGTGGTCCTGCGGCAGCGCACCCGACTCTCCCGCAAGCCCGACACCTGGCACTACGTCTGGGACGCGGACGACCGGCTGACCGAGGTCACCACCGCGGACGGAACCCGCTGGCGCTACCGGTACGACGGGCTCGGCCGCCGCATCGCCAAGCAGCGGCTCGATCCGGCCGGTGTTTCACGTGAAACCGAAGATGTTTCACGTGAAACAGGTGTCCTCGCTGCGGGAGTTGTCGGTGTTTCACGTGAAACACCCTTCGCGGACCCCGTGGTGGCGGAGGAAACCCTCTTCACGTGGGACGGGACCACACTGGCCGAGCAGACCACCCTTGTGCGGGACAACCCGCACGAGGTCACGCTCAGCTGGACGCACGCCGGTCTGCATCCACTCACCCAAGTCGAGTCCATCCGGCCCGTAGCCGCGCCGGGGGACCCGCGCGAGCTGCCACAGCCGGAGATCGACAGCCGGTTCTTCGCCATCGTCACCGACCTGGTCGGCACCCCGACGGAGATGATCGACGAGCAGGGGTCCGTCGCCTGGCGCACCCGCGCCACCGTGTGGGGCGCGACGAGCTGGAACCGCGATGCGAGCGCCTACACGCCGTTGCGCTTCCCCGGCCAGTACTACGACCCGGAGACGGGCCTCCACCACAACCACTTCCGGACCTACGACCCGGAGACGGCCCGCTACCTGACCTCCGACCCGCTGGGTCTGACGCCGTCCCCGAACCCGGTCGCCTACGTCACCAACCCGCTGGTGTGGGCCGACCCGCTGGGCCTGAGCGGCTGCCCGGCGGCGGGCAAGGAGCAGTTGGCACTGCCCAAGGCCGAGCGTGAACCCCCGAACATGTACGGGACGCCGATCACCTCCCGACTGGCACGGCCGGGCGAGGAGTTCAACATGGTGCTGTCCAAGGGGCAGCCGGCCACCAGCCCCGGTGGATTCGGTACCTTCGAAGGCGTCCCCAACCAGCAGTTCGTGCGCGACCAACTGGCCATCCGCACCGACTGGAAGGACGACGTCTCGATGCTCCAGCGGTACCGCTTCCCGGACACCGGTGACCCCATCCGGATCCAGGAGAGCATCATCGGCCCCCAGACGGACCCGACGCTGGGCCATCTGCCGGGCGGGGTCAGCCAGCTGGAAATCCTGAACTACGAAGACCGCGCCCGACTGATCCCGGTCGGCCCTCCCGTGGAGATCCCCAAGTAATGACGAAGGAACCCGAGATGACGGTCGACTGGACCGCCGGCGAGAGCACCGTCCGTTGGAACGACGGTGGCGCCGCGGTCGAGAAGCATCACGGCGCGCCGCCGCAGTCGGTCATGACGTGGACGCACGACGGCGAGACCCTGGTGCTGGTGGTGGAAGCCCTGGACACCCGGCCCTTCACACCGAAGGACAACGCGGTCGTCTACCGGGCCGACGGCACGGAACTGCTCCGGCTGAGCCCCCCGGCGGACCTGTTGTCCGACCCGAACGCGGTGCTCGGGTTCTACAGCGCCTACCGGGACTCCGCGGGGCTGCCCCTGTTGGTCATCGCCACCCGCTCGGGCGACTTCCAGGGCCGCCTGGACCTGGCGGCGGGTGCGGTCCGCGACGCCCGTACCTGGCGCTGACGGCGGAGGAAGAACTCCCTTTCCCCACCGGGCACGGAATGTGATCATCGGCGGATGTCTCTTCGATTCCGCCCCGCCACCACAGACCCCGCCGACCTCGAACGGGCCGTCGCCTACCCGGCCGACGGCCCGACCGACCCCGTACCCGCACTGGACGCCCAGCGGGTCCGGGACGAACTCGCGGCGAACCAGCTCCGGCCGGAGTGGACCTGGTTCGCCGAGGACGAGGAGGGCCGGATCCTGGCCCGCGCCCTGTGGTGGGGCCGCGCCGACAGCGAGCACCCGCTGGCGCTCGACTGCCTCCAGGTGCGGCCCGAGGTGTCCGACCCGGCCGACCTGGCCGTGCGGCTGCTGGCGGCCGGTCACGAGGCCTTCGGCATCCGGCCGCTGTACAACCTGTCGCTGCCGCACGACTGGCGGGCCACCCCCGCGCTGGCCCGCGCGGTCGCCTGGCGCGAGGAGGCCGCCCGCCGGGCGGGGCTGACCAGCACCGTCGAGCGGCTGCGCTACGAGTGGACGCCCGAGGCGGGGACCGCGGAACCCACGGGCCGACTGGTCTTCCGGGAGGGCACGGACGAGGAGTTCCTCGACTTCTTCGCCCGGCTGTCCCGCGGCAGCCTGGACCTGCACACCCGGGCCGAGCTGCGCACGATGGACGCCGAAGCCCTGGCCCGGGACGACCTGGCCTACTACCTCGACTGCCCGGGCGAGCGCTCCTGGTGGCGCCTGGCCCACCTGCCCGACGGCACCCCGGCGGGGATGGCGATCCCTTCCCGCACCCCCTACCACCGCAACGTCGGCTACCTCGGCGTCGTACCCGAGCTGCGCGGCAAGGGGCTGATCGACGAGGTCCTCGGCGAGATCACCCGCTTCCACGCGGCCGAGGGCGCCGACCGGATCACCGCCACCACGGACACCGTGAACCGGCCGATGGCGGCCGCCTTCGACCGCGCCGGCTACCGGGTGACGGAGATCCGCCTGGTGCTGGAGGAGCCGTCCGGGCCCTGAGCTCCGGAGCCGGCGGCAGGCGGCGCGGGCGATGGCCGCAAGGCCCCGGCCGAGCGGGCGTCGACGCGGTAGCGTGCCGCCGGGGAAGGGGGGCCGGTGTGTCGATCGCCGAGTTGCAGGTGTACTCCGTCGAAGAAGCGGACGTGTCCGGTGGCGTGTGCGTCGTGCGCTGCGTGGGCGGGGTCGCGCGGGCCGGACAGGTCTACGCGGCCGGGGAATCGAGGCTGGGGCTGCGCCGGATCGAGCGGAACGGGCGCCCCGTCGCTTTCTTCGCCGCGGGCAACGTGGCGACGGTGCACCTGACCGGCGCTGTGGTCGCCCTGCTCACCCGGGGCCAGGTGCTGACCTCGGTGCCGCCCGACGGGCACGCCTTGGGCGAGCTGGAGCTCTGGCTGGCCACCGATCCGCCGTTGGACGACGAGCCCAGGCCGCTGGAGCTGCGCGCGCTGGCCGTGGGCCGGTCGCGGGACGGCCGGCTGCCGGACGGGGTGCGACTGCGCTGGGGCCGCGTGGCGGTGGCCGCGACCCGCCGCAAGGCCGCCCGGGCGGGGGAGGACGCGCTGGTGGCCGCCGCCGAGGAGGCGGCCGTACGGGGCTACCTCATCCAGCAGTTCGGCCCCGGGCCCGGCGGGGACCCGGCGGCGCTCTGCCGGGACCTGCTGGCGCTGATCGACCTGACCCCCGGGGCGGCGGCCGGCGAGGCCCGCTCCTGGCGCGACCTGCCCAAGGCCCGCATCCTGCACCTGCGCCGGATCAAGAACCTGCTGCCGTGGCTGGCGCTGGTCCGGCCGCACCTCGCGCCGGACGACCCGCTGGGCGCGGCCGTGGACGCCTGGACGCAGGTCCGGCCGCGGCTTCCGTAGGCCGTCCCGTGCGGATGGTGCGGGATCCCGGCGGGCCGCGTACCCCCGCGCCGGTTCACGAGGGTGCAGCACGCCCCGGGGGTGACGTCATCGCCGCTGGTCACAGGGGTGGGTGCGCCAGTTGCTCGGCGTGTCCCAGCGTGGGCCGCAGGGCATCGAGTTGCGGGATCTGACGGGGTGTCCGTGAGTGGGTGGCGGCGGTACGTCCCATGCCGTCACCGCGCCTGACAGGAGAGAACGTTGCGCCGCTTCACCCGCTACACCGTCCCCGCAGTCCTCTGCGTGTCCCTGCTGGCCGCGTCCCCCGGCCTCGCCGGGGCGGCCTCCCAGGACGCGCACAAGCCCGTCGCCTCCGGTTCGTCCCGGGCCATCCCGGGGACGGACGCGCTGCAACAGCAGGTCGCGTCCCTCGGGGTGACCGGCGAGATCCTCAAGGCCGTCACCGACCTGATCTCCGCCGTGCTCAAGGCCCCCGACGGCAAGGTCCCCGAGGCGGACGCGGCCAAGCTGAAGAAGGCGATCGACGACGCCGTCGCCAAGCTGCCGAAGCCCCCGGTCGACGTCCCGAAGCCGCCGGTCGACGTCCCGAAGCCGCCGGTCGACCTCCCGAAGCCCCCGGTGGACGTGCCGAAGCTCCCGGTGGACGCCCCGAAGCTGCCCGTCGACGCCCCGAAGCTCCCGGTCGACGCCCCGAAGCTTCCCGTCGACGCGCCGAAGCTCCCGGTCGACGCGCCCAAGCTGCCGGTGGTCGCGGCCGCCGCCGCAGGGGCGAAGGCGGCCCCGCTGGACCTGGTCACCGTCGCCGTGGACAACCTCAAGAAGGCCGTCGACGGGCTGCTCAAGGCCTCCGGACCCTGCGGCTGTTCGACCGACGCCGCGGCCAAGTCCACCGACGTCGTGTCGTCCCTGGTCGCCCTGGTCGCGGCGGTCCTGACGGGTGGTGGACTCCCGCCGCTCCCGGTCCCGGTCCCCGCGCTGCCCGTCCCGGCCCCCGCCCTCCCGGTACCGGCCCCGGCGCTGCCCGTCGAGTAGCCGCACCGCGCCCGCGCCCCCGCCCCGACACCCGGTGGTGGGGGCGGGGCACGGGCGGCCCGCCCCCTCAGGGCTCCGCGCACCGGTGCTCCCCCCGTGCCCCGGTGCCACCGCGCGGACCCCCTTGACGGCGGTGCGCGCCGGATGGACGCTCCGGGACCTCGCATCCGTACGCATCTGGGGGGACCGGTATGCCGGAGCAGTCCGACCAGCACGACGAGCACGACCCGCACGACGGGCCCGACCCGCACCGCACCGCCCGCGTCCAGCTCGCCGGGGAGCTGCGGGCCCAGCTCGCCGGCGCCGGGGCCTCGTGGACGGTGAGCGAACACCTCGCCGACCACCAAGCCGTGCCGCGGCCCTCGCTGGGTCTGGAGCCGGGGGCCAACCTCACGCCCGCCGCCGAGGCGGGCCCCGTGGACCTGCGGGCGCTCATCGGCCGCGAGAGCGCGAACCGCGACCTCACCCGGCGCCGCGCGGCGCACGGCCTGCTGCCGGAGACGGAGCCGCCGGTCGTCGGGGCCCGGCCCGCCGCCGTCGACTGGCGGGGCCGCTGGGGCTGGCCCTGGATCACCAAGGTCAAGGACCAGAATCCGTGCGGCTCCTGCTGGGCCTTCGGCGCGACCGGCCTGGTCGAGTCGATGGCGCGCATCGAGCACGCGGTGTGGGCCGAGCGCTCCGAGGGGGACGTGCACGACGGCCTGAAGTTCAGCTGCGGCCAGGGCAGCAACCCCGAGACCGCGCTGGACTGGATCAAGGTCAACGGGGGCATCTGCGACCCGGACTGCTATCCGTACACGACCCCGCCGGCCTCCGTGCCCGCCGACCGCCGCGATGCCTGGCGGGCGGACTACACGCCCAGCTGGGACCGGTCCGGCCGGACCGTGCGGATCGCCGACTACGTCCGGCTCGGCGACGTCGAGCAGCAGAAGGTCTGGCTGGACACGGTCGGCCCGCTGACGGCCTGCTTCGACGTCTACGACGACTTCTTCGGGCTCGGCTCCGGCGTCTACCGGCGCACCAGCGACCACTACGCGGGCGGCCACTGCGTGCTGATCGTCGGCTACGACGACGCGGCCGGGTGCTGGCTCTTCAAGAACTCCTGGGGCACGGGCTACCACGTGGGGGGCTACGGGCGGATCGCCTACGGCGAGGTGAAGATCGACTACTGGGCCAAGTGCGGGCTACGCGGCACCAACGCCGACCCGTGGACCAAGCGCCGACTGCACACCGGGAACGTCTTCGAGAGCGGCAACGGCCGCGCGCACCGCAACTTCGAGATGCTCGCGACGACCGGCGGCGGTCGGCTCCAGCACTGGTGGCGGGAGGGCGACGCGCCCTTCCCGTGGGCCCGCGCCGCGGCCTTCGGCAGCGATGCCTCCGGGCTGCCCGCCTTCACGAGCACCACCTACAACCGGAACCTGGAATCGGTGCACGTCACCACGGGCGGGCGGCTGCACCACTGGTTCTACGACCAGTCCGGCGGCACCTGGCGCGACGCGGGCATCTTCGGCCCCTCCGACGCGGCGCCCGGCAGCACGCCGGGGTTCATCCAGAGCGACTACGGCAAGCCGGGCAACTTCGAGGTGGTCCTGCGGACCGCCGACGGACGCCTCAACCACTGGTGGCGGATCAACGGCTCGCCCTGGACCTGGAACGACGGCGGCCGCTTCGCCTCGGGCATCGCCCACTACGGTCCCGCCCTGGTCCAGACCCGCGCCCGCCACCTCGACCTGGTGGCCACCCGTACCGACGGCCGCATGCAGCTGTGGTGGCGCGACGACCCGAACGGCTTCGCCTGGCGCGCGGGCGAGCTCTTCGGCACCGGGATCACCTCCGCGCCCTGCCTGATCGAGGGCCAGTACGGAGCCGCCGACGAGGACACGGCCGGGAACTACGAGCTGTGCGTGGCGGCGGGCGGCCGGATCGAGCACTGGTGGCGGGGGAACGCGGCGGGCGCGGCCTGGAACCGCAGCGCGGTCTTCGGGCACGACGCGCTCGCGGTCACCGGGATGCTGCAGGGCAGCTTCGGGTTCAATCTGGAGGTCATCGTCCTGCGCACCGACCGCCGACTCCAGCACTACTGGCGCGACGGCGCGGGATGGCACGAGGGGCCGGTGATCGGGCCCGCCTGAGGTGCGGCGACGTGAGCGGAGGGGCCCCGGTGGAGGTACGGACGGTGGCGCTCCGCGTCGGTGAGGCGTACGTCCTGCGCCTCACCGGGCGCGGGGCGCGCGGGTACGTGTGGACCTGGCGCGTGACGGGCGACGCGGACGCGGTGGAGGTGTCCGAGGGGCCTTCTGGCGGCCGGGCGGAGCCGGGCGGCCCGCCGGACCGGGAAGCGGCGCCGGTACTGCCCGGAGCGCCGGTGGAGCGGACGTACGTCGTGCGCGGCCGGTGTCCGGGCGGGCGGGCCCGGATCCGCTTCGCCCAGGTCCGGCCGCCCTACCCCGACGAGGCGCCGTACGACGAGTTCGTGCTGGAGGTCGAGGTCGGGCCCGCTGCCCCTCCCGCGGCGGATTGAGCCGCCGGCGTCCACATCCCGGACGGGTGCCGGGTTGCACCTGTGTTGTATCTATGCTGTGCGCATGCCATCCGCCACGCTCGCGCCCACGGCCGCCGAACGCGTCTACCAGCACGTCAAGAACGGCGTGCTCGACCGCCGCTACGAAGGCGGGACCCTGCTCACCGAGGGCGAGCTCGCCGACGCGGTGGGGGTCTCGCGCACGCCCGTGCGCGAGGCGCTGCTGCGCCTGGAGACGGAAGGGCTGATCAAGCTCTACCCGAAGAAGGGCGCGCTGGTCCTGGCCGTCTCCGCGCAGGAGATCGCCGACGTCGTCGAGACCCGGCTGCTCGTCGAGGAGTTCACCGTCCGGCGGGCCGTACCGGCCGCGCCCGCCCTGCTGGAGCGGCTCGCGGAGCTGATCGACGAGCAGCGTCGGCACGCCGCGAGCGGCGACCTGAGCGCGCTGATCGTCGCCGACCGCTGCTTCCACGCCGAGATCGTCCGCAGCGCCGGCAACCAGATCCTGTCCCGGCTCTACGACCAACTGCGCGACCGGCAGCTGCGGATGGGCGTCGCGCTGCTGCACGCGCACCCCGAGCGGATCGCGAAGACCCTCGCCGAGCACACCGAGATCCTGGACGCGCTGCGCGCCGGGGACGGCGAGAGCGCGGCCGTGGCGGTGCGCGGGCACGTCGGACGGGTCGCGGCCCTGGTCCGGGGTGACGCGCGATGAGCGCCTCCGTCCCCGTCCCGGCGCCGGCTCCAGCCCCCGCCGCCGGCCTGCCGCCCGCGCCCCACCTGCCGATGGACCCGCCGGGCGGGCGGCGGGCCGTCTTCGTCTGGTCCATCGGCGTCGCCGTCTACTTCGTCGCCGTCATCTTCCGCACCAGCCTGGGCGTCGCAGGCCTGGACGCCGCCGACCGCTTCCACGTGAGCGCCTCGGCCCTGTCCACCTTCTCGCTGCTCCAACTGCTCGTGTACGCGGGCATGCAGATACCCGTCGGCCTGATGGTGGACCGCCTCGGCACGAAGAAGGTGCTCACGCTCGGCGCGGTGCTCTTCACGGCCGGCCAGATCGGCTTCGCGCTCTCCCCGTCCTACGGGACGGCGCTGGCCGCGCGCGCCCTGCTGGGCTGCGGCGACGCCATGACCTTCATCTCGGTGCTGCGGCTGGGCACCCGCTGGTTCCCCGCCCGGCAGGGGCCGCTGATGGCGCAGCTCGCCGGGCTGGTGGGCATGGCGGGCAACCTCGTCTCCACGCTGGTGCTGGCGCCCGTACTGCACGGGGTGGGCTGGGTGCCGGCCTTCGCGGGCAGTGCGGTGGCCGGGCTGGTGGTGCTGGTGCCGCTGCTGCTGTTCCTGCGCGACCACCCCGAGGGGCATGCGCCGGCGCCGGTGGCGCGGGGCGAAGGGGGCTACGTACGCCGTCAGATCGCCGAATCCTGGCGCGAGCCCGGGACCCGGCTCGGGCTGTGGGTGCACTTCACGACGCAGTTCCCGGCGATGGTGTTCCTCCTGCTGTGGGGGATGCCGTTCCTGGTCGAGGCGCAGGGGCTGTCGCGCGGCGGGGCGGGCGGGCTGCTGACGCTGATCGTCGTCGCGAACATGGGCTTCGGGCTGTTCTACGGGCAGTTGGTGGGGCGCCGGCAGGGTGCGCGGATCCCGCTGGCGCTCGGCACGGTGGGGGTGACGGCGCTGATGTGGGGCGCGGTGCTGGTGTATCCGGGGGAGCGGGCGCCGATGTGGCTGCTGGTCGCGCTGTGCGTGGTGCTGGGGACGTGCGGGCCCGCGTCGATGATCGGCTTCGACTTCGCGCGCCCGGCGAATCCGGCGGCGCGGCAGGGGACGGCCTCCGGGATCACCAACATGGGCGGGTTCATCGCCTCGATGACGACGCTGCTGGCGGTGGGGGTGCTGTTGGACGCCACCGGGGACGACTACCGGATCGCGTTCTCCTCGGTCTTCGTGCTGGAGGTGCTGGGGGTGTCGCAGATCCTGCGGTTGCGGGGGCGGGCGTTGCGGCGGGAGCGGGAGCGCTCCGCCGGGGGGTCGGTTCCGGTTTCCGCGCCCGCGGGGGCCGCTGGCGCGGCTGCCGTCCAGGTCTGAGGGCGGGGGCGCCGCCGGGCCGCCGCCGGGCCGCCGCCGTGCGTGGTGGGCGGGCCCGGTGGTGCCCTCAAGCGCCGGGCCGGCTTGAGGTGCCTCCGGCGGCGCCTCAAACGCCGGCGGGGCTGGATGTGGGCCGGCCTGGTCCGTAGGCGGGGCCTCGGGCGGCGCCTCAAGCGCCGGCGGGGCTGGATTTGGGCCGGCCTGGTCCGTAGGCGGGGCCTCCGGCGGCGCCTCAAACGCCGGCGGGGCTGGATTTGGCCGGCCTGGTCCGTGGGCGGGGCTGGATTTGGGCCGGCCTGGTCCGTGGGCGGGGCCTCCGGCGGCGCCTCAAACGCCGGCGGGGCTGGATGTGGGCCGGCCCGGTCGGCTACGGCGTGACCGCGAAGTGGGAGAGGATCGCTTCTGCCAGTTCCGGGTCGCCTTCGACCTTTACGCGGTCCGCCAGGGTGTGCCAGCGGCCGCGGCCCGCGGCGAGGCGGACGTAGGTCTGCCAGTCCATCGTCAGCGTCACCGCGGGGCCCAGCGACGGCGCGTTGTCCATCGTGCCGCGGCCCTCGGCGTCGATCCGGACCGTCCGCATGAACTCCAGGGTCCCGTGCACGTCCAGCACCACCGCCGAGCCCGCCGGGGCGCCCGCGTGCTTCGCGACGACCTTCGGGAGTCCCGCCAGCAGCAGGTCCCGGGCGACCAGGGCGCCGGGGGAGTCCCAGTTCCCCGGGACGCCGAGCGCGGCCCGCAGGTCCTGCTCGTGGATCCACACGTCGAAGGCCCGCAGCCGCAGCGCCAGCTCCAGGGTCACCTGCTCGCCCAGCGGTCCGCGCACCATCGTGGTGGCCGGGTCCCGCTTCTCGTTGCGCAGCTGCCGCATCCGCCGGATGACGGTGTACTCCAGCTCCGACGTCATCTCGGGGGCGGTGTGGTGGCGCCGGACGTCCACCTGGACCTCCATGTACCGGGTGAACTCGTCCACCACGTGGAGCAGGTCCCGGGGGAGGGTGTGGATGGGGCGGGGGTCGCCGAGCTGCTCGCACTCGATGCCGATGATGTGTGACACGACGTCACGGACCGACCAGTTGGGGCACGGGGTCGCCCGGTTCCATTCGGCCTCCGCCAGGGGGAGGACCAGTTCGGATATCGCCTCGATGGAGTGGGTCCACGCATCGGCATAGGGCTGAAGGCTGGGATGGACGGTCAACGGGACCCCTCGCGTGCTGTTCAGTGGCGCGTTGTGGACGGTCGGACTGGCGGGCGGCGGCCTTGTCAAAGTTACGCTGCCGTTGAGCACCCCGGCAGTGCTTTCGTGTGACGATCGTAGGCCCCGAGTTGACGGCTTCAATGCCAGAACGGTGGTAGTGTGCGCGCCTCCCTGATCCAAATCGCGGTGAACGAGGGCGAGTCGGTGGTTTCCCGACGTGCCCGGGTGGCGGACCTCGTCCGCGAACAGAGCGGCTCCGATCTGGTGGTGCTGCCGGAACTGTGGGGCGTGGGCGCCTTCTCCTACGAGCAGTTCGAGACGGAGGCGGAGCCGCTGGACGGGCCCACCTTCGAGGTGATGTCCAAGGCGGCGCGCGACGCCGGGGTCTGGCTGCACGCGGGTTCGGTCGTGGAACGCTCCGGTGACGGCTCCCTCTACAACACCACCCTCGTGCTCTCCCCCGAGGGCGAGCTGGCGGCCACGTACCGCAAGATCCACCGCTTCGGCTTCGACCAGGGCGAGGCCGTGCTGATGGCGGCGGGCGGCTCGCTGACGACGGTCACCCTGCCGCAGACCGTGCTCGGCATCGCCACCTGCTACGACCTGCGCTTCCCGGAGCTCTTCCGCGGGCTGGTCGACGCGGGCGCGCAGACCCTGGTGGTGGCCGCGGGCTGGCCCGCCCGCCGCCGCGCGCACTGGACCCTGCTGAACCGGGCGCGCGCCGTCGAGGACCAGGCGTACGTCCTCGCCTGCTGCACCGCCGGGACGCACGCCGGGGTCGAGCAGGCGGGACACAGCCTGGTGGTGGACCCGTGGGGCGAGGTGATCGCCGAGGCGGGCCCGGGCGAGGAGGTGCTGACCGTGGAGCTGGACCCGGCCGAGGTGGCGCAGACCCGGGAGCAGTTCCCGGCCCTGAAGGACCGGATGCTCGGCATCCGCCCGCCGGCCCGCGGCACCTGGGCCACCTCCTAGCGACCGACCCCTGAGCACCGGCCGCCGCGCCCCGCTCGCACGGGGCCCGCGGCCGGTGCTCAGCGGCCGCCGCCGCGCCGCTCGCCCTCCCGGGCTTCCTCCCGCTCCGCCCGCTCCGCCCGCTCCTCCCGCTCCTCCCGCTCCGCCCGCTCCTCCCTTTCCTCGTCCCGCTCCTCGCGCTCCTTCTCGGCCATCCTGATCACGCACACCGCCACCGCCAGCAGCAGCGCCGCGTCCGCCTCCTCCCGGATCACGTCCACGGCGTACGTCTCGCGGACCCGGTACCACTGGCGGGAGATCAGCGACAGCAGCTCGCCCTCGTACTCGACCTTGAACTCGCGGTCCAGGATCCGCCCGCTGACGTCGAGGACGGTCCCCTCGGACAGGGTCACGCGGTAGTGGTTGCGCAGCAGCGAGAGCCGCTTCTTGCGGATGACGGCGAGCTGCTCGCCGTCCCGCTCCAGGGTCATCGCGTCGCGGAAGCTGAACATCTTCTCGCGCAGCGTGATCAGGATCCGGCCGTCCGGGTCCTTCAGCTCCAGGGTGTCGCGGACGCGCAGCGCCTTCCCGTCGACCAGGTAGGCGTGGCGGCCGGCCTCGTCCTCGACCCAGTAGTCGTCGCCGATGGCCAGCACTTTGTCCCGAACGAGGTATTTCATGCCGTCATCGCTGCCCGCGATAGGTTGCCGTCATGCCTCTCCTCTACGTGACCGACCTGGCCTACCCGGCGCGCGGCCGCCGCTACGGCGACGAGGACGTCCTCCTCACCTCGCGGCTGCGCGAGCATTTCCCCCTGGCCCTGTGCCACCCGCTCGACGCGCAGGCCCTGCTGCCCGCCTTCGACGCGGTGATCGTCCGCAACAGCGGGCCCGTCCTGCACCACCAGGAGGCCTACGACGCCTTCCGCGCCCACGCCCTGGCCACCGGGGCCCGGGTCTACAACCCGCTCACCGGCCGCGCCGACATGGCCGGCAAGCAGTACCTGCTGGACCTCACCAGGTCGGGCCATCCGGTGATACCCACCGTCGACGACCCCGCCGACCTGCACCTCCTGCCGCAGGTGGCCGAGTACGCCGTCAAGCCCCGCCAGGGCGCCGACTCGATCGGCCTGGCCTTCACCGCCGACCCGGCCGCGCACCTCGCGGACCTCGCGGGCCGGGGGGCCGCCCCCGGCTCGCTCCTGATCCAGCCCCGGATCGACTTCGAGCACGAGGTGTCCTTCTACTTCGTCGACGACGCCTTCCAGTACGCCCTGTACGCGCCCGACCCGGCCCGCCGCTGGGACCTGGAGCCCTACGACCCGAGCCCCGCGGACCTCGACTTCGCCCGCACCTTCATCGGCTGGAACACCCTGACCCACGGGATCCAGCGGGTCGACGCCTGCCGCGCCCCGTCGGGCGAACTCCTGCTGGTCGAGCTGGAGGACCTCAACCCCTACCTGTCCCTGGAGCTGCTCCCGGAGCCCGTCCGTGACGCCTTCGTGAACGCCCTGGTGGGCTCCCTGCGGTCCTTCCTGGGCTGATGGCACCCTTGACGCATGAATCCTGCCGCGTCCGCACCCCGTCGCGCCCGAGTCCGTGCCCCCGAGCTGATCGGCAAGGGCGGCTGGCTCAACACCGGTGACACCTCCTACACCCTCGCCGACCTGCGAGGACGGATCGTCATCCTCGACTTCTGGACCTTCTGCTGCATCAACTGCCTGCACGTCCTCGACGAGCTGCGGGAGCTGGAGGAGAAGCACCGGGACACCGTCGTGATCATCGGCGTGCACTCGCCGAAGTTCGTGCACGAGGCCGAGCACCAGGCCGTCGTCGACGCCGTCGAGCGCTACGAGGTCCACCACCCCGTCCTCGACGACCCCGAGCTGGCCACCTGGAAGCAGTACGCCGTACGCGCCTGGCCCACGCTCGTGGTGATCGACCCGGAGGGGTACATCGTCGCGCAGCACGCCGGCGAGGGGCACGCGCACGCCATCGCGCGGCTCGTCGAGGAGCTGGAGGCGGAGCACGCGGCGAAGGGCACCCTGCGGCGCGGGGACGGGCCGTACGTGGCGCCGGCGCCGGTCGCGACCGACCTGCGCTTCCCCGGCAAGGCGCTCGTGCTGCCCTCCGGGAACGTCCTGGTGTCCGACTCGACCCGGCACCAGCTCGTGGAGCTGGCCGCCGACGGCGAGAGCGTGGTGCGGCGGATCGGCAGTGGGGAGCGCGGCTTCGGGCCCGAAGCCTTCAGCGAGCCGCAGGGCCTGGCGCTGCTGCCCGACGGCCGGGTCGTGGTCGCGGACACCGTCAACCACGCGCTGCGCGTCCTCGACCCGGCCACCGGCGCCGTGGAGACCGTCGCCGGTACGGGCCGCCAGTGGTGGCAGGGCTCGCCGACGGCCGGGCCCGCGCGCGAGGTGGACCTGTCCTCGCCGTGGGACGTGGCCTGGTGGCGGGGCCGGGTGTGGATCGCCATGGCCGGCGTGCACCAGCTGTGGACCTGGGACCCGCAGAGCGACACCGTGGCGGTGGCGGCCGGCACCACCAACGAGGGGCTGGTCGACGGGCCCGCCGCCGAGGCCTGGTTCGCGCAGCCCTCCGGGCTCGCGGCGGCCGGGGACCGGCTGTGGATCGCCGACTCCGAGACCAGCGCGCTGCGCTGGGTCGAGCCGGTGGCGGGCGAGGCGGACGCGTACGCGATCCGGACCGCCGTCGGCAGCGGCCTGTTCGACTTCGGCCACCGGGACGGCGCGGCGGACCAGGCACTGCTCCAGCACCCGCTCGGGGTGACCGTCCTGCCGGACGGCTCGGTCGCCGTCTGCGACACGTACAACCACGCCCTGCGCCGCTACGACCCCGCCACGGGCGAGGTCAGCACCCTGGCGACCGACCTGCGCGAGCCCAGCGACGCGGTGCTGGTCGGTGAGGACATCCTGGTCGTGGAGTCCGCACGGCACCGGCTGACCCGGCTGCGGCTGCCGGAGGAGGCCGTCCGCGTCGAGTCGGTCGCCCACCGCACGCAGCGCGCGGCCACCGAGGTCGCGCCGGGCACGCTCCGGCTGGAGGTGGTCTTCCGGGCCCCGACCGGGCAGAAGCTGGACGACCGGTACGGTCCCTCCACCCGGCTCCAGGTCTCCTCGACCCCGCCGGAGCTGCTGGCCGGCGGCGCGGGGCAGGGGACGGACCTCTTCCGGGACCTGGTGTTCGCGGAGGGGGTCACCGAGGGCGTGCTGCACGTCTCGGCGATGGCGGCCTCCTGCGACGACGACCCGGAGAACGAGTACCCCGCCTGCCACATGCACCAGCAGGACTGGGGGGTTCCGGTCCGGGTCGCCCCGGGGGGCGCGGCACGCCTGCCGCTGGTCCTGGCGGGCCTGGACGCCTGACCCCGGCGGGGTCGGCCACCTCCAGCCTCGCCCGGAGCCCATCCAGCCCCGCCGGCGTTTGAGGCGCCGCCGGAGGCGAGAGCAAGCCGCAGGCGCCCACCGGCGGATCCCTCCGATCCCTCCGGGGGCGCCTCAATCGCCGGCGAGGCTGAAATGGCTCCGGCGGGGCTGAAATGGCCCCGCCGGGGAGGGGGTCAGCCCTCCAGGAAGGAGACCAGGGCGTTGGCCAGGAGGTACGGGTCGTCCGCGCCGCACAGTTCTCGGGCGCTGTGCATGGAGAGGATCGCGACGCCGATGTCGACGGTCTGGATGCCGTGGCGCGCGGCCGTGATCGGGCCGATCGTGGTGCCGCAGGGCATCGAGTTGTTGGAGACGAAGCTCTGCCACGGCACGCCCGCGCGCTCGCACGCCGCCGCGAACACCGCGCGCCCGCTGCCGTCCGTCGCGTACCGCTGGTTGACGTTGACCTTGAGGATCGGGCCGCCGTTGGCGCGCGGGTGGTGCGTCGGGTCGTGCCGCTCGCCGTAGTTGGGGTGCACCGCGTGACCGGTGTCCGAGGAGAGGCAGATGGTGCCCGCGAAGGAGCGCGCACGGTCCTCGTAGCTACCGCCGCGCGCGAAGACTGAACGTTCCAGCACGTTGCCCAGCAGGGGTCCGTCCGCGCCCGTGTCCGACTGCGAGCCGTTCTCCTCGTGGTCGAAGGCGGCCAGCACCGGGATGTGGTCCAGGTGTTCGGCGGTGGACACGGCGGCCAGCGCGGCGATGCCCGCGTGCACCGACAGCAGGTTGTCCATCCGCGGTCCGGCGAGCAGTTCTCGGTCACGGCCCAGGTAGGCCGGCGGCTCGATCGAGTGGACCATCAGGTCCCAGCCCGCCACCGCGCCCTGGGGCAGGCCCTCTTCCTCCTCCAGGAAGGCGATCAGGTCGCCCTCGTGCGCCTCGCCCAGACCCCAGATCGGCTGCATGTGCCGCTGCTTGTCCAGCTTGAGGCCGTCGGAGTTGACGGACCGGTCCAGGTGCACGGCCAACTGCGGCACGCGCAGCAGCGCGCGGTCGATGTTGACCAGCCGCTCGGTGCCGTCGCGCAGGGTCAGTCGTCCCGCGAGGCCCAGGTCACGGTCCAGCCAGGTGTTGAGCAGGGTGCCGCCGTAGACCTCGACGGCGATCTGCCGCCAGCCCTGTGACCCGGTGTCAGGAAGCGGCTTGACCCGGAGGTTGGGGGAGTCGGTGTGCGCGCCGATGATCCGGTACGGGGTGTGCGGGGTCGCGCTCTCGGGGACGTACCAGGCGATGAGCGCGCCGCCGCGCAGTACGAACTTGCCCCCCGCGCTCGAATCCCAGGCGTCCGTTTCCGACAACTGCCTGAAGCCGGCCTTTTCCAGCCGCTCGCCCGCGTTGGCGACGGCGTGGTACGGCGAGGGGCTCGCCGCCAGGTAGGTCATCAGATCGTCGGTGTGGCCGCGGTCGAAGCGGGCGGGAGAGCTCATGTGGTTCACCTTAACGACGGTCGTGTTCGTCATGGCCGGGCTGTGGCGGATAGCCCACGGACAGCCGGAGGACGAGGGCGCGGTGGTGGTGTGAACTGCGATCCCGGTCGGCTCAGCCCGGCGGACGCTCGAAGCGGCGCTGCAGCTGCCTGCGCTCGCCCCGGCGGATGCGCGGGAGCATCTCAGGGGTCTGCGCGGAGCGCTGTGCGCGCCTCTTGCGTCCGGCGCAGAAGATACATGCCTCGCCGGGCGGAGCGTCGGGATCCATCGGCGCGCCGGGATGTTCGGCACATCCCGACGCGTTGCGCGGGCGGGACAGCTCGCGGGCCACGATGAAGGCCCGGTGCAGGTTGTCGGCGACCCGGACGAACTCGTCGTCCGGTGAGCCGATCGTCAGGTGGAAGCGGTATTCGTCGAGCGTACGGAGGTACTGCCGGAGCTTCTCCAGCGTGTACGGGCCCTCCGGCACGGGGTAGCCGAGGCGGCGCTGTTCCCCCGCCGGAGCCGGGGTGGGGGCCCCGCCGCGGCCGCGCAGGCCCATCCGGCGCCGGTCGTTGCAGAGCAGGCAGCGGCCCCAGCCGTCGGGCGCCTCCGGGTCCAGGGCGCCGTTGGGGTGCTGGGGGCAGCCGGTGTAGCTCTTGGAGGGAGCCAGGGCCGAGGCCGTCTGGAAGGCGGTGTAGAGCGCGTCCGCGATGCCGTCGTACTCGGTGGGGTGCGCGCCCTCGTAGAGGTCCTGGACGCCGTCGCCGAGCGCGCCGAGTTTCGCGTGCAGCTCCTTGAGGGCGTACGGCCGCCCGGTCGGGACGGAGTACCCCCTGCTGTGCTGCTCGTGTGCGCTCATACCTACGAGCGTCCCACGAACCGCCGACAACCCGTGCACGCGGTCGGCCGGACCCCAGCTGAGCTGGGAGTCCGGCCGGCGCGCGTACACCGCGTACGTCGTGGGTCGTGGGTTCCTGCGGGGCGGTGCCCGGGACTAGAAGGCCGCCTCGTCGAGGTCCATCAGGGTGTTGTCGACGGCCTCGGCCAGCTGGCGCTGGACCGCGACGCCCGGCAGGACCTGACCGGCGAAGAACTTCGCCGCGGCGATCTTGCCCGTGTAGAAGGCGACGTCCTTGGCGGCGGCCGTCGGGAGCTTCTCGGCGGCCACGGCCGCGCCCTTGAGCAGCAGGTAGCCGACGATCACGTCGCCCGAGGCCATCAGCAGGCGGGTGGTGTTCTGGCCGACCTTGTAGATGTTCTTGACGTCCTCGCCGGTGGCGGTGAGGTCGGTGACCATCTGGCCGACGATGGCCTCCAGGTCCACGGCGGCCTTGGCCAGCGCGTCGCGGGCGCCGGAGAGCTCTTCGCCGCCGACGGCCTCGGCGAGGAACTTCTTGATCGTCTCGGTGAGGACGTTCAGCGAGGCGCCCTGGTCGCGGACGATCTTGCGGAAGAAGAAGTCCTGGCCCTGGATCGCCGTGGTGCCCTCGTAGAGGGTGTCGATCTTGGCGTCCCGGATGTACTGCTCGATCGGGTATTCCTGCAGGTAGCCGGAGCCGCCGAAGGTCTGCAGGGACTGGGCGAGCTGTTCGTAGGACTTCTCCGAGCCATAGCCCTTCACGACCGGCAGGAGCAGGTCGTTCAGGCCGATGAGGGCGGAGGCGTCCTCGCCCGCGGCCTGCTTGACCTGGATCTCGTCCTGGACGGAGGCGGTGTAGAGGACCAGGGCGCGCATGCCCTCGGCGTACGCCTTCTGCGTCATGAGCGAGCGGCGCACGTCGGGGTGGTGCGTGATGGTGACCTTGGGCGCGCTCTTGTCCATGAAGTTCGCCAGGTCCGGACCCTGCACGCGCTCCTTGGCGTACTCCAGGGCGTTCAGGTAGCCGGTGGAGAGGGTGGCGATGGCCTTCGTGCCGACCATCATCCGCGCGAACTCGATGATCATGAACATCTGGCGGATGCCGTCGTGCTTGTCACCGATCAGCCAGCCCTTGGCGGGGTGCTGGTCGCCGAAGGTCATCTCGCAGGTGTTGGAGGCCTTGAGCCCCATCTTGTGCTCGACGTTCGTGGCGTAGACGCCGTTGCGCTCGCCCAGCTCGCCGGTCTCCCAGTCGAAGTGGAACTTCGGGACCAGGAAGAGCGACAGGCCCTTGGTGCCCGGGCCGTGGCCCTCGGGGCGGGCGAGGACGTAGTGGAGGATGTTCTCCTCCATGTCGTGCTCACCGGAGGTGATGAAGCGCTTGACGCCCTCGATGTGCCAGGAGCCGTCCGCCTGCTCGATCGCCTTGGTGCGGCCCGCGCCGACGTCCGAACCCGCGTCGGGCTCGGTGAGGACCATGGTGGAGCCCCAGCGCTTCTCGACCGCGATCGCCGCGACCTTCTTCTGCGCCTCGTTGCCCTCTTCGAAGAGGATGCCGGCGAAGGCCGGGCCGGAGGAGTACATCCAGACGGCCGGGTTCGCGCCCAGGATGGTCTCGGCGAACGCCCAGATGAGGGAGCGCGGCGAGGTGGTGCCGCCGATCTCCTCGGGCAGGCCCAGGCGCCAGTACTCGGAGTCCATGAAGGCCTTGTAGCTCTTCTTGAAGGACGCCGGGACGGGCGCGGTGTTGGTGGTGGGGTCGAAGACCGGCGGGTTGCGGTCGGCGTCCTCGAAGGAGGCGGCCAGCTCGTTCTCCGAGAGCTTGGTCATCTCGCTGAGGATGGTCTTGGCGGTCTCGGTGTCCATCTCTCCGAACGGGCCGGTGCCGTACAGCTTGTCGCGGCCGAGCACCTCGAACAGGTTGAACTCGATGTCGCGCAGATTCGACTTGTAGTGCCCCATGGCTACGGCTCCGTTTTAAGGCTCGGGGAGACAGGATCCTCGTACTTACCAATCGGTAATGTCATGATGCTACCCACGGGTAATAAGAACAACCCTTGCTCGACGACTGTGACCAGCATCAAGCCAGAAACGCTGGAGAGCCGCTCAAGGGGGTCCGGCCGTGCAGCCCACCGCCTTCCGGGCCGCGGGCTCGTACGCCGTGATCAGGGCGGTGAGGGCGGTACGCCGCGCTGCCGCGTCGGAGGGCCCGCCGGAGGCCGACACCTCGGTGATGAAGAGCCGTGGCTGGCCCTGGAAGGTGCACTTCACGGTCGCCAGGGCCAGCGAGTCCGCCACCCAGCCCTCCCCTCCCGGGAAGGTGATCTTCTCGGGGTGCCCGGAACGGTCGAGCTTCTCCTGGATGACCTTGGGCAGCTCCGCCACCTCGGTGCTCACGTCCGTCTTCAGCGAGAGCGCCGGCTTCGCGTCCACCGAGAGCGTGCAGCGCGCACTGCCCTGCCCGAGGTCCTCCGGCTGGACCCGCAGGGCGTCACCGGCCGGCAGCAGGGGCTTCAGGGCCGCGGCGCCCACGCCGACCCCGCAGGCGCTGTCCGGGACGGCGTACTCGCGGTCCTGGCCGCAGCCCGCCAGGGCGAGCAGCAGGCCGACCGCTGCCAGCGTCGTCAGGCCGCGGCGCCTCATCCGTTGCCCGCCAGGCCCGACGCCCGCTGGTTGCCGTCGAAGGCGGCGCCGTTGATCTCGTGCGTCAGGGTGTAGCGGTTCTGGCCGGGGTGCGGGTTGGTCGCGGCCCACTCGTCGGCCAGCGCCTGGAGCTGGCGCTCGCGGACCGTGAAGGTATCGCCGTTCTGCCGCGAGATCTCGGCGCTGATCCGGGCCTGCTCGTCGAGCTGCCACTGGTAGGCGAGCGCGTCGACGCCGCGCTGCGCGACGTCGCCGACGACCGGGATGAAGTTCACCGCCGAGCCGAAGCCGTGGTAGATCCACTTCGCGTCCCAGCTCGGGTCCTCCTTGTCCGTCTGGATCGCCTGGTACCGGGCCTCCTCCAGGAAGCCGACCGTGGCCCCGGAGCGCAGCAGCGTCTCCTTCTGGTCCGTGGGGACGCCCGTGTGGATGTCGTTGACCATCTCGCGGTTCATGGCCTCGTTGAGCATGCCGTAGGCGTTCTGGTCGCGGGAGACCTGCTTGCTGACCTCCAGCAGCTCCTTGCGGTCGAGGAGGCGGGGGTCGCCCGCGTCGTCGGCGAGCGTGCTGGCGGTGTGGTTGACCACGTCGCTGTGCCGGGACAGCACCTTGGCCATGTCGTCGCGCATCTCGGGCGGGAAGTCGTTCCCCGTCTGCGAGAGGTACGTCAGCGAGCGGTCCAGCACCTTGCGGTGCTCGGGGCCCAGGTCGACCTGGTGGGCGTTCGGGTCGAGCGGGTTCTGCCCGGTCGCCGCCGCGACCAGGGCGTTGCCGGTCGCCTCGCGGGAGGAGTTGCCGTCGTGGCTGTTGGTCGGGGTGTCGTCGAAGACGGTCCGGTCCTTGAGGACGTACTGCGCGTTGTCCGTCGGCTGCGTCGTGTTGAAGAACTCGGTCGCCGCGTTGGGGCTGTTGGCCAGGCCCGTCATGAAGCCGGTCATCGGGTCGCGGCCGAAGTCGTCGCCGGTGAAGTTCATCTTCGGCATCGGGGGGACGCCGCCGTTCCAGTAGTGGTCCGGCATCTTCATCTTCTTCTCGGTGGCCACCAGTGCGTTGCCGTAGTCGTTCAGGAAGCGGTTGTCCCAGTCGCCGTTCCTCATCAGGTTGCTCATCAGCTGGAAGCCGTAGACCCGCGTGCCGCGCGTCTGGACCATCTGGTCGCCCTGCCGGACCATCTCGTCCTCCCAGCCGCGCATCGCCGGGCTGTCGGACTGGGTGGCCCCGGCCAGCGTGAAGCTGAGGTTCTTCTGGAAGTCGCCGAGCTGGTCGAAGCGGGCCCGCTGGAGGGCGCCGCCGTCGGAGGGGTCCGAGAGGTCCGCCCAGAAGTCCAGCAGGCCGCGCGGGCCGAGCGTGGTCGCGAACTCCTCCTGGAAGAGCCGGTCGTCCTTGTGGGCCGCGAGGTCCTTGTTGAGCTGGTCGAACTCCTCGGGCGTCAGGTCGTCGCCCTTCTTCTTGAGGAGGTTCGCGATCCGCTCCGCGTCCTTGATGGCCGCCGCGGCCACGTCCCGGTTGTAGTAGCTGGCGTCGGAGAAGCCGTACGGGTTCTGGCTCACCAGCATCGACAGGGCCTGCGCCGCCGTGGTGTCGCTCTCCGTGGCCCGCTGGAGGATCCCCTGGACGGTGTCGCGCAGCGCGATGGCGTCGGCCTCGGTGTGCTCGGGCACGGGGTGGCCCTTGGCGGCGCGGTCCGGGTGGATGTTCATGGTGACCGTGAAACCGCCGTTGCCGGTACCGACCACGGTCAGGTTCCGGGCCAGGGCCTGCTCGATGGTCGTGTTCAACTCGGTCTTGTAGCCGACCAGTTCGCCGTGGGTGTCGCTCAGGATGTTGCGGATGCTGTCCGCTTCGGTCGCCGCGTCGGTGAATTCCTTGGCGGTCTTGCCGATGAACTCCCGGGTCACGGTGGCGTTCACCCCGGCCCAGTTCGCCTTGGCCGCCTTCCCGCCCATGTCGGTGCGCGCGTCCTCGGACAGCTGCTGGAGCTTGGTGACCATCGCGGACCAGTCGCTGACGGCGGTGGCCAGCTTGCCGAAGTCCGCGAAGCGGAGTGCGTCGAGGTCCATCAGTGCCGCGCCCTTTCCTCGAAGCCCTTGTCCAGCTGCTCGTACTTGAGCTGCGTGGCGATCCAGTGCTCGCCCTCGGCGTGCGCGTTCTGCGTGTAGTCGAGGTGGTTGGAGATGTGCGCGCACGCCTCCAGCAGGCTGTTGACCTGGGCGTTCCACTTGTCGCCGACGGTGGACAGGGCGCCGCCGAGCGCGAAGTCCTTCTTCATGGCGCCGGCCGCCTCGTAGGTACTGGCCTTGGCGTGGTCCCCGTCGGTGTCCAACCGCTGGTGCAGCTTGAAGGCCGCGTCGCCGACGGCCGCGAGGTCCTGCTGCGTGACGACGAGGTCCCCCTGGGGCGCCGGCCCGCCGCCCCCGTCGTCGGGCACGTGGTTGAGGCGCACCCCCGCCTGTTTGTCGGCCACCGAGGCGCGTACTTGCGCCCATTCCTGGTCGAACGACATCGGATTCCCCCGTAGAACGTGACGTCATCGGATCGATCCCGGCCAGGCTAGTACGCGCCACCCCGCGTCCCCCAGGGCCTTTCGTTCCAGTACTGCTACGCCCCTGTCAGCGTCGCAGCGCCGCCGCGCGCAGTACGTCGGCCAGCCGGTCCGCGGTGGTGACGTTGCAGTTGCCGAGGCTGATCAGGGGCGGGCTCAGGTAGACGCTGGCGAAGGTCGGCAGGTCGAGCCCGAGGGAGGGCAGCGTGATCCCGTGCGCGGTGAGTGCCTCCCGCAGCCGGATCATGCTGGCGCGGGCGGTGTCGTCGCTGTCGTGGTCGCTCATGGTGACTCCTGGTGTCTACGTTCTGTGACGAATCGCTCACAGCGTGACGGGGGTGCGCGTAGCGTGGGAAGGGTTCCGCGTTCGACAGCGCGAGGTGTGGAAAGGGTGAGCGGTGCCCGCTGGGAAAGAGATCGACGGGGCGGCCGGGGTGCCGGAGTTCTACGGCAAGGAGCTGCGCTGGCAGCGGGAGCGGGCGGGTCTCACTCTGGAGCAGACCGTGCGGGGCGTCTTCTACTCCGTGAGCTACCTCAGCGAGATCGAGCGGGGCAGGCGGCGCATGCCTCTGGACCTGGCGCAGCACGTGGACAGGGTGCTGGGAACGGACGGGTTCTTCGCACGCGGATGTGAGGACGTGAGGAATGCCGGGCAGCAGGCGGGCGGGCACTACTTCGACAGGGTCCGGGAGATGCAGCCCCGCGCGCTGGACATCGTCCAATGGGAACCCATGCTCATTCCGGGAGCCTTGCAACTGGAGCCTTACATCGAGGCATTGGTCCAGTTGAGCGATCCGCGGGTGACGTCGGAGGTGTTGAAGGAGCGCGTCAGCACGCGCAGGGCGCGGTCATGGCTCATGGACGACAAGGAGGGGCCCATTTCCTGGCTCGTCGTGCATGAGTCGGTGCTGCTGCAACCACTCCTCGGATACGCGGACACGGCAGAGCAGCTGGCTCATGTGGCGGCCGTTGCCCGTCGCGGTGGTTTCGTACCGCAAGTCCTCCCGTCCGAAGACAGCTCCGTGGGTGCCCAGCCGTTCCTGTGCGGAACGACGCTGCTCATGGAGTTCGACGGAGCTCCTCCCGCCGTGTACACCGAATCCGCGTACAGCGGTCACTTGGTCGAGGGGCCAGTGGCAGTGCGCCAGTACCGCAACGCCTACGACCGCCTGCGGGCCACTGCGTTGCCGCCAGAGCTGTCGCTCCGGCTGATCGAGTCGGTGGCCGAGGACTACCGGAACGGGAAGCGGCCGCGTTCGTTCGCATCCCGGCTCATGGCCAAGGGCGGTTCCGGCCTGGGGCCGTGACCCGGCCGTGGCCGGTACCCGCCGGTATGCCCCTGGCCGGTCGGTAGTGTGGCCCCCATGTACGGCTACGACCAGAACGTGAGCGCGGGGCAGCAGCAGTACGGGCAGCCCCAGCAGGGGTACGCGCAGCCGCCGCAGCAGCCGCTGTACCCCGAGCCCTCGCCGCCGACCCTCGCGGACGCGGTGCGGGCCTTCACGACCGGGTCGCTGTCCGCCGAGGACTTCCAGCAGATCTTCGCGACCTCGAAGGTCTACTGCCCCCGCGGGGACACCCCCGGGTTCCTGGCGCTGCACAACACGCAGCAGCCGGTGATCCCGATGTTCACCACGCTCAAGGAGCTGCGCCGCTACGCCGGCAAGGAGTCCAAGCACTTCATCATCACCGGCGCCGAGGTGATCGACCTGCTGCCCACCGGGTACGGCTTCGTCCTCGACATGGAGGGCGACCACCGGATGGTCTTCGACGCGAAGGCCGTGGAGCAGATGGTCGACTACGCCATGCGCCGCATGTACGGATAGGGCGAACGCTCAGGGGGGCGCGTGCTCAGGGTCCACTTCACCGCCGAGGATCTGCTGGGCGTCCGTTTCGCCCCCGAGCCGCTGCCGCTCGTCGAGCTGGCGCTGGCCGTGGTGGCCGCGCAGCGCACCGACGCGCCCGAGGTCTTCGGCCGCTGGCGCCAGCGGCTGGGGCGGGAGCTGCCCCGGACCGCGCTGCCGCTGCTGGAGGTGCTGCGCCCGGACGGCGACAACCCGGCCTTCGTGGAACCCCCGGTGCGGGACTTCGAGGAGGCGCTGGACGCCGTACGCCTGGCCGCCCCCCTCATCGACGATGCGGAGCTGAGCCGGATCCTGGCGCGCAGCCGCGGTCGGGCCGCCGTCGCGCCCTGGCTGCGCGGGCTGCGGGACGGGGACCGGGAGTCCTGGGGGCTGCTGGAGGACGCCCTGCGGGCCGCCCACGAGGTGGTGATCGCCCCGCACTGGGCCGCGATCGGCCAGTCCTTCCGGGCGGACGTCGCCTGGCGCAGCCACCTGATGGCCACGCACGGGATCAAGGCCGCCCTGGCCAGTACGCACCCGGCCGCGGCCTGGGCGGGCACGGTCTTCGAGGTCGGCCGGCCGCCCGACTTCGAGATCCGGCTGGAGGGGCGCGGGCTGACCCTGATGCCCTCGCCCTTCTGGACGGGCCGGCCGCTGCTCGCGGGGCACCCCGACGGCTCGAACCTCCTGATCTACCCGGCGATGACCCCGATGCCGCTGGTGCCGCCGGGGCGGGCGGAGGGGTCGCTGGACGCCCTGCTGGGGCGCACGCGGGCGGCCGTACTGTCCCTGCTGATCCAGCAGCGGACCACCAGCGAGCTGGCCCGGGACCTGCACATCAGCCTCCCCTCGGTCTCGGAGCACACCCGCACCCTGCGCGCGGCGGGCCTGATCACCACCCGCCGCGACGGCAAGGCGGTCCTGCACACGGCCACGGGCCTGGGCGTGGACCTGCTGCGCAGCGGCGGCTGAGCCCACGTTTCGGCGGGGCCCGAAACCATCGCGACCGGTCCGCCGCGCGGCGCAGTATCGGCGCAGCGGGGGGATCCACGGGGGACCCCCCGCCACGACCGAGGAGGCCGGTATGACGTGTACGTCGACCCGCACGAAGCTCGCGGCACTGGCGGCGACGGCGGTGATGGCGCTGGGTACGGGGGTCCTGGCGGCGTCGCCGGCGCAGGCCGCGTGGAATCCGCCGATCCACGGCTGCAACTCCGGCGAGGTCTGCATCTACCCCACGGACGCGTGGGGCAACGCGACCTGGAACAACGACCGCCCCATCCAGCGTGAGACCCAGCGGGGCGGCCACCCGATCTACGGGATGGAGCAGTGGCACTACGTCGTCAACAACCAGACGGAGGGCTGGACGGCGCAGGTCTGTTGGGACACGTGGGGCAACAGCTGCGAGAACTACAAGGTCCCGCCGCGCGTGACCTACCTGGTGAACCTCTCGCCGTTCAACTCGATCCGGCTCGACACACCGTGACCCGCGGCGCTGCTGGGCCCTGAGCCCTCACGCCGTTCTCAGGTGATGGGTTCGGTGTCCTGGCTGCCGCCCACGCAGACCCAGCCGGCGGCGACGGAGTCGTACTGCAGTGTGCCTCCGCCGGCCACGCACTGCGGCCCGGTGATGGCGGGAGCGGCAGCCTGTGCAGGGGGCCCCGCGGCGCCGAGAACGGCCAGGACCACGGCGGCGACGAAGCCGAGAAGTCGTGTACGCATGGGAACTCCCGTGAGTGTCAGCGACACCAACTCGTCATGACACCAGCTTCGCCCCGCGCCGCGCCGAGCGCACCCCGTTCCGGGGGCGCCTCCCGCGAGCAAGGGGCAGGCTGGTGGTATGGCGAACACGCCCGAGGTAACCGTAGGGCCGCCTGATGACCTTGGCTGGCGGAAGGTCACGATCGATCACAAGCCCGCCGGCAAGGTGCGGTCCCCCGGAGAGCTTCAGAGATTCCTGCGACATGGCGGGCTGGAATTCGGGCAGCCCGTCCATTGGATCGGCGGAGACAGCACGGTCTGGCCGGATCGGGCGGTGCAGCGGCGGACGGTCGGCAGCCTCATGTTCATCGGCTTCCTCTTGACCGCATGCCTGCTCATCAGGGTCGGCTGGACGGACGGCGGTAACGCCCTGACCTTCGGTGAGCGGCTCGCCGGATATACCGTGCTGACCGCGGGCCTGGTGGAGTTGATTGCCGCGGTGGCCACTCTCGACTATTGGCACAAGCGCAGAAGGCACTATTCGGGAGTGGCCGTTCTGGCCGGAGTCGCGATCGTCTTCATCGCCAGTTCCTCACTCCTCCTCCTACAGATCGGCGAGGGTTTCAGCGGCTGGACCACGATCGGGATCTGCTTCCTCGCCGGGTCCGTGGTGGCCGGGATCGAACTCATCAGGTCGCGGGTGTGGAAGGGCTTCCCCAACCCCCGGAGCGTCGCGATCGGGGCGATCATTCCCACCCTTCTCGCCGGCGTCAACCTGGCGTATTCGCAGGTCTACGTCCCCTATGTGACGACCCCGCTGATCGTGAGCGGGGCCGAGTTCAAGGAGGCGAGCATGGACAGTGCGCGGGCGGCCATGGAGGCGACGCTCCATGTGTATGTGAAGAACGACGGCAACATTCCGGTGTACGTGCTCGGCAGCATCTACTGGATCCGGGGCGGGCCCGCGAACAACCTCTCCAAGAGCGTGTTCTCCTACACATCGATTTATGATGGCGAGTTCGTCATACCGGCGGGACGCGAGCTGAACCCGGGGGAGGAGATCTCACAGGACGTGGTCGTTGAGATCAAGGATCCCGAAAAAGCGAATTATGAGGTGATCGGGGCTCAGACCGAGGTGTACGTGATCAGGAGGGACAGGATGACACTGCCTCCTGAGTACGGGAAGCACCGTGTGGAGGTCAAGGAGTTCAAGAAGGAGGGCGAGCGGGCTGCGGCGGTGCCGGACGACGCGGAATATGTGAACGACTCCCGCATCTCGAACAGCAGTGAGATCCTCAACATCACCCGAGGTCGCCAGCGCATAACGTCGTGGCGGATACCAGGCAATTTGGCGCGTGTGGATGTGGCCATAACGCCGCCGGGTGACACGATCGTCTTCGATCCGCAGCGCCTTGATTTCAGTAAGCGGATCCTCGACCGGTACGGCTTCTCGGAGGTGCGTGGCTCCACGGACTGGACGCCCTACAAGGGGCTCCTGGAGAAGGCCCGCTCGACGAAGGGCGGCTCGGCCCCGGAGCAGACCCCGGGCCAGACCCCGGGCCAGTCGAGTCCGTGACGCGCGGTGCGCGGTGCGCGGTCGGCCCGGCGGCGGCCCGGTCGGAGGGTCGCCCGGCCGCGGGGAATGCCTCCGGGGTCCCTTCTGTTCTGTCAGACATGGCGGAAAGTTCGAGTTTCAACTAAACTCGACGTCAGAAGGAGGTCCCGACCATGCCTGCAGTGACTGTGGAGAACCCGTTGACGCTCCCCCGCGTCGCCGAGCCCGACCAGGAGACGACCGCCCGCAAGGTGCTGGCCGTCACGACCGCTCCCGGTGGTTTCGAGGGCGAGGGATTCCCGGTGCGCCGTGCGTTCGCCGGGATCAACTACCAGTACCTCGACCCGTTCATCATGATGGACCAGATGGGCGAGGTGGAGTACGCGCCGGGCGAGCCCAAGGGCACCCCCTGGCACCCCCACCGCGGCTTCGAGACCGTCACCTACCTGATCGACGGAACCTTCGTCCACCAGGACAGCAACGGCGGCGGCGGAGTCATCAACGGCGGCGACACCCAGTGGATGACCGCCGGCGCGGGCCTGTTGCACATCGAGGCCCCGCCGGAGTCCCTCGTCGTGTCCGGCGGGCTCTTCCACGGCCTCCAGCTGTGGGTCAACCTGCCGGCCTCCGACAAGATGATGCCCCCGCGCTACCAGGACATCGGCGGCGGCCAGGTCCAGCTGCTCTCCACCCCCGACGGCGGCGCGCTGCTGCGCGTCATCGCCGGTGAGCTGGACGGTCACCAGGGCCCGGGCATCACCCACACCCCCATCACGATGATCCACGCGACGATCACCCCCGGCGCGCAGATCACCCTCCCGTGGCGCGCGGACTTCAACGCCCTCGCCTACGTCATGGCCGGGCGCGGCAGCGTCGGCACCGACCGGCGGCCGGTGCACACCGGGCAGACCGTCGTCTTCGGCGAGGGCGGCTCGCTCACGGTCCGGGCGGACGAGGCCCAGGACTCCAACGCCCCCGACCTGGAGGTCGTACTCCTCGGCGGGCAGCCGATCCGGGAGCCGATGGCGCACTACGGGCCGTTCGTGATGAACAACAAGCACGAGCTCCAGCAGGCGTTCGACGACTTCCAGGCCGGGCGGCTGGGGCGCATCCCCACCACCGCGCGGACGGGTCTGGGCCACCGCGGCACCGGCACGGCGAACGACTGACCCGCACGACCCGCACGACCCGCACGACACAGCACGGCCCTCAGGCCGGGGCAGCCGCCCCGGCCTCCGGCGCGTGCGGCGGTGGCGGCTGCTCGGCCGTGTACCGGGCGCGCAGCTCCGACAGCACCCCGAAGCCCGCCGCCGCCAGCGGTACCGCCAGCAGCATGCCCAGGATCCCGGCCACGCTGGCCCCGGCGGTGATCGCCAGCAGCACCACCGCCGGGTGCATCTGGACCGTGCGGCTCTGGATCATCGGCTGGAGCACGTTGCCCTCCAGCACCTGCACGGCGAGCACCACGCCCAGCGTCCACAGCCCCGTGACCCACCCCCGGTCCGCGAAGGCGACCAGGACCGCCACCGCGCCGGAGAAGAACGCGCCGAGGTACGGGACGTACGCGCCGACGAAGACCAGCGAGCCCAGCCCCACCGCCCCCGGCACGCCCAGCACCAGCAGGCCGATGGTGATGCAGAGGGCGTCGATCAGGGCGATGAAGGTGGTCCCGCGCATGAAGCCCTCGACCGCCTGGAAGGCGCGGCGGGCCATCGCCACGGCCGTGTCACCGGCGGAGCGCGGCACGACCGAGCGCAGCGCGTCGGCGGCCCGGTGGGAGTCGCGCAGGAAGAAGAACACCAGCAGCAGCGCGAGGAGCGCGGTGGCGAGCACCTCGCCGACCACGCTGATCCCGGCCAGGACGCCGGAGGCCGCGGTGGCGCCGAAGCGCGTGAGCAGCTCCTTGGCGTTCTTCGCGAGGAAGGGCACGGTCTTCCCGTCGCCCCCGTAGTGCAGGGAGAGCCGCTCGACCGCGTGCCGCAGGGCCGAGAGGATCTGGTCCCCGGTGTCGAGGATCGCGGCGACCACGACGTACGAGGCCCCGCCGACCACGCCGATGATGGCCAGGCAGGTCAGGGCCGCGGCCAGCGACCGGTTCACCTTCATCCGCACCAGGCGCCGGTACATCGGGCGCAGCAGGGCGGTGCCCAGCAGGGCCAGCAGGACGGGCGTCACCGCGGTCTGGAAGACGTCGCAGAGCCAGAGGAAGACGCCGACCACGCCGGACACGAGGAGGGCGATGACGCACCAGGCGGCGAGGCGCCGCACGGGCGCGGGGAGCAGGGAAGCGATCACCGGGCTCAGCGTAGGGCCGGGTCCCGGTCGTCCGGGAGCGGATCCGGCTTGGACTGCTCGTCCAGCTCGAACCAGATCGACTTGCCGTCGCCCCGCGGGTCCACGCCCCAACGGTCCGCCAGCATCTCCATCAGCAGCACGCCGCGCCCGCTGGACGCCATCTCGCCCGGCTGCCGCTTGTGCGGCGGTTCGTCGCTGGAGTCGGCCACCTCCACCCGCAGCCGCCGCTCGCCCAGCTCGCCGACGGCCTCGGCCGTGAGCAGCGCGTCGCCGTCCGTGTGCATCAGGACGTTGGTGACCATCTCGGAGACCATCAGGACCGCCGAGTCCCGCTGGTCCTCGTCCGCCCAGTCGTGCAACAGCTCGCGGATCTGCTGCCGGGCGCCCGCGATGCGCTCCGGCTCGGCCTGCGCCACGGTCAGCAGCGTGCGCCGGGCCGGCCGGACCGGGTGCGTGAGCGGGGTGCCACAGCCACAGCCGGGGTCCTCGCGGCACAGCAGCACCACGGCTATGTCGTCCTCGCGCCGGTCGGCGAGCGGGCCGGTGGTGTGGTGCGAGGAGGGCCCGTGGACGGCGGAGACCAGCAGGTCGGCGAGCTTCTCCAGGCTCCCGCCCTCGTGCGTCTCGGAGTGCGTCTCGGACTCCAGGATCGCGCGCAGCCGGGCCCAGCCGGTGTCCAGGTCGTGCCCGCCGGTCTCGATCAGGCCGTCCGTGCACAGCATCATCGTCTCGCCGGGTTCCAGCGTGAACCGGGTCGTCGGGTAGTCGGTGTCGGCGACGATGCCGAGCGGCAGCCCGCCCGCGGTCGGGCGCATCAGCACCGTGCCGTCGGTCATCCGGACCGCCGGGTCCGGGTGGCCGGCCCGGGCCACCTCCAGCAGGCCCGTCCGCGGGTCGCACTCGACGTACAGGCAGGTCGCGAAGCGCGGACTGAGGTGGTCCCCGCCCCCGTCCCCGCCCCCGTCCGCGTCCCCGTATGGGGCTGTCCGCTCCTCGGACGAGCACAGGCCGGCGAGGAAGCGGGAGGCCCGGGAGAGCACGGCGTCCGGTCGGTGCCCCTCGGACGCGTAGGCCCGTACGGCGATCCGCAACTGGCCCATCAGGCCCGCCGCGCGCACGTCGTGCCCCTGGACGTCCCCGATGACCAGGGCGAACCGGCCCGACGGCAGCGGGATCATGTCGTACCAGTCGCCGCCCACCTGGAGGCCGCCACCGGTCGGGACGTAGCGCGCGGCGAGGGTCATGCCCGGGATCTCGGGGCCCAGCTGCGGCATCATCGACCGCTGGAGGCCCGTGGTGAGTTCCCGCTCGGAATCGGCCACCACGGCGCGCTGGAGCGCCTGCGCGAGCATCCGTGCCACCGTGGTCAGCACCGAGCGCTCGTCGGGGGAGAAGGACACCGGGTGCTTGAAGGCGGCCATCCAGGCGCCCATGGTGCGCCCGGCGACGATCAGCGGGAGGAAGGCCCAGGAGGTCCGGCCGAAGCGCTGTGCGAGCGGCCAGGTGGCCGGGAAGCGCCGTTTGTAGTCGTCCGGGGTGGGGAGGTAGATCGCCCGGCCGCTGCGGACGACCTCCGCGGCCGGATAGTCGGTGTCCATGCGCATGTCCGCGAAGGGGGACTCGTCCCCGGCGTCGTGCCCGTGGTGTCCGATGATCGACAGCCGGTCCCCGTCCATCCCGAAGACGGCCAGCCCGTCCGGGCTGAAGCCGGGCATCGACAGCGAGGCCGCCACCCGCAGCACCTCGGCCGTCGAGCGGGCCTCGGCCAGCGCGCGGCCCGCGTCCAGCAGGAACGCCTCGCGGGAGCGCCGCCAGTCGCCGGTGATGGGGGTGTGGACGGCCGTGGTGCCCGGCTGGGGCTCGGCTATCTCCTGGATCGTGCCGATCAGCTCGTAGTCGATCCGGCCGTCCGGGGCCGTGTGCGGCACGGGTTTGGAGCGGCTGCGCACGGTCCGCAGGACGCGCCCGTCCACGTCCATGATGCGCAGCCGGGCCTCGGCGAGGGTGCCCTCGGCGACGGCCAGGTTCACGATGCCGTTGATCTCGTTCCAGTCGACCGGGTGGAACCGGGACCGCACGGACACTTCGGGCAGGGTGACGGGCTCGGCGGGCAGGCCGAGCAGCCGGGCGGCCTCACCGTCGAGGGTGACCGTTCCGGCGGCGTTGTCCCAGCGCCACAGACCGGTGGCGATCGCCGCCAGGACGTCCTCGGTGCGCATCTAGCCATCTTTACAGGTCACCCCGTAGAGGTGCCCGTTCACCGGGGCCCGCGGGCGTGCCCGGCCGGACGGTAACCTGGGCAGGGTTGATTTCCACCCTGCTATCGCGAAGAACTGGATGAACGATGCATCGGTACAGGTCCCACAGCTGCGGCGAGCTGCGCAACTCTGACGTCGGCTCCGACGTCCGACTGAGCGGCTGGGTGCACAATCGGCGTGACCTGGGCGGCATCCTCTTCATCGACCTGCGGGACCACTACGGTCTGGTCCAGCTCGTCGTCCGCCCGGGCACCGCGGCGAACGAGGTGCTCTCCAGCATCTCCAAGGAGTCGGTCGTCCGCATCGACGGCAAGGTCGTCTCCCGCGGCGAGGACAACCGCAACCCCGAGCTGGGCACCGGTGACATCGAGATCGAGGTCACCGACGTCGAGCTGCTCGGCGGCGCGGCCCCGCTGCCCTTCACGATCAACACCGACGACGGCGTGAACGAGGAGCGGCGCCTGGAGTACCGCTTCCTCGACCTGCGCCGCGAGCGCATGCACCGCAACATCATGCTGCGCTCCGCCGTCATCGCCTCCATCCGCTCCAAGATGGTGAACCTCGGCTTCAACGAGATGGCGACCCCGATCCTCACCGCGACCTCCCCCGAGGGCGCCCGTGACTTCGTGGTGCCGTCCCGCCTGAACCCGGGCAAGTTCTACGCCCTGCCGCAGGCGCCGCAGCAGTTCAAGCAGCTGCTGATGATCTCCGGCTTCGACCGGTACTTCCAGATCGCGCCCTGCTTCCGCGACGAGGACGCCCGCGCCGACCGTTCGCCGGGCGAGTTCTACCAGCTCGACGTCGAGATGTCCTTCGTGGAGCAGGAAGACGTCTTCCAGCCCATCGAGAAGCTGATGACGGAGATCTTCACCGAGTTCGGCAAGGGCCGCCCGGTCACCTCGCCGTTCCCGCGGATCCCCTTCCGCGAGTCGATGGTCAAGTACGGCAACGACAAGCCCGACCTGCGCGCGAAGCTCGAACTGGTCGACATCACCGATGTCTTCGAGGCTTCCGAGTTCAAGGCGTTCGCGGGCAAGCACGTGCGCGCGCTGGCCGTCCCGGACACCGCCGCGCAGCCGCGCAAGTTCTTCGACGGCCTGGGCGAGTACGCGATCTCGCTCGGCGCCAAGGGCCTGGCCTGGGTCCGCGTGGGCGAGGAAGGGGCCCTGACCGGCCCGATCGCCAAGTTCCTCACCGAGGAGAACGTCAAGGTCCTCACCGAGCGGCTCGGCCTCGCGGCCGGCCACGCGGTGTTCTTCGGCGCCGGCGAGTTCGACGAGGTCTCCAAGATCATGTCGGGCGTCCGCGTCGAGGCCGCCAAGCGCGCGGGCCAGTTCGAAGAGGACGTCTTCCGCTTCTGCTGGATCGTCGACTTCCCGATGTACGAGAAGGACGAGGAGACGGGCAGGATCGACTTCTCCCACAACCCGTTCTCCATGCCGCAGGGCGGCCTGAAGGACCTGGAGGAGAAGGACCCGCTCGACATCCTGGCCTGGCAGTACGACATCGTCTGCAACGGCATCGAGCTGTCCTCCGGCGCCATCCGCAACCACGAGCCCGACCTGATGCTCAAGGCCTTCGAGATCGCCGGCTACGAGGCCGAGACCGTCGAGCGCGAGTTCGCGGGCATGCTGCGGGCGTTCCGCCTCGGCGCCCCGCCGCACGGTGGCATCGCCCCGGGCGTCGACCGCATCGTGATGCTGCTGGCCGACGAGCCGAACATCCGCGAGACGATCGCCTTCCCGCTGAACGGCAACGCCCAGGACCTGATGATGGGCGCGCCGACGGTGCTGGAGGAGTCCCGCCTGCGCGAGCTGAACATCGCGCTGCGCAAGCCGGTGGAGACGAAGGCGGCCGCCCCGGTGGCCGAGGCGGTCGCGCCTTCCGCCGCGGAGTAGTGGCCGGGCAGTAGCCGGGCAGTAGCTGCGCGAACGCCCCCGCCGGATCGGATCCGGCGGGGGCGTTCGTGTGCGTGCGTACGTGCTTACGTGCTCAGAGGTGGTTCAGGAGGCCCTTGAGGAGGGCGGCCGAGGTCAGCTCCTGCGGAGCGGGACCGGCGTGGAAGAAGCCGGCGTTCTCGGCGTCCAGCTTGCGCAGGAAGTCGAAGGCCTTGGCGTCGTCGTCACCGAAGGCCACGAACTGCCAGTGGATGTCGTGCGCGGCGGCCTCGGCGAGCGCCTGGCGGGCCGGGACGCGGTTGTCAGGGGCGCCGTCCGTCTGGAAGACGACCAGGGCGCGGCCCTCGCCGCCGTTCTTCTGGTAGTGCTCGACGACCTCCTCGACGGCCCGGTGGTAGCTGGTCCGCCCCATGCGGCCGAGCGCTGCGTGCTGGGCGTCGACCCAGCCGGTGTGCTCGTCGAGGGTGAGGTCGGCGGCGCCGTCGATGTCCGTGGAGAAGAAGACCGTGTGCACGGTGGCGTTCGGGTCGAGGTGCGCGGCCAGCGCGAGGACGTGGTCGGCCAGGTACTGGGCGCTGCCGTCCTTGTAGAACGGGCGCATCGAACCGGAGCGGTCCAGGACCAGGTAGACGGTGGCGCGGGCGTCGGTCCGCCCCTTGGTGCGGAGCACCTGGGCGGCCGCCTTGTACGCGCCCCCGAGCGCAGGAGCGCGACGCCGCACCGCAGCGGCCCCGACCAGTCGTTCCGTGTCGGGCTGGGGTTCGGTGGCAACGGGCTCGGGCTCGGACGCGACGGGCTCGGGCTCGACTTCGACTTCGACCTCGGCCAGGGCGGGCTCCGGCTCGACGATCGGCTCGGGTGCCGCATCGGCCACAACGGCCTCGGGCACGGGGACCGGCTCCGCCGCGACCTCGACCACCGGCTCCGACGTCACCTCGGGTTCGGCCTCCGCCGTCACGGGCTCGACGGCAGCCGCCGGCTCGGGCTCGGCTTCGACGACGGGCTCCGCCGTCACCTCGGCCGCAGCGGGCTCGGCTTCGACGACGGGCTCGGGCTCCGGCTCGGCCACGACGGCCTCGGCCTCGACGACCGGTTCGGCCTCGACGACCGGCTCCGCCGTCACTTCGGCCACGACGGGCTCGGGCGCGGCTACGGGCTCGGCCTCGACCACCGGCTCCGGCTGCACCGCGGCAGCGGGCTCCGGCTCCGCCGCGACGGGCTCGGCTTCGAGGACCGGCTCCACCGCGGCAGCGGTCTCGGGTGCGGGCTCGGCGACAGCCACCGGCTCCGACGCGGCGGCGGCCACGGGCTCCGGCTCCACAGCGGCAGCGGCAGCGGCGGCGGCATCGGCGGAAGGCCGGCGGGCTTCGGGGACCGTGGGGTCCGGGGTGGGAGTGGGGGTCGGGGACGGGGCGGTCATGACCGTGCCGCCGCCGTCGCGCGGGGTGGACTGCGGGGGAACCGTAGGGCTGTCGAAGGACGCCGCCACCAGTTCCGCTGCCGCGTCCAGGGGGGTGCGTTCGGCCCCCTGGGACGGTACGGCGGCCTGCGGGGCGACGGCGGTGGTGTCCGCCGAGGCCTCCGGGACCGGCTCCGGGGAACGACCGAACACCTTGCGGAACAAGCTCCGAATACCCATGGGCGAGGCCTTTCACATGAGTGCGTGCGTCATTTGTCCGTGCTGTGGGGAAGATCCCTGCCCAGAGTGGACACGTAAGGTTATCGGCCCCTTGGCTGGAACCTCGGCAGGGGCACCCTTCGCGTCGTTCGCCGCCCCCGCACGCCTGCGACCAGGGCGAACTCCCCTTGGCGGAGCCCTGGTTCACCCTCTGTTCATCACCCGGTCACAGGGCCGGCCCACCGGCCACCGGCCCGCGGGTCAACTCCCGGGCGTCAGCTTCCCGATGGGCAGCCGCAGCGTCGTCACCGCGCCCCCGTCCGTCGCGTTGGCGAAGTCCAGCGCGATCTCCAGCACGGCGGCCTGTCCCAGCACGATGGTCAGACCCAGGCCGTGCCCGCGCCCGCGCCCCGGGTCACCGGTGCGGAAGCGCTGCGGGCCGTGCTCGATGAGGTCGGCCGGATATCCCGGCCCGTGGTCGCGCACGGCCACCACCGGACCCTCCACGGTGATCTGCACCGGCGGCCGGCCGTGCTTCTCGGCGTTGGCCAACAAGTTGGCCATGATCCGGTCCAGCCGCCGCCGATCGGTGAGCACGACCGCGTCGCGCACCACGACGACCGAGGCCGCCGACCGGCTCCCGGCGACGATCCGCTGGACGGCCCGGCCGAGTTCGATGTGGGCGAGCTCGGCCCGTTCGACGCCCGAGTCCAGTCGGGAGATCTCCAGCAGGTCCTCGGTCAGCAGATGGAGCGCCCGTAGCCGGTCATTGATCATTTCCTTGGGGCGTCCCTCGGGCAGCAGGGCGGCCGCCGCGAGCGAGCCGGTCAGCGGCGTGCGCAACTCGTGCGCCACATCCGCGGTGAACCGCTTCTCCGCCTCCAACCGCCCCTGGAGCGAGGCGGCCATCGAGTCCAGCGCGACGGCCACGTCCCGGACTTCGTCCTGCTCCCCGCCCTCGTCCCGCCCCGGGCCCTTCGCCAGGCCCACCCGGGCGTCCAGGTCCCCGGCGCTGATCCGGCGGGCGACGGCGGCCGTGGTGGCGAGCCGCTTGCTGATCCGGTTGGCGAGGAACAGGCCGGCCAGTGCCACCAGCCCGGCGGCGAGCGCGCTGGAGGCGAGGATCGCGGCGTCGATGTCCCGCAGCCGGCCGCGGGTGTCCCCGTACGGCTGCCAGACCGCGAGCGCGCTGTGGTCGGCGGGCCCGGCGGCCCACATGACGGGCTTGCCGTCGAGGGCGCCGACCATGCTGCCCGTCTCGCCGCGCGCGACGAGCGCGCGCAGCGGACCGGGAAGGGCGGGCGGGTCCAGGGCGGAGTTCGCCGCGCCGATCGTCGTGCCGTACTGGTAGGCGGCGAGGGCGTTCTCCAGGTCGCGGTCCACGTCCTTGCGGACCTCGCCGCTGATCTGCCGGGCCACGACGTTGTGCACCAGGACCCCGAGTACGGCCGCCACCGCGCAGCACACGGCGGTGGTGGTCAGCGCGATCTTCCAGCGCAGGCTGCCCGTCAGCCGGCGCAGGGGACGCCACCGGCGGCCGGTCACGGGCCGCTCGCCGGGCAGGGGACGGCCGGGTTCCCCGAGGCGGGGCAGTCGTCGAGGGTCAGCTGGGCCAGGTTCATCAGCCCGGCTTCCGGGTCCCACACGTAGTCGGAGACCGAGATGTACTTCGGATTCGAGGTGGGCTCGCGCACCGCCAGGTGCTCGGCGGCGACCTCCACCCCTTCCAGGACCCCGCGGCGGGCCAGGATCCGGGCGATCCTGCCGTCGTCCTGGACGGTGTAGACGCGCAGTTCGCTGACCCGGTCGTCGATGTCCAGGGCGGCGATCAGCTCGTCCTTGCCGTTGCCCGTGAGGTCGTGCAGGACGCCCGGCCGCAGCGGGCAGTCCGGCCCGCCGCCCGGCTCGTCGGTGCAGAGCGCGAGCCGCTGCGCGGCCCGCGGGTCGACCAGGCGCCCGGTGCCGCCGTCCTGCCGGGCATCGGAGGTGATGTCGGCCCGTACGACGTCCAGCACGTCCACGCCCCGCATGTCACCGCCCGGGACCACGGCCAGCCCGGGCACGACCGCGGCCCGCCCGGGGGCCTGCCCGGCGCCGGGCGGGGCGGGACGGACGTCCTTCCACAGGGTCTGCGGCGCGTGGACGACGCCCAGGTCGCCCCCGCTGCGCAGGCCCTCGGTGTCGGCGCAGCCCGCCGTGGCCGCCAGCAGGGCGACGAGGACCGGCAGGACGCGCGCGTGCGGGCTCCGCATGCTCCGATGCTCTCCCGCCCCGCCCGACGGGGCCCGGGCGCGGACCCATCCGGGTTACGCCAGCCCTTACGGCAGCCCTTACGACAGCCCTTACGTCAGGCCCTACGGCGCCGGGTCGGCGATCGCGCGGGCCGCCGCCAGTTCCTGCTGCACGGGGGAGAGGACGGAGTCCTCCGCGACGGCGTCGGACGCGGCCGCGCGCTCCCGCGGCGGGGCGCCGGGAGCGCGGACGGCCCCGGCCAGGGCGCGCAGCCCGGCGGTGACGGAGGCGACCTCCTCGGCCGGCGGGCGCTCGGCCCCGTGGTTGACCCGGACCCGGGCGGCGGTGGTGGCGTCCACGATCCGTTCCACGGCGACGACCAGCGGCCACCAGGCGGCGGCCCGGGCCCCGACGGGCGGCGGCTCGGTCAGCGCCCGCTGGAACTCGCTGCGCACCCCCGACAGGTCGCGGTAGATCCGGCGGCGCGCCTGCAACCGGGCGGTCCGCGCCGCCCGCAGCCCCGCCTCGGTGTCCTCGTGCGGCCCGAAGGCCCGCTCGACGTACCGGGCGGCGTCGTCCACCGTGTCGGCGAGCCGGTCCCCGATCCGGGTCCCCCAGCTCTCCGGCCACAGCAGGTAGCCCGCGACGAGGGTGATGGCGCAGCCGATCAGGCTGTCCAGCAGCCGGGGCCGGATCAGGTCGAAGCCCTGGTGGTTGAGCAGGTCCGACAGCAGCAGGATCACCGGGGTGATCGCGGCGGTCTGGAAGGCGTACCCCTTGGCCGAGAAGACCGGGATCAGCGCGCCGAGGGCCACCATCACCGGGACGTCCCACCAGCCGCGCGGCACCTCGGAGAGCACGGCGGCGGCCACGACCAGCCCGCCCGCCGTGCCCAGCGCACGCAGCACAGCCCGGGAGAAGACCGAGCCGAAGTCGGGCTTGAGGACGAAGGTGACGGTCAGGGCCACCCAGTACGAGCGCTCGATCTCCACCACCGACACGAGCGCCTGGGCCAGCCCGATGCACAGCGCGAGCCGCAGCCCGTACCGCCAGGAGGCCCCGGACAACGCCATGTCGCGCACCGCGCGCCGGGCCCGCACGCCCAGCGCGGCGGGCCGCCCGAGCCGGTCGTCCACGTTGTGCATGGACGGCTCGGCCACGTGCACGATCGCGGCGGCGTGCCGCAGGGCCGCGTCGATGGCCCGCTCGGACTGGCCGTGCGGGGCGGGCAGTTCCAGTACGAAGGCCCCCGTGCGGCCCTCCTCGACGGCGGCGGCCAGCTGCCGCACCGCCGCGGGGACCTCCGGGGGCAGCGGCCGGCCGCGCAGGTGGGCCGCCGGGGCGGCCTCGACCAGGGGGATGATCACGTTGAGCTGGGCCAGCATCCGCACCAGCGAGCTGCTGCGGCCGTGCACCCGCGCCCGCCGCCCCAGCACCAGGTCGTAGGACTGGTCGAGGGCCTGGGTGACCTTCTGGCGGCGTTCCTCGTAGCCGGGCCCGCCCGCGTCCTCCAGGAGCTCGGCGAGCGAGCGGTAGGTGGCCGCGACGGCGGCGCGCTCCGGGCGGCGCCCGCGCAGCGGCCAGCCGAGCAGGGTGAGCGCGAGGACGAACAGCCCGCCCGCGCTGAGCAGCAGCGGTGCGGTCCACCAGGGTTCGGGCATCGGCAGCCCGGCCCCGACCACCGCGTTGAGCAGCAACAGGAGACCGGAGACGGAGGCGACCGTACCGATCGAGGAGATCATCCCGGAGACCAGCGCGATGAGCGTGAGCACCCCGACGGCGAGCCAGCCGTGGCCGAAGACCAGGGTGCCCAGGGCGACGCCGACCCCGCCGAAGAGCTGCGGGACGGCGATGTTGAGCACCCGCATCCGGTAGGCGTCGGCCGTGTCCCCGATGACCCCGGACAGGGCGCCCATCGAGACGAGGGCGCCGTACTCCGGCTCGCCGAGGGCGAATCCGGCCGCGAGCGGCACGGCGAGCGCGACGCCGGCGCGCGCCGCGGCGGCCCAGGGGACCGGAGCGGTGCTCGGACGCAGTCCCTTGAGCAGCCAGTCGGGCGGGGCGAGCGGATGGGACCGGGTCCGTCCGGACGGTATCTGTTCGCTGCTCATGCCGCTTCCGTACCGCCCCTCGCGAATCGGTTCTTCTGGGGCTTTCCTGGGACGTTGTGTACGTTCCGAGCTTATGGGGTCCGGCGCAGTCGACCGGTCAGCCAGGCGGCCAGGGCGACGGCGAGTCCGAGGGCGAGGACGGCCCAGGTGGTCGTGCGCAGGAAGGCCGTGAGCGCGTCGTAGACCGCTGCGGCGGCGGGCCGGTCGACGTCGGGCGGCAGGTCGTCCAGGGTGAGTCCGCGGCAGATCCGCACGGCGAGCCACAGCAGCCCGGCCCCGATCGCCAGACCCGCGCCGACAGCGATCAGGGCGCGGCGGCGGCGGGCGGCGACGGCCACCGCGGCGACGGCGAGGACCAGGGTGAGGACCGGGAGCCAGATGCCCGCGATCTGGAGCATGTGGAAACTCCTCCGGAGGGCGCCGAGGTTGTCGTACTCCATGACCTTGACCGTGAGGTGGGAGACCGGGATCCGGTCGGCGAGCGGCACGCCGTCACCGACGAGTTCCCCCTTCACCTGCTCGACGATGGGCGCGAGGTCGATGGTCAGCGCGTCGCCCTCGCCGGTGGTCAGCGCCTGGAGGAACGCGGCGTGCGCGGCGCGGTTGGCCGCGTCCCAGGCGGTCCGGTAGGCGGGGGTGCCGGTGAAGGAGCGCAGGGCCTCGCCGAGGAGGCTCTCGACCCCGCCCTGGAAGGGGCCCGCGTCGATCTGGCCGGCGAGCGTGCGGGAGGCTTGGGTGACGACCACCTGCTGCACGTCGTGGTTCCCGGCCAGCGGGGACATCGCGGCGGTGTAGCGGTCGGCGTCGCCCAGTTCGCGGTCGGCCCAGTACGCGACGGCGCTCAGGGGCACCAGGAGTGCCACGAGCACGACGAGGACGGCCGAGAGGTAGCTGCGCACGCCACCAGCCAATGCCAGGCGGGGGCGGGGGGCGAGCGTGGTTGCTGCGTACGGGTGGTTCCGCCGGGGCAAGGTCACCCGTGCGCCACGGGAACCGGTCGGGCGGCTCCGCCCAGCGCCGCGCTTGATCCACTTGCCCGGTGCGGACGGCGGGTGTGCCCTTGAGGGTGAGGAAGCGGGACACGCTCCCGACGGACACGCTCCGACCCAGAGAGGGAGCCCGGTCATGGCACATGCGGCACCCACCGCCCGCGCGCGGTACGCGGCGGACCTCAAGCAATCCGGTAGGGCCGCCCTGGCCCGCCCGCTGACCCTCGGGCTGATCTACGGGGTCTACGCGGCCTTCATGAAACGGCAGATGGGACCGGTCGACGTGGGCAACGTCTTCTACGGGATCCTGTGCGGCGTGCTCTTCGCCGCCTGCCTGTTCGTGCTCGCGCGCGTCGGCCCGAAGCTGCCGCGGGAGGCCCGCGCGGCGGCGTACGGCATCTTCACGGGCATCGCGCTGGGCTACCTGTACAGCCTCACCGGCCAGAGCGTGCTGCTGTCGAGCGGCATCGCCCTCGCGGCGGCCGCGGGCGTGGCGGTGGGCGCGTTCTACCGCTACTACACGCGCGAGCCCTGAGCGATCCCCCGGCGGTCCGACCCGGATGGGTCTTCCGGCCGACGAACCGTGGACTTTTGCCCGAGGCGGGACCCGGCGCCCCTGTCGCAGACTGACAGAGGCGCCGCTTCCCGGGCCCGGTGGTCGAACCTCACCGTCCACTCTCCGTTGCCGAGGGCCCGGGAAGCGGCGTTCCTCATGCGCTCGTCCAGTGCGTCAGGCGCGCCGGTGTTTCACGTGAAACACCGTGCTTTCACCCGCCCGGGCCGCTCACTCGCCCGGCGTGGCCTCCACCGGGGCGTCGGCGCCGGGCCTGGTGTCGGCCGGGAGCGGTGCGGGGCTCGGGGTCGGGGGCGCCACCGTGAAACGGGCGGCTTCCGCGCGGAGCATGGCGTTCAGGGCCGCGTAGGGGTCGATGGGCATGGCGGAACCTCACAGGGGTGACAGGGGTGTGGGGGTGCGCTGCTGCTCGGCCCGCTCAGCAGCGCAGGACCACACTCCGCACCGTGCGGGGCCCGTCCCCGCTCTCCCCGCACGCGTACGGGAACGCGCGCCCCGCGGGCGCCGCGAACACCGTGATGCCCGGTGACGGGACGTGGCGCGGCGCGATGCCGCGCGCGCAGGGCCGTGGGGCGGCCCGTACCTCGGGATCGATGCCCGGATCGGATTCGGCGGGCTCGGCCGCGGACGCGGACCGGGGGGCGGGCTCCGGACCCGCCGCGGCTGCCCCGGCGCCGGCGCCGAACGCGCAGAGCAGCACGACGCAGGCCACTGTCAGGGCCCTCGCCAGTGCCGTCCGCACCGTCCGCGCACACCGCGTCCCGCTCATTTTGGGGATGTGCCCAGACACGCCCGGGGGTGCCCCTGCGGCACCCCAGAAGCCCCCGATCGGGTGACGAACACACCCCCCACGGGCTACCTGCTGCGCCGGGTCCCCGTCAGGTGGGCGTGGACCGTGGTCTCGCCGGTGACCACGCGCAGTTCGGCGCGCTTGCCCGAGTCCGTCGCCCGGGGGGTGCCGATGTGGTCGATCGTGAAGACGGCGGTACGTCCGTCCGCGCGCGGGATCTCGATCGTCCGCCCCTTGCGCAGCGTGGCCAGCCGCAGGGTCGCGCTCTCTCCGGAGACCACGGCCGTCCCGGCCGCGCCCGGAGTCGGGCTGTCCACGTCCCAGCCGACCGCGTTGCCCGCCGAACCCGCGCTCAGCGGGAGGTCGACCCCGAGGTCGGGGATGCGCAGCCGCAGCGGGCGGGCCGCCGACAGCGGGGCGGCCGTCGACCGACCCGCGCCCCGGTGGGGACCGCGGCCCGCGCCGTGCCCGGCGTGCTCCTCGCGCCCGTCCTCCAGCTGCTCGACGAGCCGACGGTGTCCGGACAGGCCCAGTGCCCGGGAGGGGAAGCCCTCCGCGGGGGCCTTGGCGGAGGCGCCGGTGGCATCGGTGCCACCGGGGTCGCCGTCCGCGCCGTCGGTGTTGCGCAAGAGCACGAGTCCGGTGCACAGCAGAGCCACCGTCAGTCCGCCGGCGATCCATTTCGGGCGGTGCATGGCAGTCCCTCCAGAGTCCGGCCGGGGCGGGGGCGGCCGGATTCCCGTGAGCAGTGGACCCCCGTCGGACTGTCCCTACCGTGAGAACGACCGGCCCTTGCTGAGGTGTCCAGGGCGTGTCGGGTCGTCAGGAGGGCGTCTTCCCAGCTCGCGGCGGGTGCGCGGGCAGCTTCGAGCCGATGGCGGGCATGCCGCCGAACGGGTGAGCCCAGGTGGGGGCGCGCAGATCAGGGCGCTCAGGCGGGGACGCTCAGGTGAGGCCGCTCAGGTGAGGACGAATGCCACGGCCGCCGCGCCGAAGAGCGCGGCGGCCAGGTGGACGGCCGGGTGGCCGTAGTCGCCGTACCAGAGGTGCCGGACCAGACCGCCGATCGCGGCCAGCGCCGTGATGATGCCGATCTGGGCCAGCAGGGTCACGTCGGAGAACTGGACCACGACGAGCAGCAGCAGGTTGACCCAGAAGGGCGCTGCGCCCGTCCAGCCCTGCCAGCGCCAGCCCTGCGGGTGCCAGCTCTGCCGGGGTCCGGTCTGTCCGGGCCGGGTCTGCCCGGGCCCGGTCTGCCAACGCCGTGTCGCCGTTCGCATGCCGGGCCCTCCGTCGTGGTGACCGAGGCGATCAGCTGATCAGCTCGTAGGCTGAACAGCTTCCTTGTGCGTGGCGGAAGGAACAAGCAGGCGTTCGGCAAGAGTGCCGAAGCCGAGGCCGAAAACCGCCCACAGCGTCGCCTGGATGGCGAGCGAGGTCAGCCGGAACTGCCAGATGAGCCCCGCCGGGAAATCGGCGGGAACCTCGTAGATCGACGGCAGGAACGCGTAGGCGACACCGATCGCCACGACGAAGGCGGCGACGGCGATGACGCTGGCGTTCCAGTTCCCTTGCGAGGGAGCCAGCCGCCGTCCCAGCACGGTGGCCGCCGCGGCGAGCAGCACGCTGAGCGCGATCATCAGCACGTAGAGGGTGGTCCGCTTCACGACGGTGTCGGGGTCACCGACCGCGGGCGGATTGGCCGGGTACTTCAGGAAGGGCACCAGACTGACCGTGACGAACAGGCCCCCCGCGACGAGCAGCGAGGTGACCCGCGGCGTGAAGCGGCCGATGCGTCCCAGCGCGAAGCAGAAGACGAGTGCGGCGATGCCGCCGAGCGCGACCGAGTAGAGCAGCACGCCGGTGCCGAGCCCCGCGGTGGACTGCAGGGCGCGGCTGACCGGAGCCATCTCGGCATGGTCGTGACCGGCGTTGGCCGCCTCTTCGATGGCGATCGCCGCGTCCACCTTGGATTCACCGAGGAGGTACGCGACGAGGAAGGCGGCCACACCGGCCACCAGGCCGGCCAGCATGCCCCGGATCAACAGGGCACGCACGGAAATGGAGTTCATTGGTTCGGTTCCTCTTGCCGTGGCGGGGATCAGTGGCAGGGGAAGCCGAGGAGGTGGCGGCCGTCGTGCATCCACTCGTGGATGGTGTCGCCCTGGAAGACGGCGGTGGCGCCCTGTTCGGCGCCGACGAAGTAGAGCAGGACCAGCATCAGGATGCCGACGAACAGGGCCCAGGGGGCCAGTTCCTTGAGCGAGATGGGCGAAACGGCGGGAACCGTCGTGGGCACGGCGGAGTGGGCCATGGCAGGACCTCCAGGGGGGAACACGCGTCCCGGTCAGTGGTGCTCTCGACGAAGGTGGCGGGTCTGACTTCCCTCCCTCGCGGGAGGATTCACAGTGGCGCGACCGTGCCGGATTCTCACCGGTACTTCCGTCATACCGTCGTCATGTCGTCCGAGACCGTACCGCGCGAGTGGCGTGAACACCACGGCGTGTGGCCGCCGTCTCACGCCCCGGGCGTGCGCTCTACCCTCGGCCCATGTCCTCCGCCGCGCCCGTGCGCCTGCTCCTCGTCACCCCCGCGCTGGACCTCGCCGCCCGCCAGGGCCGCTTCGGGTCCGGCGCGCCCTGCCCGGAACATCCCGGTCTGAACGGCCTGGACACCGGTGCCTGGGCCGGCCGGACCCTGGACGAGGTGGCCGCCGAGGACCCGGCCGGGGTCAGTGGGTGGCTCACGGACCCGCACTGCGCGCCGCCCGGGGGCGAGTCGGTGGCCGCGCTGACGGCGCGGGTGGGGGCGGCCCTCGCCGACCTGGCCGGGGGCCGCCACCGGCTGCCCGTCGAGCAGGCCGTCGTCCGCGCGGCCGTCGTGCACGCGCTGGAGCTGCCGCACGCCGCCTTCTGGCGGCTCGACGTGCGCCCGGAGACGGTCACCGAGCTGACCGGCCGGGCCGGCCGCTGGAACCTGCTGGTGGGGCGCGTCCCGCAAGGGGACTGAAAGAGACGGGCTAGGCGACGATCCAGTCGCTGGTCGCGATCACCGGCTGCACGCCCTCGCGGTGGATGGTGCCCTCGATCAGACCGTACGGCCGGTCCGCGGCGAAGTAGACCTCGTTGTCGTTCTTGAGGCCGAAGGGCTCCAGGTCGACGAGGAAGTGGTGCTTGTTGGGGAGGTTCAGCCGGACCTCGTTGACCCGCGGGCAGTGGTCGAGCACCCGCTCGGCCATCTGGTTCAGGGTCTGCTGGAGCGAGTAGGAGTACGTCTCGGCGAAGGCGTCCAGCATGTGCGTGCGGACCTTCTTGTACGACCGGTCCCAGTCGTGCTCCGGGTCGTCGGCGGCCAGTGCCGAGTGCGCCCAGCGCGCGGTGACCTTGGTGGCCAGGATGCGGTCGTACGCCTCCTGCAGGGTCGTGTACTCGTCCTTGATGTAGCCGTGGAACTCGGAGTTGGTCGAGTTCATCACGGTCAGGTCCTTCAGGCCCGAGATGACCTGGAGACCGGTCGTCTCGCTGTAGGTGACCTGCGCGGTGCGCACTTCCTGGCCCTTGAGGACGAAGGAGTGCTGCTCCTTGCGGGTCGGGACGGGGATCCGCTCCCAGGCGAACTCCTCGATGCGGATCTGCGCCTCGCGGATCGGGGCCTGCGAGGAGACGAAGTGCTTGGCGAGCCGGATGCCGAAGGCCTCCGGGGAGTCGATGCCGTGCTCCTTGCCGAAGGCGTACACCGTGTTCTTGGTGGTGTCGGTCGGCAGGCAGTGGGCGTTGTCGCCGGTGAGGTGGACGTCGCGGAAATCACCGCGGAGCGCGACCGAGACGTTGAGGTCGCGGATCTCGTGCCAGGACCCGTCGCTGCCCTTGCGGGTGACCTTGACGATGCGGTTCTCGGCCTTGCCGTACTGGTTGTGGCCCAGGACGTGCTTGCTCATGCTGTCTTCCTTCGGGTACTCGGGAACACGGAGTCCGGTGTTCTGGATCCCGTACGCCCGGCGTCCAGCGTCCGCCCGATGCCCTGGACGCGCCGCTCCCCGCCGTTCGGCCCGCAGGGGCCGCCCCGGGACTGACGTGCATCCCGGTCCGTAGGTGCTTGATGGGGATTGCAGCACGCCGGCGGCCGGTTGTTCCCCGTACGGATCGTCCGAGAACCGGCGCCCCTGCCTGGGCGACCGCACAGGACGGCCCGTCCCGGACCGTCCCGGACCGCCCCGGGCCCCCGACGGAGGCTCGGGCGCACGGCTCACGCCATGTGCGCGTCCGCCACCGCGAGGGCCTCGTCGAGGACGGCCAGGCCCTTGGCCACGTCCGCCGCGCCGATGTTGCAGGGCGGGGCGACGTGCAGCCGGTTGCCCGCGACCAGCGGCCAGAGCCCGCCCTTCTTGCAGGCCTCGGCGAAGGCGCCCATGGGAGCGGCCGCCGCGCCCGAGGCGGCGTACGGAACCAGTGGCTCGCGCGTCTGCGGGTCCCGTACGAGCTCCAGTGCCCAGAAGGTGCCCAGTCCCCGGACCTCACCGACCGAGGGGTGGCGCTCGGCCAGCTCCCGCAGCCCCGGACCCAGCAGCTCCGCACCGGTGCGGGCCGACTGCTCGACGATGCCCTCCTCCGCCATGGTGGTGAGGGTCGCCACCGCCGCGGCGCAGGCCAGGACGTGCCCGGAGTAGGTCAGGCCACCGGGGTAGGGGCGACGGGCGAAGGTCTTGGCGATCGCGCCGGAGATCGCGACGCCGCCGAGCGGTACGTAGCCGCTGTTGACGCCCTTGGCGAAGCAGAGCAGGTCGGGGGTGACGTTCCAGTGGTCGGCGGCGAACCACCGGCCGGTGCGGCCGAAGCCGACCATGACCTCGTCGAGGATGAAGACGATGCCGTAGCGGTCGCAGAGCTCGCGCACGCCCGCGAGGTAGCCGGGCGGCGGTACGAGCACACCGGGGGCGCCGCCGACGCTCTCCAGGATGATCGCGGCGATCGACTGCGGGCCCTCGAAGACGATCGTGTCCTCCAGGTGCCGCAGCGCCCGCGCGCCCTCCTGCTCCGGGGTCTCGGAGTGGAAGGGCGAGCGGTAGGGGTAGGGCCCCCAGAAGTGCACGACCCCGGCGGTCGCCGTGTCGTTGCCGAAGCGGCGGGCGTCACCGGTCAGGTTGATCGCCGTGGAGGTGGCCCCGTGGTACGAGCGGTAGGTGCTCAGCACTTTGGCGCGCCCGGTGTGCACCCGGGCCATCCGGACGGCGTTCTCGACGGCTTCGGCGCCGCCGTTGGTGAAGAAGATCTTGTCGAGGTCGCCGGGGGTGCGCTCGGCGATCAGGCGGGCGGCCTCGGAGCGGACGTCCACGGCGAAGCCGGGGGCCAGGGTGCACAGCCGGGCGGCCTGATCCTGGATCGCGGCGACGACCTTGGGGTGCTGGTAGCCGATGTTGGTGTAGACGAGCGAACTGGAGAAGTCGAGGAAGCGGTTCCCCTCGTAGTCCCAGAAGTACGAACCCTGCGCCCCGGCCACGGCGAGCGGGTCGATCAGCTCCTGGGCCGACCACGAGTGGAAGACGTGCTTCCGGTCGGCTTCTTTCACGGCGTCACGGGTGCGGGCGGCTTCTGCGTTCATGGGTCGAGCGTAGTTGTCCACGATGTGGATGGGCGGGCGGTGAGGCGGACGACCCGGCCCGCGACCGGGCCGGGGCCCGGGTCGGCGCCGCGCGGTCCCGGGGCGGCGGATCGCGCGGTCCCGGGCCGGCGCCGCGCGGTTCCGGGGCGGGGTCAGACGACGTGGCGGCCGCCGTCGACGGTCAGCACGTCGCCCGTCGTGTAAGCGGCGTTCACCAGGTAGAGGGTGGCCTCCGCGACGTCCTCCGGGGTGCCGACCCGGCGCAGCGGGGTGTTGGCCGTGATCCACTCGCGCGAGCTCTCCCAGACCTCCTCGGCCTCGTCGTACCAGGGGGTCTCGATCAGCCCGGGGGCCACCGCGTTCACCCGGACGGCGGGCCCGAGCTGCGCGGCGAGCAGCCGGGTCATGTGGTTGACCGCGGCCTTGCTGACGGCGTAGGGGACGGAGCTGCCCAGGGCCCGCGTCGCGGAGACCGAGGAGATGTTCACGATCGAGGCGGCCCCGGATTTCCGCAGGTGGGGGGCGGCGGCGGTGACCATCTGCCAGGTGCCGAGCACGTTCACCTCGAAGATGTCGCGCCAGGCGTCCGCATCGGCGGCGTCGAGGTCGTCGAGGGGGATGAAGCGGGTCCGACCGGCGTTGTTGACGAGGATGTCGAGGCGCCCGTGGGCCTCGACCGCGGTCGCCACGATGCGGCGGGCGTCGGCGAGGTCGGACACGTCCCCCTGCACGTAGAGCGCCCCCGGCAGCTCGGCGGCGAGCTCCCGGCCGGCCTGCTCGCTGCGGGCCGAGTTGATCACGACGCGGATGCCCTCGGCGGTCAGCCGGCGGGCGATGGCGGCGCCGATTCCGGAAGACGAACCGGTGATCAGGGCTACGCGGCTCTCGGTCATGTGTCCTCCTGCTCGGGGTGCCGGGTGGCAAGGAAATGGATCTTAACTTATCGCATGCTGGAATCAAGTTTCCGTAATGCGGAATTAAGGAGTGGGGTGGATGAAGGGGTCGGCGCGTGATCGCCAGGTGATTGAGCCGGGGGGAGTGGGGTAGGCGGGGGGCGACGGGAGGTGGGCCGGGTGATGGCGGAGCGGTTCTCGGTCGAGGCGACCCACGTGGAGGGCGCGGTCGTCCTCACGCTTTCCGGTGAACTCGACCACGACACGGCGGGCCCCCTGCGGGCGGCCCTGGAGGCGGCACTGGCCGGGGACGGCGGTGCCCGGCTGCTCATCGACTGCGCGGGGCTGGGCTTCTGCGATTCCACCGGGCTCAACGCGCTGCTGCGGGCCCGGCTGGCCGCGCGGGAGACCGGCGGACGCCTGGAGCTCGCCGGGCTGCGCCAGCCGGTGGCCAGGATGTTCCGGACGACCGGGGCCGATGTGGTCTTCCGCGTCCACGACGACCTCGCCGCGGCCCTGGCGAGCGACGGGGGCGATACCGGTGCCTGAACCCGAGCGGGCACGACCGGGGCCGGCGCGAGCCGCGGCCGCGCCGGCCGAGGAGACGCGGCGGTTGGTCCTGGGCGGGCCGGTGACGGGGGTGGTCACGCGGTCCCGCGATTTCACCCGGCGTGCCCTCACCGCGTGGGACTGGCTCCCGGCCGACCCGGGGGCCGAGGCCGACCGAGGGGGCGACCCGGCGGCGGCGGAGGCCGCGGAGGTGGCGGAGGACGTCCTGCTGCTGGTGTCCGAGCTGGTCACCAACGCCTGCTTGCACGCGGGGGGCCCGGGGGCGCTGGTATTGCGGCACACCGGGGGCGGGCTGCGGATGGAAGTCAGCGACGGGAGCCCCGAGCACCCCCGCCGCCGCTCGCCCGACGATCCGTCCGTCCCCGGGGGACACGGACTGGTGGTCCTCGAAAGGCTCTCCCGCGCGTGGGGCTGGGAACCCAACGACGTGGTGGGCGGCAAGACCGTGTGGGCCGAGGTGGCCGCACCGATCCCGCCGCCCGCCCGGGGCCGCCGGGCCTAGGTCGAGGGGGACGAGCCGTCGGCACCGTCGTTCTCGGGGGCGTCCTCCAGCAGGCCGGCGCGGAGCCGGGCCAGGGTGCGGGTCAGCAGCCGGGACACGTGCATCTGGGACAGGCCGAGCCGGTCGCCGATCTCGGACTGCGTCAGCTCGTCGCCGAACCGCAGCGACAGCAGGGTGCGCTCGCGCTCGGGCAGCACCGACAGCAGCGGTTTGAGGGACTCCAGGCATTCGATCCGGTCGTAGGCGTCCTCGTCCTCGCCCAGCACCGGCTGGCTGTCGAAGGAGTCCCCGTCGGTCTCGCCCTGCACCGGAGCGTCCAGTGAGCGCGCGGAATAGGCGACGGCGGCCTTGCGGCCCTCGGCCAGCTCCTGCGGGGTCACGTCGAGCTTCTCGGCCAGCTCCTCCTCGGTGGGGGCGCGGCCGAGGTCCTGCTCCATCGCGTCCTGGGCCTTGGCCGTGTCCAGCCGCAGTTCCTGGAGCCGGCGCGGGACCTTCACGGCCCAGCTGGTGTCACGGAAGAACCGCTTGATCTCGCCGGTGATCGTGGGCATGGCGAAGGTGGTGAATTCCGCCCCGCGCCCGGGGTCGAAGCGGTTGATGGCCTTGATCAGCCCAACCGTGCCGACCTGGATGATGTCCTCCACCGGTTCGCTGCGCCCGCGGAACCGGCGGGCGGCGTATTTGACCAGGCTGAGGTTCAGCTCGACGAGCGTGTTGCGCACGTACGAGTACTCGGCGGTGCCCTCTTCCAGGGCCCGCAACCGCTCGAACAGGGTCGCCGAAAGGGTTCTGGCATCGGCGGTGCTCGCCTTGCGCGGTTCCTCCGGTATGCCCTCCATGAGCTGGTGGCGGTCATCTGTTCGCAGCATGTGGTGCTCCTCCGACGGGTGGTCGCACTGCCTGATCGCGGCACGGCCGTCGTGCGAGCTGACCCCTCCGGTATACCCGGTGGCCCCTGGGCTTACCCGTTCGAGTGACCGGAGGCACACCCCGGGGCTGCTCAGGGAGCACACTGGAGATCCTTGAGGACCTGGAGCCGGGACATGAGCCGGGACATCGACCGGGACACCGGTGGGGACAGCAGCCGGGACCCCGGGCCGCAGGCGGTCCGGGGTCTGCGCGGCGCCGCCGACGACGCCCTGGCCGCGGCCGTTTCCGCGCTGACCGCCGAGGTCGCCGAGCTGTACGACGACCGCGCGCGCCGGCGGCTGCTCGACCTGGCCACCGGGGTGCTCGTCGACCAGCTCCGGGTGACCCCGGCCGAGGCGGCGGACCACCTGCTGGAGCTGGCCGTCAGCACCGGGCTCAGCGCCGGTGACCTGGCCGCCGACATCCTGAACGCCGCCGCGAAGTCCCTGGTCGCCGAGGCCCCGGCCGAAGCCCGGCGGATCCGTCGGGCCACGGCGGCCGTCCTCGCGACCGACACCGCCGGGGAGGCGGCCGTCACCCTGCTGGACGGGGGGCTGCGCCGGATCGGGGTGCGCACGCTCTACCTCTGGCGCCGGACCGGCACCGACTGCCTCGCACTGGCCGGACAGGCCGGGGCGGGGCCCCAGGAGGCGCGGCACTGGCAGTGGGTGCCGCCGGACACCCCGCTGCACCGGGTGCTGTGGGAGGGGGCCGCCTGGTGGGGCGTGGACGACTGGCTGCCGGGCGGTACCGGGACGCGCGCGGTGCTGCCGCTGCGCCGACACGGGCACATCGTCGGGGTGGCGCTGTGCGTCTGGGACACCGCCGAGGGCCCCGACGACCGGGTGCGGCGCACCGCCGAGCTGCTGTGCGAGCCCTGCGGGGCGCTGCTGGGCGATCCGGATCCGCCCGGGACCCGGGCCGGGGAGGAGGTGCTGCTGGAGCTGGCCACCGGCCCGGCGGCGCTGCTGGGGGTGGACGGCAGGCTGGAATACGTGAACCCGGCCGCGCGCAGGGCGCTGGGCGCGGTGCGCAGCCCGGTGGGGCGGTCGGGCGCCGAGGTGTTCCCGTACGCCTGGAGCGTCCTGGGGCCCGCCGCCGCCGGGGCGGAGCCGCTGCGGCTGGGACGGGTGGGCGGACTGGACGACGTCCGGGTGCTGCCGCTGGGGCGGGGGCGGGCCGCGGTGCTGTGGGAGGCAGCGGCCCTGCGCAGCGAGGCCCTGGCCCGGGTCCTGGGGCGGCTGGAGCGGGTCGGGTACTTCGCGGAGGACCTGCTGACGGGTGCCACGAACTGGAGCCGGGAGACGTACACGGTCTTCGGGATGGGCCCGGACGCGCCGCCGGTGCCGCTGGCCCGGCTCGGCGCCCGACTGCATCCCGAGGACGTCCCCCTGCTGGAGGGGCTGCTGGCCTCCCTGGTGGAGGGGCGTCGTGGGGACCGGGCACTGGTCCGGGCGATCCGGGCGGACGGAGGCGTGCGGCACGTACGGATCGCCGCCGAGCCCCTGCTGTCGGGGGCGGTGCTGGTCGGGCTCACCGGGGTCTATCAGGACGTTTCCGCGCAGCACCACAACGAGCTCGCGCTGTCGGCGGCCCACGAGGACGCGACGGCGCGGGCCCTGTTCGTGCTCCGGCTCCAGCGGGCGATCGTCCCGGAGGCGCCCTCGGTCACGGAACCAGCCGGCGGCCTGGACATCGCGGCGCGCTACCGGCCCGCCGCCCAGGACTACCTGGTCGGCGGCGACTGGTACGACGTACTGGCCCTGCCGGACGGCCGGGTGATGCTCGCGGTAGGGGACATCGCGGGGCACGGCATCGACGCGGCGACCAGCATGGTCGTGCTGCGCAACGCGCTGCGCGGGCTCGCGGTGACCGGCGCGGACCCGGGCGCCCTGATGGCCTGGCTCAACGAGGTCACCCTGGGCACCCGGGGCGGGCCCACGGCCACGGCGGTGTGCGCGGTGTACGACCCGCGGACGGGTTCGCTGCGCTGGGCCGGCGCGGGCCACCCGCCCTTGCTGCTGCTGCGCGACGGGCGGGCGGCGATCCTGGCGGCACCGCACAACATCCTGCTCGGGGCCGTGGCGGGGGCGGGCTACGAGGAGGCGGAGCTGCACCTGCGGCCCGGGGACACCCTGCTGCTGTACACGGACGGGTTCGTGGAGCGGCGGCACGTCGCCATGGAGCGGAGCCTGGCCGCGCTGCGGCGGGCGACCGAGCGGGTGGGGGCCGGGCCCGTGGAGACGATGGCGGACGACCTGCTGTCGCAGGTCACCGGGGACACCGACGACGACACGAGCCTGGTGGTGGTGCGGGTGCCCCGGGCGGGCCCGGGCCAGGTGTCGGGCCACGGGGCGGGACGGGCGACGGGCCACGGGGCGGGCCGGGCGTCGGGCCGGGTGGCGGGCTCAGGCGTTAGAGAGGCGTAAAAGCCGCCTACGGGGGCGTATGGGGCCCGTCAAGGACGTGTGCGGGAGGCGTTCCAGGGGTTCCACTCGGAGGTGTCCGAAAGTCGTCCCCGGAACCCTCAGGAGCTCACGATGGCCGATCTGGCCTTCGTCGTCACCACGGTCGCGCTCTTCGCGCTGGTGGCCTTCGTCGCCAAGGGGGTGGCCAAGCTGTGACCGTCGAAAACATCGTCGGCCTGCTGGTCGCCGTCGCGCTGCTGGGCTATCTGGTCATAGCCCTCGTGTTCCCGGAGAGGTTCTAGCCCCGATGAGTCCCGTTCTGTCCGGGGTGCTCCAGCTCCTCGCGCTCGTCGCCGCGCTGGCCCTCGCCTATCGTCCGCTGGGCGACTACATGGCCCGCGTCTACTCCTCCGAGAAGCACTACAAGCCGGAGAAGTGGATCTACAGGGCCATCGGCGCGAACCCGTCCGCGCAGATGCGCTGGCCCGCCTACCTGCGCGCCGTCCTCGCCTTCTCCGGCGTGAGCGTGCTGTTCCTCTACGGTCTGCTGCGGTTGCAGGGCGTGCTCCCCGGCTCGCTCGGCTTCGCCTCGATCAAGCCGGACCAGGCCTTCAACACGGCCGTCTCCTTCGTGGCGAACACCAACTGGCAGTCGTACTCCGGCGAGCAGGCCATGGGCCACGTCGTGCAGACCGGTGGGCTGGCGGTGCAGAACTTCGTCTCGGCGGCGGTCGGCATGGCCGTCGCGGTGGCCCTCGTACGGGGCTTCGCGCGCTCCCGCACCGGTGACCTCGGCAACTTCTGGGCGGACCTCGTCCGCGGCACCGTCCGCATCCTGGTGCCGATCGCGGTGATCGGTGCGCTCGTCCTCGTCGCGTGCGGGGTCATCCAGAACTTCTCCGGGATCCACCAGGTCGGCCAGTTCATGGGCGGCACGCAGCAGTGGAACGGCGGAGCGGTGGCCTCGCAGGAGGTCATCAAGGAACTGGGCACGAACGGCGGCGGCTACTTCAACGCCAACTCCGCCCACCCCTTCGAGAACCCGACCCCCTTCTCCAACCTCTTCGAGATCTTCCTGATCCTCCTCATCCCCTTCGCGATGACCCGCACCTTCGGGCGGATGGTCGGAAGCCTGCGCCAGGGCTACGCGATCCTGGCGACGATGGCCGTGATCTGGCTCGGTTTCACCGCGCTGATGATGTGGACCGAGTTCGCGCACCACGGACCGGCGTTGCAGGCCGCAGGCGGCGCGATGGAGGGCAAGGAGACCCGCTTCGGCATCGGTGGGTCGGCGATCTTCTCGGTCGCCACCACCCTGACCTCGACCGGCGCGGTCAACTCCTTCCACTCCTCCTACACCGGGCTCGGCGGCGGCATCCAGCTGCTCGGCATGCAGCTGGGCGAGATCGCGCCCGGCGGTGTCGGTTCCGGCCTCTACGGCATGCTGGTCATGGCGATCATCGCGGTGTTCATCGCCGGCCTGATGGTCGGCCGGACCCCCGAGTACCTCGGCAAGAAGATCGGCACCCGCCAGATCAAGCTGGCCGCCTGCTACATCCTCATCACCCCCGTACTCGTCCTCGGGTTCACCGCGGTGGCGATGGCCCTGAGCGGGCCGCGGGAGTCGATGGCCAATGCCGGGGCGCACGGATTCTCCGAGGTCCTCTACGCCTACACCTCGGGCGCCAACAACAACGGGTCCGCCTTCGCGGGGCTGAGCGCCGACACCCCGTGGTTCAACACCACCATCGGCCTCGCCATGATGCTGGGCCGCTTCCTCCCGATGGTGTTCGTCCTCGCACTGGCGGGCTCGCTGGGCGAGCAGCGGCCGGTCCCGGAGACGGCGGGCACCTTGCGCACCGACAAGCCGCTCTACGCGGGCCTGTTGGTCGGCACGATCATCATCATCACCGGACTGACCTACTTCCCGGCCCTGGCGCTGGGCCCGCTCGCCGAAGGGCTCGCCTCATGAGCACCGCCACCCCCACCCCCACGCCCACGCGGGCACCGCACCAGGACGCCCCCACCGGACACGCGCCGGAGCAAGGGCGGGTCGGTGCCGGCCTCTTCGACCCGGCGCAGCTCTTGAAGTCCTTCCCGGACGCCGTCCGCAAGCTCGATCCGCGGGTGATGGTCAAGTCCCCGGTCATGTTCGTGGTGCTGATCGGTTCGGTCGTCACCACCGTGCTGGCCCTGGGGAACCCGACCGACTGGTTCGGCTGGGCCATCACGGCCTGGCTGTGGCTGACCACGATCTTCGCCAACCTCGCCGAGGCCGTCGCCGAGGGCCGGGGCAAGGCCCAGGCCGACACCCTGCGCAAGGCCAAGACCGACACCGTCGCCCGCCGCCTCAGCGGAACCGTCGAGGAGCAGGTCCCCGGCACCGAGCTGCGGATCGGTGACCTCGTGGTCTGCGAGGCCGGTGACATCATCCCCGGCGACGGTGACGTCGTCGAAGGCGTCGCCTCCGTCGACGAGTCCGCCATCACCGGCGAATCGGCCCCCGTCATCCGGGAGTCGGGCGGTGACCGCAGTGCGGTCACCGGCGGCACCAAGGTCCTCTCCGACCGCGTCGTCATCAAGATCACGACGAAGCCCGGCGAGACCTTCATCGACCGCATGATCGCCCTCGTCGAAGGCGCGGCCCGGCAGAAGACCCCGAACGAGATCGCCCTCAACATCCTGCTGGCCTCGCTCACCATCGTCTTCCTGCTCGCGGTCGTCACCCTCCAGCCCTTCGCTATCTACGCGGGCGCCGAGCAGTCGATGATCGTGCTCACCGCACTGCTGGTCTGCCTGATCCCCACGACGATCGGGGCGCTGCTCTCCGCGATCGGTATCGCGGGCATGGACCGGCTCGTGCAGCGCAACGTCCTGGCCATGTCCGGGCGCGCGGTCGAAGCCGCCGGCGACGTCTCCACGCTGCTGCTGGACAAGACCGGCACCATCACCCTCGGCAACCGTCAGGCCAGCGAGTTCGTCCCCGTCAAGGGCACGACCGAGGCCGAGCTCGCCGACGCCGCGCAGCTGTCGTCGTTGGCCGACGAGACCCCCGAGGGCCGCTCGATCGTGGTCCTGGCGAAGGAGAAGTACGGCCTGCGCGAACGCCACCAGGGCGAACTCGCCCACGCCGAATGGATCGCCTTCACCGCCCAGACCCGGATGTCCGGCGTCGACGTGGACGGCCGCAAGACCCGCAAGGGCGCCGCCGGATCCGTCATCGCCTGGGTGACCGAGCAGGGCGGCCAGGTCGCCGAGGACGCCGACGTTCTGGCCAACCGGATCTCCGAGGCCGGCGGCACTCCGCTCCTCGTCGCGGTCGAGGACGCCCGCGGCGCCCGGATCCTGGGTGTCATCCACCTCAAGGACGTGGTCAAGGAGGGCATGCGCGAACGCTTCGACGAGCTGCGGCGCATGGGCATCAAGACCATCATGATCACCGGTGACAACCCGCTCACCGCCAAGGCCATCGCCGAAGAGGCCGGTGTCGACGACTTCCTCGCGGAAGCGACGCCCGAGGACAAGATGGCCCTCATCAAGCGCGAACAGGCCGGCGGCAAGCTCGTGGCCATGACCGGCGACGGCACGAACGACGCCCCCGCGCTCGCCCAGGCCGACGTCGGCGTGGCCATGAACACCGGAACCTCGGCCGCCAAGGAAGCCGGGAACATGGTGGACCTGGACTCCAACCCCACCAAACTCATCGAGATCGTCGAGATCGGCAAGCAACTCCTCATCACCCGAGGAGCACTGACCACCTTCTCCATCGCCAACGACGTCGCCAAATACTTCGCGATCATCCCCGCCATGTTCGCGGTGGTCTACCCGGGCCTGGACAAGCTCAACATCATGGGCCTGGCCTCCCCCGAGTCCGCGATCCTCTCCGCCGTCATCTTCAACGCACTGATCATCATCGCGCTCGTGCCGCTCGCCCTCAAGGGCGTCCGCTACCGACCCACCAGCGCCGACAAGATGCTCCGCCGCAACCTCGGCCTCTACGGAGTGGGTGGCCTCATCGCCCCCTTCATCGGCATCAAGCTCATCGACATGCTCATCACCCTCATCCCCGGAATCGGCTGATCCGTCATGAACAACGCAGTAGGCAACACCGCGCGCCTGATCGGCGCGGGTCTCCGCGCCCTCCTCGTTCTGACCGTGATCTGCGGGGTCCTCTACCCCCTCGCCGTCACCGGCATCGCCCAAGCCGCCTTCCACGACCAGGCCAACGGCTCCGAGGTCAAGGACCACACCGGCGCCGTCGTCGGCTCCTCCGTCATCGGGCAGGGCTACGGGGACGACCTCCGTTGGTTCCAGTCCCGGCCCGCGGCCGGTCTGGGCCAGAACACCATCAACACCCAGTACGCGCTGCTGGTCTCCGGTGCCTCCAACAAGGCGGCCGACAACCCGGACCTGGTCAAGGCGGTCCGAGAGGCCCAGCAGAAGGTCGTCGCGGACAACACGGTCCCCGGCTTCACCCCGACGCTCGCGCAGGTCCCCGCCGACGCCGTGACCTCCTCGGGCTCCGGCCTGGACCCGGCGATCTCCCCGGCCTACGCGGCCCTCCAGGTCCGCCGGATCGCCGCGAAGAACCACCTCCCGGTGGCCAAGGTGGAGCAGCTCGTCGCCGCGCACACCGAAGGCCGCACCCTGGGCTTCATGGGAGACCCCCGGGTCAACGTCCTGGAGTTGAACGTCGCACTGAAGTCCCTGGCCGGCTGAACCGGGTGACGTACGAACGGGTCCGGACCGCGGAGCGGACCGGACCCGTCGGCGTGCGGTGGCGGATCAGGAGTTGTACGGGCGGGTCGTGCGGCCCTCGCGCAGGGTGGTGGCCCACCAGGTCAGCCGGTCCAGCAGGGTCTTCGCGGCGCCGGCCGCCCCCTGCGGGTCATGGGCCTGGCCGCCCTCGGCGAAGTGGTCCCAGGCGCCGTGGAAGCTGACCGAGTCCCGGATCGTGACGCAGTGCAGCTCGGCGAAGACCTGGCGCAGGTGCTCGACGGCCCGCAGACCGCCGGAGACGCCGCCGTAGGAGACGAAGGCGACCGGCTTGGCGTGCCACTGGGTGGTGTGCAGGTCGAGGAAGTGCTTCAGGTGGGCCGGGTAGCTGTGGTTGTACTCGGGGGTGATGACGACGAACGCGTCCGCCGCGATGAGGCGCTCGGACAGCTCCTCCAGCGCGGGGGTGCGCGGGGTGCCCCAGTTCGGGTGGGCGGCAGGAAGCTCCAGCGCGGCCACGTCGATGACGTCGACCTCGAAGCCCGCGTGCTCGGTGGCGAGCGCGGTGAACCATGCGGCGACGTTCGGGGCGAAGCGGCCTTCGCGGGTGGAGCCGACGATGACGGCGAGCTTGTTCCAGGGTGCGTTGTTGTCCATGGCAGGGAGGGTACGTGCGAGTCGATCTTGGTTCTCTGGTCGGGGGTTTCACGTGAAACGAATGAACTGTTTCACGTGAAACGCGGTGTTTCACGTGAAACAGCCGCTCGGACAGCCCCTGTTGGGGCGGCCCGGACCGTCACTCCGTGGCGATCCCGAAGTCGTGCACGAGGGCGGCCAGTCCGCCCGGGTACCCCTTGCCGCCCGCTACGAAGGACCAGTCGCCGCCGGCTCGTCGGCGGAAGGATCCCAGCACCAGAGCGGTCTCCCCGGGGCGTCCGTCGGACACCTCCAGCTGGTCGATCTCCGACCCGTCGCTGCCGAGCAGTCGGATCCGGGCGGCGGCGAAGCCGGACAGGTCGGCGTGCGGATGGGCCTCGGTGTCCACTGCCGCGACCAGGACCAGCCGGTCGGCGCGGTCGGGGAGGGAGTCGAAGGCCACCTCGATCGCGGCCCGGTCCGGCGGGGTGTGGGCGCGGCTGCGTACCGAACCATCGGGCGTGCTGTGGTTGTTGAAGAAGACGAAGTGCTCGTCACTGAGCACGCGGGTCCCCTGGCAGACGAGCGCGCACACGTCGAGCATGACCGGGCCCGACCAGGACATGCCGAGGACGTTGTACTCGGCGGAGGCGGCCGTGGGCGCGGGGGCGGCGTCGTGCTGGGTGGCGTCGCGCTGGGCGGGCACGGACGCGGTCGGACGGCCACCGTCCCCGAGGCGGCCGCGCAGGCCGTGGCGGTGCAGCAGGTCCACCAGCTCCGGCCCGGAGACCAGTTCCAGCGGCTTGCCCTGGGCGAAGTGGTGCGACCCGGGCCCGAAGCCCGAAGTGGTCACCAGCACGCCCTTGTTGGCTCCGGCCCCCTGGACCGTGCCGTACAGGTCGCGCACGGCCGTCGGCGGCACGGTGTTGCGGTACCGCTTGACCTGCACCACGATCGAGCCGCCGCGGATGGGGGTCGGGTCGGTCGCCTCGACATCCACTCCGCCATCGTTGGACCGCGTGGTCATCACGGCCCGCATCCCCATGGCCCGGAAGAGCTCGGCGACCAGGGCCTCGAACTCGATGGGATCCATGGCGAACAGATCGGGCTCCCCGTCACCGCCCCCGGGGCCGTCACCGCCGCCCTGACCGCTGCCGTGCGTGACCACGCCCGAGCCGACGTCCTGCGGTGTGCGGGCCGGACGTACGGCGGTCAGCGCGTCGGGACGGGCCGACAGCTGACCCCGCAGCGCTCCGGTCAGGCAGTCGACCGGGTTCACCTGGGCCAGGTGGAGGGCGGCGAAGGAGGGGCGGGTCGCCATCACCGTGGCCAGGAAGATCTGGGCCGGGCGGCCCGTCGCCGGGTCGTGGTCGTCCACGTAGCCGTTGAGGGCCACCGACTCCAGGGCGCCGAACTCGTCCGCCTCGAACAGGTCCCGCAGGACCAACAGGGCGCACTGCGCCAGCAGGTCGCGGTACACGGCCCGGCGCTGGCCCACCGGGAGCGGTGACTCCTTGTCCTGGTCCGTGCTCGGCATGTACCGCACCGACTTCGCGGTCGGCACCACGTCGAAGCCCGGGAGCTCCCAGTCCAGGACCAGTTGGCGGGCCCCGGGGTCATAGGCGGCGCTCAGCGCGCGCGGCAGTTCCTCGGGCCAGCCCGAGGACGCGTACAGCGCGGCCGAGAAGTACTCGACGGCGGATTCGGGGTCCCCGGCGCGCAGCGAGGCCGCGAGCTCGGCGATCCCGGTGTTGTGCGCGCGGACCTCCCCGAGCTGTCCGCCCGCCCACCGGTCGTACTGGGCGCGGTAGGCGGCGAGCTGCTGCTGGCGCTGCACCTCGGCGGCCTGGGCCGCGTGCCAGGCCCGCGTGTAGCGGGCGTGGGCGTCGGCCTCGGCCTGCGCCCGGCGGCCCGCCCCGATCCCCCAGCCGGTCTGCACGGGGAACTGGTGCGGCTCCGGCATCGGCACGGGGCGCGCCAGCTCCCCCGGATTGAAGGCTTCGACCTGCTCGGGGCGGCGCAGCGTGGCGATCCGGAAGGCGGGTGCGGCGCAGCCCTGGCCGAGCAGCCCCTGGAGGGCGGCGACCTGGGCTTCCAGACTCTCGGTGAGTCGGCGCGCCTCGGCGTCCCGGTACTGGCGGTAGGCCGCCTTCTGTTCGCGCAGCCCGCGGGCCGTGTCGCGTTCCTGGGCCCGCTGCTGGCGATCTCGCTCCCGCTGCTGCATGGCCTGCGAGCGTTGCTGTTGGCGCTGGGCCTCGGCCCAGATCCCGACCAGTCCACTGGAACGACGACTCATCCGCCCCGGCCCTCCCCGACCCCGTGCGATACCCACGCAAACCCTAGCGGGTGACGGGCATGCCTCAGGGCCGGTCGCCGCTGATGGCGACCGGCCCCGAGGGTGCGCTCGGTTCCCTGCGGGGTCCGTCCCCCGGCTGCTACTTGGGCATCAGGACGGTGTCGACGATGTAGACGGTCGCGTTGGCGGTCGGGACGTTGCCGCAGACCACGGTGGAGGTGTCGTTGACCTGGTAGGAGGTGCCGGATCCGGTGGTGGTGACCTTGCCCTTCTCCAGGGTGTCGAAGGAGCCGTTCTCCAGCTGCTTCGGCGTGAGCTTCTCGCCCACCACGTGGTAGGTGAGGATCTTCGTCAGCTGGGCCTTGTCGGCGAGGACCTTGTCCAGGTCGGCCTTCGGGATCTTGGCGAAGGCGTCGTTGGTCGGCGCGAAGACGGTGATGCCCTTCGCGTTGTTGAGGGTGTCGACCAGTCCGGCCTGCTTCACGGCGGCGACCAGCGTGGACAGCGCCGGGTTGTGGGAGGCGGCCGTGGCGACCGGGTCCTTGGCCATGCCGTCGAAGCTGCCCGCACCGGTGGCGGGAACGCCCGCACAGGCCGGGCCGAACGGCTTGTCCGTGCCCATCGAGTCGTTCGCGGCGGGCGAACTGGCGGCCGCGCTCTGCGAATCGGCGGCCGGACCCGACGCACTGTCCTTGTTCGGGTCCGAGGAGCAGGCGGCCAGGGCGAAGGGCAGGACGGCCGCGGTGGCGACGGCGAGAGCGGTACGGCGGAAACGAAGCGTGCTCATTGCGTTCTCCAAGGTGGTGTAGCGGTCACTCATGAGGTGGTGCGGATGGATCGGGGTGGGTCGGGGTGAGTCGGGGAGGTCGGTGCCCCGGGGTCAGCCGGGGGTGACGAAGACGCTGTGCCAGCCGTCCGCTCCGTCGGGGATGGTCGGGGTGCGCCGGTCGGTCTGGAGGTGACCGGCGCCGTCGGTGGCGCGGACGGTGAGGGTGTGGCCGCCGGGTGTGGTCCGCCAGGGGAAGGACCACTGCCGCCAGGTGTCGACGGTGTCCTGGTCCGCGAGGTCGGCGTCCTGCCACGGGCCGTCGTCGATCCGCACCTCCACGCGGCGGATGCCGCGGTGCTGGGCCCAGGCGACCCCGCCGACCATCACCGTCGTCCCGGCCGGTGGCCGGGCGAACGGCTTGGGGGTGTCGATCCGCGCCTGGGTCTTGATCGGTGCGCGCCGGGCCCAGGAGCGGCGGACCCAGTAGGGGTCGTAGGCGTCGAAGGTGGTCAGCTCGATGTCCTGGATCCACTTGCAGGCGGACACGTACCCGTAGAGGCCGGGGACGAGCATGCGGACCGGGAAGCCGTGGTCGAAGGGGAGCGGCTCCCCGTTCATGCCGACCGCGAGCATCGCGTCACGGCCGTCCATGACGTCCTCGACCGGGCTGCCCAGGGTCATCCCGTCGACGGATCGGGCCACCAGCTGGTCGGCCGGGCCGCCGCGCGAGGGGGGCCGTACGCCCGCCTCGCGGAGCAGGTCGGCCAGCCGGACGCCGAGCCAGCGCGCGGTGCCGACGTACGGTCCGCCCACCTCGTTGGACACGCAGGTGAGGGTGACGTCCCGCTCGATCAGGTCCCGGCCGAGGAGCTCCTGGTAGGAGTACGTGCGGGGGCGGGCCACGCCCTTGCCGTGCAACCGCAGCCGCCAGGTGTCGGCGTCGACCTTCGGCACGACCAGGGCGGTGTCGACCCGGTAGAAGTCGGCATTGGGGGTGGTGAAGGGGCTGATCCCGGGGATCCGCAGGGCGGCCCGGGCCGGTACCGGCGCCGCCGGTGACGCCGGAGCGGGCAGCCGGACGGCGGCCCGGGAGGCCACCGCACCCTGCCCGTGCCGCGCGCCCAGGGTCCGCCCGAGCGCGCCCGCACCGGTGGCCACGACGGCGGTGGCCCCGGCGACGAGCAGGAACCCGCGCCGGTCGACCCGGCCCGCGACCCCGGCCCCACCGACCCCGGCCCCACCGACCCCGGCCCCACCGACCCCGGCCCCACCGACCCCGGCCCCACCGGGCCCGGTCGCACCGGCCCCGGTCGCGGGCCGCGGCAGTCGCCCGACGAGCAGGTACAGGACCGCGGCCCCGGCGGCCGCGCCCACCAGCGAGGGCAGGGCGTCGAGCGGACCGGAGGCGTCGGGACGGGTGAGGGCGGCCGCCGCGCCGAGCACGCCGAAGACCAGCACCCCGGCGGCGCCGGTGCGCCGGTGGCGCAGGGCGAACCAGCCGAGCAGCAGGGCCAGGAGGCCGAGCGTCGCGACGATGCCGAGCTGGAGGACGAGCTTGTCGTCGCTGCCGAAGTGCCGGATCGCGAAGTCCTTGACCGGGGCGGGGGTGCGGTCGATGGCCGCACCGCCGACGGCGGTGACCGGCCCCGCCTGGGGCCGCACGAACGAGGCGATCAGTTCCGCGACGGCCAGCGCCGTGTATCCGGACAGCAGGCCGCTCAGCGCGGCGAGGGCGCTGTGCTTCACGGCTGATCGGTTGATGGTCACGTCTGGGATTCGGCGCCCCGGGCCCCCCGGATTGGTCGGGCCCGCGGGATCACCCGGTGGAGCGAGCGACGGAGCGGACGTTGACGCCCGGCGCGCGGGCCCGGGTGCTGCCGCGGCCGGGCCGATCCGTGGGGCGGTGGGCCAATCCGTTCGGGCCCCGGCTCCGAAGAACGGGTGACCCGGGGTGCCACCACCCATGCCGTGCGGCGCGAAGGACTGCCCATGCAAGCGATCCACCGAAGGAGGGCGGAGCGGTGAGCCAACCGGTGCGCCTCGGCAGCGGCGAGGGAGACCGCCACGAGCGATCCGTCCGGCCCGACCCGGCGGAACTGATGGCCAGGGTCGCGCTCGGCGACCAGGACGCCTTCGCCGCGCTCTACGACGTGATCGCCGGACCCGTTTTCGGCATCGTCCTCAAGGTCCTGCGGGACCGCGCGCAGTCCGAGGAGGTGACCCAGGAAGTGATGATCGAGATCTGGCGCGGGGCGGCCCGCTACCAGAGCGCCCAGGGCTCCGTCATGACCTGGGTGGCCACCCTCGCGCACCGGCGCGCCGTGGATCGGGTGCGCTCCGCGCAGGCGGCCGCGAACCGCGACCACAAGGACGCCCTCGGCTCGCTGACACCCCCCTTCGACGAGGTCAGCGAGCAGGTGGAGACCCGGCTGGAGAGCGAACAGGTGCGCCGCTGCCTGCGCCGCCTGACCGAACTCCAGCGTGAGACCGTCACGCTGGCCTACTACCAGGGCCTGACCTACCGAGAAGTGGCGCAGACCCTGCAGACCCCGCTCCCGACCATCAAGACCCGTATGCGCGACGGACTGATCCGGCTGCGCGACTGCATGGGGGTGACCACGTGAAGACCGAAGACCCGCACGCCCTCACCGGTGCGTACGCGCTCGACGCGCTGGGCCCCGACGAGCGCCACGCCTTCACCCGGCACCTCGACCACTGCACCTCCTGCGCCCAGGAGGTGCGGGAGTTCGCCGCGACCGCCGCCCGGCTCGCGTCGGCGGCCGCCGTGACCCCGCCGCCCGAGCTGAAGGCGCGGGTGCTGGACCGCATCGACACCGTGCGCCAACTCCCGCCGCGCGTACCGGCGCCGGGACGCTACGCCGAGCTCGCCACCCGGATCCGGCGGCGCGGCGGGGTCTTCGTGATCGCGGCCAGCGTCGCTGCGGCCGTCACCTTCGGAGCGCTCGCCCTGGACCAGCACGAACGGGCCGGGCGGGCGGACCGGGTGCGGCAGTCCGCGCAGCAGGACGCCGACCGGGCCGGGGCGCGCAGCGAAGCGCTCGCCGCGGTGCTGGCCGCGCCGGACGCCCGTACCGCCACCGGCCGGACCGCGACCGGGGCCCGGGTCACCGTCGTCACCTCGGCCGCCCGCGACCAAGCGGTGGTGCTGGCGCCGCAGTTGCCGGCGACGCCCGCGGGGACGACGTACCAGCTGTGGTTCTCGGAGCACGGCTCCATGCGTCCGGCCGGGCTGCTGGGCGGCGGGCACGCGCTGCTCCTGGACGGGGCGGTGCGGGACGCCACGGCGATCGGACTCACCGTCGAACCGGCGGGCGGCTCCGCGAGCCCCACCACCGCCCCGGTCCTGGTCATGGCGCTGCCGGCGTAGTGCGCCACCGGCCGAAGCGGAAGGATTCAGCCGATGTGGACGAGATCGGCAGGCCGGGCACGGACGAGGGGTCCCGTCCGTTGTCCGGGTGCCGATCTATGACATAAGGAGACAGAAATGGCCCTGTGGGACCGCGTCAAGGATTCCGCCGCGACGATGCAGACGCAGCTGGTGGCGAAGCGGAACGACCTCAAGAGCGGGGCGTTCAGGGACTCCAGCATGGCGATGTGCGCACTCGTGGCCGCGGCCGACGGCACGATCGACGCCGCCGAACGCCAGCGCGTGGCCCAGCTGATCGGGACGAACGAGGTGCTCCAGAACTTCCCGGCCGACGAGCTGCGGCGGCGCTTCGACGAGAACCTGGACAAGCTGGCCGCCGACTTCGACTTCGGCAAGGTCAGCGTCATGCAGGAGATAGCCAAGGCGAAGAAGAAGCCCGCGGAGGCGCGCGCGGTCATCCAGATCGGCATCGTCATCGGCGGCGCCGACGGCGACTTCGACAAGACCGAGCAGGCCGTCGTCCGCGAGGCGTGCTTCGCACTGGGCCTGCCCCCGCACGAGTTCGACCTCTGACGGACCGCCGAGGGACCGGCGACGGTCTGTCGAGAGCCCGTCGGGGGTCTGCCGGGGGCCCGTCGGGGGTCTGTCGAGGGCCCGCCGGGGGTCTGCCGGGGGTCTGTCGACGACCCGGCGACGGCCCGCCCGGGGACCGCGCTACAGCCGGCATCCCCGGGGCGACCCCGAAGGGTTCCCCCGGGGGCTAGCCCCACCCCGGTCGTCACGCCTGCCGGATGGGACGGCGGGCTCCGGCCGACCAGGCTGTGTCGCATGACGACCTACACCCGCACCAGCGCCGCTCTCGCCCTCTCCGCCGTGACCGCCGCAGCCGCGCTGACCGTGGCCTTCGCCCCGCGGGCCGACGCGGCGGTCGGGGCGGTCGGGGCGAGTGCGCAGGCCACGGCCGAGAGCGCAGGGGTCCCCGCGCTGGCTTGGCACCTCTGCGAGCGGCCCGGCGGGCCCGCCGGTCAGGAGTGCGCCGAGCTGCCCGTCCCGCTCGACTACCGCGACCCGGACGGGCAGCAGCTCTCGCTGGCGGTCTCCCGGCTCCGCAGCGACCGGCCGGCCGCCCGCCGCGGCACGCTGATGATGCTGCCCGGGGGACCGGGCGGCTCCGGGGTGCAGCGGCTGGCCCAGAAGGGCGAGGCGCTGCGGAAGGAGCTGGCGGGCGGATACGACCTGGTGGGCCTCGACCCGCGGGGCGTGGGCGCCAGTACCACCGCGAGCTGCGGACTGGCTCCCGAGGACCGCCGGCTCAGCACCCTGCGGGGCTGGCCCGGCGCGGACGGCGGCATCGAGGAGAACGTGGCCCGCGCCCGCCGGGTGGCCGAGGCCTGCCGGACCAACGGCGGTGCGGTGCTGCGCAGTTTCACCACCGCCAACCAGGTCCGGGACATGGACCGGCTGCGCCGGGCCCTGGGCGAGCAGAAGCTGTCGGCCTGGGGGACCTCTTACGGCGCCTACGTCGGCGCGGTCTACGCCCAGCAGTACCCCCGGCGCACCGACCGTTGGGTGCTGGACAGCAGCGGTGACCCCGACCCCGCGCGGGTGGCTCGCGGCTGGCTCGCGAACATGGCGCAGGGGGCCGACGACCGGTTCCCCGACTTCGCGGCCTGGGCCGCCGACCCGGCCCGCGCGGCCGAGGGCCTGCGCGTCGCCGAGCGCCCCGAGGAGGTGCGCCCGCTCTTCCTCGCCCTGGCCGCCACGCTCGACCGCACGCCCCGGACCTCGACCACCGAGGGGGTGCCCCTGACCGGGAACCTGCTGCGCCAGGCCCTGCAGAACGCCCTCTATGGCGACGCGGCCTTCCCGGGCCTCGCCCGGCTCGTCCGGCAGGCCCAGGACCCGGCCGCGACCCCGGTGCTGCCGCCCGAACTGGCCCAGCCGCTGCGCGACGAGGACGCGGCGATCGCCGTCGCGGTGATCTGCAACGACGTGACGTGGCCCGGTGACGTGCAGGGCTACGCCCGCGCCACGGCCGCCGACCGGGCGGCCCATCCGCTCACCGCCGGGATGCCCGCGAACATCACCCCCTGCGCCTTCTGGAAGGACGCGCCGGTCGACAAGCCCACCCGGATCACCGACCGGGGCCCCTCCAACGTGCTGATGATCCAGAATCTGCGCGACCCCGCCACCCCCTACTTCGGGGCTCTCAAGATGCGCGCGGCCTTCGGCGACCGGGCCCGCCTGATCACCGTCGACCACGGGGGCCACGGCGTCTACCTGGGCAACGGCAATGCCTGCGGCGACCGCGCGGTGACCGACTTCCTGACCACCGGCCACCGCCCGGCCGAGGACCGGTACTGCGCCGCGGGGAAGTGACCGCGGTCGGCCGACCGGGCGGACCCGGCGGACCGTAATCTGACGGGTATGCGTCAACAACAGGAGCGCCAGGGGTGGGTGCGGCGCGTCGGGGCGTGGTTGCTGGGGGCGGCCGAGGTCGAACCCCGCTCGCTGGCCGCCGCGTTGGGCCTCGGCGAGGAGGACCCTGGGCTACTGCGCCTGCGGCGTGCGGCGCCGGTGCGGTACGCCCGCGTCGAACGCCTCCACCGGGCGGCCCAGCGGTCCTTCGAGCAGCGCACCCGGGCGGCGGTGTGCCGCGAGCTGGAGCACGCGGTCCGTACGGCCCTGCGCGAGACGGCGGAGGCGGCGGAAGCCGAGGCGGCGGCGCGTGCCACGGAAGCCGGAGGGGCCGGGTCCGGTGCGGCCGCACCTCGTACCGACGTGCTCCGGGTGGAGGCCGACGCCGCGGCGCGCTCGCTCGCGGCGGACGCGGCGCTCGCGGGTGCGCGGGGCCTGAACACGGGCCTCTCCGTCGGGGTGCTGTTCAGCCCGGTGGCCCTCGTGCTGGCCCTCGCCGCGGCCGAGACGTTGCCGCCGCTGTTCGGGTCCGCACTCGGCTGCCCCGAGCGGCTCACCCTCGCGCAGGCCCTGATCTGCTTCTCCGGCGGGGCGCTGGGAGCGGTCTTGAGCGTCGTCGTCAGGCTGCGCGACGCCCCGAGCACCCGGCCCACGGGCACCGGCGCACTCGCGGAAGCGTCGGCGGACTCGTCAACGCAGCCGTCAACGCAGTCGTCAGCGCAGCCGTCAGCGCAATCGTCAGCCGAACCCACTGCGGCGGACGCGGCGGACGCGGCGGCCGACGTTCCCGGCGATCCGGTCCAACTGGCCCGGCTGATGCGTCAGGAGGGCTGGTACCGGGTGGTCGTCGGCTGGTTCCTGGCCGTGTCCCTCTTCGTCCTCATCACCGGCGGGATCCTGGCCCTGCTCACCCCGCCCGCCGTCCCCGACGGCGCCTGCGGGGCCGGTCCGCTGTCCGCGGCGGACCACCAGGCCCTCATCAAGGGCTTCTTCTTCTGGGGCGGCGTGGGCTTCCTCGCCGGGCTGAACGAGCGCTGGGCCTACGGTCTGCTGCGACGCGGCGGCCCGGGCGCGGACGCCGCTACTCGTTGACGAGGACCGGGACGGACAGCACCGCGCTCGCCGGAGCCTGGGCGAACTGGCCCGCGGGAACCGTGAAGTCGATGCCTTCGCCGGCCGCGCGCGGACCGTCGTGGTGCGCGGTGCCCTTCGCGTCCTCGCCCTCCTCCTGGTACTGGAACTTCGCGGTCCCCAGCAGGTGTCCGCTCGCGTCGTAGTACGCCGCCCCGACCTCCAGGGCCAGGACGTCACTGATGTCGGAGGTGATCGCCAGGTGCCCCGTGACGGACGCCTTGTCGGTGAGCTTGAGGGCGGTCAGCTTCACCCGGTCGGTGAAGGGGCCCTCTTCGACGCGGACCTCGCCCTGCGCGGCCGGGTGCGCCAGTACGGCGGCCGGCGCCGGGGCGCCGCGCGGCGCGGGCAGGACGACGGGGGCGGCGGATCCGGCCGCGTCTCCTGCCGCCTCGGCGCTGTCGGCGGCCGGGCCGCCGGAGCAGCCCGAGGCGAGTGCGAGGACGGCGGCCGCGGCGGCGAGCGCACCGGCGGTGCGGCGGGTGAGGTGTCTCATCGGAAGGCTCCTGAACCGGCCCGGGGCCGGGAGGACATGGTCCTCCCGGCCCCGGCCGTTCGCTCGGTGGGTCAGTGCTGCTGGGGCGACTTGCCGAACAGCGAGCGGTACAGCTTGCCGTACAGCTCGGTGTTGTTCTGGCTCGCGGCGAAGGCGCTGCCGTTCGGGCCGTAGGCGAAGATCGGCACGTCGGCGCCGGTGTGGTTGCCGGACAGGTAGGTCAGCCAGAGGCTGGCGTCCGGGCTGCCGTCCTTGACGCCGGCCGGGTCGTTCGGCGTGCGGAAGGTGGCGGGAGCGAAGTTCTTCGCGTCACCCGAGCCCGCGCCGTTGACGGCGCCGGTCGAGCGCACCGGGTCCTTGGCGCCCGAAGTGGGGCGCGAGGGGGTGCTGTTGTTGGCGGTGTTGCCGGCGTCCGTGTTGGCCGGGGGAGCGACCGCTTCGGCGTTGGTGTAGGTGCCCTTTTCGATGATGTTGAAGCCGGCGCACTCGTGGTCCGCGGTGACGACGACCAGGGTGTGACCGTCCTTCTTCGCGAAGTCGGTGGCCACCTTGACCGCGTCGTCGAAGGCCTTGATCTCGCCCAGGGTCTGGGCGGCGTCGTTGGCGTGCGAACGCTTGTCGATCTGGGCGCCCTCGACCTGGAGGAGGAAGCCCTTGCGGTTCTTGTCGTAGCCGCCGCGGTCACCGAGCAGCTGGATCGACTTGCGGGTCATGTCCGCGAGGGTCGGCTCCTGCTTCTGCACGGCGTCCGCGGGGAGGCCGGCCTTGGCCTGCTCGACGGTGAGGTTGCCGCGGTTGAAGAGGCCGATGACCTTCTTGCCGTTGGCGTGGCTCAGGTCGGTCTTGGTGGCGACCTTCTGGCTGGCGGCCGTCTGGGCCGGGAGCTTGGGGTCACCGAAGCTGCCGAGGACCTGGTAGCCCTGGCCCTGGAGGGCCTTCTGGTCGTCCGGCTCGAAGCGGGCGAGGCCGCCGCCGAGGATGACGTCGGCGGTGCCGTTGCGCGCGATCTGCTCGGCGATCGGCGTGACCAGCGTCTTGTCCGCGGGCGCGCTCTCGTACGTACCGTCCTCCTTCTTGGGGAGGCAGGCGGCGTCCGAGTACGTCGGGCCCTGGCAGCCGCGCAGCAGCGCGTGGCTGAACTGGGCGGCCGGGGTGGCGTCGGTGATCTCGGCGGTGGAGACGTTGCCCGTGGCGAAGCCGGCCTTCTTGGCCTGCTCCATCAGCGTGACGACGCGCTTCTCGTACGAGTCGACGCTCAGCGCGGCGTTGTAGGTCTTGACGCCGGTCGACCAGGCGGTGGCCGAGCTGGCGGAGTCGGTCACGAGCGCGGGCTTGTCGCTGCCCTTCTCGACGGCGTAGGTGGCGACCGCGCCGGTGAAGGGCAGGGTCTCCATGTTCAGCTTGCCGGAGGCGCCGTAGAACCGGTCGCGGGCGGCCGTGACGTGGGTGCGGCCCATTCCGTCACCGAGCAGGTAGATGACGTTGCGGATCTCCCCCTGACCGCCGTGCTGGGGAGCCGAGTTGGCGGTGGTGGCGGCCGAGGCCGCCAGGGCGCCGGACAGGGCCAGTACGGTCAGCGTCTTGGCAGGTCTGCGTCGCATGATGCGGGGGGTCCCCCTCGGAAATGAATGGCGCGGGCGGACCGACGCTAAGAGCGGGACATGAACACGGCGGTTTCCCCGGGTGACGTGGAGTCGAACAGCGCCCGGCCGAAATCGCCCTTGCGTGCGGTGTCGGACCCGTGCGTCATCCTTCGGGACATGGACATCCGCGCTGATTTCGCCTTGGACCTCCAGTTGGACGCCGTCCGGGAGGAGGCGGTCGACGACGGCGTGCGCGCGGCGGTCGACGCCGTGGGCAGGCACATGCACAGCGGGCGCAGCCGCGGGTACAGGGGCGGCAAGGCGCTCCTCGACCTGCTCGGCGAAGCCCGGGCCCGGGCGGCCGCCGCGGGGGAGTGGCAGGTCGTACGACTGCTCCAGGACTCCGTGGACTACGCCGAGGGGCGGATCCTGAAACCGGAGTTCGAGGAGCGCTACCGGCTGTTCCAGGGCGGCGCCGAGCGCAGCCGGAGCCTGCGGGACCTTGTGGGCACGACCTTGTGGGGAGGCGGTCGGTTCATGACGGAGATGGGGCGACAGTTCCTCGCCGAGAACCCGGAGGCGCCCGCGCAGGAGCTGCTGGAGCACCTGCGCTCCCTGGCGGAGGACAGCCGATTCGTGGAGGCTCCGACGGACCGACCCGGCCGTTACCGGATACCCCGGGGGCAGGCGGAGCTGGCGCTGTGGATCGAGCGGGTGTTCCGACACGAACGGATCGAGGTGGCGGACCCCGAGGCCGAGGCCCGTCGGATCGCGGCCTCGCCCGAGGCGCTCTCCCTCCTGGCGTCCGACCGGGACGGCCGGCTCGCCCTGCGCGCCGCCGAACTCCAACGGCGCGCGCGGCAGCTGACCGCCCTGCGCGCCGTCGCCGAGGACCGCGGCGCGCGCGAGGCCGACCTCCAGCGGGCGCTGGAGGGCCAGCACTGGATCTTCGGCGGGCGGTACGTGGGGGAGGCGGTCCAGCGGCGGCTCGTCGTCGGGGACGAGGTGGACATCCCGCTGATCCGCGGCGACGGCTCGCTCCACGTGGTCGAGCTGAAGCGGTCGATGAGCCTCGCCGGGCCGCTGGTGAAACGCCACCGCGGGGCGTGGGTGCCGGCCGCCGAGGTGCACGACGCCGTGGGGCAGGCGGTGAACTACCTGGTCGGGCTGGACGAGAACCGCGAGCGGCTGCGCGCCGACTTCGGCATCGAGACCCGCCGGGCCGGCGCGCTCGTCCTGATCGGCCATCCGGCGGCGCAGCCGGAGGTCCCGGAGCACGAGGTCAACGAAGCCCTACGGACCTTCAACGCGCATGTGACCCGGGTCGAGGTGCTCACCTACAAGGAACTGATCGACAACGCGGAGCGTTCGCTCGGCGCGGCTGCCGGCTCCCGGTCCCGTTGATCGCCAGGGTGGGTGGCCCAGGCCGACGGGACCTGGGCCACCCACCGCACCGGAGGCGCAGATGACCGAGGCCGCACCCGCACCCGCAGGCGTACCCGCACCCGCCCTCGTACCCTTCACGACCGCCGAGGTCCACGGGCTGCGGGAGGCGCTGGAGGAGGTCGTCGCCGACGGCGCGACCCCGGGCGGGGTCGTCGTCTGCGGCACCGCCGCGGGGGACCGTACGGTGGTGTCGGCCGGGATCGTCTCCCCCTTCACGCACCAGAAGTGCCCGGGCGCGGACACCGTCTACGACGTCGCGTCCCTCACGAAGGTCACCGCGACCTGGCCGCTCGTCGGCCGCGCCGTCGCGGGCGGCCTGATGGAACTGGACGCGCCCGTACGGGATTTCCTGCCGCCGATGGAAGGACACCTGCCCGGCGCCGCGGTGAGCGTGCGCCGCCTGCTGTCGCACACCTCCGGGCTGCGGGCGGCCACCCGCTTCGACCTGTACGACCTGACCGCGCGCCCGCTGCACGAGCTGATCTGCGCGGAGCCCCTGGAGAACCTGCCGGGCACGCACCGGTACATCAACCGGGGGTACGTCCTGCTCGGCCTGGCCCTGGCCCACGTCCACGGCGAGCCGCTGGACCGGCTCGCCGCGGCCCTCTGGGCGGAGCTGGGCATGGGGGACACGGCCTACGGGCCGCTGCCGCAGTCCGCGCGGGTCGCGCCGACCGAACACCGCGACGCGCACGACCGGCTGTGGGGCGCGGTGCACGACGAGAACGCGGCCGCGATGGGCGATGTGGCCGGCCACGCGGGGGTGTTCGCCCCGGCCTCGGACCTCGCGACCTACGCCGAACACCTGCTGTCGACGGGCCCGGACGGCGTGCTCGGCGGCTGGCTGCGGGAGAGCCTGGTGCCCGTCGCGGAGATCGACCCCGGCGTGCACCGGGGGCTCGGCTGGATCGTGGCCGCCGGCGGCGCCGTGGCCTACCACCACGGATTCACCGGCACCAGCCTGTTCCTCGCACCCACCACCGGCCGGTACGTCGTCATCACCACCAACGCGATCCACGACGGCCCCACCGCCCGCACCCGAATCACCCCCTTGCGCGAACGCGCCCTCGAAACGGTGTGAAAAACCGTCGTGGCGCGAGTCACCAGGGGTTCACATCCCACTCCCACCGCACCCGGTCGGACGATGCATTGATCTGAAGGGGTGTCCCGACCCGGGGTACCCCTTCGTCATCGGGGCGGTGTCTCATCATGATCCGCCCATGTGCCGCTTTGGATCCTCCAGGGGCCGTTCCTGCTACGGTCGTCCGTTCGCCGAGGAGGTCGTGATGAATGCATCCCTGCCCGTTGCCGCCCAGGTGGATCTGCGTCGTCAGCCAGTAGAAGACGTGCTGGAGCGCGTAGAAGAGGCCCTACACGTGCGCCTGGATCGGCAGACGCTCGTACGCAAGCGCCGGTCCTTGGGTGGCCGTACGGACCGCGGTACGTGGGTGCGGATCGAGCGGCGGGGATTCGAGCGGATCGGCCCGCAGGGCTGGAACGGGACCGAGGCCGCTGCCGTGCTGCAAGGAGTCGCGATGCCCGAGTGGTACCAGGGCTTGGCGTGGCGCGAGCCGGGCGAGCCGGTGATGTGGCGGGCGGATGAGCTGGAGCTGATCGCATCGCCGTCTGTGGGCAAGGGCGCCTTGGTGCTCGAAGACCCGGGCCTGCCGGACGAGTGGTGGGACGCACTGAACGCTTCCCTGGACGCGCTTGCCTCGCAGCAGACACCGCGGATCGCGACGCCCGACACGGTGACGATCACGCAGGAGCAGGTGACCCAGACTCTCGGGGAGGTCTTCCCCGGGGTGGCGGATATGGGGATCGAGCGGTGGGCGCCGGCTCATGCGGATCTGACCTGGGCCAACGTGATGGGGCCGGAGTTCTCGCTCATCGACTGGGAGGACTGGGGCATGGCGCCCCGGGGCCTGGACGCCGCAACGCTGTGGGGCAACGCGCTTGCCGTCCCGGGGCTTGCTGACCGCGTCCACCGTGAGCGGCGTGCGGACTTGGAGAGCCGGGACGGCAAGCTGATGTCGCTGTTCTTCCTGTCGAAGATCGTCGGACCCCACGCGTACGAGGAGGATCCGCTGCTGGCGCCGGCCCGGAAGGAGTCCGAGCGTTTGGTGGCCGAGCTTCAGCTCTGACGGTGTCCATGGAGGGCCCGCAGGTACTGACTGACGTTGGCGGTGTCCACCTCCGCGCTCAGGGCCTGGACCAACTGGGCCAGCTGCCCGGGGTCGTCGGTACCGACCGCCATCGCGGAGGCGTTGGGCAGGTGGAATGCGGTCCGGAACGCCGCCTGTAGGCGGGACAGGCCATCGTGGGGCGGTCGGAGGAACGGGCGGGGGTCGAAGTCCTCCCACACCTTCTTGTGACCGCCACCGAAGGGGCTCATGCCCCAGGTCTCCTCCGCCTGCCAGGCGGTGCGCAGGAAGGTGGTGGCGTCGAGGAGGTCGATGCCCACGAGGAGACCGGCCCGGACCACGAGGACGTCCGGAGACGGAAGGTCCTCCACCCGGATCGCGTCGAACGGCCGGGTGTCCCAGGAGGCAACGCCCCAGGTACGACACAGGCCGTCACGGGCGGCGTCGGCCAAGGCGATGCAGGCGTTGCCGAGGAGGGCATGGCCATCGGCTGGGGACAGGCCCGTGAGGCTCCGTTCGGGGTTGTGCAGGAGCACGGTGTCAGGTTCCCTGCGGAGTTCCCGGGCCGCCCGCTCGACGGCCAGCCGCAGCCGGACCGGATCGAGGGAGTGCTCAGCGCCTCCGGCGCTCGGGAAGAAGCCCACCTTCGTGGAGAGGGTGAACTTCGGCAGTAGGTCAGCGGCCGTCTCGGCCAGTACCGCGTGCGAGCGGAAACCGAGGTAGGGAGCCGCAGTGTCCAGAGCCGTGACGCCGAGGTCGAGTGCGGCCGTCAGGATGTCGCGGTGGTGACGAGACCGGTGTAGGCCGAGGACAAGGCGGGGGTCAGCTCGGTGCACAGTTCCTCCTTCACCAGGATCTCGGCGAGCTGTTCCACGTCCAGGCCGGTCTTCTCGGTGGCGTCGGCGATGTCGACGGGGTGCCCGCTCAGCAGCAGGGCGAGGGCGGGGTACGCCTTGCCGGCGAAGGTGATCTTCTTGCCTGCGGCGAGCACGTCCACGGTGTCGTGGTGCTGCTCGATCACGGGCTCGAAGTCGGTGACGCACACGACGGCCGCGGGCTTGCCGAACAGGCCGGTGGCCGGGACGTGCCGGGCGGCCAGGCGTTCTCGCTCGCGGGCATCGAAGAAGTCCTGCGGAGTCAGCTTCGTAGCCATCTCTGCGACGGCGTCGGCCAGGAGGTGCTGCTGTCCCTCCCACTGGCCGGGGGAGTTCCAGCGGTCGAGGTCGTACCGGAACAGGTCCTGCGTGCGGGCCTGGTCGGCGAGCCAGGCCAGCCAGTTCACGCCGACGCGCTTCACGATGCCGAAGGTGGCGTGCAGGCTGTAGCCGTCGCCCTGGTCGTTGCGGGTGGCCTGGTGCCAGAAGCCGCGCGGGACGTGCATCACGTCGCCGGGCTCCATCACGCCCTGCCACACGATGTCCTCGCTGGGCTCGGCGTTGGGGGCGGAGTCGCGGTACATCGGAACCTTGCGCGAGGTACCGCGGACTTCCCAGCTCTTGCGACCGGCGAGCTGGACGATCACGGTGTCGTGGTCATCCCAGTGGAGCTTGAAGCCACTGGCGTCCTGGGTCGTCAGGTAGGCGTTCACCTGCACCAGCTCGCGGGCCCACCACTGGAGCGCGCGGCAGGTGGCCTCCATAACCGGATCGAAGAAGTCGACCTCGTCCAGGACCATGGTGCAGCCCTCGCGCATCAGCCCGCCGACGCGGCGCATGTCGGCCATGGGGATGGCCTGTCCCCGCCGGGTGACGGAGGGCTGGATGTAGCGGCCGGGGTGCAGTTCGGCCCCTTCCTGGAAGATGCGGAACTGGGGCGTGGTGACGCTGCGACGCATCACCAGGTCCAGCAGTTTCCTGGGGTTGAGCAGGCGATCGAGTAGATCGAGGTCCTCGATCGTTCCCCGGGCGAAACCGGCTCCGAGTTCACCGGGGCCGTCCCAGCCGAGAGCCGTTTCCAGTGCGGTGACGAAGTGGTGGTCCACGTGTTTCCTCCGGTCGGTGCCATGGGCACGAGGGCCCGGGGCCCGTCGTGGATGTCGGGCCCCCGGTGAGTGCTGTTGGGTGCTACTCCTGCGGGAGGTTCAGGCCGTCGCGGTTCTCGCCGTCGTCGCCCGCGGAGGTACCGGTGGAGTCGGACTCGGCCGCCGCGGCGGTGAAGCGGTCCTGGACCTTGATCAGGCTCTCGACGCCGATCAGCAGGTCTTCCTTCTGCGCCGCCATGTGTGTCTCCATTTCCTGGAAGTCCAGGGCCGACGGGTGCCGGCCCAGCCCCTATGGGGCGTGCCTCACCGGCCCGGTTGATTCCGGGCCGGTGGGGAGACGGGGGTGGCGTGAGGCCACGAGCCGAGCGAGCGTGGAATACGTACCGGAAGCCGGTTGCCGCTCAGCGGCCGGGATCAGGGGATAGCGGCCGGGGTCGTCACGTGGGTCGTTCGCTTTGAGTCAGGAGTGCCACCGTGTGTCTCCAAGGCGGTCGTCCTCTGTCGCTTCGCCATGTGCAGAAGGATCGTCAGCGGGGGGTATGGCCAGAAAGGTCCAGCGGAATACCCAACTTGGGTAGCATTACGCTCGGTTGAGACCTTGAAGCGATCCGTAGTCTTCCTCCGGAGCGTGCCCCGATGCCCGAGTCACGTCGCGCGAAGGAACTCCCGGCGAGCCTGCTCACCGACGCCGAGATGATCGATGCGTGCCGTCTCCGAGACTTCGCGAAGGTCTTCCGGCTGGTGAAGACGCGGGCGGGCATCTACCCGTCGATGATCGCGCGGCAGTGCGAGCTGACGCCGAGCCGGGTGGGAGAGGTGATCTCGGGACAGCGGCAACTCGTCCACATGGACGTGATCGAGCGGATCGCCGATGGGTTGCGGATCCCGGGGCACATGCTCGGGCTTGCCCGTCGTACGTGGGAGACGCCGGCTGTCTTGGCCGTGGCCGAGCGGGAGAGGCCGGAGTTCGGTCACCTGCCCGTTGAGCCGAAGCCCCTCAGCGCCTTACCGGGCGTGGAGGTGGACAGCATCCTGGCGCTGGCCGCCGGGACCAACCCGGGCCCATCCACACTGCACGCCCTGCGTTCTTCGATCGAGGACTACTGGCGTCGCGACGACGAGCACGGGGGCGAGACGCTCCGGCCTGCTGTCGTCGGCCAGCTGCGATACGTCGAGGGGCTGCTGAAGGACCAACGACCGACGCCGGTCCAGCACGGCCTGTACGGCATCGCCGCGGAGCTGGCGCGGTTGACCGGGTGGACGTACTTCGATGCCCGGCAGTATCACCAGGCCCGCGCGTACTTCTCGGAGGCTCTGCAACTGGCCCGGGAGGTTGACGACCACTCCTTCATGGCCAACGTGCTGGCGTGCATGAGCCTGCAAGCGACCTACCAGGACAAGGCGGCGGACGCGCTCGCGCTGGTGTCTGCTGCCCAGGACCAGGCCCGCGCGGCCATCGGCACGACGTCGAGAGTCCGGGCCATGCTGGCCATGCGTGAGGCGTTCGCCCACGCGACCTTGGGCGACCGGACAGCGACCCACACCGCGATCGCCGAGGCGCACAGCCAGTACGACCGGATCAAGGCGGACGACCCGGACCCGGCATGGGTGACGTACTTCGACGAGCCGAAGCTGATCGTGGACACGGGCATCGCGCACGGCCGTCTCGGCGAGGCGGCGATTGCCGAACCGTTGATCGCCGACGCGCTGGAGCGGGAGGATCCCGCGAACCAGCGGGGTAGGGCGTTGCATGCCTTCTGGTTGGCCCGTACGCAGCTCCAGCGCGGCAAGCTCGACCAGGCGTGCCACACGGCGATCGAGGCACTGGTGCTCGCCGCAGCCGTGTCGTCCGAGCGGGTGACCGGGCACCTTCGCGAGTTCTACGAGCAGCTTGCGCCGTATCGCGAGGTGCCGGCCGCGGTTGCCTTCGAGGCGCAGCTGCGAGCCATGTTTCCGCCGCAGGGTCAGCGAACCCCTTCGTCCATCAGTACGTAGAGGAGGCCGACGAGGGAGCCGCTGCTGACGATCTCGCGGCGGTCGATCATGCCCCGGATGTTTACCAGCGGGACCCACTCGATCCGGTCCGACTCGTTCTTCTCGGTCGGTGGCCCGTCGTACGTGGCGCCGGCCGCGCGGAACAGGTGGTGCTGGGAGTCCGTGATGCCGTTCGCCGGTTCGGCGTAGATCAGCGGCTTCATCGGGCCCGGACGCCAGCCGGTCTCTTCGAGGACTTCGCGGGCGGCAGCCTCGCCGGGCGTCTCGTCCGCCTCCACCAGGCCCATGGGCAGCTCCCAGGCCCACGCGTCCGTGATGAAGCGGTGGCGCCACATCATCAGGACCTCTTGGTGGTCGTTGATGACAGCGGCCACGGCCAGGTGGCGGAGCTTGACGACGTGGTGTTCCCAGCGGTGCCCGTCCGGCGTCTCGACATCGGTGAGCCACAGGTTCACCCAGGGGTTCTCGTAGATCGGACGTTCCCCGTGGATCTTCCACTGCATCGCTGCGGCCCCTCTCGATCGGCCTCCAGCATCGCAGAATTCCACCGAACTCCCGCTGACTTCGGGCTAATTCACGTCACACTGACGAAATTCCTTGATGAGTGACGGACGAGGTCGCAGGGGAGGCCCGTACGATGCGGTTGGGGGCGGAGCCGTAGCGCAGAGGTCGTCGCGCGCGGTCTCCAAAATCGTGAGGACGCTGGTTCGAATCCAGCCGGCTTCGCCTTCTCGCCGTAAAGGCGTCCAAGGCAGAACCCTCTTGAAAAACCGTGCACCCCCAGGTCAACGGACTGGGGGTGCACGGGCTCCGGGGACCGTCGGGGGTGTCGGGGGCCCGGAGGGATCGGGGGGTGGGGCGGGAGGGGTCAGAGGGTGCCGAGTGATTCCCGCGCGGTGGTGCGGTAGAGGCCGACCTTCGGGGCCGCGACCTTGCCCGGTGCGGTGAGCGGCAGGCTGGTGCCGTCCGCGTTCGGCATGTGCTCCGCGTCGGCCAGGACGTTGATCTCGTCGGCGACCGGTCCGCTCCCGCCGCCGGGGTTGAGGTCGACGGCCGCGTAGGCGGTGGCGCCGGGGCGCACCGGGTACGCCGGGGCGCCGCCCAGCCCGCCGGGGGCGACGGCCGTGATGCCGAGCGCGGCGCCCTTCGCGCTGAAGCCGATGGTCGGGTGGTAGGCCAGGCCGCAGGCGGTGGAGCCGTTGTTGGTCACCGTGATGACGCGGACGGTGGCCGGGAGGCCCTGCGCGGAACCGACCTTGACGGTCAGCTTCCGCGCCGAGCAGGGGTGGGCGTAGGCGTAGGCGTCGTCTCCGGTGCCCGTGCCCGTGCCCGCCTTCGCCGGGGAGGCGGTGCCCGCCCCGGCTCCCTTGCCGTCCGACGGGGCGCCGGAGGCCCCCTGCGCGCCCGTCGCCGAGGCCCCGCCGGCGGTGCCGGGCGAGGCCGCCCCGTTCGCACCGGGGCCCCTGTTCGCCCCGTCCGCGCCCGCCGCCGCCCCGCTCGTGCCGCCGCACGAGGTCAGGGCCAGCGTGAGACCGGCCGCGATGGTGGCGGCCAGGCTCGCGCTGTGGAGGCGACGGGTGGTGCGCATGAGGGAACTCCCCGGTTCTGAACGGTCGTCACGCGAAGTCGTTCCCGCGTGGACACCACTGTGCCGGGGACCGCTGGCGTCGTGGTCACGCCGCGCTGACGTTCCGCTGACGTCGGCGCAACGTCAGCGCGGCGGGTGGAGTGCCACCCGCCGGATCACGCCCGTACGCCCTGGCGCGCCCGCACCTTGTCGTACCGGCTGCGGTAGGCCGCGTCGTGCGGGGCGGGCGCGACGTACTCCTCGTGCGGCGCGTCCGGTTCTCCGTCCTCTACCTCTTCGCCCTCTTCTCGGTCTTCGCCGTCTTCTCCGTCCGACAACTGGAGCAGCGCGCCGAGCGCACGCTCCGCGCCCTCGTCGAAGCCGGTCGATTCGGCCTCCCTCGCGGCCTCGTCCAGGCATCGGATGCCCTCGGTCCGCTCGCCGAGACCCACCAGTGCCTCCCCGGTCGCGGCCAGCAGGAGCACGCGCGAGGGGGACTGCGCGTCCGCGGCGTGGGCGGCCCGCGCGGCCGTCGTGCTCTCCAGCGCCTGGTGCCAGTCCCCGGAATCCAGTTGGTGCCGCGAGAGGTGGTAGAGCGCGAGGCGTTCCGTGGTCGGGTCGCCGGCCGCGCGGGCCAGCTCCGCCGCCCGTACGCACCCCCGCGCGGCCTGGTCGAGATCGCCGAGCGAGGCCTGCGCCAGGGAGAGGTTGACCAGGGCCGTGGCCTGGCCGCTGCGGTCGCCGGAGCGGGCGGCCAGCAGGGGGGCGGCTTCGAGGTGCGGCAGGGCCTCCTCGGTCAGGCCCTCCTCGGTCAGCACCCACCCCAGGAGGGCGAGCACCCGGGACTGGCCGTGCAGGTCGGCGTCGGCCCAGGCCGAGTCGAGGGCCGTGTAGAGAAGCGGGGCCCAGCCGTCGAGGACCCGCCACACCATCAGCGGCCACAGGGACAGCGCGATCCGCCAGGCCCGGTCGTGCAGGGCGGCCGCGTGCGCGGCCGTCGCCGCCAGGGCCAGGTCCTCGCGCTGCGCCGCGTACCAGGCCATCGCCTCGTCGCGGTCGCGGAAGTCCCGTACGTACGCGGGCGCGTGGAAGTCGGCGTGCAACGGGAAGCACGGCTGCCCGTCGCGCTCGGCGGCCCCGGCCGCCGCGAGGCCGGTCGCGATGTAGTGGTCCAGCAGCCGCGGCAGCGCCCGCGGGTCCGTCTCCATGTCGCGGGCGTAGAGCCGGACGAGGTCGTGCAGCACCCACCGCCCCGGTGCGCCGTACGTCAACAGGTGCGCGGCGGCGAGCTGGTCGAGGGCCGCCTCCGCCTCCTCGACGCCGGTGCCCGCCAGGGCCGCGGCCACCCCGCGGTCGATGTGCGTGCCGGGGTGGCGGCCGAGGTGGGCGAGTTGGTGCGCGGCGGCCGCCGGGAGGCGGCGCACCGACAGGTGCAGGGCGGCGCGCACCCCGGTGTCCTCGGCGTCGAGCAGGGCCAACCTGCGCGTGGTGTCCGAGAGTTCCTCGGCCATGGCGGTCAGGGTCAGGTACGGCTGGTCCGCCAGCCGGGCGGCGGCGACCCGCAGGGCGAGGGGCAGTCCGTCGCACAGCTCTGCCAACCGTCGGGCGGCCGCGGGCTCGGCGAGCACCCGGTCCGCGCCGAGCACCGCGGCGAGCAGGTCCGTACCGTCCTGCGGTCCCAGCACGCCCAGCGGAACGGGCCGGGCCGCGTCCGAGGCGATCAGGCCGCGCAGCCGGTAGCGGCTGGTGACGACGGTGACGCACTCGCTCCCGCCCGGCAGCAGCGGACGCACCTGCTCCGAGGCGCGCACGTTGTCGAGGACGACCAGCAGGCGCCGGTCGGCGGTCAGGGAACGGAACAGGGCGGCGGCGCGGGTCACCGACTCCGGCACGCGCAGCGGCGCGACGCCCAGTGCCAACAGGAACTCCCGCAGCACGTCGATGGCCGAGGCTTCGCCCGTGTCGCTGAAACCGCGCAGGTCGGCGTGGAGGCGGCCGTCGGGGAACCGCTCGTGGTGCAGGTGTGCCCAATGGACGGCGAGGGCGCTCTTGCCGACCCCGGCGGGGCCGGTGACCAGGCAGATCGGCGCCTCCGCGGCGGCGGCCCGCGACAGCTGCGCCAACTCCGCCTCGCGGCCGTGGAAGCCGCGGGGCGCGCGGGGCATCAGGTCGAGGGCGTCGGCGTACCGGGCCGGCGGGGCCGGGGTGCGGGCCGGTGCGCCCGCCGCCCCGGGAGCGGCGCCACGGTGGTCTTCGCCGCGGTGGTCCTCGGCGCGGGCGGTGTGCGCGGTGTGCGGGGTGTGGGCGTTGGGGACGGTGTGCGCAGTGTCGGCCTCGTGGTCGTGTCGGCAGCCCTGTCCCTGCGGTAGGGGCCCGCGCCGGCCGTCCTGGCCGCGCTGGCCGCGCAGGGCCACCGCGTAGGCGTCGCTCAGCTCGTCGCCCGGATCGACCCCGAGCTCCTCGGCGAGCAGGCGCCGGGTCTGGTGGAAGCAGTCGAGCGCCTCCGAGCGCCGGCCGGCCCGCTGGAGGGCCGTCACCAGCGCGGCGGACAGCGATTCCCGCAGCGGATGGGCGCTCGCCTCGGCGCGGAGCACCGCCGCGGCCTGCGCGTGCGCGCCGAGCCGCCCGTACCCGGCGGCCAAGTGCTCCACGGTGGTCAGCCGCATCTCCTCCAGCGCGTCCGCGGCCGCCTGCAGCGGCGGTGTGGGGTGCACGCCGGTCAGCGCGGGCCCCTGCCACAGGGACAGGGCCTCCTGGTACATGACCACGGCGTCCGCGACCGACTGCTGTCCCTGGGCCCGGGTGACCAGCTGCTCGAAGCGGTGCGCGTCCAGCAGCGCCTCCGGCATCCGCAGCACGTACGCCGCGCCCTGGGTGGCCAACTCGACCCCGTACGTGGACGCTTCGGCGGCGTCGAGCAGGGTGCGCAGCCGGGACACGTGCCCCTGGATCACGCTACGGGCGCGCGCCGGGGGCTCGCCGTCCCACAGCGAGTCGGTGAGCTGCCGGAGCGGTACGGGATGGTTGGGCCGCAGCAGCAGCGCGGCCAGCAGGCTGGCCCGCTTGGCGGGGCCGAGCGGTAGGTCCCCGGCCCCCCGCGCGACGGTCACCGATCCGAGCAGACGGAACTCCACCTGCTTGCACCCCCCCGGAAGCAAAGAAACGTCAGCATATCGTCACGGCCGAGCCCCGCCCCGCCCGATCCGCCCCGCCCGATCCGCCCCGCCCGATCCGTCCGTCCGGTCCACCCGCCCGCCCCTGACGTCACGCCCGGCGTCAGAGCCTGACGTCAGGCCCGGCGTACGGACGCCCCGGCGCGCGCGGCCCACACGGTGCGTTCGGTGCGGACCGCGAGGTCGTCGCGGCGCAGGATGCTCCCGGGGCCCCCGGTGTCGAGCAGCCGGTCCAGCGCGGTGAGGTCCCGGGCGTCGAGGGTGGCGGCGGCGCCGTCGCGCAGGCGGCCCAGGCTGCTGAGCGCGTAACGGCCGACGGCCCCGGCCCCGGCCCCGTCGCCGTCGACGTGCACCGCGATCGTCCGCTCGCCCTCGACGGTGAAGCCGGCGGCGGCCAGCTCGGGGCCCCAGTCGGCGCCCCGGTGCGGCAGGTGCTCGGTGTGCCGGCTCGCGAGGGCGGCGTGGCAGCGGTCCTCCAGGCCGGGCCGCTCCCGCGGGGCGTCGGCGGGCAGGAAGCGGGGGAAGCCCGCCAGCTCGACGACGGCGAAGAGGCCGCCGGGCGCGAGCAGCCCGCGGACCGTGCGCAGGGTGCGCCCGGGATCGGCCATGTGGTGCAGCGAGGCCGACGCCCAGACCAGCTCGGGGCCGGCGGGGTCGGGCCCGGCGAGGTCGGGCCACTCCCCGTCGAGGTCGGCCCGGACCGTGCGGATCCGGTCGGCCAGGCCGAGCTCCCGGGCGCGCTCGCGCAGGCGGTCCAGATGGACGGCCGACGCGTCGACGGCGGTCACCTTCGCGTCGGGGAAGCGCGCGAGCAGGGCGAAGGTGCCGGCCCCGGTGCCGCACCCCAGGTCCACGATCCGGCGCGGTGCTGCCGTGACGGGCAGCCACGCGGTGAGGGAGTCGGTGTGCTCGGCGAGCACGTCGGCGTCGAGGTCGAGGATCTCGGTCTGGTCGTGGGAGCCGGCGGACTCGGGGGCGTGGGCGTGGCCATGGGCGTGGCCGTGGGACGACGGGGAGGAGGGGGATGCGTGGGTCATGCCGGCCACGCTAGGAGGGTCGTGCCGTTACGGCAGCACGCCTCCCGGTATGCGCAAGAAGAAGCCCGGACGGGCTGCCGAAAGCGCAAGTGGCCGGCTCCTCAGGCGCCGTCGCCGCCCTGGTGGCCGCGGCGGGCGTCCCGGTCGAAGAAGCCCAGGATCTCGCAGGGCCCGCCCTCGGCGCCGATGGCGTGCGGCAGCATCGTGGGGAACTCCACCGCCTGGTGCGTCTCCACCCGCACCCGCCGGTTCCCCAGCAGCAGGACCGCGGTGCCGGACAGGACGACCAGCCATTCGCGGCCGGGGTGGGCCCGCATGCGCGCGGGGACGTCGGGCGGCGGCTCCGTCATCCGCCGGCGCACCACGCTGATGCCGGGGTCCGCCTTCATGGTCCAGCGCATGCTCCCGTGCGCCGCGTCGACCACCGGGTGGCTGACCACGTCGTCGGCGGCCGTCTCGACGAGCTGGTCCAGGGAGGTGTCCAGGGCCCGGGCGAGGGTGACGAGCTGGTCCAGCGCGAGGCGGCGCCCGCCGGTCTCGATCCGGCTCAGCGTGGACTGGCTGATGTGGGCGCGCGCGGCCAGCTCGGCCAGGGACCAGCCCTGCGCCACGCGCAGGGCCCGGATCCGTTTGCGCACGAGACTGTCCAGCTCGCCGTCGGCTTGCGTCACGAGCAGCAGCGTATGCCGGGATCGCAAACGGGCGCGCGGCGAGGAGGCGAGGAGTCGCCCCGCCATCACGTGACGGTCGGTACGTGAGGGTCGGTACGTGACGGCCGGTGCCGACCGTCCTTTACCGGGCGCTCGGGGTGGGTGATGCTGACCGGCGTTGGAACGATGATCGACGGGGCGGGAGCGCCGGTCGGTGCAGAGGGGGAGACCGCCGTGGTGCGCGTGGAACTGTTGGGGCCGGTAAGGGCGTTCGCCGAGGACGGGACGCCCGTCGAGGTCGGCGGGGTGCGGCTGCGGATGCTCCTCGCCCGGCTCGCCCTCGAAGAGGGCCGGACGGTGCCCGTCGACTCGCTCGTCGGCGGCCTGTGGGGCGAGGAACCGCCGGCCGACGCGGCCAACGCGCTCCAGGCGCTGGTGTCCCGACTGCGCAGGTCGCTGCGCGGATCCGCGGCGGTGGAGTCCGCCTCCGGCGGCTACCGGCTGGAGCTGCGGGCCGAGGACCTGGACGTCCACCGCTTCGAGGAACTGACCGCCCGGGGTCGGCGCGCCCTGGCGGCCGGGCGCGCCGAGGAGGCGGCGCCGCTGTTCGCGACGGCGCTCGGGCCATGGCGCGGCCCGGCGCTCGCGGACGTGCGGGGCGCCCCCTACGCCGGTCCCGTCGCGACCCGGCTGGACGACCTGCGCAGCGCGGCGGTCGAGGACCGCTGCGACGCCGAGCTGCGGCTCGGCCGGCACGGGGAGGTGCTGGCCGATCTGGAAGAGGCCGCGGCCGAACGCCCGTTGAGCGAGCGGGTCGCCGGGCTGCGGATGCGGGCCCTGGTGGCCGCGGGGCGGCAGTCCGACGCCCTCGCCGTGTACGAGGAGCTGCGCGCGCGGCTCGGCGACGAACTCGGCGTCGACCCCTCGGCCGAGCTGCGGGAGGTCCATCTGTCCTTGCTGCGCGGCGAGTTGGAGATACCCGCCGAGCAGGCCGGGGCCGCACCGAGCCGGCTCCCCGCCCGGCTCACCAGCTTCGTCGGCCGTGACGACGAACTGGATCGGCTCGCCGGTCAGTTGACCGGCGGGCGGCTCGTGACCATCGTCGGCCCCGGTGGCGCGGGCAAGACCCGTCTCTCCTTCGAAGCGGCCACCCGGGACCGGGCCCACGCGCGCGGCCGGGTCTGGTTCGTGCCGCTCGCCGGCGTGAGCGCACCGGACCAGCTGGCCGACGCCGTACTGGGCGCCCTCAGCTCCACCGACGGCCGTCTCTACGACGCGGGCCAGGGGCAGCGGGCCACCCCGGTCGAGCGGATGGCCGGGCTCTTCGGCAGCGGCGACGCCCTGCTGCTGCTCGACAACTGCGAGCACCTCGTGGAGGCGGCGGCGGAACTGGCCGCCGAACTCCTGGACCAGCTGCCCGAGTTGCGGATCCTCGCCACCAGCCGTGAGGCCCTCGCCATCACCGGCGAATCCCTGTGCCACCTCGGCCCGCTCGACAGCCCGACGGGATCGCCCGACCCGGCCGAGGCCGTACGGTCGCCCGCCGTCCGGCTCTTCGTCGACCGGGCCACCGGAGTCCGGCCGGACTTCACGCTCGACGACGCCAGCCTCGACCCCGTGGTCGAGGTCTGCCGACGCCTCGACGGGATGCCGCTCGCCCTCGAACTGGCCGCGGCCAAGCTCCGCTCGATGAGCGTCGACCAGATCGCGCGCCGCCTCGACGACCGCTTCCGCCTCCTCGCCTCGGGCAGCCGCACCGCCCTGCCCCGCCAGCGCACCCTGCTCGCGCTCGTCGAGTGGAGCTGGGACCTGCTGGACGAGGCCGAGCGGGTCCTCGCCCGCCGGCTGTCGGTGTTTCCGGGCGGCGCGAGCGTCCCCGCCCTCGAAGCGGTCTGCGCGGACTCCTCGCTGCCGGTCGCCGACATCCCGTACGTCCTGGACGCCCTGGTCGAGAAGTCGCTGGTGCACACCGTCACCGAAGGGGCGGGCGAGCCGCGCTACCGGATGCTGGAGACGGTACGCGCGTACGCGGCGCGCCGGCTCGCGCAGGCGGAGCCCGGTGACGCCGTCATCCGGCGCTTCGCCGCGTACTTCCTGGCGCTGGCCGAGGAGCACGAGCCCCGGCTGCGCACCGGCGAACAGTTGCGCGCGGTCCAGGTCTTCGACGCCGAGCACGACAACCTCGTCCTCGCGCTGCGCACGGTCGCCCTGGCCGGGGATGCGGAGCTGGCGGCGCGCTTCGCCGGTGCGATGTTCTGGTACTGGGGGATCCGGGGGATGAGCACGCAGCTCGACGCGCATGCGCATCCGTACTCCGAGGAGGCCGGCGGGGGCACGGCGGCCGAGGGCGACTCGGCGACCGCGCGCGAGTTCCACCCGGCCCTGCTGCTCCTGCGGATGTCCCGGGCCTCCTACAAGGCGGGCGCGTCCGGCCGGGGCCGCGCGGGCACACCGTCCGCGGGCACATCGTCCACGGACCCGGCGCCCGCGGACCCGCTCGACTCGCCCGACCCCTGGGTGCGGGCCAGCGCCCACCTGGCCCGGGACTTCGCCCTCACCGAGCAGGGCGACCTGGTCACGGGCGCCGGTTCCCGGATCGAGGCGCTGCGCGGCTTCGAGCGGGTCGGCGACCGCTGGGGGCTGGTGATGAGCCTGCTCCCGATCGGCCGTGACCACTCGCTGCGCGGCGAGTACCCGCAGGCCATCGCCACCTTCGAACGGACCGTGGCGCTCAGCTCCGAACTCGGCACCGAGGACTACCTCTACCTCAGCAAGGCCCGGCTCGCCCGCGAGCGCCGCCGCAGCGGCGACCTGGCGGGCGCCTTCCGGGACCTGTACGCCGCGCACCGCCAGGCCCGCGAGCGCGGGCAGCTGCGCCTGGAGGCGAACATCCTGGTGGGCCTGGCCAACGTCCACCGCCGGGCCGGTGACCTGGCGCAGTCCGACGCCACCCTCGACCGGCTCGAAGCGCTGGGCGCGCGCCGCCCCGCGCTGCGGGAGTTGGCCCGTGACCTGATCGTCAGCACCCGCATCGAGAACCGCCTCGCCGAGGGGGACGCCGTAGCGGCCAGGGCGCTGCTGCCCGAGGCGGCCGGTTCCCTCTTCGGCCAGGGAGCGGGGGCCGCGCTCGCCTGGGTGGCCGAGCTGCTGGGCGGACTGCGGACGGCGGAGGGCGCCCCCGCGGAGGGGGCCCGGGCGCTCGGCATGAGCCAGGTGATGCGCGGTGCCTTCGACTGGGGCGAGCCCGAGTGGCGCGAGCTGGTCGAGCGCATCGTGGCCGCCTCGGGCCGGGAGGAGTTCCAGCGGGCCTTCGACGAGGGGGCCGCGTACTCCCGCGAGGACGCCCTGCGGTGGCTGGAGGAGGAGACCCTGCGGGCGACGGCACCCGGCGGGTGAGGCGCACCCGGTCGCCCGCGAGCCCGGCCGCCCGGCCGCCCGGTCGCCCGTGCGGATGTACGAACGTGCGGACGTGCGGACGACCGGGCGGGGTCCGCTCCACCCCCGTGGGTGCGGACCCCGCCCGGTCGGGCTCGTCACCGCGGACCGGCTCGCTCGGAGCCCGGGTCCGCGCGGCTCATCCGGCGTTCTTGCGGTAGGCGCGCACCGCCAGCGGGAAGAAGACCACGATCACGCCGGCCATCCAGGCGAAGGCGCCGAACAGCGAGTCGGCGGCCGGCCCGCCGTTCAGCAGGCCGCGCACCGCGTCCGCCACCAGCGAGACCGGGTTGACGTCGGACCAGGCCCGCAGCCATCCGGCCATGCCGTTCCGGGGCACGAAGACGTTGCTGGCGAAGGTGAGCGGCAGGATCAGGACCGTCATCAGGCCCTGCACGGACGCGGGGTTCTTGATCAGCATGCCGAGGTAGACGGAGATCCAGGAGAAGCTGAGCGCGAAGCCGACGAGCAGGGCGAGCGCGGTGAGCGCGGCGACCGGGCCGGTCTGCACGCGGTAGCCCATGACCAGGGCGAGGACGGCCACGGTGGCCAGGCACAGGACGTACCGGACGATGTCGGCCAGGACGGCGCCGATCAGGGGGCTGGAGCGGGCGATCGGCATGCTGCGGAACCGGTCGAAGATCCCGGTGCTGGCGTCCGCGCAGAGCGAGGCGCCGATGCCGATGCTCGCTTGGAAGACGGCCATGACCATGACGCCGGGGACGACGAGCCGCAGGTAGCCGTCGGTGTCGCCGCCGGACATGGCGTCCCCGAAGAGGTAGACGAACATCAGCAGGCTGATGATCGGGGTGAGGACCACGTCGACCAGCTGGATCGGCGACTTCATGAACTTGGTGACGCCACGACCGGCGAGGGCGAGGCTGTGCCGCGCGGTCTGCGCGGGGCCGATCCGGCGCGGGGAAGCGGCGTCGGCGCCGCGCGACCGGGTGGGGAGGGGCTGGGCGCTGAGGGACTGGGTGCTCATGACGGGTGACCTCTCGGGAGAGTCTGCGCGGGGCGGGGAAGCCGGTGGAGCCGGCTGCGGCGGGCCGGCGATCCGGTGGGGCCGGTGATCCGGCGGGGCCGGTCGGCGGTGGGGCCGGGGCTCAGGCGGCTGCGACGGGTCGGTCGGTGGCGGGCCGGTCGGCGGTGACGGTGGGCGCGTGTCCGGTCAGCGCGAGGAAGACCTCGTCGAGGCTGGGCAGGCGCAGGCCGAGCTCGTCGGCGGTGATCCCGGCGCCGTCCAGGCGGCGGGCGACCGCGGCGACGACCAGCGGGTCGTCGGCGGGCACGGTGAGCACGCCCGAGTCCTGCGCCGGGGCGTGTCCGGTCAGCTCGGTGAGCATCCCCGCGACCTGCGCCAGATCGGCGGGCAGGCTCGGCCGGACCTGGAGGATCTGCCCGCCGACCCGGCGCTTGAGTTCACCGGGGCGGCCTTCGGCGACCTTGCGGCCCTTGTCGAAGACGGTGATGGAGTCGGCGAGCTGGTCGGCCTCCTCCAGGTACTGCGTGGTGAGCAGCACCGTGGAGCCGTCGGCGACCAACTGGCGCACCACGTCCCAGACTTCCTGCCGGGCGTGCGGGTCCAGGCCGGTGGTGGGCTCGTCCAGGAAGAGCACCTGGGGCCTACCGACCAGGGAGGCGGCCAGGTCGAGGCGCCGCCGCATGCCGCCGGAGAAGGTGGCGATCGGCTTGCGGGCCGCCTCGGCGAGGGAGAACTTCTCCAGCAGCTCCGCGCCCCGCGCCTTCGCGTCCCGCCGGGACAGGCCGAGCAGCCGCCCGATGAGCACCAGGTTCTCCTCGCCCGAGAGGGTCTCGTCGACGGAGGCGTACTGCCCGGTGAGCCCGATCAACTGCCGCACCCGGACGGGGTCCTTGAGGATGTCGTGGCCGCCGATGCTGGCGTGTCCGGCGTCGGGGCGGGCCAGCGTGGCGAGGATGCGCACGGTGGTCGTCTTGCCCGCGCCGTTGGGCCCCAGGACGCCGACGACCTTGCCCGCGGGGACCTCCAGGTCGACGCCGTCCAGGGCGGTGAAGTCCCCGTACTTCTTGACCAGTCCTTCGGCCCGGATCGCGTATCCCATGCTCAACAACTCCTCGTCAGGTCATCGCCGTTCTTGATGACCCGGACGATGCCGGCCCCGGCTGACAGCCCCCGGACAGCCCGCTGACAGCGCCCGCCACCCGCTGTCAGGCGGGGACGGGCGCTGTCAGGAGAGGTCCGGGCGAGGTCGGGGGAGGTCCGGGCGAGGGCTGTCGGCGGAGGCCGGGTGGGCCGGGGCGGGGCCCGGTGGGGTCAGGCCGCGGCGGCGGTTCGTGCGCGGTCCGGGGTCTCCTGGTGCGCGACGCGGCGCCGCCGGGTCGGCAGGCCCAGGGTCGGGTTGGCGACGCTCCAGGCCGCGCCCTTGCAGATCATCTCCTTGTAACGGGCGGCCGTGCGGCCCGTCAGGGCCCGCTCCACCGCGCGGTCGTCGGCGGTGACGAACTGGATCAGCCCGTTCGTCCGGCCGAGCGAGATGCACTGCTGCGCGTAGCGGATCCCGATGCCGGGGACCTCCGCGCCGGTGAGGCGGGCGGCGAGGGCGTCGGCGGCCTGCCAGGCCATCGGGATGCCCGAGGCGCAGGACATGCGCAGCGGCTTGTCGCCGGGGCCCATCGCCATGGCCGCGTCGCCCACGGCGTAGACGTCCGGGTGGGAGACCGAGCGCATCGTGGAGTCGACGACGATCTGTCCGTTGTCGGTGTGTTCCAGGGTGGTGGCCCGGGCGATCGGGTGGACCGCGAATCCGGTGGTCCAGACGGTGACGTCGGCGGGGACGGTCCGGCCGTCCTCGGTGGTGATGCGGTCGGCTTCCACGGCCTCGACCGAGGCGTGCTCGTGGACCGTGATGCCGAGCCCGTCCACGACCCCGCGCAGGTGCGCGCGCCCCTTCTCCGAGAGCCAGTCACCGAGGACTCCGCGGGCGGCGAGGTGGACGTCGAGGTCCGGGCGGGCCTCGGCGAACTCGGTGGCCGCCTCCAGCCCGGTCAGTCCGCCGCCGACCACGGTCACGGACCCGCCCGCCTCCAGGGCGGCCAGGCGGTCGCGCAGCCGGCGGGCGCCCGGACGGCTGGAGACCTCGTGGGCGTGCTCGGCCGCGCCGCGGACGCCCCCGTCGTGCCAGCCGCTGCCGAGGGCGTAGACGAGGGTGTCGTACCCCAGCTCGGTCTCCGGCTGGGCCCCCCGGGCGCCGGCCGGGGCGGCGAGCGTCACCGTCTTGGCGTCCGCGTCCACGGCGGTGACCCGCGCGAGCCTCAGTTCCACTCCGGTGCCGGCGAACATCTCCTCGAACGGCCGGGGCCGCAGGTCCTGGCCGGCCGCGAGCTGGTGCAGCCGGACGCGCTCGACGAAGTCGGGCTCGGGGTTGACGAGGGTGATGGCGACGTCCGCGCGGTGCAGTCGCTTGGCGAGACGACCGGCTACGACGGCACCGGTGTAGCCGGCTCCGAGGACGACGATGCGGTGCTCCATGTCCGTGCTCCTGTCTGGGCGGGTCCGCCGTTGTCCGGCGTGGCTCCGCACCTTGAACCGGACAGCCCCGCGATTCCTGACGGGCGCTGCATGTGACCTGGGTCACATGCGGCGCGGAGGGGTCGGCGGAAGGGGGCGGCGGGAGGGGTCAGAGCGTGAAGAGCGGGGCCTCCTCGTGGCCCGCGGCGGCCCACCGGGCGCCCGCGCGGACGAGCTTGTCCGGGTTGACCTGGCTGCGGATCGCGACGATGCCCTCGGGGGTGACCTCCAGGCAGATGACCCCGATGAGCCGCCCCTCGACGAGGGCGATCACGGCGGGCTCGCCGTTGGCGGTGGTGGCGTAGACCTCGGGCGTGCCGCCGGCGATGGCCCGCTTGGCCTTGCCGGGCTTGAACAGGCCGCGCATGAAGGTGGCGACCGCGAGCGCGCCCTCGAAGGCCTTCGCGCGGGCCGGAACCTTGCCGCCGCCGTCGCCGACCGCGACGGCGTTCTGGGTGAGCAGCTGGACCAGCGGCTCGGTACGACCGCTGGTCGCCGCGGCCAGGAACTCCTCGACGATGCGCAGGGCGGCGGCCTCGTCGATCTCGGTGCGCACCTTGCCGTCGGCGACGTGCTTCTTGGCCCGGTGGTAGATCTGCTGGCTGGCGGACTCGGTGATGTCCAGGATCTCGGCGACCTCCCGGTGCGGGTAGTCGAAGGCCTCGCGCAGGACGTACACCGCCCGCTCGCCCGGCGACAGGCGCTCCAACAGGACCAGTACGGCGTACGAGACGGACTCCCGCTGCTCGGCGGTGTCGGCCGGGCCGAGCATCGGGTCCCCGCTGAGCAGTGGCTCGGGCAGCCACTGCCCCACGTAGGTCTCGCGCCGGGCGCGGGCCGAAGTCAGCTGGTTGAGGCAGAAGTTGGTGAGGACCTTCGTCAGCCAGGCCTCCGGCACCTCGATCCGCCCGATGTCGGCCGCCTGCCAGCGCAGGAACGTCTCCTGGACGGCGTCCTCCGCCTCGCCGGCCGAGCCGAGCATCCGGTAGGCGATGGCCTCCAATCGGGGCCTGGCGGCCTCGAACCGGTCCACATCAGTCGCGATCAGTGCCATGCCCGCGATCGTAGGCCGCCGTGCGGCGCAGTGGCAGCTCGGGCACCGCTCTATGGCAGGTGTGCGGGGCGCGCGGGGTGCGCAGGACCGTCGTCCGTGCCCGGTCGCAGCCGGAAGAGGTCGAGGTGCTCCCGGAGGAAGGCCTCCAGGGTCCGGGGCGGCCGGCCGAGGACGCGCGCGACCGTGCCGTCGGGCGCTTCGGGGTGGGTGGTGGCCATGCGCTGGATCTCGACGACGTGGGCGGCGAGCCAGTCGGGCATGCGGGCGGTGGTGGTGAGGTGGCGGTGCAGCTCCGGGCCGGGCAGGTCGACGTAGCGCACGGGGCGCTCCAGCAGGCCGGTGAGCAGGTCGGTGAGCTGGGTGTGGCGGTAGGTCCGGTCGCCGGTCAGGGTGTAGGCGTGCCCGGCGATCTCGGGGCGGGTCAGCGCGGCCGCCGCCACGTCGGCGATGTCGCGGCAGTCGATGTAGTTGCAGGCCGCGTCCGCCGTGGCGCCGGCGACGACGCCGCCCGCGGCGACCCCGGGGGCGAGCAGGAGCAGCTTCTGCATGAACGCGTACGGGCGCAGCACGGTGTGGCGCATCCCCGATTCCCGCAGGGCCACCTCGATGGCGTGGTGTCCGCGGGCGATGGCCACGGGCGAGTCGGGGCCGCCGGCGCCGGGGGCGGAGAGCTTGACGACGTGCCCGATCCCGCTCGCCGCGGCCGCGGCGATGGCGTTGGTCTCCAGGGCGACCTGGGCGGGGCCGTTGGCCATGGTGAGGAAGAGCTGGCTCGCGCCGCGGAAGGCGGCCCGCAGCGAGTCGGGGTCGGCGGCGTCGGCGCCCACGACCTCCGTCCGGGACGGGGCCGCATTGTCGCGTCCGGCGCCGTCGCGTCCGGCGCCGTCGAGTGCGGCGCGGAGCCGTTCGGGCTCGCGGCTCAGTGCCCGGGTGGGTTCTCCGAGTGCGGTGAGGCGGTGCAGGAGTGCGCTCCCGGTGGCTCCGGTGGCTCCCATGACGACGATCATGCGGTGTCCTTCCTGGTCGAGATGGGCTGGGCTCCGTACCAGCGCCAGGTGGTGATGGTGGCGGCGAGCGCCGCGGACAGCGGCAGGTCCAGCCGCAGGCGTCCGGGCCACGCCGAGCCCGACGGGAACGGCGCGGGCCATGCGTCAAGGCCCCGGACGGCGAGGTACGCGACCGCGGCCGCGAGGGCCGCCCCCACCAGCCCGGCCCCCACCGCCCGTACGGCCTTCGGCGGGGCGACGGCCCGGGGGGCGCGGACGCCACGGCGCCGGAGCCGGCTCCCGGTGAGGGCGGCGACGAGCGCCGAGGTGCCCGCGATGGAGGTGAGCGCGGCGACGGTCAGGTCGGGCCGGCCCGTGAGCAGCCCCCCGGCCCCGGCGCTCAGGGCGGGGGCGGCGTAGGCGATCAGAACATCGGGCCAGAGGGCGGTCGTCGTGGCGGTCGTACGGCTTCTTCGATCCCTCATAATTAGGTGCCTAACTATATGGATATGCGAACGGGCGGACCTACGCGTCCGCCGGGACGTACGGCTGGGCTGGGCTGGGCTGCGCTGGACTCGGGCTACTGGTCGGTCAGGGCGCCGATGCCCCGGGTGATCCGGGAGAGCAGGTCGAGGAAGACGGTCCGCTCCTCGATGCTCAGGTCGGCCACCATCGCCTGGAGCCGGCGGAAGTGGTCCGGGGCCAGGTCGCGCAGCTTCTGCGCGCCGCGCGCGGTCAGCACGACCACCGCGCCGCGGCCGTCCTCGGCGGACGGGCGTCGCAGGACGAGCCCGTCCTTCTCCAGGGAGTCGACGAGTCCGCTGACCGTCGCGCGGGAGACGCCGAGGCTGGCGGCCAGGAGCGAGGGCGACTTCTCGCCCTCGCTGTCCTCCAGGTCCGAGAGGAGCCGGTAGCGACCGGTGGACAGCCCGAACCGGGAGAAGTGCACCTCGCTGGCCTGGCCGAGCCGGGCGCCGGCCGCCATGAGGCGTACGGCGACCAGTACGGCCTGGGGGTCGGAATCGAGGCCGTAGTGCTGGATCTGGCGCCGGGCCTGATCCAGTGTCGGGATCTCCTCGGCCGGGTCCCTCTGTGCGTCCATGGACATAATATGGAGCCTAACTACTGGCTCTGTCAAGGAGGATCGAGGGGGGCCGAGGGGGGCCGAGGAGGGTTACGAGCCCACCAGCCGCGTCCTGACCAGATGCTCGGCCTGCTCGGCCTGTTCCGAGAGCTCGGTGCGGCGGGCGTGTTCGGTGGAGTTCTCGATCTCCTTGCGCAGGGCGCGCTCGGTGCGCAGCACCGTCGCCCTCGGCACCGGCACCCGCTGTCCGGGCCGCTCGGTGAAGGGCCGCAGTTCTCCGGCGAGCGAGTGGGCGTCCTCGGACGTCCCGCGACGCAGGGAGAGGAACACCCGGGAGAGCCAGTCGGCCGGGATCTGCACCATGGAATCAGTCATATAGGTGCAACGACGGCCCCGCGCGACCGTGACGGAGAACCGCCCGTCTGGCCATACGGTCCCCGAGCCGGCGAGGTCATCCCACCGGGCCGGCGGACCATTCCACGAGCGGGGGCGACACCCGGGCGCAGAGCGGCAGCCCCCTGCCGTCGGTGAGCCCGAGGCGGGCGCGCAGCACCCCGGAACGCAGCGCGGCCCCGACGGTGTCCGGCGGGACGTCGCCGAGCATCAGCTTGGCCCGGCGGAACATCGTGAAGCTTCCGGCCGCGTCCACCGTGTCCCAGGACAAGTAGACGAACCGCTCGGCGGGCCGCCCCTGCACGTACGGCCCCGTGATGTCGACGACGCCGGATCCGGTCGGGGTCGCGGTGCACTCCAACACCCACGTGGCCGACGGCGCGTCGCCGGGCTGCGGATCGAGCAGCTCGTCCGCGCGCCCGCGCCGTTGGACGGCGACGTGCACGTCGCCGTAGCCGGGAAAGCCGGGCCCGGCGGCGAAGTCCCGCCCCGGCAGATCAGTGGCGTCGATCCGGATCAGCATGGCCCCATCATCGCGACGAACGCGCGGCGGTGCGCGCGCTCCTGGCCCGGCGCGGCACCCCCGCGACCGCGCCGGACCGGTACATCAAGCTCCACCCCGACTACCTCGCACGCATCGCCCCGCAGGACCGGGATCGCCGAACTCCCGCGCCACTGAACTCGATACTCGACGTCAGCCGGCCTTTCGGATGCTGTCGATGATGCGGGTCCAGTTGTCGCCGCCGTGTCCGTTCTCGATCGCGCGCCGGTAGTGGGCCTGGACGGCCAGGGGGAGCGCGAGGTCGAGGCCGATCGACGCGCTGGTTTCGACGATGTGGTCGGACGTCGCGCCCATCATGGTGACCGTGCTGAGGGCGCCGGGATGCTCTCCGGCGTCCAGGGCGGCGCCGGGAGTCTCTTCATTGGCCCTGAGAATGGCGCTGATCGAGTCCGTGAAGGAGAGCAACTCCGGCAACGTCTCCGCTGCCTTCATCCCCGCGGTGCCCAGCATCGCGGTGGCATGCATCAATGCGGACAAGGTGGTGAGGAACACCGCGAGTTGGGCCTGGTACATCATCTGGGCGAGGCCGGGATCCTCGCCCAGGTGCTTCAACGTGCCGAGCAGGGCCAAGGGCGCCCGATGGCTCTCCAGGACCTCGGCGGGGCCGCTGTAGTAGACGAAGCCCGCCTCCGTACCCACCATCGGCGCCGGCACCATGACCCCACCGGTGAGGAAGGCGGCCCCGTGGCCCGCGGCCCAGGCCGCCGCCTCGCGCGTGCGGTCGGGGGTGTCGGAGCTCAGGTTGACCAGGGTCCGGCCGGCGAGCGATGCGGTGGCGCCGTCGAGGACGTCGTACATCGCCGGGTAGTCCGTGAGGCTGAGGAGCACGAGGTCGCTCGCCTCGACCGCCTCGCCCGGTGTCGCCGCGAGCGCCGCCCCGTCGGCGACGACGCCGTCGGCCCGGCTGGCGGTGCGGTTCCAGACGGTGACCGGGTGGCCGGCGGCGAGGAGGGCGCGGGTCATGGCCTGACCCATGGGCCCGAGCCCGAGGACGGTGACGGCGCTGTTCTGCCTGGTGGCGGTGCTGGTGGCGGTGCTGGTGGCGGTGGTGGTGTGCTGCTGGTGTTGCTGCTGTTGTTCGTTCACTCCTCCATGCTCGGAGAGCACCACTATTCTCGGAAGTACCCACTAATTACTTCGGTACTTACCTTTCAGTAAGGGGATCAGCGGTGGCCAAGGCACCGAGGCGCGGGCCTTACATCTGTGGCATCGACGCAGCGCTCGACGTGGTGAGCGGCAAGTGGAAGGGGCTGATCCTCTGGGAACTCGACGCCCATTCCGTACGCCGCTTCGCCCAGCTCCGCCGCGGTCTGCCCGGCGTGAGCGAGAAGATGCTGACGCAACACCTGCGGGAGATGGAGCAGGACGGCCTGGTGCACCGGAAGGTCTATGCCGAGGTGCCGCCCCGGGTGGAGTACTCCCTGACCGAGCACGGACACACGCTCAACCGAGCGCTCGGGCCCCTCGGCGCCTGGGGAGCCGACCGGGTGCGCCGCGAAGGCTCCGAGGTGGTCGAGGTGACCGGGGTGACGGGGGTGGTCGGGGTGACCAGGGCGGCCGAGGCCGCCCCGCACGGCTAGGCCATGCCGGCCCGGTGGTCCGGGTGGCGAGGGCTCCAGCCGAGCTCCCGGGTCGCCTTCGCGTGCGAGACCCGCAGCCGGGTGTCCAGCATGAGCGCGCCGAGGTACGGGACCATCAGGCGCAGCGCCCAGGCGGGAAGCCGGAGTTGGCGTCCGCCACGCGCCGTGGCGAGCTCGCCCCAGTCGGACGGCCGGTCGTCGACGATGTTGTACGCCTCGCCCTCCCCGCCCCGCGCCAGTGCGGCGACGGTGGCCTCGGCGGCGTCCTCGACGTGGACCCACGGCACCACTCCGCCCCCGCCCATGGGGACAGGGGTGGTCCGGCTGCCGGGAGTGGGGTCGAACCAGGTTCCCGGGCCGTAGAACACTCCGTACCGCAGCGCGGTGCCCGCCACGTGGTCCGCGGCGAAGAGCCGGCCCTCGGCTTCCAGGAGTCCGGTGATGACGTGGTCGGCGACGGTGCCGCCGCGGACGCCGAAGGGGTCCTCCTCGGTGAGGACCCGGTCGCCGTGGTCGCGGTAGCCGTAGCCGAGGACGAGGGACTGGGTGAGGAACCTGCCGGCCCCGAGCACCCCGGCGGCCTCCAGCAGGTTCGCCGTGCCGCGTGCGCGCAGCAGGTTGCTGGGGTCGTCCGCGGTCAGAGTCCGCTTGGGCGCCTTGAGCGCGGTCAGCTGGTGGATCACGGCGTCGGCCGAGAGGCCGTCCAGGGCGCGCAACAGGCCGTCCCGGTCGAGCGCGTCCGCGGGCACGGGTTCGGCGCCGAGAGCCCGTACGGTCGAGGCGGAACCGTTCGTGCGGGCGAGCGCCAGCACCTCGTGCCCGTCGCGGATCAGCGCGCGGGTCAGCGGACGGCCGATGGCGCCGGTCGCCCCGGCGAGCAGGACTCTCATCGTCAACCTCCTGAAGTCGGCCTCGCGGCCCGGTGGGTACGACCAGAGGACAACATGAGCGGCCCGTACGCGACATCCCGACGGCCATCGCCCGGATGATCTCCGTCACCCCGGCCGCTTCGCCGGGGCCGCAGGTTCCGACGTGGTGGCGGCGCTACTCCCGGGGGAGTACGGGAGGGTCCGGGACGCCCGGGGGAGTACGGGCGATCTCCTGCGCCGGCGTGAGGGAACGGCCCTTCCGGGGCGGGACGCTGGAGGAGACCGGGCGGGCCGTCGGGGCCACCGGGCCGAGTTCAGGGGGAGGGCCCGTGATGGCGCGGACAGCGCGAACAGGTGGACACCGCAAGGTGGTTCCGTGGGGCGTTCTGGTGCTGTGGGTGATCGCGATCGCCGTCGCCGGGCCGTTCGCGGGCAGGCTCGCGGACGTACAGCGTGACGGGACAGCGGACTATCTGCCGTCGGGAGCCGACTCGACACAGGTGGCCAGGCTCCAGGAGAAGCTGCCCGGCGGCGAGGTGACCGGCGTGCTGCTCGTCTACCACCGCGACGGCGGGCTGACCGCCGCCGACCGGGCCACCGCCGAACGGCAGGTCGAGGAGGTCACGGTCCCGGCGGGTACGACGGGCACGGCGAGTACGGCGAGTACGGCGGGTACGGCGGGTACGACGGACGGCGGGTCAGGGTCCGCCGAGCACCGCGTGGCGCTCGCCGGGTCGAAGGATCCCCGGGACTTCGGCGCGAGCCTCCGCGGACCCGGTGTGCCGTCCGCGGACGGCACCACCCTCATGTACGCGGTGTCCACGACCGCGCCCGGCACGGACGACGCGGCGAAGAAGGCCTTCGTCGAGGCCGTACGGGACCATGCGCGCGGGACCGGCGGGCTGACCGTGTCGGTCGGCGGCGAAGGCGCCGTGGACGTCGACGCCAAGGAGGTGTTCGGCTCCATCGACGGGACGCTGATGCTGGCGACCGGCCTGGTGGTGGCCCTCCTCCTCATCCTCACCTACCGGAGCCCGGTCCTCTGGCTGGTGCCTCTGCTGGTGGTCGCGGCGGGTGCGCTCTGCGCCCGGGCCGCCGTCTACGGGCTCGCCTCCGGCTTCGGGCTCACCGTGACCAGTCAGAGCGCCGGGATCATGACGGTCCTGGTCTTCGGCGCGGGCACCGACTACGCACTGCTGCTCGTCGCCCGCTACCGCGACGAACTGCGCCGTACCCCCCTTCCCTACGAGGCGATGCGCACCGCGTTGCGCGGTGTCGGGCCGGCCGTGCTGGCCTCCTGCGGGACGGTCGTGGCGGGGCTGGCCTGCCTGCTCGCCGCGGACCTCAACAACATCCGCGGCCTCGGCCCGGTCGGCGCGGTGGGCGTCCTGTGCGCGCTGGTCGCGATGATGACGCTGTTGCCGGCGATCCTGGTACTGCTCGGGCGGCGGGTGTTCTGGCCGCTGATCCCCGCGTACGGCAGCGGACACGAGCAGCGCGGCCGGGGCGTCTTCGCCGCGATGGGGAGTTCGGCGGGCAAGCGGCCGGTCGCCGTGCTCGTGACGGGAGTCGTGCTGCTCGGCGCGCTGGCGCTCGGTGTGTTCAACCTGCCCGGGGCGCTCAAGAGGGAGGACGCTTTCACCGACAAGCCCGAGTCGATCGCCGCCATGGGAACGCTGGCCGAGGCCTTCCCGGATCGCAGCAGCCGGCCCATCGAGGTCATGGCGCCCACCGGAGCGGCCGACCGGATCCTCGCCGGAGCCAGGTCCGTCGAAGGCGTCGCGAGTGCGGCGAAGGGCCGCGAGGGCGGCGGCTGGACCGAGATCGCCGTCACCACCGGGGCCGCGCCGGAGTCCGCGGGGGAGAGCGCCGCCATCGATCGGCTGCGGGCCGAACTCGACGGCGCGCACGTGGGCGGCGCGAGCGCCCGGCAACTCGACCTGGCCGCGGCCCATGCCGACGACCGCCTGATCGTCATCCCCCTCGTTCTCGCTTCGGTGCTGCTCGTCCTCGTCCTGTTGCTGCGCAGCCTCGTCGCCCCGCTGCTCCTGGTCACCGCCGTCGTGCTGGTGTGGGGGGCGGCGCTGGGGATCGGCGGACTGCTCTTCGGCCCGGTCCTCGGATTCGCCGGCGTCGATCCGGGGCTGCCCCTGCTGACCTTCGTCTTCCTGATCGCCCTCGGCGTCGACTACGGCATCTTCCTGATGCACCGCACCCGCGAGGAGACCCGGGGCGGCGCCGCACCGGGGCAGGCCGCGCTGACCGCGCTCCGCACCACCGGCGCGGTCATCGCCTCGGCCGGCATCGTCCTGGCGGCGACCTTCGCGGTGCTCGCCTCGTTGCCGCTGGTGATGTTCGTGGAGTTGGGCACGGTCGTCGCGGTCGGGGTGGTCCTGGACACCTTCCTCGTCCGCACGTACCTGGTGACCAGCGCGTGTGTGGTGCTCGGCCGCGGGGTGTGGTGGCCGGGCCGGCCTCCCGTCGCCCCGGTTGCCGTCGCGGGACCCGCTCCGGAGCTGGTCGGCGACCGGTGACGGGAGCGAGGATGTCCGGGTGGCAGAAGTGACCGACCCCCCGAGCGCGGCCGAGCACGTCTTGCGCGCACTGCACCAGGACCCCCTGTCGGCCGCGCACCCCACGCGGAACGACGCGCTGATCGCGGCCGGTGTCGCCCTGCTCAGCGGGGCCCTCGCGTACGCCGACACCGCGATGCGACCGGACGCGCTCGGGTGGGCCCTGCTCGCCTGCTGCGTCCTGCTCCTGGTGTGGCGGCGGCGCCATCCGCTCGGGGTGGTGGTCGCGGTCGTCGCCTGCGTGGCCTCGTACCAACTGCTCGACAACGCCCACGCCGCCCCCGTACCGGCCGCGATACTCGCCCTGTACACCGTGGCCGCCACCGGTACGGTCCGCCGGACGGTGGCGGTCGGCGTGGGCGTCGTGGGCTTCGCGGCGAGCGCCATGTCGTCCAACGGCGTTCACCGCGTCCTGGACGTACTGCGCACCTCCGGCTGGCTGGTGGCGGCCCTCGTGCTCGGCGTCGCCGTCCGCAACTACCGCACGTACCTCGCCGAGGAGAGCGCCCGGGCCGAACAGGCCAACGACCGCAAGATCGCGGAGGAGCGCCTGCGGATCGCCCGCGACCTGCACGACCTGCTGGCCCACAGCATCACGCTGATCGGTGTCCGTACGTCGATCGCCGCCCACGTCCTGGCCGTGGATCCGGACCGGCTCGACCGGGCGGCGATCGCCGAGGCGCTGGACTCCATCGCCGACACCTGCCGCGAGGCCCGTACGGAGCTCCGCACCACCCTGACCGTCCTGCGCGCCGACGAACGCGGGCCGCTGCCGGACCTGGCGGGGCTGTCCGATCTGGTCCGTACGGCCGAGGCGGAACTGACCGTGGACACCGCCGGAGTCCATGTCCCGCCGGCCGTGGGGGCCGCCGCCTACCGCATCGTCCAGGAGTCGCTGACCAACGCGGTACGCCACGCCGGGCCGGGCGCCACCGTCCGGGTCCGTGTGGCGGCGGCGGACGGGGCCCTGCGGCTCACCGTCAGCGACGACGGCCGGGGCCCGGGAACGGGTTCCACCACCCCGGGCTTCGGCATCGTCGGCATGGGCGAGCGGGCCCGCAGCGTGGGCGGCACCGTCCGGACGGGCCCCCGCTCCGGCGGTGGCTTCGAAGTCGCGGCGAGCCTGCCGCTCCCACCCCGTTCCCCGGAGGCCTCCGCGTGACCACACCGCCCGAAGGTCAGGACCGCGCCATCCGGGTGCTGCTCGCCGACGACCAGACGCTGGTACGGGCGGCCTTCGCGATGCTCGTCGAATCGGCTCCCGACATGGTGGTCGTCGGACAGGCCGGCAACGGGCGGGAAGCGGTGGAACTGGCCCGCACCGAGCGGGCCGACGTCGTCGTGATGGACATCAGGATGCCGGGCACCGACGGCATCGAGGCGACGCGGCTGATCGCCTCCACCGAGGACCTGGCCGGGGTGAAGGTCCTGGTCCTCACGACGTACGACACCGACGAGAACGTGGTCGAAGCGCTGCGGTCCGGGGCCTCCGGCTTCCTCGTGAAGGACACCAGGCCGGCCGAACTGCTGGCCGCCATCCGCACGGTTGCCGGGGGTGAGGCGCTTCTTTCACCGGGCCCGACGGCCCGACTGATCGCCCGGGTCCTGCGCACCCCGAACTCTGCCCCGGCCCCCGCCGCCCTCGACCCGCTCTCCGACCGGGAACGGGAAGTCCTCACGCTCGTGGCCAAGGGCCTCAACAACACGGAGATCGCCGACGCGTTGGCCCTGAGTCCCCTCACCGCGAAGACCCATGTGAGCCGGATCATGGGGAAAATGGGGATACGCGACCGGGCGCAGCTCGTGATCACGGCGTACGAATCAGGACTCGTGGTGCCGGGAGACCATGCGCCATGAGCCCGTCCTCCCCGTCCGGTGGGGCAGGGAACGCGGCGCACGGGGAGGCGCCGCGTGTGACCGTCGCTCGCCTCAGTCCGAGGCCGGGGGGTCGGACGATTCGGCGGCGCGGCGGTATTCGGCGTTGATGCGCTGGGCTTCTTCGAGTTGGTCCTCGAGGATGATGATGCGGCAGGCGGACTCGATGGGGGTGCCCTGATCGACGAGTTCGCGGGCGCGGGCGGCGATGCGCAGCTGGTAGCGGGAGTAGCGGCGGTGTCCGCCCCCGGAGCGCAGCGGGGTGATGAGGCGGGCTTCGCCCAGGGCTCTGAGGAACCCCTGGGTGGTGCCGATCATCTCGGCGGCCCGGCCCATCGTGTACGCGGGGTAATCGTCGTCGTCGAGACGGCCGAACGAGTCGTCTGCTGTCATTGCACCTCTCTCATGGAACGCGTGGAGGGGCCTTGGTGCCATATGGCACCAAGGCCCCGAAGGAACTACTACACCATCTGCCGGCCCTGATACTGCACCGGCCTTCTGATTCCGCCGACCCGACCGAGCTGCTGTCGGGGGTGCGGGGATCGCGGTTGCTTGACCGGAGACCACCTCACTATCGATGTCCTGCGGTACCCGGGCTCAGACTTCCGCCCGGGCGATCCTGATGGCGCTCGGCTCCTCCGTTCTTCCCTCGCTGATCAACTACTTGTCAAACGGGTGTATCGAACCACTGGTACTGCTCATGGCGGCCCCTGACCACTGCGGGCCACCCGGTCCGGTCGTCAGCTCCGTCGCCGTCCTGCGAAAACCCTGGCTTCGGAACTCCACCGCCGCACCGTCCTGCGCACTGCGACTGCGAATACTGCTGCCCGGCAGTTCGTCTCTGCCGGGCCCTGCTGTCTCTCTGGGCTACGAGAGAAACCATAACCACGACGCAGGCCAATGTCTACTCCAGCCGAGATAGATTTTCGCGCGCACCGAGGGCAGCTAGACCTCTGCGGTCAGCCCAGCATCTGTAAGCGGCCTGCACTGCAGGTCAGACGCTCGGGAGGGCACGCGCGGAGCGTGTGGGGATCGCGCGGGGATCGGCTCCCGAGGCCGTGTGGAGGCGAGTACGCGAGAAGGGCCCGACCGGCATATGCCGGTCGGGCCCTTGAAGCGGTGCCGGTGGCGGCGCGCGCCCGGGCAGCCCCGCCGACCGGGAAACGGGGTGCGCGCGCCCCCGGAGCCGGCG
>NZ_JBITDP010000015.1:0-18046 GCF_044454405.1 Streptomyces sp. NPDC051555 | reverse complement strand
GTGGCGTGGTCTGGGCGGGGGGGGGGGGTGGGGTGCCAGGCCCGCGGGGGGGGGGCGGGGGGGGGGGCGGGGGCGGCCCCGCCCCCCCCCCGGCCCCCCCCCCCCCCTCCCCCCTGTCCGGATGCCGGCTCGCGCCGGTCCTGCCCGTCAGACGGTCATCGGGGTACCGAGCGCCGCGGAAGCCTGCTGGACCGGGCTGAGCACGCGCGAGGGCGCGGCGGCCCGGGGGAGGTCGCGGCAGGTGAATCCGAGCTGGGTCATCGCCCGGACGACTTCAGCGGCGCTGAAGTCCCGTCGGTCCTGGCGGGTGATGACCTGGCCGACCTGCTTGACCGGGTAGGTACGGCGGCCGATGATCACGGACTGGTCGATGACCGGCTCGGGCTTGACTCCCTTCATCGACTCCAGGACACCGTTCTTGGTGAGGTCGAACGGGAAGCGGGCGATGACGCAGCGCATGGTTCCTCACAGGGAGACGTAGGGGACGATCGTGCGGCGGTGCGGCTGTTCAGCCTGCAGGGGCGAGGACTCAGGCCGCCGCGTCGAAGGCGGTCCGCCGTACGCTGGCGCGCCGGGCGGCCGAGGCGGGCCCGCGCCGGCCGCGGGAGGCCGTGCTGCGCTTGGGCCGCTCGGACACCGGTGCGGTGATGGTGACAGGGATGCCGGAGGGTGCCTGGGCGCCGGTGATGCGGTTCAGGGCCTCGTCTCCCGAGCGGACCTGGGTGGTCTGCGGGGTGATGCCCGCGGCCGCCATCAGGCGGGCCATCTCGCGGCGCTGGTTGGGGGTGACGAGGGTGACGACGCTGCCGGACTCACCGGCGCGGGCGGTGCGGCCGCCGCGGTGCAGGTAGTCCTTCGGGTCGGTCGGCGGGTCGACGTTCACGACGAGGTCCAGGTTGTCGACGTGGATGCCGCGGGCCGCGACGTTGGTGGCGACCAGGACGGTGACGTGGCCGGTCTTGAACTGGGCCAGGGTCCGGGTGCGCTGCGGCTGGGACTTCCCGCCGTGCAGGGCCGCGGCGCGGACCCCGTTGTCGAGAAGGTCCTGGGTGAGGCGGTCCACGGCGTGCTTGGTGTCCAGGAACATGATCACCCGGCCGTCGCGGGCCGCGATCTCCGTCGTCGTCCGCTGCTTGTCGGCGCCGTGGACGTGCAGGACGTGGTGTTCCATCGTGGTGACGGCGCCGGCCGAAGGGTCGACCGAGTGCACGACGGGGTCGGTCAGGTAGCGGCGGACCAGCAGGTCGACGTTGCGGTCGAGGGTGGCGGAGAACAGCATCCGCTGACCCTCGGGACGCACCTGGTCGAGCAGGGCGGTGACCTGCGGCATGAAGCCCATGTCGGCCATCTGGTCGGCCTCGTCGAGGACGCTGATCGCGACCTGGTTCAACCGGCAGTCACCACGGTCGATGAGGTCCTTGAGGCGGCCGGGCGTGGCGACGACCACTTCGGCACCGGCGCGCAGTGCGGCGGCCTGGCGGTAGATGGGCATGCCGCCGACCACGGTGGCCAGGCGCAGCTTGACCGCCCGGGCGTAGGGGGTGAGGGCGGCGGTGACCTGCTGGGCGAGCTCACGCGTCGGTACGAGGATCAGCGCGAGCGGCTGACCCGACTCGGCGCTCTGGCCGGCCGTACGGGCCAGCAGGGCGAGGCCGAAAGCGAGGGTCTTGCCCGAGCCGGTGCGGCCACGGCCGAGGACGTCACGGCCCGCGAGGGTGTTGGGCAGCGTGGCGGCCTGGATCGGGAACGGCGTGGTCACGCCCTCACGGGTGAGCGTGGCGAGCAGCTGGGCCGGCATGTCGAGGTCGCCGAAGGCCTCGACGGCGGGCAGCGCGGGGGTGATCGTCTTCGGCGGTGCGAACTCGCCCTGGATCGCGGCGGGCCGGCGGCCGTATCCGCCCGAGCGGCTCGGGGCTCCGGAGCGGCTCTGGGGCGAAGAGCCGAAGCGGCTGCCCCGGCCGGAACCGGCGCCGTTACCGAAAGCGGGGCCGCCGGTGCGGCCGCGGGAGGAGCGGTTGTTCGTACGCGTGGGGTTCATGCGGAACCTTCCTTGATACGGCACGTATCAAGGAATTCCCGCAGCGTAGGAGCCGCGCAGGGAATTGCGAGAACGGGCCGAAATAGAATACAAAAGCGGATCTGGCGGACAGATAATCTGTACGGGCTCAGGCGCTGGAATGAGGTGGCGTCAAGTGGACGCGAAAAACAAATAAATCGACTCGGATGCAGCCCGGAGCGGGCCGGTCGGTCGAGTGTTCTCATGCTCAATGCCGCGGGTGAACGCACCGCGGGAAATGCATGCAGCTGGGGCCCACACCCCGAGGGATGCGGGCCCCAGCTGCAGAACGCGTGTCAGCGCTTAGGCGGGAACGATGTTCTCGGCCGTCGGGCCCTTCTGGCCCTGCGCGATGTCGAAGGTGACCTTCTGGCCTTCCTGGAGCTCGCGGAAGCCCTGGGCGGCGATGTTCGAGTAGTGGGCGAACACGTCAGGGCCGCCACCGTCCTGCTCGATGAAGCCAAAACCCTTTTCCGCGTTGAACCACTTCACGGTACCAGCAGCCATGTCAATCTCCTTTGGGGCAATACAGCAGCGTCTGCACTGTGCGGACGCCGTGTCGCCGCGATGATGCCCCGCCCGGAAAATGACCGGGAAATACAAAGCGCTTCCATGTGGAATGAATTCCGGCTGGAGGCGCTTGAAGTTCTTGGGTACCAAAACTGCAACCGAGATCGACAGTAGCACGCCGCGGTGGCTCGTGCGTGTTGAATACTTCCGTCGGCGGTGCTGCGGTAGAAACTCTCCCCACTGGGTGCATTAAATCCTTAGGCCGCGGTGATAGATATTGATTCGCCCCGAGCGTAGTGTTTTTGCGTGCTCGGCGGGGCGCCGCGTGCCCGCGCGTACGGGGGTGGTGCGCCGGCGCGGAGCCTTCAGGGAGTCGAGCCGGCTGAGGAGGCGGGCGTCAGGCGGTCAGGGCCGCAAGTTCCGCGTCGGCGCGCTCGGTGACCAGGGCCAGGACGCGGCCGGCGGCGGCCAGGTCCTCGGCGGGTATCCCGCCCCAGACGCGGGCGCCGATGGGGGCGGTCTCCGCGACGGCGGCGGCGAGCAGCTCGCGCCCCGCATCCGTGGGGCGAAGGTGTGCGCCGTCCGCGACGAGCAGTCGCTTGGCCAGCAGTTCGTCGAGAGTGGCGCGGATGTCGGCCGGATCGGCCTTGAGGGAGCTCCGGACCTGGGTGATGAGATCGTCCGGAGTCTGGGGGGTGTCGGCGGTGACGGCGGCGCGCAGGACGACCTGCTGCTGGAAGGTGACGCCGTGCCGGGCCAGGACGTGCTCCAGGACGCCGCGGGCGGCGTAGTGGGCCAGGCCGAGGGCGCGGGCGTCGGCGAGGGGTGCGGTGGTGGTCATGGTGATGTCCCCTTGGTGCTCTCGTCGTTCGGTACGGATGGAGCGAAAGGCACGTCGAGCAGGGTCGCCAGCTCGTCGGTGAACGCGCGCGTCCGCGGGGCGTCGAGGCCGCCGAGCGGCTCCAGCAACTGCTGATGCAATTCCTGCACGACCACCATGGCCTGCCGCGTGACGGCCCGGCCCTGCTCGGTGAGGGCGAGTTGTACGGCGCGCGGGTCGCGGGGATCGCGGGTGCGCTCGATCAGGCCGGCCGACTCCAGGGCGCGCGCCAGCTTCGAGACGTACAGCGCCTCCAGGCCGGTGTGGTCGGCGAGTCGGCGCTGACTGGGCCGCTCACCGGCGCGCTGCATGCCGTGCAGCGACGCGACCAGTGAGTACTGCGCGTGGGTGAGACCCAGCGGAGCCACCGCGCGATCGACCGCGACGCGCCACTTGTTGGCGAGCCGCCACACCAGAAAACCGGGCGTGGGGCCCAGCGGAACCTTGCTCATGGCAAATACAGTACATGGCTACTATGTCCATGGCTACTATTTTGACGGAGCGGCAGCGGGCCTGTAGTCACTCGACATCGAGTAGTGCCCGGGCCTCAACCCGGCGCCCCATGGGGGAAGTTGTGGTGCGCGAAGGGCAGGTAGGCCCTGAGAGGTCCGGGCAACGAAAAAGCCCCAGGTCGCTGACCTGGGGCTTCGTTATGGAGCGGATGACGGGAATCGAACCCGCGCTATAAGCTTGGGAATCTATGGCGCGCAGCGCATCTGCATGGCCTCTGAGCTGCGCAAACACCCTGATGGGCGACCTGTGGCGAGGGTCCGTCCTGCCCCGTGGTGACCGTTCACCCCTCCGAAGGGCACGGATGGGGCACGTATCCGTCGGCTTGACGCCGTGGAACCTTCCGGCTGTTAGGGGGACGCGGACCTGAAGTTCCCGTACCGAGGCGCCAGACCCTCTTCACGTGTGCGAGGGGTTCAGCCGTGCTCTTCCTCTTCGGACTCCATGCGGCGGATTCCTTCGTGGGTGAGGGTGACCATCGCCGGGGTGTTGCCTGGTTCCCAATCGACGTTGATCAGGCCTTCGCCCGCCAGGTAGGTGCAGGCGGCGGCCAGGTCCTGTTCCGGTACGTGGAGGTCGCGCCGTAGCTGTGCTCCGGTGATGCCGAGGAGGCGGTTGCCTTCGACGGCTTCGTACAGGACCCGGAGCACCTGGTCGCGGTAGGTCTTGCGTTCGCGCAGTGTGGCCATGACCGCGTCCTTTCGTGTGTGGGGGTGGACTCCGGGGTCCGTAGGGGTCTCAGGTCTCGTCGGAGTGGGCGCCGGTGCCGACGGGGGTCCGGCTGGCGGCCAGCCAGGTGCGGGCGGGGCCGGCGGGTGTTGCCGTGTCCACGGTGAGGTGCAGGCGGGTGTTGCCGTCGAGGGCGGGGTAGCTGCGCTGTTCCGCGCCGGCGAAGCAGTCGCGCAGTGCTTCTGCGACTGCTCGGGCGGCTTCGGGTGTGTGCGCGATGATCCGGACCTCGGCGTGTCCGAGCGACGGCAGTGCCTGGGTCTCTATGTACTTCACGTGGGCGTGTTCCCTTCGTAGTGGGCGGAGGATTCGGCGGGTGGGCGCGGGGCGCCCACCCGACGGCCCCGGTCAGGAGGAAGGCGCGTTCCTCACCGGTCGGCATCCGCGCGATGGGCTCGACGACTGGTGCCGTCCGGTAGACCGGGAGGTCTCGGTAGGGGCTCGCTGAAGTGGTGGGCTGCGATCCGCGCGGTGTGCTGGGCATTGAGCAGGTGGATCAGGCGCATGCCGATGCCGGTCATGAGGATGATCACCGCGATCAGGACGATGGTCTGCACGGAGCTCACCTCCAGCCGTTTCCGGGCAGCGGGAGGGCGCGTCGGTCGATCGGATCCCCGAAGGGGGACATGCAGGCCCCGCCTTCGCTCTCCCAGCCGGATTCCTGGCGCTGGGCGTCGCGGATGCCGCGCCCGATGGCGGCTTCGTTCGTCATCAGGACGCTCGCGGTGAGGAGGCTGCCGGGGATCGCGGCGGCGAACATCAGCCGGGCCGCGGCGGCGGGCTCGGTCTCGGGCGGGACGACGAGGAGGTCCCAGCGGCCGACGGTGTAGGAGAGCAGGATCAGCTTGTCGGGGTCCTGTTCGGTGAACCAGCCCACGTGCAGCGTCTGCTGTCCGGTCACGGGAATCGTGTGCGGGATGACGGGCCAGCGGGTGGGGTTCACCGTGACGCGGGTGATGCGCCCCCAGGGCTCTGCCAGGGCGGCGACCAGCGCGGGTAGCTCGGTTTCGAGGTCACGGGAACGGGGCCACCAGGCACCGTCCAGCCGACCGACGAGAGCGGTCTTCGGCGTGAGGGACAGGCGTGCCGGGGCGAGGGGAGCAACCACGCGGGATTCAGCGTGGGCAAGGGTCGTAGTCATGTCGCGGACCCGTCCCCGGGCCGTTCGCGAACGGCCCGGTGCAGTGATCGCCGGAAACGACGTCCGCGTGTGGCGGGTGTGCGAAATACTCCCGGTCTCTCCACCGTACTCCGGTCCGAGGTCCCGTTAGCCGGTTCTGACCAGGTATTTTCCGGCAGCGGCGATGAGGTTGGTGAATGGCGTCACTGCGGGGGCGAGCGGAGTACCGTCAAAGGACGGGGGTATTTCCCCGCTCAACAGCCTTTTCGACGTCGCTGCGGCCGTCGGAGGGGCGTCGCCGTACCGCGAGACAGGCGAACTCGTCATGGCCGCATCCGACACCCCCGTCCCCGTCCCTCTGAAGCTCCTCCCGGACGCGATCCACCAAGCCGTCAAGCCCGGCACCGCCCTGCTCCGGCTGGAGACGACACAGTCCCGCCAAGGGGTGCTCGACGGCGCCTGGTGGCCGCGCTCCCGAGACGTCGCGACCGAGCTGCCCGCCCTGATCACGGCACTGACCGGGCACCTCGGGCCCATCACGAGGGTCGGCCTGGACGCCACTGCCTGGCAGGACATCCCGACCCGCCTGGTCATCGACGACCAGGTCGTGCGCCTCGACTCCGACCCGGTCGGCGACGACACCGTGCTCATCACCCGCGGCCACAACGACCACTTCGCCCTGCTGGTGGTCCCCCCGGACACCACCGCCGATGCCGCTCGCGAAGCGATGGCCCGCGCGGTCCGCGCCGACAACATCACCCAGGCCGCCCAGATCCTCATCGCCCCCACACCCGACCCTGCGGACGCGTAGCCCGGGAGTGGCGTGACGGCAGGCTGAAGCGAACTGAGACCAGGAAGGGCGCCGTCCCTCTGGGCTGGACGGCCTGTTCTTCCTTCTGACAAGCGGCATCGTGGTGTTTCTGGCGGCCGACCACCGGCCGCCTCGTTGCTCGTGCAGAGGTGCGGGGTCGGCTGTGGGGGAGGGAGGATGGGAGGCGCCGGGAGTTGCGGCCGACAGTGGCGCGGGCAGGAGTCTGCCCGGGACGCCAGGCCCGGGCAGCGGGTGGAAGGAGTCCCGGGATGCGCGCGACCGAATCCTTCCCGGCCTACCCCGGCCAGCCATCGGATGGTGATTCCCCCGAGCCGGGGGGACTACTGGATGTTCTGAAGGTCGCGGCTGTGGTCCTCGACGCGAACGGCCGGATCACGCTGTGGAGCCCGCAGGCCGAGGAACTGTTCGGATACTCCTCGGATGAGGCTCTCGGCCGGTTCGCGGGCCGGCTGCTGGTCCACGAGCAGCACCTGGAGCTGGTGGTCGACCTGTTCGCGCGGGTCATGGCGGGCGGGGCGAGCTGGGCGGGCGTCTTTCCCGTGCGGCACAAGGATGGCGGCACTCGGCTGGTGGAGTTCCGGAACATGCGGCTGGAGGACGGCCGGAAAGGCGTCTATGCCCTGGGCCTGGCCACCGACCAGGTGACGTTGCGGCGGGTGGAGCGGGATCTGGCGCTGTCCACTCGGCTGATTTCGCAGTCTCCGATCGGGCTGGCGGTGGTGGACACCGATCTGCGGTACGTGACCGTCAATCCGGCGCTGGAACGCATCAACGGCCTTCCGGCCGCCGAGCACGTCGGCCGGAACGTCCGAGAGGCATTGCCCTTTCTGGACGCCGGGGCCATCGAGTCCGCGATGCGTGAGGTTCTGGCCGACGGAATCCCGATCCTTGACCGTGAGTCCACGGGGCGCACCCCGGCCGACCCGGACCGAGAGCACGTGTGGTCGGTGTCCTTCTACCGGTTGGAGTCTTCCAACGGGAAGGTGCTCGGCGTCGCGACCTCCGTCGTCGACGTGAGTGAGCGGCATCGCGCCACGGCCGAGGCAGCCGGGGCCCGGCAGCGCCTCGCGCTCGTAGCCGAGGCGTCCATGCACATCGGGACCACGCTCGACCTTGACCAGACCGCGCGCGAACTCGCCGAGGTCTCAGTGCCGGAACTGGCCGACGTGGCCGCGGTGGACGTGCTCGACAGCATCCTGCACAGCCGTGCGGCCGTTTCCGTACACGAAGGGTCAGCGGTGTTCAGGGCCCTGGCCGTGGCTGCCGCGTACCCCACGGACGCGGTGGATGCGGCCGATCCGCCGGGTGAGGTGGCCCGCTATGACGCCGACCGGCTGGTCACCCGGTGCGTGAACACCGGCCGCGCGGTACGCGTGCCCCACGTGGACGCCGATGACCTGATCCTCATCGCCCGCAGTCCCGAAGCCGCCGGCATTCTGGCCGCCGCGGGACTCCACTCCTACCTGGCCGTGCCGCTGATCGCCCGCGGCGAAGTCCTCGGCGCCCTCGACCTCAAGCGCCTGCGCAATCCGGAACCGTTCACCGCCGACGACGAGGTCCTGGCCGGCGAGCTGGCCGCGCGCGCCGCCGTGTGCATCGACAACGCCCGCTGGTACCAGCAGGCACGCAACACCGCCCTCACCCTCCAGCGCAGCCTCCTCCCTCAGGAGCCACCGGACCCGCTCGGCCTGGAGATCGCCTACCGATATCAGCCCGCCCAAGCGGCGGACGAGGTCGGCGGCGACTGGTTCGACGTCATCCCCCTGACGGGCGACAAGACCGCCCTCGTCGTCGGCGACGTCATGGGCAGCGGCATCAGCGCCGCCGCAACGATGGGCCAGCTCCGCACCGCCACCCGCACATTGGCCGAACTCGACCTCGACCCCGCCCAGGTACTGCGCCATCTCGACCGCATCACCGACCGCATGGGGCAGACCATCACCACCTGCATCTACGCCGTCTGCGACCCCAGCCACACCCGATGCCTCATCTCCAACGCCGGGCACATGCCCCCTGTGTTGATGCGCCCCGGACGGCCGCCCGAACTGCTCGAACTGCCCACCGGCGCCCCCCTCGGCGTCGGGGACGTCCCCTTCGACACCACCACGATCGATCTGCACCCGGGCGACCAACTGGTCCTCTATACCGATGGCCTGGTCGAAACCCGCGACCAGGCCATCGACGAGCGCCTGAACGCTCTCCTTGCCCTCCTCGCAAAGCCGCCGCGATCCCTGGAGGAGACCTGCGACATGCTCCTCCACGCACTGCGCCACCCCGGCGACCACGACGACGTCGCCCTGCTCATCGCCCGGGTCCAGCACTGATACTCCCGCGGCCGGGCTCTGGGTGTGTGGACGAGGGGTGCTCTGGTCAGAGCGTCTCGTCGTGCAGGTCTTCTTCGCGCAGCAGGTCGTCCTCGCGGCGACGCGAGGTCTCCTCCTCGCCCTGCTTCTTCCCCTGCTTCTGTCCCTGCTCGCGGGACGTCCTGCCCGGCTGGGGGTGCGCGGGGTCTCCGGCCCGACGGTGCTCCTGCGCCTCGCTGCCCTTGCCCGGCTCCTTGCGCTTGTCCTGCCTACCGCCCATGACGGCGACTCCTCTTGATGCGTGGGGTACGGATTCCTCTCGGATCACGCTGACACGCACAGTGACGGTCTGCATCATGTCGCCCACGAAGCGGGGCACACGGGTGATGTCGCGACCGAGCTGCCCGCGACCTCCTGCCAGGTACGCGGGTACGCAGTACGCAGGTCCGTAGGCGCGGGCTACGACGCCGCCGCAGGCTGATCCCGAAGCCTCAGCGGCGGAGGTACTGCTCGACCGCCGCGGCGACGGCCTCGGGGGATTCCTCCGGGGCGTAGTGGCCCGTGTTCGGGAGTACCTGGAGCTCGGCGTTCGGGTACCACTGCATCCACGTGGCCCGGATGGCCTCGGGGCCGAGCGCGGGGTCGGCGGCCCCGGCGAGGAGGAGTACCGGGGTCGGATTGTCCTGCACCCGCTCGTGGAAGTCGGCGCGCGCCCAGGAGTCCAGGTAGGCGCGGAAGGCCGTTGCCGAGGAACGCTCCACGGAGCGGCTGACCATGGCGTCCAGCCAGGCGTCGTCGTGCAGCCCGCCGGTGGTGTGGTCGATGATCGCCCGGCGGTTGCCCGGATTCTGCGCGGCGCCGGCGAACAGCTCCCACATCTCCCCTCCGAGCGGGAACCCGGACGCGGGCACCGCCGAGATGCCGATGATCGAGCGGATCCGCGACGGGGCGTTCAGCTGCATCAGCTGGGCCGCCTTGCCACCCATGGAGTGGCCGATGACCGAGAAGGACTCCCAGCCCAGGTGGTCGGCCACGGCGAGGGCGTCCTCGGCGATCTCCTCCATCGTGAACGCGCCGTCGGTGTCGATCGCCTCGCCGTACCCGCGGCAGTCCAGGAACGCGTAGGTGAAGGCGTCCCCGTTCACGTGCTCGCGCATCGGGTCGAAGCTCGACCGGTCGCCGAACCAGTTGTGGAGCAGCAGGGCTCGTTCGGAACCGCTGCCCAGCACGTCGTGCGGAATGACCTGTCCTGTCACAACATCCCCTGATCGTGAGATGGCCGTGCACGGAGGCCGGCGGTCACCGGCGATCAAGTCTCGCGATCTCCGCCGGGCCGGGGCAACGCGACACACCCGGTGGAGCGGGCGTTCGCTGGCGAGCTGAACTCGGCGGGGGAGGGAAAGAGTTGCTGGCGAAATGTACTCCGCGGCCAACGAAGAAGGCCCAGGTCGGTGACCTGGGCCTTCTTGGAAGAGCGGATGACGGGAATCGAACCCGCGCTATAAGCTTGGGAAGCTCATGTTCTACCATTAAACTACATCCGCACAGCGGGCCAATTACTGGGTTCCGCATCGTTGCACACTGTACCCCATGATCCCTTGTCGGTGAATTCAGCCTGGTGGGGGTGGGGCGCATCGGGGGTACCGGCGGCTGTGGGGGCGGGAGTTGGGGCGTACCTTAGGGGTGCGGAGCGGCGACTGGAGTGGGTCTTGTTCATCCCCTAATGTGGCGATTCGTCGCAGCACGGCTCGTTGGGGAAAGGGACTCGATGGAGCACACCGTCGTCCGTTGTGCCGAAGGGCATGTATTCAGCACCGCTACGTTCCCGATGCAGCATCTCGGGGCCGGTCGGATCGGTCCGGGGCGGCTCATCCGGTGTCCGCGGTGCGCGCGACTGCGGCACGCGGTGCCCGTCGGTTCGCCGAAGCGGTAGCGGGAGCGGTAGGAGCGGACGGACGCGCGCGGGCGCACTCGATTGGGGGTGGCCCGCGCGCTCTGCGTATCCTCGGGACGTGCTTCTCTCCGACAAAGACATCCGTGCCGAGATCGACAGCGGACGGGTTCGCATCGACCCGTTCGAGGATTCGATGGTGCAGCCCTCCAGCATCGACGTGCGGCTCGACCGGTTCTTCCGGGTGTTCGAGAACCACCGTTATGCGCACATCGACCCCGCCACCGAGCAGTCGGACCTGACCCGGATGGTCGAGCCCGACGGCGACGAGGCGTTCATCCTCCACCCGGGCGAGTTCGTGCTCGCCTCGACGTACGAGGTCATCTCGCTCCCCGATGACATCGCCTCCCGACTGGAGGGGAAGTCCAGCCTGGGCCGCCTGGGGCTGGTGACGCATTCGACCGCCGGCTTCATCGACCCCGGGTTCTCCGGGCACGTCACGCTGGAGCTGTCGAACCTCGCCACCCTGCCCATCAAGCTCTGGCCCGGCATGAAGATCGGGCAGCTGTGCCTGTTCCGGCTCAGCTCGCCCGCCGAGTTCCCGTACGGCAGCGAGCGCTACGGCTCGCGCTACCAGGGGCAGCGCGGACCGACGGCGTCGCGGTCCTTCCAGAACTTCCACCGCACCCAGGTGAGGCACCAGGCATGAGCGAAGTACGCGAGAACCTCGACTACGAGCGGTTCGGCCGCGCCGTCCGCGAGCTGGCGCAGACCATCGCCGACGACGGTTACGAGCCGGACGTCATCCTCAGCATCGCGCGCGGCGGCGTCTTCGTGGCGGGCGGGCTGGCGTACGCGCTGGACTGCAAGAACATCCACCTCGTGAACGTCGAGTTCTACACCGGCGTCGGCACCACGCTGGAAATGCCCGTCATGCTGGCGCCCGTGCCCGAGGCGATCGACTTCACGAACAAGAAGGTGCTGATCACCGACGACGTCGCCGACACCGGCAAGACGCTCAAGCTGGTGCACGACTTCTGCCTCGACCACGTCGCCGAGGTCCGCTCCGCGGTCATCTACGAGAAGTCGCACTCGCTCGTGAAGTGCGAGTACGTGTGGAAGAAGACCGACGAGTGGATCAACTTCCCCTGGTCGGTCGAACCGCCCGTCGTGAAGCGCGAGGGCCAGGTCCTCGACGCCTAGGCGTGCGCAGACGTGAGACGTGACAGGAGGGGCCCGTACGCAGTGCGTACGGGCCCCTCCTGGGTTCCCGCGCGTGCGCGGGGTGCCGGGCGGCAGAGGCCGCCTAGATGGTGCCCAGCTTGATGATCGAGAGCAGGGCGATCAGCTGGATCGCGGACGCGCCGAGGGCCTTCGGCCACGGCAGGTCGTGCGACTTGCTGATCATCGAGGTGAAGAGGGCTCCGGCGATCACCCAGGTGGCCCAGCCGAGCACCTGCACGAGGACGTTGTCGCCGCCCAGGAACAGGGCGAACAGCAGGCGCGGGGCGTCCGTGACGGACATGACCAGCATCGACAGGCCGATCGTCGGCTGCCACGCGCCGTCGCCGCCGAGCTGGCGGGCCAGGGTGTGCGTGACCGCGCCCAGGATCAGGCCGCAGAGGACGAAGGCCACGGCCGAGGTGAGGACGATCGGGACGGCATTGGCCAGCGTCGCGCTGATGACGTCCTTGCGGGCCTTGTCGAAGCCGAAGACCGCGAGCAGGCCGTACAGGAAGGTCACGATCAGCGCCGGACCCCAGACGGGGTAGTCCCGCATCTGGAGGAAGGTCGGGCCGGGCTGCATGACGATGCCCCGCAGCAGGTCCTTCCACCCCAGTCGCGGACCGGTCGGCCCGAGAGGGGCCTGGGCCGCGCCCGCGTGGTAGGTCCCGCCCTGGTTGTACGGGTCCTCGCCGACGGCGAAGGCCTGTGTGTACCCGGGGTTGTCCGCGTACGAGCCCCCGCCCTGACCGCCTTGGCCGCCGTAGCCCTGACCGCCGTAGCCGTCGTGCCCCTGACCGCCCTGACCGCCCTGACCGCCCTGGCCGCCCGCGTACGGAGGCCCGCCCGGGGCGCCCGAGCGGGGGTCGAAGTACTCCGGCTCGCCGTGGCCCCCGGGCGACGGCTGCGGCCACTGCTGCTGTGGCGGCGGTCCTGCCGGGGGATGCGGCTGCCGACCGTACGGCGGCTGTTGCTGCTGCCCGTACGGCTGTTGTTGCTGCGGGGGTTGTTGCGGAGCGCGGTTGTTGTCCCTGCCACGTCCGATCCTGAATCCTGCCACGTGACCGAACGTACCTGGTCCGGCGACCGGCGGTGTGCGGCCGGCCGGAACCGGGGGCCTTTGCGGCTGACCTGTGACATCCCCTAGGGGAACCCCGGGGGGCTGGCCCCAGGACCGGTTTACACGGCTGCGTCGCACTCTGTGGGCGCTCGTTACATTGCCTACCTAATACGCACATATGTCCCCCGTAGCTTCGGATGTAGCCCGACGCCCGAAGTCCACGAGGAAGAGCCGACCCATGCGCAGCACCCGCCGAAGCCCCCGTCGCCACACCCTCCGCGCCGCCGCTGTCACCGCCGGGGCGGTCGCCGTCCTGGCCCTGCCGGTGGGCGCGGCCTTCGCCGACTCACCGACCGCCCCGGACGCGGAGGTCCTGCCCGGCGTCGAGCAGCCGGTCACCGACCCGACCCCGGAAAAGCCCGTCACGCCGACTCCCGTCACGCCGACTCCCGACAAGCCCGTCACGCCGACCCCGGACAAGAACACCGACAAGGGCGCGTTGCGCGCGTTCGTGACCACGGTCAAGCTCGCCGACGGCTCGGTCGCCAAGGTCTACAAGATCGGCGACCAGCACTTCGAGGCCGACGTCTTCGCCGGCTCCACCAAGCTGGCCACGCTGGTCAGCAAGGACGGCAAGCCCGGCTACGGCCAGCACAACGGCATGCACGTCGTCCTCCAGCCGAACGGCACCGTGACCTCCTGGATCGAGGGCAAGGGCAAGGACCAGGACCAGGGCAAGAAGAAGGACGAGAAGAAGGACGAGAAGAAGGACGAGAAGAAGGAGGTCCGCAAGGAGACCTCCGTCCGGATCACGATGCCCGACGGGCGGATCGCGAAGCTGATCGACGGTCCGCACGGCAAGCGCGTCGAGCTGTTCATGCCGAACGGCGACTTCCTCGGCTCCATCGACCTCAAGAACCCCAGCGAGGTCAAGGACGGCTGGACCTACAAGCTGGTCCGGGACGGCCACCGCGTGAAGTTCGTCGTCATCGACGGCAAGAACGGCGGCAGCAGCTGGGTCTACGACTTCGGCGGCAAGCTCATCGAGAAGTACACGGCGGAGCAGAAGCCGCAGCAGCAGGAGAAGCACCCGGGCACGTCCGACCGGGTCGTGCCCAGGGGCGGCGTGAAGGCGGGCGCCGAGGGCGTCACCTCGCAGGCCGACGCGGGCGGCCCGGCCCTGGTCGCCGCGGGCGGTGGCATGGCCGCCATCGGCGCCGCGGGCCTCGGCTTCGCGATGTTCCGCCGCAACCGCGCCGACCGGCAGCGCTGAGCCCGCCCGCGGGCGCACATACGGCGGCGGGGGGGGGCCCCCCCCCCCCGGGGGGGGGGGCCCCCCCCCCCGAATGGGGGGGGGGGGGCGCGGGGGCGCGCGGCGGCGCCCCCCCCCCGCGCCCGCCCCCCCCGCGGCCCCGCGGCGGGGCCCCCCCCCCCCGGCCCCGGGCCCCCCCGGCCCGGCCCCCCCCCCCCGCCGCCGTATGTGCGTGCGGGTCCGCGGGTCAGCTCGCGGGCTCGGCCTCCGGCTCCGGCTCCGGCGCCGCGGGGATCCGTACGGACTCCAGCAGCAGCTGCGCCACGTCGACGACCTGCACCGACTCCTTCGCCTGGCCGTCGTTCTTCTTGCCGTTGACCGAGTCGGTCAGCATGACCAGGCAGAACGGGCACGCGGTCGAGACGATGTCGGGGTTGAGGGACAGGGCCTCGTCGACGCGCTCGTTGTTGATGCGCTTGCCGATCCGCTCCTCCATCCACATCCGCGCGCCACCGGCGCCGCAGCAGAAGCCCCGCTCCTTGTGGCGGTGCATCTCCTGCTGGCGCAGGCCCGGCACGGCCGACATGATCTCGCGCGGCGGCGTGTAGACCTTGTTGTGGCGGCCCAGGTAGCAGGGGTCGTGGTAGGTGATCAGGCCGTCGACCGGGGTGACCGGGGTGAGGCGGCCCTCGTCGATCAGGTGCTGGAGCAGCTGCGTGTGGTGGATGACCTCGTACTCGCCGCCCAGCTGCGGGTACTCGTTCGCGATGGTGTTGAAGCAGTGCGGGCAGGTGGAGACGATGCGCTTCGCCGACTTCGGCTTCTTCGTCGACGGATCGTCGTCGTCCTCACCGAAGGCCATGTTGAGCATGGCCACGTTCTCCTGGGCGAGCTGCTGGAACAGCGGCTCGTTGCCCAGACGGCGCGGGGAGTCACCCGTGCACTTCTCGTCGCCGCCCATGATCGCGAACTTGACGCCCGCCATGTTCAGCAGCTCCGCGAAGGCCTTCGTGGTCTTCTTGGCCCGGTCCTCCAGGGCGCCGGCGCAGCCGACCCAGTAGAGGTAGTCGTACTCGGAGAGGTCCTCCGCGTCCTTGCCGATGATCGGGACGTCGAAGTCCACCTCCTTCGTCCACTCGACGCGCTGCTTCTTGGCCAGCCCCCAGGGGTTGCCCTTCTTCTCCAGGTTCTTGAGCATCGTCCCGGCCTCGCTCGGGAAGGCGCTCTCGATCATGACCTGGTAGCGGCGCATGTCCACGATGTGGTCGATGTGCTCGATGTCGACCGGGCACTGCTCCACGCACGCGCCGCAGCTGGTGCAGGACCACAGCACGTCCGGGTCGATGACGCCGTTCTCCTCGGCGGTGCCGATGAGCGGGCGCTCGGCCTCGGCCAGGGCGGCCGCCGGTACGTCCTTCAGCTGCTCCGGGGTCGCCTTCTCGTTGCCCTCCATGTCCTTGCCGCCGCCCGCGAGCAGGTACGGCGCCTTGGCGTGCGCGTGGTCGCGCAGGGACATGATCAGGAGCTTGGGGGACAGGGGCTTGCCCGTGTTCCAGGCCGGGCACTGCGACTGGCAGCGGCCGCACTCGGTGCAGGTGGAGAAGTCGAGGATGCCCTTCCAGGAGAACTGCTCGACCTGGGAGACGCCGAAGACGTCGTCCTCGCCCGGCTCCTCGAAGTCGATCTCCTTGCCGCCGCTCGTCATCGGCAGGAGGGCGCCGAGCGCCGTGGAGCCGTCGGCGTTCCGCTTGAACCAGATGTTCGGGAAGCCGAGGAAGCGGTGCCAGGCGACACCCATGTTGGTGTTGAGGGAGACGACGATCATCCAGATCAGCGAGGTGCCGATCTTGATCATCGCGGTGAGGTAGATGAGCGTCTGCAGGGTGCCGACCGAGAGGCCCTTGAAGGCCAGCACCAGCGGGTACGAGAGGAAGTACGCCGGCTCGTAGTGGTCGACCTGGTGGATCGCGCCTTCGAGCCCGCGCAGGGTCAGGATCGCGAGGCCGATGGTGAGGATGATGTACTCGACGAAGTACGCCTGCCAGGCCTTCGAGCCCGCGAAGCGCGACTTGCGGCCGGCCCGGGAGGGCAGGCTGAGCAGCCGGATGGCCATCAGCACGAGGATGCCGAGGATCGTCATCACGCCGATGAACTCGATGTACAGCTCGAACGGCAGGAACTCGCCGATGATCGGCAGCGTCCAGTCCGCCTGGAAGAGCTGGCCGTAGGCCTGCGCGAGCGTCGGGGGCAGGGTCAGGAAGCCGATCGCGACGAACCAGTGCGCGAAGCCGACGATGCCCCAGCGGTTCATCCGGCTGTGGCCGAGGAACTCCTTGATCAGGGTGATCGTGCGGTCCTTCGGCCGGTCCGTGCGGCTGCCTGCCGGTAGGGGTTGGCCGAGCTTGACGAACCGGTAGATCTGCGCCACGGCTCGGGCGAGCAGCGCGACGCCGACCACGGTCAGGACCAGCGACACGATGATCGCGGCGAGTTGCATGGGAAGGCTCCTCGGGCGGGCCAGGGCGGGCACTCGGGCACTTACTAAGCAGTAACTTAGTCAGTCAAGCCTTGAGATTACCCATTCCCCGAGCCGCAATGTAGCCGAGCGTGCGGTGATCTGTGTCGCTCAGGCCACCCTTTGCGGCGCGGGCTCCGTCCGGGGGTCGGTGGCGGGTGCGGGCGGGGGGCTCGCCGGGGGCCTCGGGCCGGCCGTGCGGACCACCGCGCGGGGGGTCTGCGCCAGGATCGCCAGGTCCATCCCGAGCCAGTGGTTCTCCACGTAGTGCCGGTCCAGCAGGTCCATCTCCTCCCAGGGCAGGTCCGAGCGCGCGCTCACCTGCCACAGGCCGGTCATACCGGGCCGTACGAGCAGCCGCTCGGGGTGCTCCGCGTGGGCGAGGGGACGGGGGCCGACCAGTGACATCTCGCCGCGGACCACGTTCAGCAGCTGCGGGAGCCCGTCCAGGGCCCAGCGGTCCAGGGCGGCCCCGAGTCGGCGGCCGTCCGTGCGGAAGCGCCAGGTGCGGAAGGTCCGGCCGCCGAGGCCGGCGCGGGTCTCCCGTACGAAGGCGCCCGCGCGCGGGGTGGCGGCGTACAGCAGTGCGGCCACCGCGCCCAGGGGGAGGGCCAGCAGGGTCAGCAGGAGCAGCGCGCCGAGGAGGTCGACGACCCGTTTCGCCGGTGGGGCGGCGGGGAGGGGGAGGGGTGGCAGCAGCGGCATGGGGGCACCGTGCCGTACGGCTCCCGGTGGGGGGTGGGGGCGCGCGGGGGGTCCCCGTCGGGTCCCCCGCTCGGCCCTGCCCCCGCCGCGGGCCTCCGCCCCGAACCCCGCGCCTCAAACGCCGGCGGGGCTGGATGTGGCCCGGCGGGGCCCGCTTCGCCCCCGCGGGCCTGCGCCCCGCACCCCCACGGGGCTCCGCCCCGGACCCCGCGCCTCAAACGCCGGCGGGGCTGGATGTGGCTCGGCCCGGCGGATCTGGCTCGGTGGAGCTGGATGTGGCGCGGCCGGGCCGGCCGAATCAGCCTGCCCGGCGTTTGAGGGCCTGCCGGAGGCCGGATCAGCCCGCGCGGCGATTGAGCGCACCCCCCCCCGCCCCCCCCCCCGGGCCCCCCCCCGGCCCCCCCCCCCCCCCCCCCCCCCCCCCCCCCCCCCCCCGCCCCCCCCCGCGCCCCCCCGCCC
>NZ_JBITDP010000014.1:23178-243249 GCF_044454405.1 Streptomyces sp. NPDC051555 | reverse complement strand
CCCACCGGCACCCCCACCGGCACCCCCACCGGCACCCCCACCGGCACCCCCACCGGCACCCCCACCGGCACCCCCACCGGCACCCCCACCGGCACTCCGCTGAGCGTAAGGGCCGCCTAAAAGTTGAGTGGGCTCGACTCAGGTCTGTTGACGATGCGGGACGGGTGGTGCATCCTTGAGTCTGTTCCACTCAAGTCAGTGTTGCTGGAGGAATCAAAATGGCACGTGCGGTCGGCATCGACCTGGGCACCACCAACTCGGTCGTCAGCGTTCTGGAAGGCGGCGAGCCCACCGTCATCACCAACGCCGAGGGCGCCAGGACCACGCCGTCCGTCGTCGCCTTCGCCAAGAACGGCGAGGTCCTCGTCGGCGAGGTGGCCAAGCGCCAGGCGGTCACCAACGTCGACAGGACCATCCGGTCGGTCAAGCGCCACATGGGCACCGACTGGAAGATCAACCTGGACGGCAAGGACTTCAACCCGCAGCAGATGAGCGCCTTCATCCTGCAGAAGCTGAAGCGCGACGCCGAGGCCTACCTGGGTGAGAAGGTCACGGACGCGGTCATCACCGTCCCGGCCTACTTCAACGACTCCGAGCGTCAGGCGACGAAGGAGGCCGGTGAGATCGCGGGTCTGAACGTCCTGCGCATCGTCAACGAGCCGACCGCCGCCGCCCTGGCCTACGGTCTCGACAAGGACGACCAGACCATTCTCGTCTTCGACCTCGGTGGCGGCACCTTCGACGTGTCGCTCCTGGAGATCGGCGACGGCGTCGTCGAGGTCAAGGCCACCAACGGTGACAACCACCTCGGTGGTGACGACTGGGACCAGCGCGTCGTCGAGTACCTCGTGAAGCAGTTCCAGAACGGCCACGGCGTCGACCTCGCCAAGGACAAGATGGCGCTCCAGCGTCTGCGCGAGGCCGCCGAGAAGGCGAAGATCGAGCTGTCCTCCTCCACGGAGACCTCGATCAACCTGCCCTACATCACGGCGTCCGCCGAGGGCCCGCTGCACCTGGACGAGAAGCTCACGCGCGCCCAGTTCCAGCAGCTGACCGCGGACCTGCTGGAACGTTGCAAGGCGCCGTTCCACAACGTCATCAAGGACGCGGGCATCAACCTGTCCGAGATCGACCACGTCGTCCTCGTCGGCGGCTCCACCCGCATGCCGGCCGTCGCCGAGCTCGTCAAGGAGCTCACCGGTGGTCAGGACGCCAACAAGGGCGTCAACCCGGACGAGGTCGTCGCCCTCGGCGCGACCCTCCAGGCCGGTGTCCTCAAGGGTGAGGTCAAGGACGTCCTGCTCCTCGACGTGACCCCGCTGTCCCTCGGTATCGAAACCAAGGGCGGCATCATGACCAAGCTCATCGAGCGCAACACCACGATCCCGACCAAGCGGTCCGAGATCTTCACGACGGCCGAGGACAACCAGCCGTCCGTGCAGATCCAGGTCTACCAGGGCGAGCGCGAGATCGCGGCGTACAACAAGAAGCTCGGCATGTTCGAGCTGACCGGTCTGCCCCCGGCCCCGCGTGGCGTCCCGCAGGTCGAGGTCGCCTTCGACATCGACGCGAACGGCATCATGCACGTCACGGCCAAGGACCTCGGCACGGGCAAGGAGCAGAAGATGACCGTCACCGGCGGCTCCTCGCTCGCCAAGGACGAGGTCGACCGCATGCGCCAGGAGGCGGAGCAGTACGCGGACGAGGACTCCCGCCGCAAGGAGGCGGCCGAGTCCCGCAACCAGGGCGAGCAGCTCGTCTACCAGACGGAGAAGTTCGTCAAGGACAACGAGGACAAGGTCCCGGCCGACGTCAAGGCCGAGGTCGAGGCCTCCATCGCCGAGCTGAAGGAAAAGCTCAAGGGCGAGGACTCCACCGAGATCCGCACCGCGACCGAGAAGCTGGGCGCCGTCAGCCAGAAGCTCGGCCAGGCGATCTACGCCGACGCCCAGGGTGCCCAGGCCGCCGGTGGCGCGCCGACCGGTGACGCGGGTCAGGCCAAGGCCGACGACGATGTCGTCGACGCCGAGATCGTCGACGACGAGAAGCCGAAGGGTGGCGCTGCCTGATGTCGGAGGAGACCCCGGGCTTCGACGAGAAGCCCGAAGTCCCCACCGGCGACACGGCGGACGACGCCGCTGCCGAGCCGAAGGCCGCCGACTCCTCCAAGGAGGAGGCGGCGGCCCCGGCCGGGGACGCAGGAGCAGCCGACTCGCTCGGCAAGGAAACCGCCCTCCTGGCCCAGCTGGACCAGGCCCGCACCGCGCTCGGCGAGCGCACCACGGACCTCCAGCGGCTCCAGGCCGAGTACCAGAACTACCGCCGCCGGGTCGAGCGGGACCGGATCGCGGTCAAGGAGATCGCGGTCGCGTCCCTCCTGACCGAACTGCTCCCGACGCTGGACGACATCGGTCGGGCGCGGGAGCATGGCGAACTGCTCGGTGGCTTCAAGTCGGTGGCCGAATCGCTGGAGACGGCCGCCGCCAAGATGGGCCTGCAGCAGTTCGGCAAGGAGGGCGAGCCCTTCGACCCGACGATCCACGAGGCCCTGATGCACTCGTACGCGCCGGACGTCACCGAGACGACCTGCGTGGCGATCCTGCAGCCGGGGTACCGGATCGGCGAGCGTACGATCCGTCCCGCGCGCGTCGCGGTGGCCGAGCCCCAGCCGGGCGCGGCCGCTCCGGCCAAGTCCGAGGACGCGGCCGAGCAGGGCACGGACACGGACGGGCCCGACAAGGGCTGAAGGTCTGATGTCAGCACGTCACGAGAGGAGGGCCACCGGGGATGAGCACTAAGGACTTCGTCGAGAAGGACTACTACAAGGTCCTCGGTGTCCCGAAGGACGCCACCGAGGCCGAGATCAAGAAGGCGTACCGCAAGCTCGCCCGCGAGTTCCACCCGGACGCCAACAAGGGTGACTCCGTGGCCGAGGAGCGCTTCAAGGAGATCTCCGAGGCGCACGACGTCCTCGGTGACAGCAAGAAGCGCAAGGAGTACGACGAGGCCCGCGCGCTGTTCGGGAACGGTGGCTTCCGCCCCGGTCCCGGCGGTGGCGGCGGTTTCTCCAACTTCGACCTGGGCGACCTCTTCGGAGGCGCCCAGGGCGGGGGCGGAGCGGGCGCCGGCGGCTTCGGCGGCGGTCTGGGCGACGTGTTCGGCGGCCTGTTCAACCGCGGTGGTGCGGGCCCCGGTGCGGGCACCCGCACCCAGCCGCGCCGCGGCCAGGACATCGAGTCCGAGGTCACCCTCTCCTTCACGGAGGCGGTGGACGGGGCCACGGTGCCACTGCGGATGTCCTCGCAGGCGGCCTGCAAGGCCTGTTCGGGCACCGGCGACAAGAACGGCACGCCCCGGGTGTGCCCGACCTGCGTCGGCACCGGGCAGGTCTCGCGCGGCAGCGGCGGCGGCTTCTCGCTGACCGACCCGTGCGCGGACTGCAAGGGCCGCGGCCTGATCGCCGAGACCCCCTGCGACGTCTGCAAGGGCAGCGGCCGGGCCCGTTCCTCGCGCACCATGCAGGTCCGGATCCCGGCGGGCGTCTCCGACGGCCAGCGGATCCGGCTGCGCGGCAAGGGCGCTCCGGGCGAGCGCGGCGGTCCCGGCGGCGACCTGTACGTCGTCGTGCACGTGGGCAGCCACCCGGTGTTCGGGCGCAGGGACGACAACCTCACGGTCACCGTCCCCGTCACCTTCGCCGAGGCGACCCTGGGCGCCGACATCAAGGTGCCCACGCTGAACGGCCCCGCGGTGACGCTGAAGCTGCCGCCGGGCACCCCCAACGGGCGCACGATGCGCGCCCGTGGCAAGGGCGCGGTCCGCAAGGACGGCACCCGCGGCGACCTGCTGGTGACGGTCGAGGTGGCCGTCCCGACAGAGCTGTCGGACAAGGCCCGTGAGGCGCTGGAGTCGTTCCGCGACGCCACGGCCTCGGAGGACCCGCGCTCCATCCTGTTCGAGTCCGCGAAGGGAGCATGACATGGACGGCCGCCGACGCAATCCTTATCAGCTGACCGACGAGACCCCGGTCTACGTCATCTCGGTGGCCGCCCAGCTCTCGGGCCTGCATCCGCAGACCCTCCGTCAGTACGACCGCCTCGGCCTGGTCTCCCCGGACCGGACGGCCGGGCGCGGGCGCCGCTATTCGGCCCGGGACATCGAGCTGCTCCGCACGGTGCAGGCGCTGTCCCAGGACGAGGGCATCAACCTGGCGGGCATCAAGCGGATCATCGAGCTGGAGAACCAGGTCGCCGCGCTCCAGCAGCGCGTGGCCGAGCTGTCCACGGCCGTGGACGGGGCGGCGGCGGTGCTGCGCCAGCGCGAGGCCCAGGTGCACGCCTCGTACCGGCGCGACCTGGTCCCGTACCAGCCGCCGCAGCCGGGCAGCGCCCTGGTCGTCTGGCGGCCCAAGCGGCCGCTGGACTGACCCGCGCACGCAGGGACCGTTGCGGGCCCCGCCCCCTACCAGGGGGGCGGGGCCCGCACGCGTTTTCCGTCAGGTCGGTCCGGTCGGTCAGGTCGCTCCGGTTGGTCAGGTCGGTCCCGTCGTTCCGGTTCAGACCAGGTGGTCGGGGTCGAGGTCCGGGTCCGGGTCGTGTTCGGCGGTGAGCCCGCCGCCGCCCGGCAGGGCGCCCGGTCCGTCGAGGATCCCCGACTGCGCGATGAGGAAGCCGAGCTGCGCGCGGCTCCCGCTGCCCAGGACGGTGGCCAGCTTCGCGATGTGCGCGCGGGCGGTCCGTACGTTCATGCCGAGCCGCCGGGCGATGGCCTCGTCGACGTACCCCTCGACGAGGAGCTGCGCGATGGAGCGCTGGACGCCGGAAATCCCCTCGGGGGTGTGCCGGTACGTCACTTCCTGGCGCAGGGGCACAGCGCGCCGCCAGAGCTGCTCGAAGACCTTGATGAGGTACTCGACCAGACCCGGGTGCCGCAGCTCCAGCGCCACCCGCCGGTCGTCGCTGGCGGGGATGAAGGCCACGGTGCGGTCGAAGATGATCAGGCGCTCTATCAGTTCTTCGAGCGTACGGATCTCCACCTTGCCCGCGGAGATCCGGTCCACGTAGGCGAGCGTGCCCTGGCTGTGCCGCGCGGTGTGCTGGTAGAGCGTCCGTATGCTGACCCCGCGGTCGATCAGCGGGGCGTCGCGCTCCAGCGCCTGGGTCAGCGCCAGCGAGGGCCGGGCGCCGCCGGGTTGGACGGTCAGCACTTCGGTGTGACATTCGGCCGTCGCCAGGTTCAGGGCCGCGTTGATCCGCTCGAATCCCTCCAGCACGGTGATGGCGTGGGTGTTGGCGGGACTCTGGGCACTGATGGTAAGGAACGGCTCGAAAGCGTCGGTGAGATCTACAGCGCTGCGTCGGCGGTCCTGGATCTCACGTTCAATCGGGTGGAGACGTTGGGCCAATGCGACGGATGGGGGAACCGGACGCAGTTGGTTCGCGTCGTCCGGATCGGGCTGCAGAAGAGCGAATTCAAGCAGGCAGGGAGCATTTTCAACTTCTCCCCTTGCGATACGGCCCGTGCTGAGCGCTGCCGCGTAGAGCCGTGCTCCCTCGTCGCACAGAGACGTGACGGGGTGGGGATGTGTCTCGTTTGTGCCGCTTCTGGGCAAATCTCCACCCCCCAGGGTCCTGAACATGCAAGAACATGATGCATCGTCCCTGTGGCAGTGACGTGCCTGAATGAGCCATCGTCGGACACGCGGGGGAGAGGATTCCATCAAGTGAGGACGAAGCCGACCATGTACAAAAGAATGCTTCGCTCGGCGCTTGCCGTTGTTTTCTCCGCCGTTGCGGTTTTTGGTGCACTCAGCGCCGTCGACACAGACGCGGGGAGCGCTAGGGCCAGCTATGACACAGGCTGGACCATGGCGCCGGCAGGAACATCGTTCGACACCGGCTGGACCAACGCACCGGTGGCTCTGAAGGACGACACGGGCTGGACCGACTCACCGCAAGGTTCCGAAGGTGACACCGGTTGGACCTCTCACCCCGAGGCGGTGTCCTCATGACCCCCGACGACCGCGACTTCCGTCGCGAAATGGCATCTGCATACCGGTCCGGATGGCAGTTCATCGATCTCGTCACGGCCATCCCCCACACTGGCGATTCGTTGATGGTCACCCTCTTCGGCCAGCCGATCGTCGTCGTGCGCGAGGAGGACGAGGACGTCCGCGCCTACCGCTGCCTGCGCCGCCCGCGCGGCGCGCCGCAGCCCGTCCGCTGCGAGGTGCGGTACGGAATGGTCTTCGTCAACCTTGATCAGCGCGATCACCAGCTCTTCGAACCCGATGTCACTACCGCCACCCCCCGCAGTGCCTGAAGCGATTCCCCCGTCGTCGCAGATCGCTCAGGCGCTTCCCCCACACAGCGGCGCCATCGTGAACCTGAACACGATGGCGCCGCTGTGCTGCTCACGTCCAGTGCTTGAACCGGAAACGTTCCGGAATTGGCCCGAATAAATCAGTGGCGCCCGCGCCCGCCCGAGGGGCACACCCCTGCTCCGCCCCTCAGGCGCGGCCCATCGCGCGCTCCAGCGTGATCACCAGGACGACCCGGTCCGGATTGGGCGACGGGACGCGTCCGTACCGCTGCGCATAGCGCTCCACCGCCTCGGCGACCGACGCCTCGTCGTCGAGGATCCTGGCGCGCCCTTCCAGCGTCGCCCAGCGGCGCCCCGCCATCTGGCACACCGCGACCCGGACACCCTCCGGCCCCGCCGCCAGGACGTTGCGGATCTTCTTGCTGTGCTTGTTGCTGATCACCCGCGCCACCCCGGCCTGCGGGTCGTACGTCACGCCCACGGGCACGACGTGCGGACTTCCGTCGGGGCGCGGGGTGGTCAGCGTGCAGACGTGCCGTTCCTGCCAGAAGGCGAGGTAGTCGGCCGTCGGGTTGAGTACGTCATGGGACATGCGCCGAAGCGTACGAGCTTCTTCTTGAGTGGAATAGACTCAACTTTGTGCACGCTTCCCCTAGCAGAGAAGCAACACGAGAAGGAACGGAGAGGAGCCGTACGTGGACGCCGAGCTGACCAACAAGAGCCGGGCCGCCCTGAACGCCGCCACCAGCAGGGCGGTGCAGGGCGGCCACGCCGACCTGACCCCCGCGCACCTGCTGCTGGCCCTGCTCACGGGCGCGGACAACGAGAACGTCACCGACCTGCTCGCGGCCACCGAAGCCGACCAGGCCGTCGTACGGGCGGGCGCCGAGCGCCTGCTCGCCGCGCTGCCCAGCGTCACCGGGTCCACGGTCGCGCCGCCGCAGCCCAGCCGCGACCTGCTCGCCGTACTCGCCGAGGCCGACCGGGAGGCCGGGCGCCTGGGCGACGAGTACCTCTCCACCGAGCACCTCCTCATCGCCATCGCCGCCAAGGGCGGTCCGGCGGGCGAGGTCCTCACCGCGCAGGGCGCCACCGCGAAGAAGCTGCTGTCCGCTTTCGAGACCTCACGAGGAGGGCGCCGGGTGACCTCCCCCGACCCCGAGGGCCAGTACAAGGCCCTGGAGAAGTTCGGCACCGACTTCACGGCGGCGGCCCGTGAGGGCAAGCTCGACCCGGTGATCGGTCGGGATCAGGAGATCCGGCGGGTGGTGCAGGTCCTCTCGCGCCGCACGAAGAACAATCCGGTGCTGATCGGCGAGCCGGGCGTGGGCAAGACGGCCGTGGTCGAGGGCCTGGCCCAGCGGATCGTCAAGGGCGACGTCCCCGAGTCCTTGAAGGGCAAGCGACTGGTCTCCCTGGACCTGGGCGCCATGGTGGCCGGGGCGAAGTACCGCGGCGAGTTCGAGGAACGGCTCAAGACGGTCCTGGCGGAGATCAAGTCCAGCGACGGACAGATCATCACCTTCATCGACGAGCTGCACACCGTGGTCGGCGCGGGCGCCGGCGGGGACTCGGCGATGGACGCGGGCAACATGCTCAAGCCGATGCTGGCCCGCGGCGAGCTGCGGATGGTCGGCGCGACCACGCTCGACGAGTACCGCGAGCGGATCGAGAAGGACCCGGCGCTGGAGCGGCGCTTCCAGCAGGTGCTGGTCGCCGAGCCGAGCGTCGAGGACACGATCGCGATCCTGCGCGGGCTCAAGGGCCGGTACGAGGCGCACCACAAGGTGGTCATCAACGACAGTGCGCTGGTGGCGGCGGCGACGCTCTCGGACCGGTACATCACCTCGCGGTTCCTGCCGGACAAGGCGATCGACCTGGTGGACGAGGCGGCGTCGCGGCTCCGGATGGAGATCGACTCCTCGCCGGTGGAGATCGATGAGCTCCAGCGTTCCGTGGACCGGTTGCGGATGGAGGAGCTGGCGCTGAAGAACGAGTCCGACCCGGCCTCCGTCGAGCGCCTGGAGCGGCTGCGCAAGGACCTCGCGGACAAGGACGAGGAGCTGCGCGGGCTGACCGCGCGGTGGGAGAAGGAGAAGCGGTCCCTGAACCGGGTCGGCGAGCTGAAGGAGCGCCTCGACGACCTGCGCGGCCAGGCCGAGCGCGCCCAGCGCGACGGCGACTTCGACGCGGCCTCGCAGCTGCTCTACGGGGAGATCCCGGCGCTGGAACGGGAGCTCGCCGAGGCCACCGAGGCGGAGGCGGAGGTCTCCCTGGACACGATGGTCAAGGACGAGGTCGGTCCGGACGACATCGCGGACGTGGTGGGCGCGTGGACGGGGATTCCGGCGGGGCGGTTGCTGGAGGGCGAGACGCGCAAGCTGCTGCGGATGGAGGAGGAGCTGGGGCGGCGGTTGATCGGGCAGAAGGAGGCGGTGGCGGCGGTCTCGGACGCGGTGCGGCGCACCCGGGCGGGGATCGCGGACCCGGACCGGCCGACGGGTTCGTTCCTCTTCCTGGGGCCGACGGGCGTGGGCAAGACGGAGCTGGCGAAGGCCCTGGCCGACTTCCTCTTCGATGACGAGCGGGCCATGATCCGCATCGACATGTCGGAGTACGGGGAGAAGCACAGCGTGGCCCGGCTGGTGGGTGCTCCGCCCGGGTACGTGGGGTACGAGGAGGGCGGTCAGCTGACCGAGGCGGTGCGCCGGCGCCCGTACAGCGTGGTGTTGCTGGACGAGGTGGAGAAGGCGCATCCGGAGGTCTTCGACGTGCTGTTGCAGGTCCTGGACGACGGGCGGCTCACGGACGGTCAGGGGCGGACGGTGGACTTCCGCAACACCATCCTGGTGTTGACCTCGAATCTGGGCAGTCAGCACCTGATGGACCCGCTGACCTCGGCGGAGGTGAAGAAGGCGCAGGTCCTGGAGGTGGTGCGGGCGAGCTTCAAGCCCGAGTTCATCAACCGCCTCGACGACCTCGTCGTCTTCTCGGCGCTCGACCGGGACGAGCTCGCGCACATCGCCGAGCTCCAGATCGCCCGGCTGGCGGCCCGTCTCGCCGAGCGGCGCCTCATCCTGGACGTGACGCCCGGGGCGCTGGCCTGGCTCGCGGACCAGGGCAACGATCCGGCCTACGGGGCCCGCCCGCTGCGCCGGCTGATCCAGACCTCGATCGGTGACCGGCTCGCCAAGGAGATCCTCGCGGGCGAGGTCAAGGACGGCGACACCGTCCGCGTGGACGTGGCGGGCGACGGCCTGCTGGTCGGCAAAGCGCTGTGATCCGGCCGGTCCGGTCGCCCCGTGCGACCGGACCAGTGCGGCCATACAGGCGCTTAACCAGCTCTTATGCGTGTCCGCCCGGAGCGGATCGGGTGTCCGGGGGTGGACACGGGGTGGGCGCGATGGGGGAGGATGAAGCAATCCGCACGAAGGGAAGTACACGGTGAGCATCGACCCGGCCTCGATTCCGAATTTCGGGGGCCAGCCCGAACCGCAGGCCACAGGACCGGCGGGCCCCGTCGTCCCCGACCAGGACCTGGTCAAGCAGCTCCTGGAGCAGATGGAGCTGAAGTACGTCGTCGACGACGAGGGTGACCTCGCGGCGCCGTGGGAGGACTTCCGCACGTACTTCATGTTCCGTGGCGAGGACGAGCAGCAGGTCTTCTCGGTGCGGACGTTCTACGACCGCCCGCACGCCATCGAGGACAAGCACCAGCTCCTCGAAGCGATCGACGACTGGAACCGCCGCACCCTGTGGCCGAAGGTCTACAGCCACACCCACGACGACGGCTCGGTCCGCCTGATCGGCGAGGCGCAGATGCTGATCGGCACCGGCGTCTCCCTGGAGCACTTCGTGTCCTCCACGGTCAGCTGGGTCCGCGCGTCCATCGAGTTCGACAAGTGGCTCCTGGAGCAGTTCGGCCTGGAGAAGGACGTCGACTCGGCGGACGAGAAGGATGACACCGAGGGCGACGACTCGAAGAACTGAGTCGGCGGGCCGCCCACGCGGTGCCCCGACCCACGTGCCGCTACAGCGGCACGTGGGACACGAGCATCAGGTACGCCCCGTAGCCGCACGAGAGCCCGGCCAGGACCCCGGTCACCACGACCGCCGTCCGCGGCCGGGCTCTCGCCATGGCGGCCGCGAGCGGCAGCAGCAGCGGGAAGGCCGGCAACAGGAACCGCGGCTTCGAATCGAAGAAGCCCGCGCCGCCGAGGGTTATCACCAGCAGCACGGCCGTGTACACGAGCAGCGGCAGCGGCGCCCGGTCCAGCAGGAGCAGCACCGCCAGGCCCGTCGCCACGGCCAGCACGACGAGCGTCATCACGGCATTGGGCCCGCTCTGGCCCATCAGCACCTGCGAGGCCGTGCGCACCGCCCCGGCCCCGAAGTCGAAGCGCGAGCCCCAGGAGTCCTGCACGGCGAAGTACCCGTGCAGGAGGTCGTCGCGCTGCGCTCCCACGGCCAGCAGGTACGCCGCCCAGCCCGCCGGGGCCAGCAGCCCGGCCGCCCACACCTCGGGCCGCCGGTGCCCCCCGCGCGCCAGCAGCGCGCACAGGGCGGTCACCGACACCGCCGCGGCCACCGCGATGCCGGTCGGCCGGGTCAGGCCGGCCAGGACGGCCAGACCCGCCGCCCACAGCCACCGCTCGCGCAGCAGCGCGTACAGCGACCAGGCGGCCAGCGCGGCCAGCAGCGCCTCCGTGTACCCGGCGGTGAGTATCACGGCGTGCGGCTGCACCCCCCACAGCGCCACCAGCAGCACCCCGGTCCGGGCCCCGGCGACCCGCTCGCCGACCCGGTAGATCCCGACGGCGGCCGCCGCGGCCGCCCCCCAGGCGACCAGGAGACCCGCCCCCGCGGCCCCCACGGGCAGCAGGAGGGTCGTGAGCCGCATCAGTGAGGGGTAGAGCGGGAAGAAGGCCAGATCGCTCTGTATGGCGCCGCTGTGCGGCCAGGCGAGGCTGCGCCCGTACCCGTGCTCGGTGATCGCGACGTACCAGCCGGAGTCGAAGGAGGTGCCGAGGACGGTGAGCGGATCGCGGTCCGTCGCCCAGGCGCCGAGGGCGATCACGAGCACCCCGACGAAGCGGACCGCGGCGAACACCGCCAGCGCGGTGGTCCCGGCCGAGAGGGCCGCCGTTCGCGGACGCGGCGGGACCTTCACCGTGCTCGTGCCCGTGGTCATGTCTGCGGCCTTCCGGTTCCTGCGTGCGAGCGCGTGCGTCCGTCCGCGGGTGGAAGGCCGTCAGGGAAGACCCTACGAGCCGCCGCGCGGCCGTGGCCGCCCGGTCCCTCAGAGCCGGGAGAGCCGGCCCAGGCGGGTGACGATGGTCGGACCACTCGTACTCAGACTGCAATCTGAGTACAGTCTGAGTATGACCCTTGCTTACTTGGGAGCCGAGCCCGAGACGGTCTCGTTCACCGACCTGTCCAGAAACCCGAAGGCCGTGGCCGCCCGAGCGGCTGCCCTGGGTGCGCTGCGCGTCACCCACCGGGACGCCCCCGACATGCTGCTGACGACTGCCATCCACGCCGAGCGCACCGAGGAGAACCTCGTGACGGCGTCCCGGCTCTTCCTCGCGCTCATGAAGCAGGATGACGGAGCCCGCTCGCTCCTGCTGGCGCTACCAGAGGTCTTCCCGTGGGTGCGGCACCTCGACGACGAAGAGACGCGGGCGTTCACCGTAGAACTTCTGGAAGCGCTTTCCGATGCGGCAGAACTGGGCTCCAGGGACGCCGTGCACCGAGCGCTCGTCTCCTGGAGGGCGACGGCTCGCATCAACGCGGATCCGGAGCAGCTCAAGGAGGCGCTGCGTCCGCTCGACGGGGACGATCTGGGTCCGGTCGAGGCTCGGTGAGCCCGAAGAAGGGCGATCGCGTCAGCGTTCCGCCGCTGAGCGGTTGGAACGTCGTCTTCGGGACGACAGAGGCGGTGACGGGGTGGGAGGAGCTGTGCCGCGTGGCGCTGCCCAGTGCCCACAGGTGCCTGGAGGCGCTGCGCGCGGACCCGCTGTCGCGTGACAACTGGAATCGTCAGCATCAGCTCCGTGGGAAGCTCGCCACGAAGGAGTGGAAGGGATCCGCACTCGAGCAGTGGGAGTTCGAGGTCACGAGCGGCGGTCGGGTGCGCTACCTGGTCAGCCCCGAGACATCGACCGTTGTCCTGGTCCACGCGTCCACTCGGCACCCCAAGGACACCGAGTAGTCCGTCGCTCCTGTGCGGAACGGGTCCGGCTCAGCCGGGACCGGGCCCGTTCCACGTGTCCACCGGGCTCGTTCTCAGATACTCAGCCGACCGAGCCGGCCCAGGCGGGTGGCGGCCTCCTGGAGGACGGAGTCCCTCTTGCAGAAGGCGAAGCGGACCTGGGTGGCGCCCGCGGCCTTGTCGTCGTAGAAGACCTGGTTGGGGATGGCCACGACCCCGCACAGGGCGGGCAGGCGGCGGCAGAAGTCCAGGCCGTCGCGCTCCCCGAAGCCGGCGATGTCGGTGGTGATGAAGTAGGTGCCGGCCGGGGCGTAGACCTCGAAGCCGGCCGCCGTCAGGCCCGCGGAGAGGATGTCGCGCTTGCGGGCCATGTCGGCGCGGAAGCCCTCGTAGTAGGAGTCGGGCAGGTCCAGGGCCTCGGCGATCGCGTACTGGAACGGGCCCGAGGAGACGTAGGTCAGGAACTGCTTGGCCGAGCGGACCGCCGTGACCAGCTCCGGCGGGGCCGTCACCCAGCCGACCTTCCAGCCGGTGAAGGAGAAGGTCTTGCCCGCGGAGGAGATCGTCACCGTGCGCTCGCGCATGCCGGGCAGCGCGGCGAGCGGGGTGTGCGCGCCCTCGAAGACCAGGTGCTCGTACACCTCGTCGGTGACGACGAGGAGGTCCCGCTCGACGGCGAGGGCGGCGATCCCGGCCAGCTCGGCCGGGGTGAGCACGGTGCCCGTCGGGTTGTGCGGGGTGTTCAGGAGCAGCAGCCGGGTGCGCGGGGTGACGGCGGCGCGCAGCTCGTCGAGGTCGAGGGCGAAGGCGCCGGCGTGCGGGCGCAGGGTGACCGGGACGCGGGTGGCGCCCGCCATGGCGATGCAGGCGGCGTAGGAGTCGTAGAAGGGTTCGAGGGCGATGACCTCGTCACCCGGTTCGAGGAGGGCGAGGAGGGCGGCCGCGATGGCTTCGGTGGCGCCCGCCGTGACCAGGACCTCGGTGTCGGGGTCGTAGGACAGGCCGTAGAAGCGCTGCTGGTGGCGGGCGACGGCGGCGCGCAGTTCGGGGACGCCGGGGCCGGGCGGGTACTGGTTGCCGCGGCCGGAGAGCACCGCGCGGGACGCCGCCTCGGCGATCTCGGCGGGGCCGTCGGTGTCGGGGAACCCCTGGCCCAGGTTGATCGATCCCGTGCTCGTGGCCAGCGCGGACATCTCCGCGAAGATCGTCGTTCCGAAGGAGGCGAGACGGCGGTTCAGGAAGGGGCGGCTGCCGCCCACGGGTGCGCTCATGGGCGTCATCCTTGGTCAACCTCTGGAGTTGCTCAAGTGTGCTTTGGCCGGAACGGGCCGCGGGAATCCCCCTGACACGCGGGACGCGGGGATCCCGCCCCTCGGGGGACCGAGGCGTACAGGAGGGGGGCGAGGACCATGTTCCTGGCCTTTTTCGCAGTGATCGCGGCCGCGCTGGTGGGGTTCTTCGTGTGGTTGGCGTACGGCGGGTCGCGGGGCGGATCGCGGAAGTCCTCGCGGTCCTCGCGGTCCTCCGGTTCTTCCGGCTCCAGCAGCTGGTGGGCGGGCGACAGCGGTTCGTCGTCGCACGGGCACGGCGGCTCGTCCTGCTCGTCCTCTTCGTCCTCGTGTTCGAGCAGCTCCTGCGGCTCGTCCTCGTCGTCCTGCGGGGGCGGCGGCGGTTGCGGCAGCAGCTGACCGGGGTGCGCGGCGCGGAGTAGGCGTGCGGAATATGCGGTCGGAAGGTGCCCGGCGGGGGTGGGTTTCGCCGGGCGCATTTCCGCGGAACGCCTGGTTGGGCCGCTTGTGGGACCGCCGCGCGGGACCCGTGGTTGAACACCTGAACTGTGGAGCCCCCGGGGGGATGTAAACCCCGTCAAGTTGGGTAAAAACGCTGTGAGTGCCGTGCCTTTCATGATTCCCTCGGTTGAGTAGACCAGTCCTCGGACCTCGCTGGACTTCCTGTGGACCAGAGCCGGTGCCCCCCCACCCGTTGATCACCGCTGGCGGGTCCCGGCCCATCTCCCCTCGCGCGTTTGCGGAGCCGACTCATGCTCACGACCCTCCAGACCACCTATACCGACACGCGTGCAGCCGACCTCGCCTGGGCCCTGGGTCGGGAGCGGCTGCCCGCCCTCGCCGTACTGAACCTCGAGCTGGAGAGCGCGAAGGTGGAGCTGCGCCTGCTCGGCGCCTCCCACCAGGTCTTGTTGGAAGAGGGCGAAGTGCTCTGCTCGGAGACGGTCGCCTGCATGCCCGGCAGCAGCACCCCACTGCCGCTCGGCGTGGCCAAGCGGGTGGGGGACTGGGAGTACGAGTTCGCCGCGCGCGTCGAGATCCTCTCCGAGGGCTCCTTCGCGGGGCGGGCACAGGAACTGCTCGCCCTGGTCGCGGATCACCCGAACGGGCTCGCCGGAACCTTTCCCGGCAGCCCGTACGCCTTCACCGCGCTGCTCGCGCAGCGCTGCGAGGGGCAGGTGAGGTGGCGCACCTGGCACGCCTACCCGCAGGAGGGGCAGCTGGTCGCGACCCGGACCCGGGTGGGCGTACGTATGGCGGCCGTGGCGCAGTAGGGCGGGGTCGTACGCGCGTCGCACCGGTTCCGCACCGGTTCCGCACTGGGTTCGGCGCCGGTTTCGGCGCCGGTTTCCGCACCGGTTTACGCACCGGGCCCACGGCGCCGGGTCCGCCGTGCCCGGGGTCGGGTGGCGCCGCGTCCCGGCGTGCGGGGTCGCTCGGGGGTCGCTCCCCCGTTACGCCAAGTGGCCCGGGCAGTGCGTCACTTGCACCCATGTGGGTGACGGGGTGCAGCCGGACAGTGACGTACGGTTCGCTTCATGATCGACCGTTCCACCCCCGGCGGAGTGCTCCCGGCAGCGGAGCCCAGGGGTAGGGCCACCGCCCCGGCCGCCCTCCCCGTACGGCCCCGGACCGGCCGGCTCCTCGTCCTGGCCACCGTGTTCGTCTGCGCCGCCTGCGGGCTCGTGTACGAGCTGGAATTGCTCGCCCTCGGCTCGTACCTGATCGGTGACTCCGTCACCCAGGCGTCCGTGGTGCTCTCCGTCATGGTCTTCGCCATGGGCGTCGGCTCCCTGTTGGCCAAGCGCCTGCGCGAACGCCCCGCCCTCGGCTTCGGCGCCGTCGAGGCACTGCTCGCCCTGGTCGGGGGCCTGTCCGCCATGGCGCTGTACGCGAGCTTCGCCTGGTTCGGCGAGTCCAGACCGGCGCTGGTCGGCTTCTCGCTCGCCATCGGCATCCTCATGGGGGCCGAGATCCCGCTGTTGATGACCCTCATCCAGCGGATCCGGCGCCAGGACGCGGGCGGCGCCGTCGCCGACCTCTTCGCCGCGGACTACGTCGGCGCGCTCGTCGGGGGCCTGGCCTTCCCCTTCCTGCTCCTGCCGCTGCTCGGCCAGCTCACCGGGGCGATGCTCACCGGCACCGTCAACGCGGTCGCGGGCGGGGCGCTCGTCCTGTGGCTGTTCCGCCGCGACCTGAGCCGGCGCGGGCGCTGGCTGCTGCTCGCCGCCAACATCGGCGTGCTGCTCGTCCTGGCCGCGGCGACCGTGCTGGCCGGCGACTTCGAACGCATGGCCCGGCGCGCGGTCTACGGCGACGAGGTACGGGTCGCCCTCCAGACCGGTGTCCAGGAACTGGTCGTCACCGGCCCGCCCACCGGCTCGCCGCGCTCCCTCGACCTGTACCTCGACGGGCGGCTGCGGGTCAGCGGCTACGACGAGTACCGCTACCACGAGGCCCTCGTACACCCCGCGATGGCGGGCCCGCACACCCGCGTGCTCGTCCTCGGCGGCGGCGACGGACTGGCCGCGCGCGAGGTGGCGCGCTACCCGGACGTCGCCTCCGTCACCGTCGTCGAGCTCGACCCCGGCGTGGTCCGGCTCGCCCGCACCGACCCGATGCTGTCGCAGCTCAACGGGCACGTGTACGCCGACCCGCGGGTCGCCGTGGTGACCTCGGACGCCTTCCGCTGGCTGCGCGGACCCGGGGCGTCCGGACGCTACGACGTCATCGTGTCCGATCTGCCCGACCCCGGGATCACGCCCAGCACCAAGCTGTACTCCCAGGAGTTCTACGGGCTGGCCGCGCGGGCGCTGGGCCCGGGCGGCCGGCTCGCGGTGTCCGCGGGCGCGTTGACCTCCCGGCCGCGGACCTACTGGACCGTGGAGGCCACCTTGCGCGCCGCCGGGCTGCGGACCGCCCCGTACAGCGCGGGCGGGCGGCTCGCCGGATTCGCGGCGGGCCCCGACCGGGCGCAGGGCGGCTCCGTCGCCCCGCCCCAGGACTGGGGCTTCGTCCTGTCCGCCCGGGAAGCGGTCCCCGAACTGCGGGTCGACGGCGACGCCCCGGTGCTGCGCTCCCTGTCCACCCGCGCGCTCCAGGACGCGGCCCGCGACACCGAACGCGTCCGCATGCGGGGGCTGCCCCCCTCGACCCTCCCCCACCCGCGCTACTCCTTCTAGTGCCGTGGCACTAGCGCCTGTCGTCACCGTCGTGTCGTGCGGCCCGGGGGTCGGAAAGCGCACGGTGGGGCCGCGCCCTCGGTAGGCTCGGCGGCATGGAGCATCAGGTGTTCGTTCCGGTACCGGCAGCCGACCTCCGAGCGGTGCTGCGGGACCCCGCCCGCCTGGCCCGGTGCGTACCCGGCTTCCAACAGGACGCCGACGACGCCTCCGGGCCGCTGGCCGGTCGGCTGAAGCTGCGGGTCGGCGGGCACACCGTGACCTACCGGGGTGCGTGGGCCGTCACCGAACGGGACGAGGACACCTTCGAGGCCGAGGGCCAGGGCACCGAGGTCCGGGGCCAGGGCTCCGTGAAGACCACCCTCGTGCTGCGGCTCGTGCCCGAGGACGGCGGTACCCGGCTGGTCTTCACCGCCGCCGGCAGCGCCGACGGCCGGGCCGCGGGATTCGCCCCGGAGGCCACCGCCACCGCGGTGCACCGGCTGCTGGACCGCACCTGCGTGAACCTGACGACCGCCGCCACGGCTCCGCCCGCCGCGGACGCGGCCCCGGCGCCCGCGGCCGCCGCGGACGATGTGGACGAGCCGGGGGAGCCGCGGGACGCGGAGGAGCCCGAGGGGCCCGAAGGACCCGAGGTCATCGAGGTGTCCGCCACGGTGTTCGACGCCGAGGTGCCGCCGCCGTCGCTGGACCCCTTCCTCGACCACGACTTCGACCGGTTCGGGGAGTTCGGCGATCTCGGGGACACGCCGCGCCCGCCCGCCGAAGCCGCCCACGCCCGCCGCACGATGATCGGCCGCAGCGCCGAAGAGGTCGACCACGCACCCCCGCGCGGCCGTTACGCACCGGTCCCCGCGCCGGACTCCGGGGCCCAGGCCCTGAACCTGCGCTGGCTGGCCCCCGCCGCGGCGCTCGCCCTCGCCTCGGCGGTCGTCGTCGGACGTGCCCTGCGGCGCCGCCGCTGAGCCGTGGGGGGTGCCCTAGGGTCGGGGCATGAGTACGCGACTGAGCGCCGGTGGCGCCGAACTGACCGTCGACCAGAAGAACGGCTGCCGGATCAGCAGTCTGCGCGTCGACGGACTGGAGCTGCTGCGCCAGGGGGACGACTTCGGGTCCTTCCCGATGGTCCCGTGGTGCGGACGGCTGGGCGAGGGGCGCTTCCGGGACGCCGGTGTGCTCCACCAGATGCCGCTCGACCACCCGCCGCACGCCATCCACGGCTTCGGCCGGCACGCCGCCTGGACCCCCGCCGGAACCGCGACGGCCGACCGGACGGCCGAGGCCGCCTTCACCTACGACCTCGCCGAACCGTGGCCCTTCCGGGGCCGGGTGACGCAGACCTTCGCCCTCGCACCGGAAGCGCTCACCCTGGCCATGGGCGTGGAGACGTACGACGACTCCTTCCCGGCCCAGGTCGGCTGGCACCCCTGGTTCCGCCGCAACCTCGGGGTGGGGGAGGACGTACAGCTGTCCTTCGAGCCGGTCTGGCAGGAGGAGCGCGGTGCGGACTACCTCCCGACCGGCCGGCGGATCGAGCCGCTGCCCGGCCCCTGGGACGACTGCTTCGGCATGCCGTACGGCGTCGACGTCACGCTGACCTGGCCCGGCGCGCTGGAGCTGCGCCTGACCAGCAGGGCCGAATGGCTGGTGGTCTACGACCAGCCCGAGGAGTTCGTCTGCGTCGAGCCGCAGTCCGGACCGCCCAACGGCCTGAACACCCTGCCGCAGCTGGTCACGCCCATCGACCCGCTGGAGCTGTCCACGACGTGGACCTGGCGCCGCCTCCAGGCGTCCGACGCGCACGACGGCCTCTAAGCTCATGGGCATGAGTGACGTACGTGGTGAGCTGCTCCAGCAGATCAAGGACAAGGCCGTTGTGCACGGCAAGGTGACGCTTTCCTCCGGGCGGGAGGCCGACTACTACATCGACCTGCGCCGGATCACCCTGGACGGCGAGGCCGCCCCGCTGGTCGGCCAGGTCATGCTCGACCTCACCGCCGACCTGGACTTCGACTGCGTCGGCGGTCTGACCCTGGGCGCCGACCCGGTCGCGACCTCGATGCTGCACGCCTCCGCCGCGCGCGGTCGGCGTCTGGACGCCTTCGTCGTGCGCAAGGCGCAGAAGGCCCACGGCATGCAGCGCCGCATCGAGGGCACCGAGGTCAAGGGCCGTCGCTGCCTGGTGGTCGAGGACACCTCGACCACCGGTGGTTCCCCGCTGACCGCCGTCGAGGCCGTCCGCGAGGCCGGTGGCGAGGTCGTGGCCGTCGCCACGATCGTCGACCGCGGCGCCGCCGACGCCATCGCTGCCGCCGGAGTGCCCTACCTCACCGGTTACCAGCTCGGGGACCTCGGCCTCTCCTGAAGCGAACGGGTGCCGCGGGAACTGGTGACTTAGGTCCCCAGATTTTCCCGAGGCGGTCCTGACCTGCGACTTTCGCACCGGGTGGGGTGTTTCACGTGAAACACTCCGCCCGGCTGGGCCCGAGCGGGTCCGCCACCGAGGTGGAGTGTCGTGCGGAGTCTGGAAAGATAGCCCCGACGGCAACGTCGCCCCCAGGTCAGGGCCCGCAATAAGCACACTCCCCGCACATCCAAGGAGCGGACAGATGCCCATCGCAACCCCCGAGGTCTACAACGAGATGCTCGACCGGGCGAAGGCAGGCAAGTTTGCCTACCCGGCGATCAACGTGACCTCGACCCAGACCCTGCACGCTGCACTGCGCGGCTTCGCGGAGGCCGAGAGCGACGGCATCATCCAGATCTCCACCGGTGGTGCGGAGTTCCTGGGTGGCCAGTACAACAAGGACATGGTGACCGGCGCCGTCGCGCTGGCCGAGTTCGCCCACATCGTGGCCGCGAAGTACGACATCACCGTCGCCCTGCACACGGACCACTGCCCGAAGGACAAGCTGGACGGCTACGTCCGTCCGCTGCTCGACGTGTCCGCCGAGCGCGTGGCCCGTGGCTTGAACCCGCTGTTCCAGTCGCACATGTGGGACGGTTCCGCCGAGACCCTCGCCGACAACCTGGCCATCGGCCAGGAGCTGCTGGCCAAGGCCGCGGCTGCCAAGATCATCCTTGAGGTCGAGATCACCCCGACCGGCGGCGAGGAGGACGGCGTCAGCCACGAGATCAACGACGAGCTGTACACGACCGTCGACGACGCGCTGCGCACCGCCGAGGCCCTGGGCCTGGGCGAGAAGGGCCGCTACCTGCTGGCCGCTTCCTTCGGCAACGTCCACGGCGTCTACAAGCCGGGCAACGTCGTCCTGCGTCCCGAGCTGCTCAAGGACCTGCAGGCCGGTGTCGGCGAGAAGTACGGCAAGGCTTCGCCGTTCGACTTCGTCTTCCACGGCGGCTCCGGCTCCACCGCCGAGGAGATCGCCACCGCGCTGGAGAACGGCGTCGTGAAGATGAACCTCGACACCGACACCCAGTACGCCTTCACGCGTCCGGTCGTGGAGCACATGTTCCGCAACTACGACGCGGTCCTGAAGGTCGACGGCGAGGTCGGCACCAAGTCCAAGTACGACCCCCGCACCTGGGGCAAGGCCGCCGAGGCGGGCATGGCCGTGCGCGTCACCGAGGCGTGCGCGAACCTGCGCTCCACCGGCACCAAGCTCAAGTAGTCGCCGCAGCACGAAAGGGCCCTGTTCCATCGCTTCGTCAGCGGTGGGGCAGGGCCCTTCGGTGTATCCGTACGTGGTGCTCTGGTGCTCCGTGTTCCGGTGCCCCGTGCTGCGTCCCCCGTGGCCGCAGTGATCAGGGCGTCATCCCGAACGGCATTGGCTGTACCTGGCCGGTACCCACGACGGCGAGGAAGACCTGCTCGTCCTCCTGCGTCCCGGTGACCCGGACCGTGGTGGGGCCCGTGCGCTCCGCGGTGACCCACAGGGGTATGCCGAACTCCGCGTACCGCTGGTAGGTGCTGACGACCGAGACGGGCATGACGGCGGGTGCGGGCGTCAGGGCCACCGCGGCCTGGCGGGCGGCCTCCAACAGGACCATGCCCGGCAGGTGGTCCCCGGGGTGGTCGAAGAGCACCGGGTGCCGGGTGTCGTACCGCAGCTGCCAGGTGACGGCCGTGGTGGTCTGCGCGGTGGCCGCGAGGACCACGTCGAAGGGCGAGATCCGGCCCACCTGTGCGGGCTGGAGGGGCGCCGAGGGCAACGAGGGCATCGGGCGGCGGTCCAACTGCGCGGCGCGCAGCCGCCGGTAGACGGCGGGAGAGGTCACGGTGTACCCGACGTCGCCGGTGGCGATCACCACTCCGTTCAGGAGCATGGTCACCTCGTACCGCAGGGCCTGGAGCTGCGTGCCGCGCATCCGGATGTCGGAGCAGGTGACCTCCAGGTCGAGGTCGGCCGGGGCGTCCCCGATCACGAGGTTCTCGGGCATCGTCGTGTAGTCGAGGCCCCAGAGCAGGAACTGGTGGCCCAGCGGTACGCCGTACGCCTCGTGGGCGACGTAGGAACCGACCTGGCGAATGGTTTCGCAGATCATCATCGGGTCGTAGTGCGTACCGGCGATCGGGCTGAAGAAACTGTGCCCGCGCGGGAGTTGGGCGCGAATGTGGAAGCGGTCGGGGCCCGGGCGGCACATGCCGGTGAGGAACACTTCGGCGACGGCCGCGCGGTGCACGAGTTCACGCGGAACCGTGCTGGTCAGCGCGGTTCCGGAGCCGTCCGGGCAGACGCAGTCCACCGGGAGCGAGGGCGAGCGCGGGGTGAGGTCGGTCGTCGGTTCCAAGGTCGTGATCATGATGCCCCTTTGGATCATGGCCGGAAGTCGCACCGGGTTGCCGTCGCCGGGTACGTACTTCCGGGTTTGGTTGACAGACAGAGGATTACCCGATGATCACTCAGTTTGGGGATCAGAAGTGACACACTCCACACGGGAAGGGGTAGCGGAATCAGCCAAGGCGAGCAAGGTTTCCGCAGGTCAATGACTAGGAGCGACTCATTCCGTCACCCTGCGTCGATTTTCGGCCTATCAGCCAGATCTAGACATTGATCGGGTATCTTTTATTCTGCAGCGCCTGCGTACTTGGGAGTATTTTTCTGGGGGTCCCCCGGTGGGCCGGTGGCTGCAACTGTTCGGCAGCGGTCCCGCCGCCACCCGCAGCGCCCCGCACCCGCACCCGCACCACCTGCCACCCCAAGCGGCCCCCGCCGATGGGAGACACCGATGCCCGCCCGCCACGCCACCCGCCCGCTGGGGCACTTGAGGCTCGCCGCCGTCAACATCGACGGGGTCCTGCTCAACGACACCTTCAGCCCGGTCATCCACCAGTTCGTGACCAGCCGCGGCGGCACCTACGACGCGGACGTGGAGCGCGCGGTCTTCTCTCAGTCCCGCACGGTCGCGGCCCGCGCGCTCGGCGCCGCGGCCGGCCTCGACTGGACCCCCGAGCAGGTCTTGGAGGCGTACTTCGAGGAGCGCGCCGCGTACCTCGCCGATCACCCCCTCGCGGTGCTCCCCGGCGCCGAACAGCTGCTCCACCGGTTGCGCGCCCTGGGGCTGCGCACGGTCTGCTACGGGGGCCTGGACAAGGCGCACTTCGACACCCACCTCGGCCGCTACGGGCACCTCTTCGACGAGCCGGGCTACGTCTGCACCAACGATTTCCGGCCGGGCATCCAGGAGATAGCCGTCGACACCTTCGGCGTCGCCTACGACGAGGCGGTCTTCATCGACGACGTCGCACGGGTCTCGGAGGCGGCCCGCGCGCTGCGGGTGCCCTTCATCGGTCACCCCAGCCGCTTCCGGCACGGCTTCCAGGCGAGCCTGATGCGCGAGGTGGGGGTACGGCACGTCGTCGGCTCCCTCGACGAGATCGACGAGGAGCTCCTGCGTACCCTCGACGGCGAGGCGGCGGCGGGCCTGTCCTGGGCCGCATGAAACTTCCGGACCGGGCCGCGGGAACCGCGCGGACCTGGGCGGACGGGTGCCGCGGGCACCGAAGAGACGACGACATCTGAAATGGGGACTGTCATGGCGGGAGAGCGGATGCTCGACGGCAAGGTCGCGCTGATCACGGGGGCGAGCAGCGGCATCGGAGCCGCCGCGGCGCGGGTGTTCGCGCGGGAGGGGGCCCGGCTGGTGCTGGCCGCGCGCCGCGAGGTCCGTCTCAAGGAGCTGGCGCAGGAGCTGCGCGCCCAGGGCGCGGAGGTCGAGTACGCCGTGACCGACGTGACCCGTGCGGGGGACACGGCCGCGATGGTGGCCGTCGCGGTGGACCGTTTCGGGCGGCTGGATTGCGCCTTCAACAACGCGGGCTGGGGCGTGGGGCGTTCGCCGCTGCACGAGATGGGCGACGACCTCTACGACCAGATCATGGACGTGAACGTCCGGGGCACGTGGAACTGCCTGCGGGACGAGATCGCGGCCATGCTGGCGACCGGTGGCGGCACGATCGTCAACAACAGCAGCGTCGGCGGCCTGCTGGCGACCCCGGTGGCCGCCCCCTACGTCGCCGCCAAGCACGCGGTGATCGGCCTGACCAAGGCGGCCGCCGCGGAGTACGCCGCCCAGGGCATCCGGGTCAACGCGGTGGCCCCCGGCACCACCCGGACCGAGGTGGTCGAGCAGTGGTTCGCCGCCGTTCCGGGCGTCGAGGAACAGCTGCACGCGGCGACCCCGCAGCCGAGGACGGCCGAGCCCGCGGAGATAGCGGAAGCGGCCGCGTGGCTGTGCAGCCCTCGTGCCTCGTTCGTCACAGGCGTCACGATGCCTGTGGACGGGGGCTTCACGATGGTGTGAAGCTGTACTCATAGGTACGTACCCGGGGGCATGTAATGCCGATCGGACGGGGGGCATGGAGAGGGACAGAACGACTGATGAGGACTGAACGACCCCAGGTGAAGCAGGACCGCGCCGTGCGGACGCGCCAGGCGATCCTGGAGGCTGCCGCGCTGGTCTTCGAGGACCGGGGCTACGACGCGGCGAAACTGACGGACATCGTCAAGATCGCCAGGGTCACCAAGGGAGCCCTGTACTTCCACTTCGACTCGAAGGAAGACCTGGCACAGGCGGTCATCGACGCGCAGGTCAGTGTCGAGCCCGCCTTCACCCCGCAGGAATTCAAAGCGCAGCAGTTCGTCGATGTCGGAATGATCTTCTCGCACCGCCTGCAGCACGACGTGCTGATGCGCGGGAGCGCGCGGCTCACGCTGGAGCAGAACGGCCGCTCGCTGGACCGGGCGGCGCCCTATCAGGGGTGGATCGACCTGCACACCGAGCTGATGACGGAGGCCAAGGCCCGCGGCGAATTGCTCTCGCACGTGGATCCGGGGCAGCCGTCCCGGCTGATCGTCGGCTCGTTCGCCGGGCTGAACGTCATGTCGCAGACGCTCGGCCTGACGCTGGACGAGGAGGTGTCCGCCCTCTACACGAGCGTGATGCCGAGCCTGGTCGTCTCGGCCGTGGCGATCCGGCTCGACACGGCTCCCGGTCGCGGCGGCCGTGCGCTGCACGGCGCGCAGGGGGCGCATCTGTGCGACTGCGACGGTTTGCGGCAGTTCCCCGACGACGCGGACGAGGACGTCGCCTGAGGCGACCGCCCGACGCCGTCGGCGTGCTCGTGCCGGCCCTTCCCGCCCAGTGCGGGGAGGGCCGGTTTTTTTGTGCCCCGGGTCACGTGATTCGTGATGTGGAAGTCGTTCCCATGAAAAAAACTTCCGGGTATTATTTTTCTCCAGGGCCCGGTATGTAAACGGGCCTCGACGCGGTGCGCCCTGGGGAGGGATTCATGGACATCGAGGTGCTCGGCGGGCTTCGCGCCCTGGAGAACGGCGTGCCCGTGGTCCCCACGAGCCAGCCCGCCCGTCAGGTCTTCGCCGTACTCGCCGCCTACGCGGACCAGTTGGTGCCCACCACGGTCCTGGCGGCGGAGCTGTCGGCGCACGGACCCGACGGCGAGCGCGCCCGCGCGATGCTGCTGACCGCGATCCGCCAGATACGTGAACTCCTCGCGGGCGCCGCTGACTCCGCCGGGCGGCGTACCCCCGAGGCCGTACTGGTCTCGCTGCCCGGCGGGTTTCTCCTGGACACGGACAGCGGCCGCAGTGACCAGAGCGTCTTCGCCCGGGAGGCGGGAGCGGGCTACCGGGCCATGGCGCGCGGGGAGTTCGCCACCGCGGCCCGGCGGCTGCGCGGTGCGCTGCGGCTGTGGCGGGGCCCGGCCTTCGGGGGGATCGAGGCCGGTCCGCGGCTCGCCGCGCGGGTCGCGGACCTGGAGGCGACCCGGCTCTCGGCGCTGAAGCAGTGGGTGGAGGCCGAGCTCGCGCTGGGCCGGCACCGGGAGCTGCGGACGGAATTGCGGGCCGTGACGTCGGCAAAATCGCTCGAAACATACCGAACCCTCGCAGAAGTGCTTGGTTCGGACCTCGGGCCCTGTCCGGCCGACACCACCCGCGCGCTGCGCCGGGCCCTGCTGCCCGGTCCGCTCCCACTCGTGCCAGTAGCCGCCTGACCAGGTGCTTTCGTCTGGACTCGGCCCCTCTGGGGCGTTTCCTGCGATGCGGTCCTTTTTCCTCGTCCCGGGGGAGCGATCACCATTCCTCCAGGTATGTTTCTCCTAGAAAGTGTCACCCCATGAACCACCACGCCACCTCCCGCGCCTGCCAGGCCACGTCCCCGGGCCACCCGTTCGCGGGTGACACGGGATGGGGGTAGCCCGGCCCCCGCTGGTCGTGGTCGTCCACGCGGGGCGGGCGGGGCGGGTGTGTGCACAGGCGGTCGTGGCGCGCGACGGCGCCGCGGACGCCGGTGCGCGCAGCCACCTCGTCGCGGCCGCGGAACTGGGCGACGCGCAGTGGGAGCTGCTGGCCGAGGCCGACGGCATCCTCTTCGGCACGACGCTGCCGGAGGCGCTCGGGCGCGGTGACTGGCTGGGGAAGCCGGCCGCCGGGTTCGTGGCCCCGGGGGCGGACGCGCGCGAGCGGCTGGACGAGCTCGCGGCTTTCGCCGAGGGGCTGGGCATGTGCTGGATCGGCCCGGCCGGACCGCCGGGGCGGTTCGCCGGGCCCGGCCCGGACCCGGTGCTGGACGCCGTGCGCCGACTGGGTTCCCGGATGGCGCGGATGGCCCGACTGGCGGGAGCGGCACCGGTGGGCGCGCCCGGTGGGGTGAGTTGACACACGGCCGGGAGCGGCGGTGTGCGCCGGGCTCCGGACCAGCACACTCGCTGGATATGGGTGCTGCGTTTGTGGAAGAGCCCGGCGCCGCGGATGCCGTGCGCCGCCTCGTGGCCGAGGGGGTCACGCCGTGGCTGGAGGGCGTGCCGGGCGTCGGTCCGGTGGGGATGCGGGAGTTCGCGAACCGGCTGGGGGTGCGGAACCTCCTGTACGGGACGCAGCGGCGTCCCGCGGCCATCGGTGCGGTGTGCGACGCGCTGGGGCCGTTGGGCGGGCTGGTGGCGGCGCCACCGCTGGGGGACGGGACCTCGTACGAGGCGGCCCGTGCGCTGGTGGAGGCCGTGGACCGGCCCAACCTGATCGTGGTGCTGTCCGCCTCGGGGGAGGGGCCGGCCGCCGGTGCGCGGCTGTTGGGGGAGGGCACCGGGGTCTGCTTCGGTCCGATGACCGGTCCCAGGACTTACGAGGGGGTCCTGGGAGCCTGGTTGGGCGGACTGGAGCAGGCCAGGGAGCGCGGCCTCGACCTGGCCGCGCTCCCGGCGTTCGCGTCGCTGTGCGTGGGCGAGTTGGGGCCGCTGGCCGTGCCGACGGCGCGGCTGCTGTACGCGCGCTACGACCGGGCGCTCGGCGGAATGCGCTGGCGGGCCCTGGCCGCGGCGGGCGCCCGCCCGCACCGGCTGATGTGGACGGCGCTCGGCGACCGCGCGGAGGACCTGCCCGGTCTGATCGGCTGGGGGACCTCGGCGGCCCTGACCCTGCGGGCGCTCCAGTCCCTGCCGGCCCTGCGCGGCGACACGTTGAGCCCGTCCTGAGCCCGCGGCGAGCCCCGTCCCGAGGCCGCTGTGAGCCCCGTACCGGGTCCCGCCCCGAGCCCGCTGCGAGCCGGCCCCGGGCCCGCTGTGGCCGTGCTGTGGCCGGGCTGTGGGTCCGCCCGGCACCCCTCCACCTTCCGCTTACCTCCCGGGGCGCGGCTGTCGTCCCGCCCGTGCACCCGCTCTGACCAGCGCAAGCTCACTTGACCACGATCACGGTGGAACCTAGGTTCGGATGGCTAGTTTCGTACCGGTACGTCGGGAGCGGGGGAACGGGACCCATGGAACGAGCGGCGGACACCGCCGGGAACGTTGCCGGGGGCTCGTCGCCGGCACTCGCCGTCCTGGAGCTACTGGCCGCGGGCGCGCCGGAGGCCGCCTTCGACGCGCTCCTGCCCACGGCGGACCCCGGCCTGGCCAGGGCCGTCCTGCTGGCCCGCGAGATCCGCGCCCGCACGTCCCCGGCGCCGCTCCCGCGGCCCCGGGACCCCGGCGCCGCGCCGGAAGGCGGCGACGCGCTGGTCGCGCTCGCCGACACCGCGCACGACCTGACCTCCTCCTACGACCTCGACAGCCTGCTGCGCGTCATCGCACGACGGGCGCGGCGGCTGCTCGGGCTCGACGTGGTCTGCATCACCTTCACCCGGCCCGACGGGACCTCGTACCCCCACCTGTCCGACGGCGGCACGGCCGGCTACGAGTCGGGGCTCGGGATCGGCGCCGCCGACGGGCTCGGGGCGCTCGTGCGGGAGCGCCGCGCCCCGGTCTGGAGCGCGGACTACCCGAACGACGCCACCCTCGCGCACTCCCCCGGCGTGGACGCCGTGGTGCGCGCCGAGGGCGTGCGGGCCGTCGTCGCCGTACCGATGCGCCACCGCGAGGGCATACTCGGCGTGCTCTACGGAGCGGACCGCCGCGTGCGCTCCTTCGGCTCCGCAGAGGTCGGGACGTTGCTGTCGCTGGCCGACCTGGCGGCCGTCGCGGTCGAGAAGGCGCGGCTGTTGGAGCGGGCCCGCGACGAGGTCAGCGAGCTGGAGCGGTTCGGCTCCGTCACCGACACCACCTTGACCCGGGTCCGCTACCTGTGGGACTGCCACGCCCGGCTCGCCCGCCTCGTCCTGGACGGGGCGGGTCTGGCCACCCTCGCCCGGACCACCGCGGACGCGCTGGACGGCGTGCTCCAGGTCCGCGACCCCGGCGGCCGCCCGCTGACCCCGGGTCCCGGACCGGTCGACCTCGACGAGGCCGCCGTGACCCGCGGCGCCCTGCACGCGCACACGGCCCGCCGCCCGGTCCGGCTCGCGCACGCCGCCGACGCCGACCGCACCGCCGACCCGGTGGACGCCGACGACCACGGCGACTTCGCCGATGCCGACTTCGCGGCGCGCGACACGGGCGAGGTGTGGGTCGCGCCCGTCACGGCCGGGGCCGAGGACCTCGGCGTGCTGGTGCTGCACGCGGCCGAGCCCCTCACCGAGGAGGACGTACGGCTGCTGGAGCTGGCCGCCCTGTCGGTTGCCTCCCACATGCTGATCCAGCGGGGCACGGCCGCGGCCGAGGGGCCCGTACGCGACGAGCTGCTCCAGGAACTGCTGGACCGCCCGAACCACTCCTCCGACCTGCACCTGCGCGAGCGCACCCGGCGCCTGGGCATCGACCTCGACGTGCCGCACGTGGTGGTCGTGGTCCGGCCGGAGGGCGGGGAGCTGGGCCGTGCGGTCGCCTGGGCGAGCTCGTACGCGTACCGGGTCGGCGGCCTCAAGGGCGTCCGCCGCGGCTGCATCGTGCTGCTGCTCCCCGGCGCCGACGCCTCCGCTGCGGCCCGGCAGGTCTCGATGGAGGTCACCCCGCTGCTCGGGCACCCGGTCTCCACGGGCGCGGCAGGCCCGGCCAAGGGCGCCGCCGCGGTCGCCGGGGTGTACGAGGAGGCCGCGCGCTGCCTGGACGCGCTGACCGCGCTCGACGGGGCCGGCGGCACCGCCTCCCTGAGCGAACTCGGCTTCCTCGGGCTGCTGTTGTCGGCGGACCACGACGTGGACGCCTTCATCGCGCAGGCCCTCGGCCCGGTGCTGGAGTACGACGCGGCCCGCTTCACCGAGCTGACCCGCACCCTGGAGGCCTACTTCGAATCGGGCGGCAGCCCCACGCACGCCGCCGAGGCGCTGCACGTCCACGCCAACACGGTCTCGCGCCGCTTGGAGCGGATCGCGGAACTCCTGGGCGAGGGCTGGCAGAAGCCGGCCCAGGCCCTGGAGATCCAGATGGCGCTGCGACTGCGCCGCACGCGCGAGGTCCTCGTCCGCACCCGGCCGCCCACATAGACCGTCCCGCGGGCGTTCCTCAGCGCAGCCGCAGCGCCCCCGGTGCCTGTCCCTCCATGATCTCCGTCAGCCAGTCGAAGACCGTCGGCCCCTCCCCGCGCCGCGCGGCCGCCAACTCCTCGGCGACCCGCTCGCGGTTGGTGGGATGACAGCGCGTCAGCCGCAGCTCCAACTGGCGGGCGGTCTCGGCGTGCCCGAGCCGCTCCCGGGAAAGCTCGTGGTCGTACCACTCGAAGTGGAAGTCACGGTCGTCGGGCGTCCCGTAGTCCCCGCGCAGGCAGTCGTTGAAGGCGTCGAGATTGCGCCCGAAGTACCCCTCGGGCCCGTTCACCGCCTCGCCGACCTCACGCCAGAAGTCCTCCAGGTTCCCGATCCGCCGCCCGTCGAGCACGTAGAGCGCCGTGTCCAGGGCTGCCCGCACCGCCGCCGCGAAGTCGTCCGGATTGTCCAGCATGATGTTGTGCCCGCAGTCCTCGACCGCCACGACGGACACCCCGGCCGCCTCCAACTCCGCGGCCCCCTCCAGCGCGCCGTCCTCGGCCGGGTAGAGGAAGGCACGCGGGATCCGCAGCTCCAGCAGCAGCTCGCGCATGGTGGGCACGGTCCCCGCGGCGAGGTGGACGGCGCTGCGGTGCAGGGCGGTCCGCCCCGCCATCCGCATCGTCGACCACCAGTGCGCGCCGACCCGGTCGCGGACCTCGGCCCACCCGCCCGCGAGGAACTCCTCCTCCGTGTAGGTGGCGAGCCCGCTGCTCCCGGCCGCCACCGCGGCGCCCGGCGCGGGCGGCCGGACCGGGTCGAGGTTGGCGTCGACGAGCACGAGCCGGGAGACCAGCTCCGGATGGCGGTGGGCCAGCACGATCGCGACGGCCCCGCCCATGCTGTGGGCGATCACCTCGCCCCCGCCGACCCCGGCGTCGACCAGGGCGGCCGCCACGGCGTCGGCGTGCGCCTCCAGCGTGTACGAGAAGTCCTCGGGGCGGTCGCTGTGCCCGTGCCCCAGCATGTCCAGCAGCAGGGAGCGCCGCCCGGCGAGGCGGGGGTGCGTCGCGCTCGCCGCGAAGTACGCGGGCGAGGTGGAACCCAGCCCGTGCAGGTACACCCTGGCCGGTTCCTCCCCGGCCAGCTCGACCCACCGGATCCGGTCGCCCTCCGCGGTGACCACAGCACTGTGCACAACGAACCCCCGTCATTCCCGTACGACTTGATTCCCGTACGACTTCTCGGGCCGTCGGCCGGGGGGGGAGACCTGTGGGTCCGCCCCCCCCGGCCGACGACCTGTTACCGGGCGACCCTAGACAAGCTCGCGACCGACCGGCATCCCGGTTTCCGACAGGCAGCGCGCCGCGTGCGCCACCGACGCCATCGTCACGTGCCGGTGCCAGCCCTGGAGCGAACGCCCCGCGAAGTCCCGCAGCCCGACCTCCTGCACGCTGTGCGCCGAGCTCGCCGACACCCGCCGCGCCTGCTTCGTCATCCGCAGCAGCACGGCCGGGGTCACCGGCACCGGTCGGGCCAGGTCCGTCACCCACAGCTGCGAGGGCAGGCTGCGCGCGTCGGTCCACTCGCCGAGCAGGGTCAGATGGCGCCGCCGCGCCGGGGAGGGGTCCGGCATCATCACGCGCACCGCGGCCACGAGCGAGGTGCGCCGCTGCCCCGGGTACAGCGGGTCGGCCCACTCGACCACCGTGCGCAGCGCCCGTACGTTCTGCAGCACGTCCCGGGCGGCCAGGGTCCCCGCGCCGTGCCCGGGCAGCGCCGGGTCGGTCACGAGCAGCCGGGCGGCCGGGCTGATCCGGGCGAGCACCGGCAGCCGCGCGTCGGCGAACCGGTTCATCGTGGAGCGGGTGCCGATGTTCTGGATGTCGAGCAGCACCGGCCGCGCCGGCACCCCGACCTCGCGCACGGCGTCCAGGACCCCGGTGACCGCGCACTCCTCGTACGTCTCCCCGGAGCGCTCGCCGCCCTCGAACCCGGCGGCTCCCGCGGCCCCGGTGGCCGCGCCCTCCTCGTCCGGCAGGTACAGCCGCCACCCCACGGGAGTGACGACGTCGGCCGAGGTGAACCAGATCCCGAAGGCCTGCTGCCCGCGGAACATCTGCCCGCGGTGCGGGTCGTACTGGCGCCCCACGCCCACCGAGTGCTCCCCGCCCTTGGGGATCGCCATCGGCTGGGCCACCCAGGCCGTCAGCGGCGAGGACTGCTCCAGGTACTGCGACAGGGCGGTGCGGATCGGCTGCCAGTCCCAGGTGGAGCCGGCGATGAAGTGGTGCAGGCTCTGCTCGGCGGCGGGCCCGCCGATCTGCTGCGCGATGTTGCGGATCGACTTGCGGCCGGGCGTCGCGAGCAGGCCCCGCACGTACTGGAGGCCCTTCTCCCGCTGGTCCCGGCGCCGCAGCGATCCGAACACCGCCCCGCACAGGTCCTCGGCGGCCTCGTGGGCTCGGTGCCCGCCGCCGTCGGCGCGTCCCAGCCCGGTGCGGCCGCTGCGCGGACGTGTGGCCAGGTGACTCCTGTGGATGGTGCTCGTGGTCATTGTCTTCCCCCGTTAAGTCGACTGACGACCTTCGTGTCCCACCGTCCGGTGAGGGACCCGGGTGCGGGGAGGTGTGCCGGGCACACACCTGGCGCCCGGTGTGGTGGGCCCCCCACCACGGGCCCGGGAGTACCGCAGACTGGGGGCATGTCGATTCACGAGAACCTGCTCGGCGGCCCTGCCCCGACCCACCTGCCCGACGACCCCGAGCCGCGCGAGGCGCTCGCCGCCGGCACCGAACCGGCCGAGGTGGCCGCGAAGTACCCGACCTCCTCGCTCGCCTGGGCGCGCCTGGCGGACGACGCGTTCGAGGCCGGCCGCGCCGTGGAGTCGTACGCGTACGCCCGTACCGGCTACCACCGCGGTCTGGACTCGCTGCGCCGCGCCGGCTGGAAGGGCCACGGCCCGGTGCCGTGGGAGCACGAGCCGAACCGCGGCTTCCTGCGCGCCCTGCACGCCCTCGCGCGCGCCGCGCAGGCCATCGGCGAGGACGCGGAGTACGAGCGCTGCGCGACCTTCCTGCGCGACTCCTCGGCGACCGCGGCCGACACCCTGAACTGAGGCTCCCGGTGCTCCCGGGCCCGCCGGGGAGGGTGTGAAGGTGGTCACTCTCCACTGGCGGGCCCCGTGGGGCCCGGGCCTATGATGCGAACAGGGGACCGGAGCTCCACTCACCCAGCAGGAAGGGGCGGACCGCTACCCGGAAGTTCATATCGAGGAGACAGCGATGTCGGAATCCCTTGATGCCTCCGGAGTGGGCGGTTCGGAAACCCCGAACCTCGACTTCGCCGGCACGACCCCCTACGAGGACTACGTCCAGGCGGACGTCCTCACCCACCTCCAGCACCTGCGCTCCGACGACCCGGGCGAGATGGTCTTCCTGGTCACCACCCAGGTCATGGAGCTGTGGTTCACGGTCATCGTCCACGAGTGGGAGACCGCGGCCCGCGCCCTGCGCGAGGACGAGATCCCCGTGGCGATGGACGCGCTGAAACGTTCCCTCCGCGAGCTGGAGGCCCTCAACGCCTCCTGGCGCCCCCTCGCCCAGCTGACCCCGGGCCAGTTCAACTCCTACCGCGCCGCCCTCGGCGAGGGTTCCGGCTTCCAGTCCGCGATGTACCGCCGCATGGAGTTCCTCCTCGGCGAGAAGTCCGCGTCGATGCTGGTCCCGCACCGCGGCGCGCCGCGCGTCCACGCGGAGCTGGAGAAGGCGCTGGCCGAGCCCAGCCTCTACGACGAGGTGCTGCGCCTGCTCTCCCGCCGCGGCCTGCGGATCCCCGCCTCGGTCCTGTCCCGCGACCTGACCCAGCGCTACGAGCCCTCCCCGCTCGTCGAGGCCGTCTGGACCGAGCTGTACGCCGACCCGGACGCCCACGGCGACCTGCACCGCCTCGGCGAGGTCCTCACCGACGTCGCGGAGCTGGTCTGGCGCTGGCGCAACGACCACCTGGTCGCGACCCGCCGCGCGATGGGCGCGAAGACGGGCACGGGCGGCTCGGCCGGGGTGACCTGGCTGGAGAAGCGCGCCACGAAGAACGTCTTCCCGGAACTCTGGACGGCCCGCAGCCATGTCTGAGACCCCGACGACCTCGGCGAACGCGGCGAACGCGGCGAACGCGGCCGCGGCCGCCCTGCGGGCCCGCGCGGCCCGACTGGACGCCGAGGACGAGCTGGCCAAGCTCCGCGAGCGCTTCACGCTCCCCGAGGACCTCGTCTACCTGGACGGCAACAGCCTCGGCGCCCTCCCGGCGGGCGTCGCCGCCACGACGGCGGACGTCGTGACCCGGCAGTGGGGCCAGGAGCTCATCCGCTCCTGGAGCGAGGGCACCTGGTGGACCGCCCCCGAACGCATCGGCGACCGCATCGCCCCCCTGATCGGCGCGGCCCCCGGCCAGACCGTGGTGGGCGACTCCACCAGCGTCAACCTCTTCAAGGCGCTGGTCGGCGCCGCCCGCCTGGCGGGCGAGGGCCGCACCGACCTGCTGGTCGATGCGGCCACCTTCCCGACCGACGGCTACATCGCGGCCTCCGCGGCCCGGATGACCGGTCTGCGGGTCATACCCGTCGACCCCGACCGGGCGGCGGAATCGTTCGGCCCGTCCACCGCCGTGGTCCTGCTCAACCACGTCGACTACCGCACCGGCCGACTGCACGACCTCCCGGCCCTCACCGCGGCGGCCCGCGCCGCGGGCGCGGTCACCGTCTGGGACCTGTGCCACAGCGCGGGCGCCCTGCCGGTGGAGCTCGACGAGAACGCGGTCGACCTCGCCGTCGGCTGCACGTACAAGTACCTGAACGGCGGCCCGGGTTCCCCCGCGTACCTGTACATCGCCGCCCGCCACCAGCAGGACTTCGATTCGCCGCTGCCCGGCTGGAACGGTCACGCGGACCCCTTCGCGATGACCCCCGGCTTCAGCCCGGCCGAGGGCGCGGTCCGCGGTCGGGTCGGGACCCCGGACATCTTGTCGATGCTGGCCCTCGAAGCGGCCCTGGACGCCTGGGAGGGCGTGACGGTCGAGGCCGTCCGCGCCAAGTCCCTGGCCCTGACCGACTTCTTCCTGGAGTGCGTGGCCGCGTACGTGCCCGCGGGCGCCGTCGGGTCGGTCACGCCGGCCGCGCACGCGGAGCGCGGCAGCCAGGTGTCGCTGCGGACCGAGAACGCCTGCGCCGTCATGGCCGAGCTGATCGCGCGCGGCGTCGTGGGCGACTTCAGGGCGCCCGACGTCCTGCGGTTCGGCTTCACCCCGCTGTACGTCGGTTTCGCGGACGCGGAGCTGGCGGCCCGGACGCTGGGGGATGTGCTGACGGCGTCCTGAGGAACGTCATGAGGGGCGTCATGAGGAACGTCCTGAGGGGCGTCCCTCAGGACGTACGTACGGACGTACTGAGGGACGTACCCCGTCACACGGGTCGCATATACGGGTGATGTCCGGGCGAAACGTCACGGCAAGGGGGCGGGCGGGGCTACGGCCGCGCCCGCCCCCGCGTGTGCGCCCCGTACGCCCGGGGTGGCACGGAACAGCAGGTTCCGGCCTGATACGGTCCCGCTCTGCCCGGAACACATGTACCCGCCGGCTCTGCTGTCCCCGCTGTCCCACGCGTTACCGGAGGTTGAGCTGATGACGGACCCCGCAGTGGAACGTGACGCTGCCGAGGCCGAGTCGGCCTTCTCCCACCCGCCGGTCGCTCCGGACGCCACCGCCGCCTACGGCGAACACCCCGACCAGGTCATCGACTTCTACGCCCCCCGCGCCCCGGGCCCGGGCCCCGCGCCGCTCGTCGTCGTCCTGCACGGTGGCGCCTGGCGCGCCCCGTACGACCGCCACCACATCACCCCCTTCGCGGACTTCCTGGCCCGCCGGGGTTTCGCGGTGGCCAACGTCGAGTACCGCCGCGGCAGTTCCCTGCCGCACCAGAGCGCGTCCCCCGGCAGCGGCGACGGCCCGGTCGCGGGTCGTTGGCCGGAAACCTTCGACGACGTGGCGGCCGCGCTGGACGCCCTGCCCGCACTGGTGGCGAGCGCCCTGCCGGGGATCGACCCGCGCCGCATGGTGATCACCGGCCACTCGGCGGGCGGCCACCTCGCCCTGTGGGCCGCCGCCCGGCACGTCCTGCCGGCCGGTTCCCCCTGGCGGCTGCCCGCGCCGCCGTCGCTGCGCGGCGTGGTGGCGCTGGCCCCCATCGCGGACTTCACCGAGGCCGAGGCGCGCGGCGTCTGCGGCGGCGCCTCGGCCCAGCTGTTGGGCGGCCCCGAGCACTTCGCGGCCCGCCTCCCGTACGCCGATCCGGCCGCCCTCCTGCCGACCGGCATCGCCACGGCCGTCGTCCAGGGCCGCGACGACATCGTGGTCCCGCACGAAGTGTCGGAGGCGTACGTGGCGGCCGCCGCGCACGCGGGGGAGACGGTCGGCCTGACGATCCTGGACGGCGTCGGTCACTTCCCCCTCATCGACCCGGCCGCGGACGCCTGCGCGGTGGTCTCGGAGGAGATCGCCCAACTGGCCTGGTGACCGCGCCGCCTGCCCGGGATCAGGCCGTCCCTCCGGGCAGGCGGAAGCCGTCGAAGAGGTCGTCCATGCCGCGCAGCGCCAGGCGGGCGGGCGTGGCGCGGACCGCGAGGTCGCGGGCGGCCGCCGCGAGCGGGTTGCGCAGGGCGCCCAGCCGGCCGACCCGGCGGGCCCGCACGCGCACGGCGTCGGTGCGCGCCAGCCGGGCGGAGGTGTACGCGGCGAGCGCGGCCGGGACGGGGTCGGCGCCCCTCCCTGCGGGCGCGTTCCCCGCAGGAGCGTTTCCCTCGGGCAGCAGGTGGGCGAGGACCACCGCGTCCTCGATGGCCTGGCAGCCGCCCTGGCCGAGGTTGGGGGCCATGGCGTGGGCGGCGTCGCCGAGCCAGGCGATCCGGCCGTGGTGCAGGCGCGGGAGCGGGGCGGCCAGGTCGTAGAGGTCGTTCTGGAGGACGTCGGCGGGGTCGAGGCGGTCGATGCGGTCCAGCAGGGCCGGAATCGGGTCGTGCCACGCGCCGAAGCGCCGGCGGAGTTCGGCGCGGGGGTCCGCCGACCGGGTGCCGGCCGGGGCCGGCGCGGTGGCGTAGAGGTACAGCCGGCCGTCGGAGAGCGGGGTCAGGCCGAACCGTTCGCCCCGCCCCCAGGTCTCGCTCATGGCCGCCACCCGCAGCTCGGGGGCGTCCACGATGGTCCGCCAGGCGGTTTCGCCGAGGTAGTGCAGACCGGGGTGGGCGGGGAAGTGCGCGCGGCGCAGCGGGCTGTGGATGCCGTCGGCGGCGACGACCAGGTCCGCGGAAAGGTCCGGGCCACCCGCCGTACGGACGATCGCCCGGCCCGCGTCCCCGTCCGCCGCGTCCCCGCCCACGGCGTCCCCGTCCACGGCGGTCACGGCGGCCCCGTAGCGCAGGGCCCGCGGCGGGAGGGCGCCGGCCAGGGCGGTGGTGAGGGCCGAGCGCGGGACGGCGAGGGGGGCCACGCCGTAGCGGGCCGCCATGTCGGCGGTGGCGGTCCGGGTGAGCCACCGCCCGTCGGAGCGGCGCGCCCCCATCGTCGCCGGCACGTGGCCGCCGGCGGCGCGGGCGGCGTCGACGCCGATGGCGTCGAGCGCGCGCAGGGCGTTGGGGGCGAGGCCGATGCCCGCGCCCGTGACGGGGGGTTCGGGGGCGCGTTCGCAGACGGTGACCTGCCAGCCCCGGCGGTGCAGTGCGACGGCGGCGGTGAGGCCGCCTATCCCGGCCCCGACCACCACCGCGTGACGTTGCGACATGGAACACCCATCCCCTCGTCCAAGCGCCCTCTACATCCGTAGAGCCGTCACTCTACAGCTGTAGAGTGGGTCCATGTCCATCCCCACCCCCGACCGAGCGACCCCCGACGGCCCCACCCCAGACGGCCCCACCCCAGACGGCCCCGCCCCCGACCGCCGCACCCTCATCGCGGACGCCGCGATCGCCACCGTGGCCGCGGCGGGCCTCCGGGGGCTCACCCACCGCGCGATCGACACCGCGGCGGGGCTGCCCGCGGGCAGCACGTCGTACTACTTCCGCACGCGCACGGCACTGATCGGCGCCTGCTACGCGCGCATCGAGGAGCGGGACCTGGCCGACTTGGCCGACCTGGTCGAGCTGGACGGCCTGGCCGACCTGGTCGAGCCGGCCGACCTCGACGGCGTGGACGACCTCGCCGCCACCCACGCCGCCACCCACGCAGCCGAGCGGCCCCGCCCGCCCTCGCGGGACGAGGCCGCGGCCTCGCTCGGCGCGCTGCTGCACCACTGGATGACCGCGGGCCGTGAGCGCCAACTCGCCCGTTACGAGCTCAGCCTCGAAGCCGCGCGCACGCCCGAGCTCGCCGCCGCCCTGCACCGGACGGGCCTGGCCGCCCGCGCCCGGGCGGCAGCCGTCGTCGCGGCGCTGGGCGCCGCCCGGCCCGAGGAGGCCGGCGAACTGCTGGTCGCCTGGACCGACGGCGTGCTCTTCGACCGCCTCGCCGGCGCGCCGGCCCGCACCCGGCCCGCACCCGACCCCGCGGAACTCACGGCCCTCGCCCGCCGCATGCTCGACGGGGTCCTCGCTCCCTAGGCCGTCCGGCGGCCGCCGGAAAATTCCGGGCGGGATCGCCCCTCCTTGCCTACGCTCGGCGGCGATGAAGAGACGTCTGCAATTCACCGAGCAGGTCGCCCGGTTCGTCGACCACTACATGCCGGCCACGGACCGGGACGTGTTCACGGGGATGGTCGACCGGATCCTGGAAGACCCCGAGTGCGCGGGCACCCACCTCGTCTACACGGACGACCCCGTGACGCGTGGGATGTGGGAGGGCCACGTGAACCTCGAATACGTCGTGACCTGGCATTTCGTGGTCGTCATCGAGGTCGACATCTACGACGCGGCGCGCGGCTTCAACGAGTTCTAGGGGCGTGACGTCAAGGCGCGCCCCGCTCGTCCCCGGAAGGGGTGAGCGTGCGCCGACACGCCGTGGCGGTCCCCCACTTGGCGGCACCGGGGCGGCAGGGTCCCGGTCAGTGCGCACCCTTCTGCGGAACCTCGGCCTGAGCGCCGCCTCCCTCGCCCTGCTCGGCATGACCACCCCCGCGGCCGCCCCGCCGCCGACCGAGGTGATCCACGGCCTCGGCTTCGACGCCTGCGCCGCGCCCCCCTTGAAGGCCATGCGGGCCTGGTACGGGACGTCCCCCTACCGGGCCGTCGGCATCTACGTCAGCGGCGGCCAACGGCACTGCGCGCAGCCGGAACTGACCGCCGAGTGGGTCCGTCGGGTACGGGCCATGGGCTGGCGGCTGATCCCCGCGCACGTCGGCATGCAGGCGCCCTGCAACGACTACCCGCACAAGACCCAGCGCTTCGCCCCGGCCCGCGCAGCCGACCAGGGCCGGGCCCAGGCCCAGGAGGCCGTACGGGCGCTCACCGCGCTCGGCATCGGCAAGGACAGCCCGGTCTACCTGGACATCGAGTCGTACGCCGTGAAGGACGCCCCCGCGGAATGCGGCCGGGCCGTCGTCGACGCGGTGGTCGGCTGGACGCGGGAACTGCACGCCTCGGGCTACCGCGCCGGCTTCTACTCCAGCCTCGGCTCCGGCGTCCGCGACCTGGCCGAAGCGGCCCGCGCGGGCCGCTCCCCGCTCCCGGAGGCCCTCTGGTACGCGCGCTGGGACAAGCAGGACTCGACGGCCGACCAGGGCCCGCTGACCGCCGACCTGTGGCCGAAGGACGCCCGCATCCACCAGTTCGCGGGCAACGTCCAGGAGACCTGGGGCGGCGAGACCCTCACCATCGACCGCAACCGCCTGGACGGCCCGGCGGCGCGGTAGCCCGGACGTTCCCCGGATCACCGGGTGGGGTGATCCTTGCGCTTTCCCCTCCCCTACGGGGCGCATACCGTCATATGCTCGAACCATGTCGGGAACCACACGCATCACCGTCACGCTGCCGACCGAGCAGGTGGAGGCCCTCAAGGGGCTCACGGACAACATCTCCGGGTATGTGGCCGAGGCCGTAGCCCGGCAGATCCGGCACCACCTGCTCGGCGATGATCTGAGGAGCTACCAGGAGGAGCACGGGGCCTTCACGGAGGAAGAGCTGGCTGCCGCGAGAGCGGAGCTGTTCGACCAGCCCGAGACTCAGGTGTCGGCGCAGGCAGCATGACCGAGTCCGTCGGGACGGTGTCCGTCGGGACGGTGTCCGTCGGGACGGTTGTTCTCGACTCCCAGGGCCTGTCGGCGTGGATCACCCAGGACCGCAGGATGTGGGCGCGGTTCGCCCTTTACCACTCGTTGGGTGCGCAGATGGTCGTCTGTGCCAACACGATCGTCGAGGTCGGCCATGACCGCCTGAACGAGGCGAAACTCAAGTGGGCGCTGTCGCGTGCGAGGGTCGAGCCCGTCACCGAGGCGTCCGCCAAGGCCGCCACGCGGCTGCTGAAGGCGACCGGTCTGCACGGCCACAAGTACGCGATCGACGCGACGGTCGCCGAGATGGCGCTGCGACAGCCCGGCCCCGTGATCCTGCTGACCTCGGACGTCGACGACATGACGAAGCTGTGCGGGGGCAGGGTCCGGATCATCGGTCTCTGACCGCCGAGTGACGACGGTGCCCCACGCGCCGAGGGGCGGACCGCACGCAGCGGTCCGCCCCCCGGGCGTCGTACAGGGTGGCGGCCGGGTCGGGCCGCCGGTCCGGCTACAGGAACGAGTTGATCTCGATCGTCTCGGTGCGGCCGGGGCCGACGCCGATCGCGGAGATCGGGGCGCCCGACATCTCCTCCAGGGCCTTGACGTACGCCTTGGCGTTCTTCGGCAGCTCGTCGAAGGTCTTGGCCTTGGTGATGTCCTCGGACCAGCCCGGGAAGGTTTCGTAGATCGGCTTCGCGTGGTGGAAGTCGCTCTGCGAGTAGGGCAGCTCCTCGACGCGCTTGCCGTCGATCTCGTACGCCACGCAGACCGGGATCTCTTCCCAGCCGGTCAGGACGTCGAGCTTCGTGAGGAAGAAGTCCGTCAGGCCGTTCACGCGGGTCGCGTAGCGGGCGATCGGGGCGTCGAACCAGCCGCAGCGGCGGTCACGGCCGGTGGTGACACCGCGCTCGCCGCCGATGCGGCGCAGCGCCTCGCCGTCCGCGTCGAACAGCTCGGTCGGGAACGGGCCGGCGCCGACGCGGGTCGTGTACGCCTTCAGGATGCCGATGACGCGCGAGATCTTCGTCGGGCCGACACCCGCACCCGTGCAGGCGCCGCCCGCGGTCGGGTTCGAGGAGGTGACGAAGGGGTACGTGCCGTGGTCGACGTCGAGCAGCGTGCCCTGGCCGCCCTCGAAGAGCACGACCTTGTCCTCGTCGAGCGCGTTGTTGATGATGAGGGTGGTGTCGGCGACGTAGGGCTTGATCAGCTCCGCGTACCCGAGCATCTCCTCGACGATCTGGGCGGCGTCGATCGCGCGACGGTTGTACAGCTTCGCCAGGAGCTGGTTCTTGCCCTCGAGCGCCGCTTCGACCTTCTGGGTGAGGATCGACTCGTCGTAGAGGTCCTGGACGCGGATGCCGACGCGGTTGATCTTGTCCGCGTACGTCGGGCCGATGCCACGGCCGGTCGTGCCGATCTTCCGCTTGCCGAGGAAGCGCTCGCCGACCTTGTCGAGGGTGACGTTGTACGGCGTGATGAGGTGCGCGTTGCCGCTCAGGAGCAGCTTGGAGGTGTCGATGCCGCGCTCGTTCAGGCCGCGCAGCTCGGAGAGCAGGACGGCCGGGTCGACGACGACACCGTTGCCGATGACCGGGGTGCATCCAGGCGAGAGGATGCCGGAAGGGAGAAGGTGCAGTGCATACTTCTGGTCGCCCACGACGACCGTGTGGCCGGCGTTGTTGCCACCCTGGTAGCGCACTACATAGTCAACGGATCCACCGAGCAGGTCGGTGGCCTTTCCCTTGCCCTCGTCACCCCACTGAGCTCCGAGCAGCACAAGAGCGGGCACAGGCGTACACCTCTTCCGGATGGGGCATGTCCAAGGTCAGGGGGCGTACGACGATGTACACCGCAGGCTGAGCCGTCGGACCGGTACCCCGGAATAGACGAAGGCCCTGGCGCAATAGCGCAAGGGCCTCTTGCACAAAGATGCTACCCGAGGAAGGACCGAGGTGTCGGCTCCAGAGCCCACCATGAGCCATGCGGGCGCGCCGGTAGGCGGCCTGCTCGTGCTCGTCGACCCGGTCGCCCGCCGCCTCGACGGCGAGTCCGTGCGGATCGCGAAGGATGTCTTGTCGGCCGGGGCGGCAGCGAAGATCTGCCTCCCCGAGAGTCTTGAGGAGTTCGCGCGGGCCCTTGCCCGCCGGGGTCATCGGCAACCCGTGATCGTGGGTGACGACCAGGCGCTGGTGCGCGCCGTGGGGTTGTTGCACCGGCGCCGCGAGCTGGCCGACGCGTCGCTCGCGCTGGTGCCCGTGGGCGCCGCCCCGTCGCTGTCGCTGGCGCGCTCCCTGGGCGTGCCGGTGGGTGCGGTGGCCGGGGCGCGGGCCGTGCTCGACGGGGTCGTGCGCGCCCGTGACCTGCTGGTTGACGACAGCGACGGGGTGGTGCTGGGGGGTCTGCGGATCGTCGGGGCGGGCGCCGCGCCCGTCGGTGCGGCGGGGCGCGCGGGACCGCCCGGTTCCGCTTCCGCTTCGGGTGCCGTGGCCGGGCTCGCGGTGGCGCGGGCCGCCGCGCCGGGGGCGCCCGGGCGGCCCGGAGCGCCGTCCGTGTGGAGCGCGTGCCGGTCGCTGGTGCGGACCCTGGTGCGGCCGCCCGTGGGGCGCGGGGCCGCGCCCGTCCAGCGGCTGCGGCTGCGCGTGGAGGCGGACGGAGTGCTGGTCAGCGACGTGGACCAGGCGGTCGCGGACGTGGCCGTGGTGGCGCGCGACGGATTGGTCGAAGTCGTTGTCCGGATGGTGGACGCCGGGCCCGCGGTGATCGGGCGGGGACTGTCCGTCACGGTTTCGGGGGCGGACTTCCGCTACCGCGCCGACCACGCCGACACCGGCCCGGTGCGGCGCCGCACCTGGACCCTGCGACCGGCGGCGTGGGGGCTCACACTGCCCCGGTGAGGGCGGCCGAGCCGAGCCGGAGGGGGACGGGTGACAGTGGGTGACGGCCCGACGCCGGACGGCCCGACGCCGGACGGCCCGGAGCCGGACGAGGAGGCGCCGGATGATGCGGCGCTGCGCGAGGCCGTGGGCGAGTGGCGCCGGGACGCGCTGCTGCTGTGCCTGCTGCCGGTGTTCTGGTGGCCCGCGGTGGCCGGGTGCGCGCTGATACGGCCGCGGGCCGTGGGGGCGCTGCTGCTGGTGGTGCTGCTGAGCCCTGTGGTGCTCGGGGTGCGCGAGTTGTACGCCGCCCGGGGGGCCGGGAGCGCACTGCCGGCCCCGGCCCACTGGAGGCCGTACCGGATCACGGTGCGCCGGCGCGGGCTGCGGCCCCCGGTGCTGCTCCTCGGGGAGGGACGGCTGGTGGTGGCGCTGGGCCCGCTCGGCCACCGCGTCGTCCCGGCGCGGCCCTGGCCACCGGGGTCGGCGGTGGCGGCGGACGGGGTGCTGTGGTGCGCGGGGGACCCGGGGCCGGGGGCGCGCTGCCTGGTGTGGGCGCCGGGGGCGCGGCGGCTGGGGCGCGGACGGCTCCGCCCGGTCACGCCTCCTGGAGGTTCAGCTGCCAGGAGACGCCGAAGCGGTCGTTCACCCAGCCGAAGCGGGCGCTGAACCCGTACGAGCCCAGGGGCATCAGCTCCGTGCCCTCCTCGGCCAGGGCCCCGTAGAGGCGCTCCAGCTCGGCCCCGTCGTCGCACTCGACGAAGAGCGACACCGCCGGGGTGAAGCCGAAGGCGTGCTTCACGTGGCTGTCGATGCAGGTGAAGCGTTGCCCGGCGAGCGCGAAGGTGGCGCGCAGCACCGTGCCCTCCTCGCCCGGGCCTTCGGGGCCGTAGCGGCGGATGTCGACGACCTCGGAGTCCTCGAACAGCGAGGTGTAGAAGGTCAGGGCCTCCTCCGCCCGGCCCTCGAACATCAGGAACGTGGTGATCTTCTGCGGCATCGAGGCCATGGCGCGCCGTCCTCCGGGTGGATCGGTGGGGTCTGGGGCGTCTACGAGCGTTCACGGGCGTCCAGCAGCGCCTGGGGGCGTCTACAGGTCCAGCGTGGCGCGGTGCACGCGCCACCGGTCCATCATGGCCAGCATCTCGCCCTGGAGGAACTCGAAGAAGGCCGCCGTCTCGGCGATGCGGGTCCCGGCGGGGGTGTCCGGACCCAGGCCGGCCGCGCCCTCGCGCAGGGTCCGCTCCCAGAGGGTCAGGACCTGGTCGCGGCGGGTGAAGGTCTCGTACCAGAGCTCGTTGTGCAGGACGTAGCGGTCGCGCCGGGAGCCCGGCTCGCGCTCCCGGCTGACCATGTTGACCTGGGTGAGGTAGCCGACCGCGCCCGATACCGCCGCCGGGCTGATCTGTAGGGCCAGGCTCAGCTCGGCCGAGGTCATCGCGCCGCCGTCGCTGGCGAGCAGCGCGGCGAAGACCCGCGAGGCCATGCGCTGCATGCCCGCCTCGGTCAGCTGGGAGGCGAAGCGCTCCACGAAGCGGGAGACCGCTTCCTCGTCGCGCGCGCCCGTGTCCGTCGTCGTTTCCATGTCCGCCACGCTCCCGACTTTACGCGATTTCCAATCTTCACAAATTCATGAAAGTAGCGTACGTTCGGAACATGACGAAGGCCATCAGCGTCGCCGGGCTCCACAAGTCGTTCGGCCGCACCCGCGCACTGGACGGTCTCGACCTCGCGGTCGAGACCGGTGAGGTACACGGCTTCCTCGGGCCCAACGGCGCCGGGAAGTCCACCGCCATCCGGGTCCTGCTGGGTCTGCTGCGCGCGGACTCGGGCACGGCCGAGCTCCTCGGGGGCGATCCCTGGGCCGACGCGGTCGCCCTCCACCGCCGCGTCGCCTACGTGCCCGGCGATGTGACCCTGTGGCGCAACCTCTCCGGCGGCGAGGTCATAGACCTGTACGGGCGGCTGCGCGGCGGCCTCGACGAGGCCCGCCGGGCCGAGCTGCTCGACCGGTTCGAGCTCGACCCGACCAAGAAGGGGCGTACCTACTCCAAGGGCAACCGGCAGAAGGTCGCGCTCGTCGCCGCCTTCGCCGCCGACGTCGACCTGTTGATCCTCGACGAGCCCACCTCCGGCCTCGACCCGCTGATGGAGGAGGTCTTCCAGGGCTGCGTCACCGACGCGCGCGCCGCCGGGCGGACGGTGCTGCTCAGCTCGCACGTCCTCAGCGAGGTCGAGACCCTCTGCGACCGGGTCAGCATCATCCGCAAGGGGCGCACGGTGGAGAGCGGCACCCTCGCCGAGCTGCGCCACCTCACCCGCACCTCGATCACCGCCGAGCTGACCACCGCCCCGAACGGACTCGCGCAGCTGCCCGGGGTGTACGAGGTCGAGGTGCGCGAGGTCGAGGTGCACGAGGTCGAGGTGCATGGGCCGGGGCATGGGCATGGGCCGGCCCATGGGCAGGGCCTGAAGGTCCGGCTCCAGGTCGATACGGACGAGCTGGACGCGGTGGTGCGCGCCCTCGCCGCATCGGGGGTCCGCTCCCTGACCGCCACGCCGCCGACGCTGGAGGAACTCTTCCTGCGCCACTATGCGGAAGCGGGTGCCGGGGGCGATCCGGGCTCTCCGGGCACTCCGGGCTCTGCCGGCGTCGGCGCGGTGGCCGGAGGTGTGCGATGAGGAATCAACTCGCCGGCACCGGAAGCCTGCTGCGCCTGGCCCTGCGCCGCGACCGCGTGCTGATGCCGGTGTGGATCGGGGTCGTCTCGCTGCTGGTCCTCAGCATGCCCGCCTCGCTGGAAGCGACGTACGCGACGGCCGCCGAGCGGGCCGGGCTGCTCGTCACCACCAACGCCAACGGGTCCCTGCGCGCCCTGTACGGGCCGGTCTTCGGCGATTCGATCGGCGCGCTCAGCGCCTGGAAGGGCGGGGTCTTCGCCGGCCTGTGCGCGGCCGTGATGAGCCTGGTCATCGTGGTCCGGCACACCCGCGAGGAGGAGGAGAGCGGCCGTCAGGAAATGCTCTGCGCCGCCATGGTGGGGCGCCGGGCCCCGCTGACCGCCGCGCTGCTGGCCGCCCTCGTCGCCAATGGGCTCGTCGCGGTGCTGGTGACGGCCGGGCTGTCGAGCCGGGGCGCGGGCGGGGCGCTGGCGCTGGGGGTCGGGCTCGGCGCGACCGGGTCGCTCTTCGCGGTGCTCGCGGCGATCGCCGCGCAGCTCACCGAGAGCGCGCGGTTGGCCAAGGGGCTCACGGGCGCGCTGCTCGGCGCGGCCTTCCTGCTGCGCGCGGCCGGCGACGCGGGTCGGGTCGCCGGGGGATCGGCGCTGACCTGGGCCTCGCCGCTGGGCTGGTTGGAGAACGTACGGCCCTTCGCCCGCGAACGCTGGTGGGTCCTGGGCCTGTTCGCCACGGCCGGCGCGGTGCTGATGGTCCTCGCGTACGTGCTGGCCGGGCGCCGGGACCTGGGGATGAGCTTCCTCGCGGCCCGGCCGGGGCCCGCGCGCGGACGGCTCGGCGGGGTCTGGGCGTTGGCGTGGCGGCTCCAGCGGGGGAGCGCGCTGGGGTGGGGCGCCGCCTTCCTCGTGGCCGGTGCGAGCTTCGGCGCGATGACGGACGGCGTGGCCCAACTGGTAGGGGACAACGAGAGGACCCGCGAGATCATCGAGCGGATGGGCGGTCAGGGTGCGATGGCCGACTCCTTCCTCGCGGCGATGGCCGCGCTGCTGGCGATGGTGGCCGCGCTGTACATCGTGTCGTCGGTGCTGCGGCTCGGCGGCGAGGAGAACGCCCAGCGCGCCGAACCGCTCCTGGCGGGCGCCGTCGGCAGGCTCGCCTGGGCGGGCGGCCACCTGGTGATCGCCTTCGGCGGATCGGCGCTGGTCCTGGCCCTGGGCGGGCTCGGGCTCGGCCTCGGGCACGGGCAGGACGTGGGCGCCGCGGTGGGGGCCTGCCTCGCGCAGCTGCCGGCGGTCTGGGTGCTCGGAGCGTTGGCGGTGCTGCTGTACGGCGCGCTCCCGCGGTTCGCGGTGGCCGCCTGGGCGGTGGCCGGGGCGGTGCTGGCCCTCGGCTGGGTCGGTCCGGCGCTGAACCTCCCGCGGGCGGCCCTGCGGCTCTCGCCCTTCGCGCACCTGCCCCGGCTGCCCGGGGCCGGGGCCTTCGAGTGGATACCGGTGCTCACCCTGACCGCGGTGGCGGCCCTGCTGACGGTGGCTGGCCTGGCCGCACTGCGCCGCCGCGACGTGCTCGCCTGACGGCGGCGCCGGGCCCGGGCCTGCGGGGGCGGGCGGGGCTCAGCGGGCGCTGCCGAGGTCCCGGTCGGCCTCGCTGCCGCTCAGCATCAGGGTGGTCTCCTCGATGCGGCGGAAGCGGCCGTCGGCGGCGAACTCCCCGAAGAGGTAGACCTCCATGTGGACGGTGGAGCCGTCCTTCTTGGTGGCGCGGACGGTGTGGCGGTCGGCGTACAGGGTCCCGTTGGTCAGCTCCTCGTGGACCTCGACGCTGCCCCCGGCGAGCACCGTGCGCAGGTGGGCTATGTGCGCGGTGAATTCGGCGCGGTCGGCCCAGCTGCCGTCGGTGCGCTGGCGGTAGTCGGGGGCGAAGTGCCGGTCTACGGCGATCTGGAGGTCGAGCTCCGGGGCGAAGAGGAGGTCGGCGAGGGCCGTGCTGATGTCGGTGTTCTGGGGGGCGCTGGTGTCGATGCTGCTCATGGTGTCCTCCACGGGGCAGGTCCGAAGACAGGCATTGCGTGCGTTGCGCACGCTTATGAAGAGGAACATAACACGGACTGCGTGCGCAACGCACGCTATTCTTTGGGTGTGGACAACGAGCCGGAGCACGAGACGGGCAACACGACGGACAGCGTGAGGGGCGACGCGCCGGACGACGCGCGGGACGACGCGACGGGTCACGCGGTCGCCGACGCCCTGGGGGAGCTGCTCAAGCGCACCCTCCGGGCCGGCCTGTACCAAGCCCTGACGGACAACCTCGGCGAAGCCGTCGACGAGGTCACCTACCCGGTGCTCAGCGGCCTGGCCCGGACCGGCCCGTGCAGCGCCGCCGACCTGGCGGTCGCCGTGGGCCTGGATCGCTCCGGCGTCAGCCGGCGGGCCTCCCGGCTCGAAGCCGCCGGCCTGGTGCGGCGCGAGCCGGACCCCTCCGACCGGCGGGCCGTGCTCCTGGCCCTGACGGAGGAGGGGGAGCGCACGGTGGAGACCATGCGCCGGCGCCTCGCCGACCGGATCGGGGCCACGCTGAGTTCATGGCCGCAGGACGAGGCGCGCGCGTTCGCCCGCCACCTGCGCAGGTTCGTCGACGAGGGCCCCTTCGGGGCGTAGGCCGCCGCGCGGGACCGCGCGCCCGTCAGCACTCGACGAGTAGCTCCCGGAGCCCCCGGATCACGTAGCCCTCGCGCCATTGCGGCTCGCGCACCAGCCGCAAGGGCGGGACCGCGGGGTCGAGCAGGGCCCCGAAGGAGGCGGTCAGTTCCCGCCGGGCGAGCGGTGCGCCCAGGCAGTAGTGGATCCCGGCCCCGAAGGTCAGGTGCGGATTGTCGGTCCGCCCGAGGTCCAGCGCGTCGGGGTGCGCGAAGCGCGCCGGGTCGCGGTTGGCGGAGCCGAAGAGCAGCGCCACCTCCGCGCCGCGCGGGATGAGGGTGTCGCCGACCTGGATGTCGTCGAGCACCCAGCGCTCGAACATCTGGAGCGGTGTGTCGTACCGCATGAGTTCGTCCACAGCTGTGGACAACTTTTCGAGACCGCCGATTCCGCGGCCGCCGCTGCCGGGGCCCTGGGTGGCGGCAACGTCGTCGCGCAGCCGTGCGAGGGCGGCCGGATGGCGCAACAGGGTCCACCAGCCGTTCGCGGTGGTGTTGACCGTGGCCTCGTGGCCGGCGTTCAGCAGCAGGACACAGGTGGAGATCATCTCCTGTTCGCTGAGCCGACCGCCCTCCTCGTCGTCGTGTGCGGCGATCAGCGCGGAGATCAGGTCCGGGCCGGGGGTCTTGCGGCGCTCGGAGATCAGGTCGCGCAGGTACGCACTGAACTCCAGGCTCGCCCGGACCGCCCGCGCGGCGCTCTCGGGTCCGGGATTCAGCTCGTACATCCCGCAGATGTCCGCCGACCACGGCCGCAGCGGCCCGCGGTCCGCCTCCGGGATCCCGAGCAGCTCGGCGATCACCGCCACCGGCAGCGGTTCGGCGACGGCGCTGAGCAGGTCCCCGCCGCCCGCGGCGACGAACCGGGCGGTCAGCTCCCGGGCGAGCCGCTCCACGGCGGGCGCGAGCCGCTCCACCGTGCGCGGGGTGAACGCCTTCGCCACGAGCCGCCGCACCCGTGCGTGCGCGGGGTCCTCCAGATCCAGCAGGCCGTTGCCGTTGAGGACATGGAACGGTTCGTGCTCCGGCGGTGGCGCGCCGCGCCCGAACTCCTCGTGGCTGAACCGGTGCAGGTACGTCCGCCCCAACCGCCGGTCCCGCAGCAGCGCACTCACGTCGGCGTAGTGCGGGATCAGCCACTGCCCGGTGGCCTCGCACCACACCGCCCGCCCCCGCTCGCGCAACGTCCGGTAGGCGGGGTAGGGGTCGGCGACGAAAGCGGCGTCCCACGGATCGAAGTCCACCCCCGTACCTTAGGCAGCGCCACCCCCTACGCGGGGGAGACCAGGCGGGTCTCGTAGGCGTAGACGGCGGCCTGGGTGCGGTCCCGCAGCCCCAACTTGACCAGGACCCGACTGACATGGGTCTTGATCGTGGACTCCGCGACCACCAGGCGGTCGGCTATCTCGGCATTGGACAGCCCCTGGGCGATCAGGATCAGCACCTCCGTCTCCCGCTCCGTCAGCTCCTCCACCATCCCCGGATCCGCCACCCGGGGCGTCTGCGCGAGCTTCGCGAACTCCACGATCAACCGCTTGGTCACCGAAGGCGCGAGCAGCGCCTCACCGGCCGCGACCACCCGCACCCCGTCCGCCAGTTGCCGGGCGGACGCGTCCTTGAGGAGGAACCCCGAGGCCCCGGCCCGCAGCGCCTGGTACACGTACTCGTCGAGGTCGAAGGTCGTCAGTACCAGCACCTTCGCGTTGGCGTCCGCCGCGACGATCTGACGCGTCGCCTCCAGACCGTTCATCACCGGCATCCGGATGTCCATCAACACCACGTCCGGACGCAGCGCGGCCACCTGCTCCAGGGCCTGACGGCCGTCGACCGCCTCCCCCACCACCTCGATGCCCGGCATCGCGCCCAGCAGGACGGAGAAACCCTCCCGGACCATCATCTGATCGTCGACGATCAGCACCCGGATCGTCATGCCGACTCCTCCGCGGGCCGGTTGCGCACCGGTATGAACACGGCCACCTCATACCCGCCGCCCGGTGTCTGCCCGGCCGTCATCTCCCCCTCCAACATGGCCACTCGCTCCCGCATCCCGGTGATCCCGTGCCCCGCGCCCGGCGACGGCCTGACGTCCCCGACCGCCGGGCCATTGACGATCCGCACTCCCAGCCCGCCCAGGACGTACGACACCTCGACCCCGGCCGCCGCACCCGGAGCGTGCCGCAGGGTGTTGCTCAGCGCCTCCTGGACGATCCGGTACGCCGACAGCTCCACCCCCTGGGGCAGCTCGCGGACCGAGCCCGTCACCGTCTTCTCCACGGTCATCCCCGCCTCCCGCACATTGCCCAGGAGGCCGTCCATCGAAGCCAGCGTCGGCTGCGGGGCGTCCGGCGCCTCGTAGTCCGCGGACCGCACCACGCCCAGCACCCGCCGCAGCTCGGTGAGCGCCGCCACCGCGTTCTCCCGGATGGTGGCGAAGGCCGCCTCCAGCTCCGGCGGCGGGTTCTCCACCCGGTACGGCGCGGCCTCGGCCTGGATCGCCACCACCGACATGTGGTGCGCCACCACGTCGTGCAGCTCGCGGGCGATCGTCGTCCGCTCCTCCAGCAGGGTCCGCCGGTCCCGCTCGACCGCCGTGACCTCCTGCTGCGCCGTGACCTCCTGCGCGGCCGTCGTCCGGATGTGGCGGACGCTGACCGCCAGGAGGACGAAGGCCGAGAGGAAGACCATGGGCATGGTGCCGATGTTGTGGCCCCGACCGAGCAGGACGCTGAGCACGATCCCCGCAGCCGTGCTCACCGTCCACATCCAGGCCGCGACCCGCGGGCCGGTCCGGATCGCCACGACGGTCAGCACGGTCATGTGGGCGAAGAAGGAGCCCGGCGACCACGGCCAGAGCACGCTGGCGGACTGGAGCACGGCCAGGACCCCGGTGACCGCTATCTGCGCCCAGAACGCCCCGATCGGCCGCACCAGCGTCATCACGACCGGAGCGGCAGCCAGCAGCCCGATCACCAACGTGCGCAGGGGCGACTCGTAGGAGACGTCGCGCCCGGCGTTGAACAGCACGAAGAACGCGATCAGCGTCACCACGGCATGGGGCGCGAAGGCGGCCTCCCGCCGGATCCGCGAGGGGAGCCGGCGGATCAGCGGGCCGTCCAGCCGCAGCGGGGCGAGCGGCCGGTAGGCGAGGGCATCGGTGAACAGGTCCCGGCGCAGGCTCTGTATGAAGCCCGACGCCAGCCGGATCTCAGGGGTCCGGGGGGCTGCCCCGGTGGTCGTCTCGGTCACATACCAACCGTAGGTTGCCACCCCCCTCGTCCGCGTCGCCGCTGATGGGGACTTATAAAGCTCCCTCTCAAGTACTACGCGGCGCCGTCAGTAACCCGACGGACGGATCAGGCCCGTTTCGTACGCGAAGACGGCGGCCTGGGTCCGGTCCCGCAAGCCCAGCTTCACCAGGATCCGGCTCACATGCGTCTTCACGGTCTGCTCGGCCACGATCAGGTGCGCCGCGATCTCGCCGTTGGACAGGCCCTGGGCGATCAGCGACAGGACCTCCGTCTCCCGCTCGGTCAGCTCCGCGAGCCGCTGCTTCGTGGGTGCGCGCGGCGCCCCCAGCCGGGAGAACTCCGTGATCAGCCGCTTCGTGATGTTCGGCGAGAGCAGTGCTTCCCCCGCCGCGACCACCCGCACCGCCTCGGCCAGCTGGTCCGCCGAGGCGTCCTTGAGCATGAAACCGGAGGCCCCGGCCCGCAGCGCCTCGTACACGTACTCGTCCAGGTCGAAGGTGGTCAGCACGAGCACCTTGACGGTGGACCCCGGTGCCCCGGTCACCGCCGCCGTGGCCTCGATCCCGCCCATGCCCGGCATCCGGATGTCCATCAGGATCACGTCCGGAGCGAGTGCGGCCGCCTGGTCGACGGCGTCGGCGCCGTCGACCGCCTGGCCGACCACCTCTATGTCGGGCTGCGCGCCCAGCAGCACGCTGAAGCCCTGCCTGACCATCATCTGGTCATCGGCGATCATGACCCGGATCGGAGTGGTCATCGGTCTCTGTTCTCCTTGGCGAAGGCGTTCGGCGGTGGATCCAGCGGGAGCGTCACGCTCACCTCGTACCCGCCACCGGGCCGTGGTCCGGCGGTCAGTTCACCACCGAGCATGCCCGCCCGCTCCCGCATGCCCAGCAATCCGTGCCCCGCCCCCGGTGAGGGCGGGGCCGGCCGGGTCGGCGCGGAGTTGGCGACGCACAGGTGCAGGTTGCGCGGCCCGTAGGCCAGGCCGACCTCCACCCGGGAACCGGGCGCATGCCGAAGACAGTTGCTCAGGGCCTCCTGCACCAGCCGGTACGCGGTCAGTTCGAGCCCGGGCGACAGCGCCCGCCGCTCGCCCGCGATCTCCGTGGTGATCTCCATCCCGGTGGCCCGAACATTGGCGACGAGTGCGTCAAGTTCGACCAGGGTCGGCTGCGGGTGGTGCGGGTTCGCCGGATCGTCCGGATGCTCCGAGCGCAGCACGCCCAGCACCCGGCGGAGCTCGGTGAGAGCCTCCAGCGCATTGCCGCGGATGCCCGCCAGGTTGTCCTTCAGCTCCTCGGACGGATTCTCCGCGAGGTGCACGGCGACCTGCGCCTGGATGGAGATGACCGACATGTGGTGCGCGACGACGTCGTGCAGCTCCCGGGCGATCCGACTGCGCTCCTCCAGCAGCGTCCGCTGCGCGCGCTCCGCCTCGGTGAGGGTCTCCTGCTCCACCAGCCGGCCGCGGGCCAGGCGCAGCGCGCGCAGCAGGGACCCCAGGACCCCGGCGAACCCGAGGACCAGCAGCGACTCGACGATGGTGGACCCGGCCAGCGCCGGACCGAAGCCCACCTCGGCGGCCACGGTGAGGGCGACGGTGGTGCCGACGACGGACGCGGTCACCCGCGGCGGCACGCGCAGCGCCACCAGCAGCACCACCGGGGCCATGGCGAACACCCCGATGGGGATCCACGGCCAGGGCTGCCCCACCGGCACGTTCGGGTGGATGGCGACGGCGATGCCCACCGCCGCACCCAGCGCCAGCCACCAGCCCACCATCGGCCACCACATCGTCACCAGGATGGAGACGCCCGTCAGCGCACCCAGCAAGGGAGCGGTCTTGTCGTGTATGTCGTACGCCCCGCTGACCTGGGCGACCACGATCGAGCTGAGCAGGTAGGCCACGTAGCCGAGCAGCACGTGCGGCAGCCGGGCCAGCCAGCGGGTCCGGCCCCATCTCGGCAACGGATCCCGGCGCGTGCTGAGCAACTCCTCGGGCAGGGTCAACAGCATGGCGCGGACCCTTGAAGGGCGTTCGCCCACGGAGTCGATCTGCTCTGTCACGACGCTCACCCTAGGCACGGGCGGTGCTCCGCACGGGAGCGGCTGCGGTGCCTCCGGTGCGCACGATGCGCGAGGTGCCCGACGAGCGCTTCTTGCGGCCGCCCTGTTCGACGGTGCGGAAGACGGCCCACAGGAGGAGCAGGGCGAGCCCGAAGACCGGCAGCCACACCAGCCGGGCGGCCATCCACCAGGGGGAATCCGCGACGGTGTGCAGACCGGGCAGGTCCACCCCGCCGAGCAGGCCGAGGGCCGTGACGGACATCATCGCGCTCTGGTGCCAGAGGAAGACCGTCATCGCGGACAGGTTGACCAGGGCCACCGCGGCCCAGGCCGCCGGCCTCCGCATGACCCGCGCCAGCGGCTCCCTGACCAGCAGCGCCAGCGCGCACTGCGCCAGGCCGAAGGCGACCGCGGCCAGCGTCGGAGGGCTCAGGTTCGAGATCGCGGCCCCCGGAACACCCACCATCGACGCCGGGTACCCACCCCACACCACCAAGGCCACCGTGGCCGCGCCCGCGCCGACCAGCATCAGGGCCGCCGGGGTGCGCCGGGCGAAGGCGCCTCGCGCCCACGCGGCGCCCAGGGTGTAGGGCACGAGCCACCCGGCCAGCACATTGACCCAGCCGATCCAGGCGGGCCCGTCCAGGGCGAACCGCCACAGGTCCACCAAGGCGACGACGGCCAGCGGCCACAGCGGGTTCAGCCGGGCCACCAGGGGGGTCAGCGCCGTGAGACCGGCGAAGACCAGCAGGAACCACATCGGGGACAGCACCAGGGTCACCAACCCGTGGACCGTGCCCGACGCGACACCGGTGCCGAGCAGCACGCCCACCACGACCGTCCACACCAGGAGCACCGCCGCGACCGGACGCAGCAGCCGTCCCAGCCGTCGCCCGAGCCACTGTCCGTACGACACCCCGCTCGCCCGGGCCGCGGCATGGCTCAGCGCCCCCACGTGCCCCCCGACGAGGAAGAAGAGGGCCAGCGTCTGGAGCACCCACGAGATCGGCGCGAGCCACGGCATGGCGGACAGCGGGCTGCTGGTGCGCAGGCCGCCCCCGGCGGGGTGCAGCGAGGTGACCAGCCAGTGGCCCAGGACCACCCCGAGGATCGCGACGGCACGCAGCGCGTCCACGGCCCGGTCCCGGCCGGCGGGGGTGGCGGCGTCGATCCGGCGGACCAGGACGGCCCGGCGGGCACGAAGCTCAAGCATGAGAAGCCTCCGTGGGAGCGGTGGTGCCCAGGACGATCCGGGCCAGGCTGTCGAGCGAGGTCGTGCCGCGGCGGAGGTAGTCGCTGTGTCCACCGGTGCCGGCGGCGAAGGAACGGGCGCCGAACGCCGGGTCCACGGGGTCCACGCCGAAGCCGATCCCGGCGATGCGCGTGTGCGGGACGTCCGCGATCCAGTCGTCGCCGCCGCGCCCCGCCCACACCCGGGCGGCGGTGGGCAGCTCGCCGGCGGTGTCGGCGCCGGTGCCCGGGCTGCCGTACAGCGCCATGTCGGTGACCTGCGGCCCGGTCTCGGTCCGGGCGCACACGACCGAACCGTAGGAGTGGCACAGCAGCGACTGCCGTGCGCCGCTGCCGCTCAGGCGCTGCAACTCCGCCAGGAAGGGGGCCAGCTTCCGCGCCCCGTCATCGGCGCGGGCCGTGGTCAGGACCGTCGTGCTGACCGTGCCGGGGGTGTCGTACCCGAGCCAGGCGACCACGGCGGAGCGCGGATGCTCGGCCTGGAGGCGCTGCTGGAGGGCGAGGGCTCCGGCACGGAACCTCTGATAGGTGTCGAGGGTGGTGTCCGACCCGGGGACGAGGACCGCGATCCGGTCCGCCGTCGCCAGGTCGCCCAGGACCTCGACGGCCCGCCCCGTCCCGTGCCCGTCGAAGGACAGGAACCGGGCCGTACCGCCCGCCGTCATGGCCCGCAGCTTCGCGGCCCGCTCCACGCGCCCCGCGTCCGCCGCCATGCGGGCCGCCTCGCCGAGATCCGCGAGGTTGGCGGCGTACCGCTCGGAGGCGCTCGTGCCCTCGGCGAAGCGGGCGGCCGCCGGAGCGGGCACGTCGGGGGTGGTGGCGGCGGACACGGGGAAGACGACCGCGGCGGCTATCAGCCCGGCGAGCAGCGTGCGGCGCAGTCGAGCGGGGAGGCTGTTCGCGCTGGGCAGCATGGCGGTCTTCCTTCGATCCAGAGGGGGGTGTTGTCTCTGGTACCGAAGTTATGAACCGAGCCCTGTCGTCAGCGTCCCGCCAGAGAGGTGGGTTTCCGCGTAGCTCTCAGGTATGACGTGGGTGACACGGCACGCCACGGCACGCCACGGCCCGGCCCGGCACGACACGCCCGCTCCGCCCCGCTCAGTCCGCCACCAGGGGCTCCACGTACCCCGCACGCCAGCGCGGCGCGGGATCCTGGCCCGGGCTGGTCCAGTACTCCCGTGCCTCGACGATCTCCCCGGCGCGCACGGTCCACAGGGACACCGCCCGGTACACGACGTGGTCCTGCGGGATCTCCACCTCGGTGACGACGAAGTCCCCGTCGGCGAGGATCCGCAGCACCTCCACGGAGCGCGCGTCCCCGTCCGCGTCCGCGTCCGCGGCGCCGTCGCTGTTCACGGCGATGAAGTTCGCGCGCCCGACGATCCGCTCCCCGCTGACGGGCCACTCGATGACCGCGTCCTGGGCGATCAGCTCGCCGACTCCGTCCCAGTCGCGGGCCTCGATCCGCTCCCACAGTTCTGCAACTACGTTCAACGGCTCCATGTGCCGCAGTGTGCGACGCCTGTGACCTGGGCAACAAGGTTTACTTACAGGCTTATTGACTTCGACACATTCCCGATCGGCCGACCGGGCGGCCCCCCTCAGGGCCTCCGTCACGCCCTCGCCAGCCCCTCGCCCAGCCCTCATCAGGGCCCCGCGAGGCTCCCGCCGCACCCTCTCCGCACCCTCTCCGCACCCTCTCCGCCCCCTCACCTCGGCGTGCTGTCCGGCGCCACTCGCCGGACAGGTTGCCGAGGTCCGCGCCCCAGCCCCATACAGACCGCCGATATCCCCTCCCACCTGCGCACTTCTAGCCTGACCGCATGACCCCTCATGTCCCGCACGCCGCTCCCCACGCCGTGTCCGCCGATCCGGGCGCCGATCCGGGCGCCGGTGCGGCCGTCAAGGCCGCCGACCGCGCCCACGTCTTCCACTCCTGGTCCGCCCAGGCCCTGATCGACCCGCTCGCCGTCGCCGGGGCCGAGGGGTCGTACTTCTGGGACTACGAGGGCAAGCACTACCTCGACTTCGCCTCCCAGCTGGTGAACACCAACATCGGCCACCAGCACCCCAAGGTCGTCGCCGCGATCCAGGAGCAGGCCACCCGGCTGTGCACCCTGGCCCCCGGCTTCGCCGTGGACGTCCGCTCCGAGGCCGCCCGCCTGATCGCCGAGCGCACCCCCGGCGACCTCGACAAGATCTTCTTCACCAACGGCGGCGCCGAAGCCGTCGAGAACGCCGTCCGGATGGCCCGGCTGCACACCGGCCGCCAGAAGGTCATGTCGGCCTACCGCTCCTACCACGGCGCCACCGCCGCCGCGATCAACCTGACCGGCGACCCGCGCCGCTGGCCCTCCGACACCGCCTCGGCCGGGGTCGTGCACTTCTGGGGCCCCTACCTCTACCGCTCGGCCTTCCACGCCGAGTCGCAGGAGCAGGAGTGCGAGCGCGCGCTGCGCCACCTCGCCGACACGATCGCCTTCGAGGGACCGCAGTCCATCGCCGCGATCATCCTGGAGTCGGTGCCGGGCACCGCCGGGATCATGACCCCGCCGCCCGGCTACCTCGCGGGCGTGCGCGAGCTCTGCGACCGCTACGGCATCGTCTTCATCCTGGACGAGGTCATGTCCGGCTTCGGCCGCACCGGCCGGTGGTTCGCCGCCGAGCACTGGGACGTCACCCCCGACCTGCTCTGCTTCGCCAAGGGCGTCAACAGCGGCTACGTACCGCTCGGCGGCGTCGCGATCTCCGGCGCGATCGCCGACACCTTCGCCACGCGCCCCTACCCGGGCGGACTGACGTACTCCGGCCACCCGCTCGCCTGCGCTGCCGCCGTCGCGACCATGAACGCCATGGCGCAGGAAGGCGTCGTCGAGCACGCCGCCCACCTCGGCGAGAACGTGATCGGACCGGCGCTCGCCGAGATCGCCGAGCGCCACCCCTCGGTCGGCGAGGTCCGCGGCCTGGGCACCTTCTGGGCGCTGGAGCTCGTACGGGACAAGGAGACGCGCGAGCCGCTGGTCCCCTACAACGCCGCGGGCGCCGACAACGCGCCGATGGCCGAGTTCGCCGCGGCCTGCAAGGCGTCCGGCCTGTGGCCCTTCGTGAACATGAACCGCACGCACGTCGTGCCGCCGTGCACCATTTCCGAAGCGGAGGCGAAGGAGGGCCTGGCCCTGCTCGACGATGCCCTCACGGTCGCGGACCGGCACACCGCATCCGCATAGAGGACACCTCCTCTCCGCGCAACGAACACACAGTGATCACATAGCGTCCCGGCCGCGGCCCCGCCGCCTGGCCTAAGGTGTCCGGAGTTCTACGAAAGAGACGGACCCTTATGCCAGGCAGCGGAGCTGTCACGCGCAACACCCTGCGCCAGCAGATCGCCGACGCGCTGCGCGACGAGGTGCTCGCGGGACGCCTGCCGCCGGGCACGGAGTTCACGGTCAAACAGATCGCCGAGCAGTACGGGGTGTCGGCCACGCCCGTGCGCGAGGCGCTGGTGGACCTCGCGGCGCAGGGGTTGCTGGACTCGGTCCAGCACCGCGGCTTCCGCGTGCGGATCTTCTCCGTGGACGACTTCCGCGGGATGGTCGAGGCCCGCACCCTGATCGTGGACGGGATATTCCGCAGGCTGGTCGAGCGCGGTACGGCGCCCGGCGCGGCGGAGATGTTGGTGTCGGTGCGGCGACGGGCGGAGGAGGCCCGGCGGGCCGCGCTGAGCGGTTCGCTGGAGGTGCTCATCGGCTACGACCTGCGCTTCTGGAGGGAGTTGAGCACTCTGGTGGGCAACGTCTACATCGCGGACTTCCTGCACCGCATCCGCGTGCAGTGCTGGGTCTTCGCCGTCCCCCACCTCCAGCGGGAGCCGAAACTGCGCTCCGCGCTGTGGAGCGGGCACAACGAACTCGTCGAGGCGGTCACCCGCGCCGACGCGCACGAGGTCCGCCGCCTGGTGCAGGCCTACAACCAGCACGGCCTGGACTGGGCCTCCGAACTGACGGCGGCGGGCGCGTGAGCGCGCCGAGCGAACGCCTCGACGCGCGTACGGGCGCCACCTGGCCGCAGCCGGTCCGCCTCAGCGTGATCCTGCGGACCCACGGCGCCCCGGCGGCCCGCACCGCCCCGCTCCTGGCCCGGCTGCGCGCGGACCTCGACGAACGCGCCGCGTCCTGGCCCGGCGGCGGCGCCTGGGAACTGCTGGTCGTGGGCCCGGACGCACCCGCGGACGCCGCGACCCACCGCGGCGACGCCCCCGGAACCGACCCGAGCGACGCCCCCGGCACCGACCCGAGCGGCAGGAGCGGCGAAGCGCCCGCCCCCGTTCAGCCCGACGATCCCCGCATACGGGCCGTCCCCACCCTGCGCGCGGCGGTCCGCACGTCCACCGGGCGCCGGATCCTGCTCACCGACGCCGCCCACGCGGCCACCGGCCTGCACGGGCTCGACGACCTCCAGAGCGGCCTGGACCTCGCGCCGGACACCACCGCGGTGATCTCCGGCCGCCACCGCAACCCCCTGGTCCGCGCCCTCGGCATCCCCGGCCCGCCCGGCTTCCGCGCCGACACCCTCGCCTTCGCCCTGTTCGACGGCCCCCGGGCCCGCGCCGCCTTCGCCGCCTCGACCCTGCACGGCCCGGCCATCGACGCCGAGGTGCTGCGCTGGTGCCGCGCGCAGGGCTGGCGCACGGAGGAGCGGCCGGTGCGGCGACCCGCGGGGGAGCGCCCGGTCAGGGAACGCCACCGGGGCGGGCGGCCCCCGCGCGAGCGGCACCCGGGCCTGCGGGTCCGCGAGTTCTTCCGGTTGAACGCGGGCGGCCTCGCCGTCGCCGCCTTCTTCGTCGCCCTCGCCTTCCTGCTCTTCCACCGGCTCTGGCTCGACCTCGACGGCGCCTATCTGCGGGACGCGCTCCAGGACCAGAACCAGTGGGAATGGTTCGTCGGCGTCACCACCGACAACATCACCCACCTGCGCAATCCGCTCTTCACCACCGCCCAGGGCATGCCGGACGGCGTGAACCTGATGGCCAACGCGACGATGCTCGGGCTGACCGTCCCGCTGATCCCGGTCACCCTGGTCTTCGGCGCGACCGTCACCTTCGTGCTGGTGCTCACGCTCGGCATGGCCGCCTCGGGCTGGACCTGGTACTGGCTGATCCGCCGCCGTCTGGTGCGCACCCGCTGGGCCGCCGCCGCGGGCGGTGCGCTGGCCGCCTTCGCGCCGCCGATGATCTCGCACGCCAACGGCCACCCGAACTTCGTCGTCCTGTTCATGATCCCGCTGATCATCGACCGGGCGCTGCGCCTGTGCGACGGCTCCGACGGAGGGCGCGCGGTGGTGCGCGACGGGGTGCTGCTCGGCCTCTTCGCGACGTACCAGATCTTCATCGGCGAGGAGCCGCTGCTCATCACCGCGCTGGGCCTGGTCGTCTTCGCCCTCGCCTACCTCGTCGTCGACCGCGAGCGGGTCCGCGCGGCCTGGCGCCCGCTGGGCCTCGGCGTGGTCATCGCGCTGGCCGTCTGCCTGCCGCTGGTGGTCTTCCCGCTGTACTGGCAGTTCTCCGGTCCGCAGAGCTACCACTCGGTGCTGCACGGGGACAACGCCGGGAACAGCCCGCGCGCCCTGATCGAGTACGCGGGCCGCTCGCTCTTCGGCGACCCGCAGACCGCGGGCAAGCTCTCCCTGAACACCACCGAGCAGAACGCCTTCTACGGCTGGCCGCTGCTCGCCTTCGGCGCGCTCGTCTGCGTCTGGATGTGGCGGAGCAGGCTCGTCCGCGCGCTCGCGATCACCGGTGTCGTGGCGGCGGTCCTCTCGCTCGGGCCGATCGTGCCCGTCCCGCGCACCGACATCACGCTGCCCGGCCCGTGGCGCTGGATCACGAAGCTGCCGCTCTTCGAGTCGGTCATCGAGGGGCGCGTGGCGATGGTGTGCGCCCCGGTCCTCGGCATCCTGGTGGCCCTCGCCCTGGACCGGATCGCGGCCGCCCCCGCCCGCGAGCACCGCACGCTCGGCGTGCTCGCGGTGGCCGCCGTCCTGCTGCCGGTGCTGCCGCTGCCGCTGGCGGTCCGGGAGCGGGCCCCGGTGCCGGCCTTCATCACCTCCGGTGCCTGGAAGGAGTACGTCAGGGACGGCGAGGCGCTCGTCGCGGTGCCGCTGCCCGACCCGGGCGTGGCCGACGCGCTGCACTGGCAGGTCGAGGCCGACTTCGGCTTCAAGCTGGCCGGCGGCTACTACAACGGACCCTGGGGCCCGGAGCGGACCGGGATCTACGGCGCGCCCCCGCGCCACCTGTCGAACCTGCTGAGGGACGTCCGCTACGGCGCCGAGCCGCCCACCATCGGTCCCGAGTGGCGGGCGCAGGCCCGCCGCGACCTGTCGTACTGGAAGGCCGGCGCGGTGGTCGTACCGGAGCAGGACCGCTCCGCGGAGCTGGTGCGCACGCTGACGGACCTGCTGGAGGCGCCGCCGGTGAAGGTGCGGGACGCCTGGGTCTGGCGGGTGGGCAGGGTGGGCAGGTCCTAGGGGGAGGCGTCGCGGGACGGGCGTGACGTCGGCGACAGGCCCAGGGCAGATCCTCGCTCGGCGAGCAACCTCTACCGACCCCTTCGCGGAGGGTGTGCGGCGCACTACGCTGGGCCGATCGGCGGACATACGACCGGACGGAGCCCGCGTGGCCTGTGACCTCTGGCTGGTACCCCTTGTCGACGTGCTGTGTCACAGCCCCGACAACCCCTTCGCGGAAGAGATCGCCTCGTACGACAAGGCGCTCGGCGAGGCCGGACTGCCGTCCGTGCCCGTCTTCGCCTACATGCCCGGGCTGTCGGGGGACGTGGCCCCGGTGGCCGGCTTCGACTACGACGCCCTGCACTTCCTGCGGCGCGCCTACCTGCTCCAGCTCTGCGGACTGCCGGTGACCCCGGTGGACGAGCTGGGCGGCGACTACGAGCAGCTGCTGGAGATGTTCGAGTCCACGGCCCAGCAGTCGCACCTGGTGTGGCACTACGACCACGCCGGGGCGTACGTGCCGGTGGACTTCGCGGTGCCGCTGGCGAACGAGGAGCTGCTGGCCGGGGGCGGGCCGCTGGGCTCCGCGCAGGGCCTGCTCCGCGAGCTGGCGTTCGTGGGTCCGGCGATCGGGATCGACCCGGGGAATCCGCCCGCGCCGCCCGCGCCGCCGGGGCGGCCCACCTCGCTGGAGGAACCGGCCGGGCCGATTCCCTACGACGACAGCCCCTTCGCCCGCGAGCGGCACGTGTGGCTGGGGCTGCACGCGGCGGCGACGCGGAGCCTCGGCCAGGGGTCGATGATCATCTTCAGCTGACTCCCGGGCGGGGCCGGATCCGGCCCCGCCCGCCTCACCTGGGCTGCTCCGGCGGTCGCTGGCGCGGCATGTTCGGGCGGGTGCCCGGGGGGAGCGGGAAGCGGACGGGCGCGGCGCCCGCTTCCGCGCGGGCGCCGGAGACGCCCAGGGACTGCATGACCAGGGGCGCCGGACCCGAGCGGAACTCCACCATCCAGTCCGCGGTCTCGGAGCGCACGAGCTCCGTCACGTCCTCCTGGAAGCGCCGCAGCACGGACAGGCAGCGGTCCGCGGCCTCGCTGGCGGTGCCCTCGGTCGGGCCGAGCACCTCGCGCACGTTCTCCGACGCCCAGTCGAACTGGAGCGTCTGGAGTCTTCGCTGGACCGCCTGCGCCGTCGCCACGTCCCGCATCCACCCCGAGGTCAACCCGAAGAACCGGTCACAGGCCAGACAGGCCGCCCCCAGGAGCAGCGAGAGGTAGCCGTACGTCGCCAGCCCCGGCGCGGACCCGGTCAGCTCCAGCAGCGGCATCGCGGCGCCGGCGAGCACGCCGACGGCGGCCCCGGCCCGCAGGATCCGGGCGCCGCGCCGCTTGAGGGCGCGGTCGCCGAGGTACCACGCGGCGGTGCGCAGCGCATCGTCCTCGACGCGTCGGTACAGCTCGTCGAGCCGCTCGGCGGGCTCGCCCCAGTCTCCGAGGGGGAAGGGCCGGCCGGTCAGATCGCCCGCGGCGGCCATCGGTCCGCCGCCCTCCTCCCGGGGATCCCGAGGTGGCCCCTCGGGCTGCATCTCCGGCTGGCTCACCCGGCACTCCCTTTGCCTGCGCTGACGTGTGGTGGTGCGCGTGTGCGCAATGGTGCGCATGCCCTTCCTACCTCCGAACGGCGGGCGATGGGCGACGAATCCCGGGATTTCCGCCCGCAAGGGGGCCTTGATCAGGTACGTGCACGACCCACCCTCACTCGAAAGAGTTGGTCTTCACGGCGTAGGGCGCGGTGCCCGGGGAGCACGTAGGCTCGGTTTCACCCGTAACAGCGCGACGTATGGAGTGAGTGACCAGTGATCCCCGGCGGTGGCCAGCCCAACATGCAGCAGCTGCTCCAGCAGGCCCAGAAGATGCAGCAGGACCTCGCCACGGCCCAGGAAGAGCTGGCCCGCACCGAGGTCGACGGCCAGGCGGGCGGCGGTCTGGTCAAGGCCACGGTGACCGGCTCCGGCGAGCTGCGCGCGCTGGTGATCGACCCGAAGGCCGTGGACCCGGAGGACACCGAGACGCTGGCCGACCTGGTGGTCGCCGCGGTCCAGGCGGCCAACGAGAACGCGCAGGCGCTCCAGCAGCAGAAGCTGGGTCCGCTGGCCCAGGGCCTGGGCGGCGGCAGCATCCCCGGCCTCCCGTTCTAAGCAGTCCCCACCCTCCGGCGGCAGCAGCCCCCGGCGCACGCGAAAGAAGGCAGTCCGTTGTACGAAGGCGTGGTCCAGGACCTGATCGACGAACTGGGCAGGCTGCCCGGCGTCGGGCCCAAGAGCGCCCAGCGGATCGCCTTCCACATCCTGCAGGCCGAGCCCACCGACGTCCGTCGCCTCGCGCACGCGCTGCTGGAGGTCAAGGACAAGGTCCGCTTCTGCGAGGTGTGCGGGAACGTGGCGCAGGAGCAGCGGTGCAACATCTGCCGCGACCCGCGCCGGGACCTGACGGTGATCTGCGTGGTCGAGGAGTCCAAGGACGTCGTCGCGATCGAGCGGACGCGTGAGTTCCGGGGCCGGTACCACGTCCTGGGCGGCGCCATCAGCCCGATCGAGGGCGTCGGACCGGAGGACCTGAGCATCCGCGAGCTGCTGGCGCGCCTCGCGGACGGGTCGGTGACGGAGCTGATCCTCGCCACCGACCCGAACCTGGAGGGCGAGGCGACGGCGACGTACCTCGCCCGGATGATCAAGCCCATGGGCCTCAAGGTCACCCGCCTGGCCAGCGGGCTCCCCGTCGGGGGAGACTTGGAGTACGCGGACGAGGTCACGCTCGGGCGGGCCTTTGAAGGAAGGCGACTTCTCGATGTCTGACGCAACGCTGCACGCCCTGGGCCAGGATCCGGACGACTTCGCCGTCCAGATCTCGGACCAGATCGAGTCCTTCATCGTCGCCGTCACCGAGGTGGCCAAGGGCGAGGACCCGGACAGCGCGGTGCCGTTCCTGCTCCTGGAGGTCTCCCAGCTGCTGCTGGCGGGCGGCCGACTGGGAGCGTACGAGGACGTCGTGCCCGACGAGCGCTACGAGCCGGACATCGGGCCCGAGCCGGGCGTGGACGAGCTGCGCGAGCGGTTCGCGTTGATGCTGGACCCCGTCGACGTGTACTCGGAGGTCTTCGACCCCTACGAGCCGCGCAAGGCGCCCGTCGCGCACCGGATCTCCGACGACCTGGCCGACGTGGTCGCGGACCTGCGGCACGGCCTGGCGCACTACCGGGCGGGCCGCACCACCGAGGCGCTGTGGTGGTGGCAGTTCTCGTACTTCTCCAACTGGGGATCGACCGCCTCGGCCACCCTGCGGGCCCTGCAGTCGCTCGTCGCGCACGTCCGCCTCGACCAGCCCCTCCAGGAACTGGACGGCCTGGACACGGACGAGGACCTGGCCGAGGAGGACCTCGCGGAGCAGGCCGGGCTGGTGATGGCGCAGGAGATCGCGGGCCCGCTGGGCCTGCGCAAGCAGTAGCGGAGACCCGGCGGAGACCGGGCGGAGACACGGCGGCGACCGGCGGAAGACCGGTCTCGCGCGGGAACCCATTCTTTGATCTTTTCGTCTCATGATGTGGTACGAGACGGTCGGATCGCGGCCGCTCGTTAGACTGCACCCGCAAACTGACGGACTTGATCGAGGAGCGCACGTGGGCCTAGTCGTGCAGAAGTACGGAGGCTCCTCCGTAGCGGATGCCGAGGGCATCAAGCGGGTCGCCAAGCGGATCGTCGACGCCAAGAAGGACGGCCACCAGGTCGTCGTCGTGGTGTCGGCGATGGGCGACACGACGGACGAGCTGATCGATCTCGCCGAGCAGGTGTCTCCGATGCCTGCCGGGCGTGAATTCGACATGCTGCTGACCGCGGGAGAGCGGATCTCCATGGCCCTGCTGGCCATGGCGATCAAAAACCTGGGCCACGAGGCCCAGTCGTTCACCGGCAGCCAGGCCGGTGTGATCACCGACTCGGTCCACAACAAAGCGCGCATCATCGATGTCACGCCGGGCCGGATCCGTACCGCGCTGGACGAGGGCAACATCGCCATCGTCGCCGGGTTCCAGGGCGTCTCCGCGGACAGCAAGGACATCACCACCCTCGGTCGCGGCGGGTCGGACACGACCGCCGTCGCCCTGGCCGCGGCGCTCGACGCCGAGGTCTGCGAGATCTACACCGACGTCGACGGCGTCTTCACCGCGGACCCCCGCGTCGTGAAGAAGGCCCAGAAGATCGACTGGATCTCCTCCGAGGACATGCTGGAGCTGGCCGCGTCCGGTTCCAAGGTGCTGCTGCACCGCTGCGTGGAGTACGCGCGCCGCTACAACATTCCGATCCACGTCCGCTCGTCCTTCTCCGGACTGCGCGGCACCTGGGTCAGCAACGAGAATCCGCAAGGGGACGAGCCGGTGGAGCACGCCATCATCTCCGGAGTCGCTCACGACGTCTCCGAAGCCAAGATCACGGTCGTCGGTGTGCCGGACAAGCCGGGCGAGGCCGCGGCCATCTTCCGCGCCATCGCGGACGCCGAGATCAACATCGACATGATCGTGCAGAACGTGTCCGCCGCCTCCACGGGTCTGACGGACATCTCCTTCACCCTCCCCAAGGCCGAGGGCCACAAGGCCATCGACGCCCTGGAGAAGGCGAAGGGCACGATCGGCTTCGACTCGCTGCGCTACGACGACCAGATCGGCAAGATCTCCCTGGTCGGCGCGGGCATGAAGACGAACCCGGGCGTCACCGCCTCGTTCTTCCAGGCCCTGTCCGACGCGGGCGTGAACATCGAGCTGATCTCGACCTCCGAGATCCGCATCTCGGTGGTCACCCGCCAGGACGACGTGAACGAGGCCGTCCGCGCCGTGCACTCGGCCTTCGGCCTCGACTCCGACAGCGACGAAGCGGTCGTCTACGGAGGCACGGGACGTTGAACCCGGCCGTCGACCGGTCGTCCGCCCCGGCCCTGGCCGTGGTCGGGGCGACCGGAGCGGTCGCCGCGGTGCTGCTCCAGATGCTGTCCCAGCGGGCGGACGTCTGGGGCGGCATCCGCCTGATCGCCTCCCCGCGCTCGGCCGGCCGCCGGCTGACCGTGCGCGGCGAGGAGTGCGAGGTGCTCGCCCTCACCGAGGACGCCTTCGACGGCCTCGGCGCGGGCGACGTGGTGATCTTCCTTACCCCGGCCGAGGTGTCGGCCCGCTGGGCGCCGGTCGTGACCGCCCGCGGCGCGGTCGTGGTCGACCACTCCGCGGCCTTCCGGGACGATCCCGAGGTGCCGCTGGTGGTGCCCGAGATCAATGCGCACGCCGTCCGGATCCGCCCGCGCGGGATCGTCGCCGGGCCGGACTCCGTCACCGCCGCGATGATCGCGGCGGTGGGCGCGCTGCACGCCGAGTACGCGCTGACCGGGCTGGTGGTCTCCTCGTACCAGGCCGCGAGCGCCGAGGGCCGGGCCGGGTCCGAGGTGCTGCGCCGTCAGCTGGCCGTGGTCGCCGGGACGGATCTGGGCGAGCACACGGGCGACGTGCGCCGTGCCGTGGGCGAGGACACCGGGCCCTTCGCGGCGCCGCTCGTCCTCAACGTGGTGCCGTGGTCCGGCGAGCTGCGCGCGGACGGCTGGTCCTCGCACGAGCTGGCCGTACGGGCGGAGGTCCGCCGGATCCTGGGGCTCGACGCGCTCGCGGTGTCCGTGACCTGCGTGCAGGTGCCGGTCATGACCGGCCATTCGCTGACGGTCCGGGCCGCCTTCGAGCAACCGGTCGAGTTGGCGCGGGCCCGCGAGATCCTGGAGGCGGCCCCCGGCGTGGTCCTCGTGGACGACCCGGCGGCGGGGGAGTTCCCGACCCCCGTGGACGCCGCGGGCACCGATCCCGCCTGGGTGGGCCGGGTGCGGGTGTCCCTGGACGACCCCCGGGCGCTGGAGTTCTTCGTCTGCGCGGACAACCTCCGCAAGGGCGTCGCCCTGAACGCGACCCAGATCGCGGAACTGATTGCTGGTGAATTCGCGTAATTCGCTTTGTAGGATCGGGAGCGATCCCTAGATCAAGGTGAAGAGCGGTTACGCATGAGGGCGGGCGACACAATGCTGGTGGGGCTGCCGCACGCGTACAACCCTGACCGGGGGACGCGTGTCCAACTGGCGTGGCAGAGGCATTGCTCGACTTCGTGGTTCCACCGGTGCGCCCCGGGATCCTTCCGGTACGGCGGCGCTCGCCGCGCCCCGCTCCAGGCGGCGGCGGTCTCCCGGTGATCGTGCCCCTTCCGGCGGGACCGCCGGCTTCCGCAGCGTCGTCCGCGTCCGTGTCCGCGCCCGCCGCGCCGGCCAGGGGGGGATTCGTGCCCGCGCCTCGTGACGGCGCCGACGGCGCCGACGGCGCGCCGCCGGTCGAGCCGGTGGCGTCCGCGGAGCCCGGGGCGGCGGCGCCCGAGGCGGCCGTGGGCGCGGCGGCGCCCGAGGTGGCCGTCGGCACCACCGTCGACCACCTCACCGAGACCTACCAGGCGCACTACCGCTCGCTGCTGGGCCTGGCCGCGCTGCTCCTGGACGACACCGCCTCCTGCGAGGACGTGGTCCAGGAGGCGTTCATCCGGGTCCACTCCGCGCGCAGCCGGGTCCGCGAGCCCGAGAAGACGCTGGCGTACCTGCGCCAGACCGTCGTGAACCTCTCCCGCTCCGCGCTGCGCCGCCGCATCATCGGGCTCAAGCTGCTGTCGAAGCCGATGCCCGACATGGCGAGCGCCGAAGAGGGCGCGTACGAGCAGTTGGAGCGGGACGACCTGATCAGATCGATGCGCGGACTGCAGCGGCGCCAGCGCGAGGTGCTGGTGCTGCGCTACTTCGCGGACATGACGGAGGCCCAGGTCGCCGAGACGCTCGGGATATCACTCGGCTCGGTGAAGGCGTACGGATCGCGGGGCATTGCCGCGCTGCGGGTGGCGATGGAGGCTGCGCAGTCATGAACGACCAGGTGAACCGTTTCAGCGGGACGCACGACGAGGATCCCGGCGGCGTCGTGCAGGAGCACGAGCTGCGCGGGCTGCTGCACGGAGCCGTCGGGGGCCTGACGCCCTCGGACGGCGCGCTGGAGCGGCTGCGCCATGCCGTCCCCGCCCGCCGGGCCCGTAAGCGCCAGGTCGTCATCGGCGCCGCCGCGGCCGTGCTGCTGTGCGGGACCGCGGTCCCGGCGGCCCTGCACCTGACGGCGGCCGAGGGCGCGCCCGGCGAGCACTCCGCGATGGCGGGCCACGGCACCGCCGTGGACGGCGACCAGGACGGACCCTCGGACCCGCACGCCGCCGGCGGGGGCGCGTTCGCCCAGCCCCCGCAGGCCCCGGCCACCAGCCAGGGCGCTGCCGCGGGCGGCGCCACCAGTACGCCGCAACCCGGCCCGTCGACGCAGGCCGTCGGGGGCAGCGGCACCGGACCGGCCACCACGGGCGCGGCGGCCGGGGGCGGCCCGCTGCCCCCCGCCGCGCCGGGCGCGCCCGGTTGCGCCGAGGCCCAGCTCGGGGTGCGCGCCACCACCGGCAGCGCTGAGGCGGACGGCAAGGTGTACGGCAGCTTCCGCGTCACCAACGTGTCCGTCAGCGGCTGTACGGTCACCGGGGCCGACACCGTCACGGCGGCCCCGGCAGCGGGCGCGGCCTCCGGCCAGGCCCCGGTCACGGTCCTCGCGCACACCGCGGGCGATCCGGCGACGGGCCTGCCCGACCCGGCCACGGAGACTCCGGGCCTGGTCCTCCAGCCGTCCATGGGCTACGAGGTGCGCTTCGCCTGGGTGCCCGATCCCACCTGCACGACGGGCGCCGCGGAACCGGGCGGCAAGCCCGCGCAGGGCGGCAACGCGCAGGCGCAGGGCGCCCGGCCGGACACCGACGCAGCCGCGGGCGGAGCGCCGAGCGCCGGCCCGACCCCCGAGAGCGGCGAGGTCGCCCTCACGCACGCCGTGCACCCGGGCGCGTCCACCACCCGCGCCACCGTCCCCACGAAGTGCGCGGGGACGGTCTACCGCACCGGCGTCATCGCGCTGGACGCGGCGCCGAAGCCGTAGCGGAGGCGGAGGCGGAGGCGGAGGCGGGGTCTGCCGGACCCTCGGCGTCCGTCGTGCCCATGGCGGGGTCGGGCGGCAGCAGCCCGGCCTCCGCGTCGCGCAGGGTCTCGACCTCGCGCCGGTAGAGCCGGAACCACATGAAGAGCACGAAGGCCGAGAAGACGAACCACTCGCCGGTGTAGCCGAGGTTCTGGAAGGCCTTGAGGTCGAGCCCGGTGTTCGCCGGCGCCTTCGCCGGTACCGGAATCATCCCGTCCGAGGGGGTCGGCACGGTCAGCCACGCGTCGTACAGCTCGTACGGCACCAGGTTGACCAGCGAGGCCGACCCGATCACGCCGAGCTGTCCGGTGGGCAGCCCGCCCTGGGAGTGGACGCCCTTGCTGCTGGAGCTCTCCGGGGCCTGGAGCACCCCGGCGACCTGGACCCGACCGGTCGGCGCCGCCGGCGCCCTGGCCGCGTCCGCGGTCCCCGGAAGCCAGCCGCGGACCACCGGGACGGCCTTGCCGCCGTCGGTGCGCAGCAGGGTCAGCACGTAGAAGCCGGACGCCCCGTCGAGCTGACGGTCCGGGACCAGCAACTGCTCGGCGTACTCCCCGGAGACGGAGGCGAGACGTCCGGAGGTCCGGGTGTCCACCGGGAGCAGGGAGTCCAGCGGGGCGGCGACCTGGTCGGCCGGGCGCTCGGCGCTCGCCTCCCGGTGGCTGCCGACGCGGTCCTCGAAGCGGCCGAGCTGCCACGTCCCCATGAACAGACAGAAGGGAACGGCCAGCACGACGAAGACGTTGATCCCCCACCAGCGCGGGGTCAGGAGAAACCGGTGCACCCCACCACCGTACGGGGGCCGCACCGGTCGCTCCGTCCCGGGTCGGGCCGGGTCGGGCCGGGTTCAGACCGAGGCGCCCTGCGGCAGGTGCTTCAGCGCGAACTCCAGCTCCATCCGGACCTGCTTGATCCGCTCCTCCACGACCAGCGAGCCGTGCCCGGCGTCGTAGCGGTAGACCTCGTGCTCGGCGCCGCGCGCCACCAGCCGCTCGACGTAGTTGTCGATCTGCCGGATCGGACAGCGCGGGTCGTTCACGCCCGCCGCGATGTGCACGGGCGCCCGCACCGCGTCCACGTACGTCAGCGGGGACGAGGCGGCGAAGCGGTCCGGCACCTCCTCGGGCGTCCCGCCGAAGAGGGTCCGGTCCAGCGCCTTGAGCGGCTCCATCTCGTCCTCGTACGCCGCCACGTAGTCGGCGACGGGCACCGCGGCCAGTCCCACCGCCCACACCTCGGGCTGGGTGCCCAGCCCGAGCAGGCTCAGGTAGCCGCCCCACGAGCCGCCGGACAGCACCAGCCGCGCCGGATCGGCGAGCCCGGACTCCACGGCCCACGCGCGCACCGCGTCGATGTCCTCCAGCTCGATCAGGCCGACCCGGTGCTTGAGGGCGTCGGTCCACTCGCGGCCGTAGCCCGTCGAGCCCCGGTAGTTGACCCGGACCACCGCGAAGCCGTGGTCGAGCCAGGCCGCGGGAGTGGCCGCGAAGGCGTCGCTGTCGTGCCAGGTCGGCCCGCCGTGGATCTCGAAGATGGTCGGGAAGGGACCCTCGCCGTGCCCGGTCGGGCGCTGCGCCAGCGCGTGGATCCGCCCGCCCGGTCCCTCGACCCACACGTCCTCCACGGGCACGGAGCCCGGCGGCCGGAAGCCCGGCGGGTCCAGCACCACCGCGCCGGTGGTGGACCGGACAGAGGCGGGCTCGGCGGCCGAGGACCACTGGTACTCGACGGTGCCGTCGGGACGGGCGGTCGCGCCCGAGACCGTACCGGGCGGGGTGTCCACCCGGACCAGCTCGCGCGTCGCGAGGTCGTAGCGCCACAGCTCGCCGCGCGCCTCGAACTCGTGCGCGATCAGCAGGGCGGTGCCGTCCGGGTACCACTCGGCGCTCACGTCGCCGGGCAGGTCGATCTCCAGGTCCTCCTGGGTGCCCGCCGCCACGTCCCAGACCATCGGCTCCCAGCGGCCGCGCCGCTGGTGGCCGACCAGCAGCCGGGCGTCCCCGGCGACCGGCGCGAAACCGAGCGCGGACAGCCCCAGCTCCCGTGTGCCGCCCTCGGAGTCGTCCAGCTCGGCGACGGTCGCCCCGTCCAGGGTGACCACGCGCAGCGAGGAGTGCATCGCGTCGCCGTGCTCGGTGTGCTCGATGACGACGAGGGTGCCGTCGCGGGAGAGGTCGCCCACGCCCGCCGACTCGTGGTGCCGGTAGATCTCGACCGGCTCCGCGCCCGGACGCACGACGTGCAGCGTCGAACCCTCCTCGTCGGTGGAACGGCCGACCACGGCCGTGCCGTCCCGGCCGATCGCCAGACCGCCCGGGTACGAGGGCTCCAGGCCCGGGGTCGCCGGCTCGTCCGGGCCGCCCTCGAAGGGCTGGCGCACCCAGACGCCGAACTCGTCGCCGTCGGTGTCGGAGAACCACCAGATCCAGGCGCCGTCGGGGGAGAGGGTGCCGTCGGTGGTCCCGTTCGGCCGGTCCGTGGCCTGCCGCTGGGCGCCGCTCGCGCGGTCCCAGGCGTACAGCTCGTAGGTCCCCGTCGCGTTGGAGACGAAGAGGCTGCGGTCCGGGGCGTCCTCGGCCCAGTCGGGCAGCCCGACGCGCGGGGCCCGGAACCGCTTCTCCCAGTCCGGCATGGCGGACGGGTCGCCGGGGGACACGGCACTCGTGTCACTGCTCGGGCCGCCGCTCGCACCGCTGCCGAGGTCGCCGCTCACGTCGCTGCTCACATCGCTGGTCATGCGCCCCATTCTTGCCGCACCGGGCGCCGGGATGCCGCCGGATTGGCAGCCGTACCGCTATAACGTCACGGTATGCGGATGATCGTCCGGGGTGCCCGGCTGCACACAGGAGAGGGACGGGGCGCGGTCGCCGCCAGCCTCGTCGACGTCGAGGTGGCCGAGGACGGCCGGATCGCCCACCTCATCCCGCACGACGACGAGCGGGAGCCACCGATGACGGGGACCCTCATCGAGGCGCACGGCGGGCTGCTCACCGCGCCCTTCGTCGAACCGCACATCCACCTCGACACCGCGCTGACCGCCGGCCGGCCGCGCCCGAACGCCTCCGGCACCCTCTGGGAGGGCATCGCCTGCTGGAGCGAGCGCAAGCGGACGCTGACCCGCGAGGACGTCGTCGCGCGCGCCACCGAGGTGCTGCGGTGGCAGGCCGCCCAGGGCGTGCTGTACGTCCGGACGCACTGCGACGTCACCGACCCCGGCCTGATCGCGCTCGACGCCCTGGCGGAGGTCCGCGACCGGGTGCGGGACGTGCTGACCCTCCAGATCGTGGCGTTCCCGCAGGAGGGCATCGTCTCCTTCCCGGACGGCGAACGCCTGATGCGCGAGGCGGTGGTCCGCGGCGCGGACGTGATCGGCGCGATCCCGCACTACGAGGACACCCGCGAGGACGGGGTCGATTCGCTGCGCTTCGCCTTCGAACTCGCCGAACGGCACGGGCTGCGCGTGGACGCCCACTGCGACGAGATCGACGACGAGCAGTCGCGCTTCGTGGAGGTACTGGCGACCCTGGCCCTGCGCTCCGGACTGCGCGGGCGCGCGACCGCCTCGCACACGACGGCGATGGGCTCCTACAACGGCGCCTACAGCTTCAAGCTCCAGCGGCTGCTGGAGCGTTCCGGGATCAACCTGGTGAGCAACCCCTTCGCGAACCTCAACCTCCAGGGCCGCTTCGACGGCTACCCCAAGCGGCGCGGCCTCACCCAGGTCAAGGAGATGCTGGCGGCGGGGGTCAACGTGGCCTTCGGGCACGACGACGTGATGGACCCGTGGAACGCCCTGGGCACCGGGAACCCGCTCCAGACCGCCCTGATGGGCCTGTACGCGGCCCAGCTGACGGGAACGGACGAGATCCCCACCGCGTTCTCCATGGTGACGGACCGCGCGGCCCGGGTGCTCGGGCTCGACGAGGACGCGTACGGCATCGCGGAGGGCGCCCCCGCCAACTTCGTGCTGCTGCCCGCGCCGTCGCCGTCCGAAGCACTGCGCCGTCAGGTCCGGCCGCGCTTCGTCGTCTCGCGCGGCCGGGTCCTGGCCGAGACCCCGGTGGCGCCGACCCGGCTGAGCTGGCCGGGGGAGGACCCGGCGCCGGTGGATTTTCACCCCCGCCTACAGTGACCAGCGTCAACTGACGTCAGGCGGAGGGGAACCGAGCGATATGTGGACCGTAGCGGGACGATCGGCCGAAGCGGCACGGGAGATCGCGGCGGAGTATGCCGACGAGGCGCTCCTCAACCATTCCGTGCGCTCCTACGCCTTCGGTGCGCGGTACGCCGCCGAGCACGGTCTGGCCTACGACGAGGAGCTGTTCTACGTCGCCTCGCTCCTCCACGACCTGGGGCTGACCGCGCCCTTCGACAGCCACACCCTCCCCTTCGAGGAGGCGGGCGGCCACGTGGCCCGCGTGCTCACGGCGGGCCTCGGCTGGGCCCCGGCGCGGCGCGCCCGCGCCGAGGAGGTCATCGTGCTGCACATGCGCGAGGACGTCACGGCCGATGAGGACGTGGAGAGCCACCTCCTGCAGGTGGGCACCAGCGCCGACGTGTCGGGCCTGCGGGTGGAGGAGTTCGACGAGCGGTTCCGCGCCGAACTGCTGCAGGCCTACCCGCGGGCCGACTTCGGCCCGTCCTTCCTGGCCCTCTTCGAGGACCAGGCGGCCCGCAAGCCGCACTGCTCGGCCGCCGGCCTGGTCGCGAACGGCATAGCCGGGCGGATCGCGAAGAACCCCCTGGGCTGAGGAGCCTCCGGGCCGGGGGCCTCCGGGCCGGGACCTCCGGGTCCGGCTGTCGGGCCTCCCGGACGCGGGGCCCCGTCGTCGGTAGCCTGCGCCCATGTCATGGGACTGGGACGAGGACGGCGCTGCGCACCCGCTGGGGCTGCGCCGGTCCGGGCGCAGCGAGTCGGAGCCGGACCGGCTGCCCGAGGTGCGCGAGTTGGAGGTGCTCGGCTGGGAACCCGCGCCCGAGCAGGCGCTGTGGGTGTTCCTGCCGTACGTGTGGCCCGCGCCCGCCCGGACCTGGGTGGCGGACCGGGCCACGCGCTGGGCGGTGGAGACCCGGATGGACGGCCACGGCACGGTCATCGACGTGGAGTGCGCCCCGCTGTCGGCGGCCGACCTGCACGGGATGGACGCCGAGGCCGAAGCGACCCTGTCCGGCCTCGGGCTGCCGCCCCGCCCGGCGGGCCGGCTGTGGCTGCTGCGCCCGGTGGGGCCCTTCGCGGACGTGACGGCCGTACTGGCCCACCTGTACGCGGTGGCCGGGGAGCGCGCGGTGGAGCCCGCGGCGACCGGGCCGTTCATGGAACTGGTCCGCGACGAGTTGACCGCCCTGCTCGACGCGTCGGGCTGAGGGGCTGGGGGCTGAGGGGCTGGAGGCTGAGGAGCTGAGGAGCTGAGGAGCTGAGGGGCTGAGGAGCCGCCGGGGTGCCGGGCCCGGTACCCGTGGCCTGCTGGGATGATCGCGGGCATGCCCTCCGACGCCTTCTCCTTCACCCTCTCACTGGCCGCGCTGCTGGTGGTGCTGGTGTGCGCGGTGGCCCGCCCCTTCGGCCGCCCCGAGGCGTTCTTCGCCGTCCCGGCCGCCGTCGTGGTCATCGGCTGCGGGGCGATCGGGACGGATGCCGTCCGGGAGGAGGCGGAGCGCCTCGGTCCGGTCATCGGCTTCCTCGCCGCCGTCCTCGTCCTCGCGAAGCTCTGCGCCGACGAGGGCCTCTTCCACGCCTGCGGCACCTGGATGGCCCGCTGGTCGGCGGGCCGCCCCCGGCGCCTGCTCGGCGCGGTCTTCGCGCTCGCCTCGCTGATCACGGCGGCGCTGAGCCTGGACGCCACCGTCGTCCTGCTCACCCCGGTCGTCTTCGCCACCGCCGCGCGCATGGGCGCCCGGCCCGCGCCCCACCTCTACGCGTGCGCGCACCTGTCGAACACCGCGTCCCTGCTGCTGCCCGTCTCCAACCTCACCAACCTGCTCGCCTTCACCGCGAGCGGCCTGAGCTTCACCCGGTTCGCCGCCCTGATGACCCTGCCGTGGCTGGTCGCGATCGGGGTCGAGTACGTCGTCTTCCGCCGGTTCTTCGCCGCCGACCTCGATGCCGAACCGGCCGGGGCGGACGCCCTGGAGCCGCCCGAGCTGCCGCTCTTCGCGCTGCTGACGGTGGCGGGGACCCTGGGCGGCTTCGCGGTCGCCTCGGCGGTCGGGGCCGACCCGGCATGGGCCGCGGCGGCGGGGGCCCTGGTGCTGGGGGTCCGGGCATTGGCCCGGCGCCGCACCACCCCGGCCGCGATCGTCCGCTCGGCGGCGCTGCCGTTCCTCGCCTTCGTCCTGGCCCTGGGCATCGTCGTCCGGGCGCTGGTGGACAACGGCCTCGGTGCGGCCCTGGCCCACGTCGTCCCGGTGGGCACCGGCCTGCCCGCGCTGCTCGGCCTGGCCGCGCTGGCCGCCGTACTGGCCAACCTGATCAACAACCTGCCGGCGGTGCTGGCCCTGGTGCCGCTGGTCGCACCCGCGGGTCCGGGCGCGGTGCTCGCCGTGCTCCTGGGCGTGAACATCGGCCCGAACCTCACCTACGCGGGCTCCCTGGCCACCCTGCTGTGGCGGCGCATCGCGCACCACCACGAACACGAGGTCCGGCTCGTCGAGTTCACCCACCTCGGCCTGCTGACCACCCCGGCGGCGCTGGCCCTGTCCACCTCGGCCCTGTGGGTGTCGCTGCGCCTGACCGGGACCGCCTGAGGGGCCGCGGTTCAGGGCGCGAGGACCTTGGCGAGGTGGGCGAGCAGCTCCGGCGCGCTCGGCGGGGCGAGCCGCGCCGCGAGGTAGCCGTCGGGGCGGACCAGGAAGGCGGTCGGCTCCCGTACGCCGTACAGGCGGCCGAACTCGCCCTGCCCGTCCCGGAAGACGGGCACCGGCGATGCGCCGTCCGCCCCGGTGTCGGCCAGCACCGCGAAGGTCGTGATCCGGCCCGGTGCCGCGTCCCGGACGGCGGCCGCCAGGGGGCCGAAACCGTCCGCGGTCGGCCCGGGCCCGTACAGCACCAGCACGTGTTCGCGGCCGCGCAGCAGGTCGAAAAGGCGCAGCGGGTACGTCGCGACCGCCCGGGTCAGCCCGCCGCAGTCGGGGGCCCGGTCCCCGCCCCGCGGCCCGGGACCGTCGCCCGCATCCTCCACGAGGGGGCTTCCCCGGTATCCGACCAGGAGTTGGGCCTCGCGCAGCATCAGCGTCCGCGGGTCGCCCGGGTCCGCCTGGACCCCGTGGGCGGCGTGCCGGACCGTACGGCCGACGACCTCCTCGCCGACCGGCCGGCGCTCGGCGTCGTAGCTCGCGAGCAGGCCCGGCGCCGCTGCGCCGTCGACGGCGAGCGCCAGCTTCCACGCCAGGTTCCAGGCGTCCTGGATGCCGGTGTTCATGCCCTGCGCACCGGTCGGCGGGTGGATGTGCGCGGCGTCCCCGGCGATGAGGACCCGCCCGTCCCCGTACCGGTCCACCAGCCGGTGGCTGATCCGGAACACGGAGGACCAGCGCAGCGCGGACGCGGTCGTGGGCTGCGGCGACAGCCGGTCCAGGACGGCCTGGACGTCCGCCAACCCCGGCTCCCGCCCGCCGCCGGCGCCCAGACCGTGCTCGATCCCGTCCCCGTCCTCATCCCCGTCCTCATCCCCGGCCAGCTCGGGTGCCACCTTCATGGAGACCCGGTACCGACCGGCGCCGGGCAGCGGGATGCACACCAGCACGTCGTCGACCTCGCCCCGCGCGTCGTGGTGCATCGCGCGCACCGCGTAGCCGTACGGGAGGTCCCACCCGAGCTCCACGTCGGCGAGCATGTACTCCTCCGGGAAGGCCCCGCCCTCGAAGGACAGCCCGAGCCCCTTGCGCACGGTGCTGTGCGCGCCGTCGCACCCCACCAGGAAGCGGGCGCGCACCTCCTCCTCACCGCCCGGGGCGCGCAGCAGGCAGGTCACCCCCTCGCCGTCCTGGGCGAAGGACACCAGCTCGGTGGACCGCTCGATGCCCGTCCCGAAGCCGTTCAGGAGGCCCTCCAGGACGCGCTCGGTCTCGTACTGCGGCAGCGCGGCGAAGCCGTACGGCACTTCGGGCGGCAGCACCAGCTCCAGCCGGGAATCCGCGACGCCGTTCACGTACGTCAGCTGCCCGCGCAGCGGTACGGCCAGATCGAGGGCGTCCCGCACGAGGCCCATCCGGTCCCAGAGCTCCAGGGTGCGCGGCTGGACCCCCACCGCCTTCGCGTAGGGCAGCCGGGCCGGGAGCCGCTCGACGAGGCGACACCGCACCCCGCGCCGCCGCAACTCACACGCGGCCGTCAGCCCGACCGGCCCGGCCCCGACCACCAGCACGTCCGTGCCACTTCCGGAGGTATCCACCACAGCGTCTCCCGGGACCCGTCCCCCGCACGATCGCCCCCGCCTCCCCATGGTCCCCCCGGGACCCGGCGCGGGCACCCCGGGCCAGGTCGAGATCGGCGACCGGAATCTAGTAGCTGGGGCAGAGGTGCGTGTGCACCGCGTCCAGGATCTTGCCGGCCTTGGCCGGACCGAAGCCGTCCGGGTGGGTGGGCGAGGTGAACCGCTGGTTCGTGAGGTCGGTCTGCTTCTGCTTGTCGGTGGGGAAGTTGGCGATCGTGTCGCACTGGTTGCGGCCCCGGTCAACCGCCTTGTCGGGCTTGGTGTTGACGATGTCCGGATCGATGGCCGCCAGGGCGGCGATGTACTTGGCCTGCGTCGCCGCATCCGGCTTGGGCGGAATCCCCTTGGCCTTGGCCGTCCCGGCGGCGGCCGACGGCGCGCTCGATGCCGGGGGCGCGGCAGGAGAACTGCTCGGCGCGGCGGAGGGAGAGGTCTTCGTCGACGGCGCGGCGGCGCCCTTGTCACTGCCACATGCGGTGAGCCCGGCGGCGGCGATGACGACGGACAGTACGGCGGTGGCGGTGCGGTGGTTCACGGCTCTCCCCTGTGCGGTGGCTGATGTGCACCAGAGTCGATCGCTCAGCGTGGCCAATGGTTGTACGCCAAGTCGCAACGCCGATCCGGCCGGCCAACTTCAAGCGGATGAGCACGCACACGAAAACAGGTCCGGGTGCTACTCGTGTGAGTAGCACCCGGACCTGGTGTTTCAGCTGTCGGGGTGGCGGGATTTGAACCCACGACCTCTTCGTCCCGAACGAAGCGCGCTGCCAAGCTGCGCTACACCCCGATGTCCACCCTTGCAGCGCTGCTGCCCTGGCGACATCGATTACTTTAGCGGACCGCCGCCCGGAGACGAAATCCGGTTTTCACGGGGCGCCAGCAGGGGTGGGCGGAAGCGGTCGGCCGTGACCAGGGCCAGCCCCAGGGCGTAGAAGGCGAGGCCGAGGACGAGCCCGTTCACGGCGACCCGGGCGTAGCCGTACTGGGTCACGTCGAGGAAGGGGTAGGTGTACCGGGTCTTCGTGCCCGGCGCCAGCAGGGCGCCGCGGACCAGGGCGAACGTCAGGTACGCGAAGGGGAACGCCAGCCACTGGGCCGCGTGCCGCGGGCGCAGGGCGCGGGGGGTCGTGAGGACCAGGAAGTCCAGGGCCGCGCCGATCGGGGTGAGCGTGTGCAGCAGTTGGTTGGCGACGGCCCGGGCGCCGGTGAGCCGGTCGAGGTCCTCGACCACGTTGAACGGGCTCGCCGGATTGTCCAGCACCAGGTGGAAGACCAGCCCGGTGATCAGGATGAAGAGCAGCACCCCGCCCCGCCACAGCGGGTCGGGCTCCGGGCGGCGCTGCCAGGTGCGCACCGCCGAGAGGCCGAAGACCACCGCTACCAGGATGTTCGTCCAGACGGTGAAGAAACTCAGCACGACGGGAACGCTGCCGTAGGCGCACTCGATCACCACGCCCACGGCCGCGGCGAGGGCGATCAGGGCGCGGAAGAGGGCCGTGGCGATCATGTGGTCAGGACGCGGCCGTCAGGGTGAGCAGCGTCGCCTCCGGCGGGCAGGCGAAGCGGACCGGGGTGAACCGGTTGGTCCCGCAGCCCGCCGAGACGTGCAGGTACGAGCGGTGCCCGCCGCTCTCGTGCGTGGAGAGCCCCTTCACCCGCTTGGCGTCCAGGTCGCAGTTGGTGACCAGGGCCCCGTAGAAGGGGACGCACAGCTGCCCGCCGTGCGTGTGGCCCGCGAGGATCAGCGGGTAGCCGTCCGCGGTGAAGGCCTCCAGCGCGCGCAGGTACGGGGCGTGCACGACGGCGAGCGAGAAATCGGCGTCCGCCTCCGGACCACCGGCGACCCGCTCGTAGCGGTCCCGCTTGATGTGCGGGTCGTCCAGACCGGTGAAGGCCAGCTCCAGCCCGTCCAGCTTCATCCGCGCCCGGGTGTTGGTCAGGTTCAGCCAGCCGGCCGCGTCGAAGGCGTCCCGCAGGTCCTCCCACGGGTTGTGGACGGCGCCGACGACCGGCTTGTTGCCGTTCAGCCCGTGCTTGCCCTGGACCTTCTCGATCAGGTAGCGCCCCGGATTGCGCAGCCGCGGCCCGTAGTAGTCGTTCGAGCCGAAGACGTACGCGCCCGGGAACTCCATCAGCGGGCCGAGCGCGTCGAGCACCTCCGGCACCCCCTCGGTGTCCGAGAGGTTGTCGCCGGTGTTGACCACGAAGTCGGGCCGCAGCCCCGCCAGGGACTGGAGCCAGGCGCGCTTCTTGCCCTGCCCGCCCACCATGTGGATGTCCGACACCTGCAGGACCCGCAAGGGCCGCATCCCCCGGGGAAGGACCGGGACGGTCACCCGGCGCAGCCGGAAGGACCGTGCTTCGAAACCGGCGGCGTAGGCCACTCCGGCGACTCCGGCCGCGGCGATGCCGGCGGTGACCTTCAGGGGGATTCCGTAACGCGCGTGCATGGGCCCATCGTCGCAGACCGGGAAAACCTGAGGGCGCCAGCGCCCCCGCACCTGGCAGACTCGACCCATGACCACGCTCAAGGCCAAGCTCAGGGACGACCTCACCACTGCCATCAAGGCGCGCGACGAACTCCGCTCGTCCACGCTGCGACTGACCCTCACCGCCATCACCAAGGAGGAGGTCGCGGGCAAGGAAGCGCGCGAGCTCTCCGACGACGACGTCCTCAAGGTGATCGCCAAGGAGGCGAAGAAGCGCCGCGAAGCCGCCGAGGCCTTCGCGCAGGGTGGTCGGACCGAGCAGGCCGCGCGCGAGCTCGCCGAGGGCGAGCTGCTCGACGCCTACCTGCCCAAGCAGCTCGGCGACGACGAGCTGACCGCGATCGTGGCGTCGGCCGTCGAGGAGGCCAAGGCCGCGGGCGCCGAGGGGCCGCGCGCGATGGGCGCCGTCATGAAGATCGTGAACCCGAAGGTCGCCGGGCTGGCGGAGGGCGGGCGCGTCGCCGCCACCGTCAAGAAGCTCCTCTCCTGACGCGTACGAATGACGGCGATATGAAGGAGGGGCCCCGGTCGCGTTCTCGCGACCGGGGCCCCTCCTTCATGCGTGCCCGTTCCCGTGTGGCTAGGGGCGGCGGCCCGTCGGTTCGCCCAGGATGCCCGCCGGGATGCTGATGCCGGGGTTGGGGATGCCCGGCGTACCGGTGCCCGGGTCGCCGGTGGTCGGGCCCGCGATCGTCTGCCCGCCCGGCGAGCCGTCACCCGGCTTGCCGTCGCCGCCCGGCTTACCGGGCTTCGGCTTGCCGGGGCGGTTCTGGGTCGGCGGGTTCGCGTTGCCGCGGCTGCCGCCCGAGGGGGTCGAGGGCTCGGGGATGCTGACCGTGGTGAAGGTCGGGGACTCGCGGCCGGACAGGGCGCCCGAGACGGCGTCCTTCCAGATCGGACCGGGCAGGCCACCACCGAAGACCTTCGGGTAGAACTGCCCGCCGATGGTGATGTCCTCCATCGAGATCTTCTTCGCGCCGCCCGAGCCGACCCACACCGCGCCGGACATGTTCGGGGTGTAGCCGACGAACCAGGCGTTGTAGCGGTTGTCGGTGGTACCCGTCTTGCCCGCGCTGTCGCGGTCGGTCAGACCGGCCTTCTCACCGGTACCGGAGTCGACCACTCCGCGCAGCAGGGTGTTGATGGTGTCGGCGGTGGACTCCGACATCGCCTGGTCGCACTTGCTCTTCGGCACCTGGAGCGCCTTGTTGTGCGAGTCGGTGATCGCCTCGATCGCGATCGGGGTGCAGTAGACGCCGCGGTTGGCGAAGGCGGCGTATGCGTTGGCCATCGTCAGCGGAGACATCTCGGCGGAGCCGAGCGCGATCGACGGGGACTCCGGCAGCTTCTCGCCGCTGGCCGGGACGACGTTCAGCTTCTGCGTCATCTCGGTGACCGGGCAGAGCCCGACGTCGCCGATCATCTGGACGAAGTACGTGTTGATGGACTTCTCCATCGCCGTCTTCAGCGCGTACGGACCGAACTCGTCCTCGGTCTCGTTCTGCGCCTTCTCGTACTTCCTGGTCTTCGGGTCGCGCTGGTTGACGTAGTTCGTGCCGTCGCAGCGCGCGATCGGGCTCGGATAGTCGACCTCGTACGGCGCCGGGTACACCTTGGTCGGCTGCGTCCCGCGCTCCAGGGCCGCCGCCGCGATGAACGGCTTGAAGGTCGAGCCCGTCTGGAAGCCGAAGTTGGAGCCGCCCATCCGCTTGTCCACGGAGTAGTTGATCTGCGTCTCGTTCTTCCCGAAGCCGTACGGCTTCGACTGGCCCATCGCCAGGACCCGCCCGGTGCCCGGCTGGACCATGGTCACGGCCGTCGAGATCGAGTCGTCCGCGTAGACGTGCTCCTTGATCGAGGCGTTGGCCGACTCCTGCGACTGCGGGTCCAGGGTGGTGCGCACGGTCAGGCCGCCCTGGTTCCAGACCTTCGCCCGCTCCTCCCGGGTCTTGCCGAAGACCGGGTCGGTCAGGAAGGTGTTGCGCACGTAGTCGCAGAAGAAGCCGGCGCCCTTGACGGAGGTGATGCAGCCGTTCTTGGGGCGGGTGACCTTCAGGGTGACGGGCTTGGCCTTCGCCGCGTCCGCCTCCGCCTGCGAGACGTCCTTCATGTCGGCCATCCGCTGGAGGACGACGTTGCGGCGCTTCATCGACTCCGCGGAGTCGTTGACCGGGTCGAACCGGCTCGGCGACTGGACGATGCCCGCGAGCAGCGCGGCCTCGTCCAGGGTCAGGTCCTTGGCGGGCTTGCTGAAGTAGCGCTGCGCCGCCGACTCGATTCCGTAGGCCTGCTGGCCGAAGTACGTGATGTTGAGGTAGTTCTCGAGGATCTTCTTCTTCCCGAGTTCCTCCTCGACCTGGATCGAGTACTTCAACTCGCGGATCTTGCGGCCGAGGCTCTTCTCCTGTGCCTCGCGCACCTTCGACTCGTCGTCACCGGCCTCTTCGACGAAGACGTTCTTCACGTACTGCTGCGTCAGCGTGGAGGCGCCTTGTGCGGCGCCGCCCTCCTGCGCATTGCGGTTCACGGCGCGCAGGATGCCCTTGAGGTCCACCGCGCCGTGTTCGTAGAAGCGGGAGTCCTCGATCGCGACGATCGCCTTCTGCATGTACGGCGAGATCGCGGTCAGCGGGACGACCTGGCGGTCGCGCGAATAGACGGTGGCGATCAAGCCACCCTCGGAGTCCAGAATCGTGGTGCGCTGGCTCAGCGGCGGTGTCTTGAGATTGGCCGGGATCTCGTCGAATCCTTCGACCGTGCCCTTGGCCGCGAGGCCCAGCGCGCCCGCGCCGGGGATCGCGATGCCGGCGAGCACGACTCCGGAGAGAACGGACACCCCCAGGAACCTGGCGGCCTGTTGGCTCCCCGAGAGCCCTCCGCTTGAGCGCTTCTTTCCCATGAGGGGCAGCCTACGTTCTCATTCGCCGGACACATGCGAATGCCTTGGCCTAAGCTGGCAACAACTGTCACAGCAGTGTGGCGCGACATCAACCCTGCGGCGTGGTTTTCACCCTTCCCGAAAGGGGTGAACTCTTGTCCGAATCTCGCGCCTGTCACTGGGGGTTCACCGTCGATTCACCCGAATTGCCGGAATAGTCGGGCATGTCGTCCGATCACTCCGTCGGGTGATCTGCCGCTTACCCATAGTCCGTTCGGACCATTCAAGATTGGGCCCGACGGGGGTGTTGCACTGTGCCCGCCTTCCGTAACGTCCTCAACTGGCAGCGGTGAATATGCCGCTACCGCCGTGGGGGAGCCTCGATTCGGGAGAGGACGGCGCCGGGATGGGCTGGGTTACCGACTGGAGTGCGCAGGCAGCCTGCCGCACTACCGATCCGGATGAACTGTTCGTTCAAGGAGCGGCACAGAACAGGGCCAAGGCGGTGTGCACCGGATGTCCGGTGCGGACCGAATGCCTGGCCGATGCGCTCGACAATCGCGTCGAGTTCGGCGTGTGGGGCGGAATGACCGAGCGGGAGCGTCGCGCGTTGTTGCGCAGGCGCCCCACCGTCACCTCGTGGCGACGGCTGCTCGAAACCGCTCGTACGGAGTACGAGCGCAGTACGGGCATCCTCACCGTGGATGTCGATGCGGAGGTCGATCTTCGGTTCGAGACGTACGCGGCAGCCGGGTAGACCCCCGCGCAGCCCGTCTACGCTCCGGCCGGTACCCCGGCCGCGAGCCGCTCTCCGATGGCCCGTAGCCCGGCGAGGTCGTGTACATCGCCGGGCAGGGCGGCCACTTCGGCCACCGCCACCTCCGGGTGGAGCGAGGTGAAGCGATCACGTGTGCGTCGTTCGCGCGCGATCACCTGCATGCGCTCGGCGTGCAGGCGCAGCAGACCCGCGGTGATCTCGTCCGCGGTGATCTCGTCCGTGGTCATTCCGTCGGCCGCGATCTGCTCGGCCGCGATCTGCTCGGCCGTGGAGGTGTCGGCCGTGGGCGTGCCGGCCGTGAAGTCGTGCGGAGCCGTGCCGTTGCTCGGGGCGGGGCCGGTGGGGGCGGGGGAGCCGTCCTCGGCGGAGCCACGATGTCCAGCTTTCCCGGACTCCTGATCGACAATGCCGCCCTCTTCAAGATTCTCTGCGGCGGCCAACGCCCGCTCCGCGGACAGCTGGTCGGCCCCGCTGCCGTGCACCCGGTTCAGGACCAGCCCGGCCAGCGGCATCCGTTCCGCGGCCAGCCGCTCCACGAAGTACGCCGCCTCGCGCACCGCGTCCGCTTCGGGCGCCGCGACCACGAGGAAGGCCGTACCGGGAGCCTGCAGCAGCCGGTACGTCGCGTCCGCGCGGGTCCGGAAGCCGCCGAACATCGTGTCCATCGCGGCCACGAAGGTCTGTACGTCCTTCAGCAGCGAGGCGCCCATCAGCTTGCTCAAGGTGCCGGTCATCATCGACATGCCGACATTGAGGAACTTCATCCCGGCCCGGCCGCCGACCTTCGCCGGAGCCATCAGCACCCGGATGAACTTCCCGTCCAGGAAGGACCCCAGCCGCTTCGGCGCGTCCAGGAAGTCCAGCGCGGAGCGGCTCGGCGGGGTGTCGACGATGATCAGGTCCCAATCGTCCCGGGCGCGCAACTGCCCGAGCTTCTCCATCGCCATGTACTCCTGCGTGCCCGCGAACCCGGCCGACAGGGACTGGTAGAAGGGGTTCTCCAGGATCGCCTGGGCCCGCTCGCCCTCCGCGTGCCCCTCGACGATCTCGTCGAAGGTCCGCTTCATGTCCAGCATCATGGCGTGCAGTTCGCCGCCGGAGCCCTCAGCCCCCTCAGCGTCCCCGGCCCCGCCCACCCCGGCGACCCGCCGCGGGGTGTTGTCGAGGGAGTCGATGCCCAGCGACTGGGCCAGCCGGCGCGCCGGATCGATGGTCAGGACGACCACCGTGCGCCCGCGTTCCGCCGCGCGCACGCCCAGCGCCGCGGCCGTGGTGGTCTTGCCGACGCCACCGGAGCCGCAGCACACGATGATCCGCGTGTTCGCGTCGTCGAGCAGTGCGTCGACCGCCAGTCGCGGCGGAGTGTCCAGGCCCATGGTCGCCGTGCTCCCCTGCTTCTCGCTCATTCGGTCCCCACCTGCTTGCGGAGTTCCGTCGCCAGCTCGTACAGCCCGGCCAGGTCCATCCCCGCGCCGAGCTGCGGGAGTTCGTACGCCTCCACGTCGAGCCCCTCCAGGACCGCCCGCTGCTCGCGCTCCAGCTCCACCCGGCCCGCGTGCTCCGCGGCCTGCTCCAGCAGCGGGTCCAGAAGTCGCTCCGCCAGGCCCCCGCGGTGCGCGCCGCCCAGGCCCGCCCGGGACAGGGACCGCGCCAGCTCGGCGCGGCGGTCCCCGGCGGCCGCCCGCAGGGTTCCCTCGTCCAGGTGGTGCGGCCGCATCATGTTGACGACGACCCGGCCGACCGGCAGCCCGACCGCCCGCAGCTCGGCGATGCCGTCCACGGTCTCCTGGACCGGCATCTCCTCCAGCAGCGTCACCAGGTGCACGGCCGTCTCGGGGGACTTGAGCACCTTCATGACGGCCTGCGCCTGGTTGTGGATCGGACCGAAGCGGGCCAGCCCCGCCACCTCGTCGTTGACGTTCAGGAACCGGGTGATCCGCCCGGTCGGCGGCGCGTCCATCACCACGTGGTCGTAGACGAACCGCCCCGCCTTGTCCTTGCGCCGCACCGCCTCGCACGCCTTGCCGGTCAGCAGCACGTCCCGCAGGCCCGGCGCGATCGTCGTGGCGAAGTCGATGGCGCCCAGCTTCTTCAGGGCGCGCCCCGCCGAGCCGAGCTTGTAGAACATCTGGAGGTAGTCCAGCAGGGCCCGCTCCGCGTCGATCGCGAGCCCGAACACCTCCCCGCCGCCCGGTGCGACGGCGATCTTGCGCTCCTCGTACGGGAGCGCCTCCGCGCCGAAGAGCTGCGCGATCCCCTGCCTGCCCTCCACCTCCACCAGAAGCGTGCGTCCGCCCTCGCGTGCGAGGGCGAGCGCGAATGCCGCGGCGACCGTGGTCTTTCCGGTGCCGCCCTTGCCGCTGATCACCTGGAGCCTGCTCACAGCGACCGAGCCTAATTCCTCGGTGCCGCCGCCGTGGGCGGTGGGGGCAGGACGGGTCGCGCATCACGTCCCGGGACAGGCACTACGCTCGCTCCCATGACCAAGAAGTTCGAATACGCGACCGTTCCGCTGCTCGTCCATGCCACCAAGCAGATCCTGGACACCTGGGGCGAGGACGGCTGGGAGCTGGTCCAGGTGGTGCCCGGACCGAACAACCCCGAGCAGCTCGTGGCCTACCTCAAGCGGGAGAAGGCATGAGCGCCGGCGCCGTGGAGGCCAGGCTGGCCGAGCTCGGCCTGACGCTGCCCGACGTCGTTCCGCCGCTGGCCGCCTACCAGCCGGCCGTGCGCTCCGGCGTCTACGTCCACACCGCGGGCCAGCTCCCGATGGTGAAGGGCAGCATGCCGGTCACCGGCAAGGTCGGTGCGGAGGTCTCGGCCGAGCAGGCGAAGGAACTGGCCGCCGTGTGCGCGCTGAACGCCCTGGCCGCCGTGAAGTCCGTCGTGGGTGACCTCGACCGGATCGCGCGCGTCGTCAAGGTCGTCGGCTTCGTGGCCTCCGCCCCCGACTTCACCGGGCAGCCGGGCGTGCTGAACGGCGCGAGCGAGCTGCTGGGCGAGGTGCTCGGCGAGCGCGGCGTGCACGCGCGCAGCGCGGTCGGCGTCGCGGTGCTGCCGCTGGACGCCCCCGTCGAGGTCGAGATCCTGGTCGAGCTGACCCCCGACGAGGTCTGAGGGCTGTCCGAGGGCTGTCCGAGGGTTGTCGCCCTCGCCGAGCCCCCGATCGCCGCGCCCCTCGGGCAGCGGCGACCGGGGGCTCTCGAACATCCCGCCGGATACCCGTAGCATCCCGCCATGCCGAATGATCCGCACGGCCAGTCGCCCAGCGAGTCCACCGCCCCCGGCGGCCAGTGGTACCCGCCCGAGTGGCCCGACCGCATCCGCGCCCTCGCCGACGGGTCGCTGACCCCCGTGGCGCCCAAGCGCGCGGCCACCGTCATGCTGCTGCGCGACGGGGCGGGCGGCGGCGGTCCCGCCGTGCACATGCTCCGCCGGCGGGCCTCCATGGCCTTCGCCGGAGGCGCGTACGCCTATCCCGGCGGCGGCGTCGACCCGCGCGACGAGGACCACCGCATCGGTTGGGCGGGTCCGGCCCTCGCGACCTGGGCCGCGCGCATGGGCACCGACCCCGAGACCGCCCAGGCCATCGTCTGCGGCGCGGTCCGCGAGACCTTCGAGGAGGCCGGGGTCCTGCTCGCCGGCGAGAGCCCCGACACGGTCGTCGGCGACACCACCGGTGACGACTGGGAGGCCGACCGGCGGGCGCTGGTCGCCCGCGAGCTGTCCTTCGCCGAGTTCCTGGACCGCCGGGGCCTGCTGCTGCGCTCCGACCTGCTCGGCGCCTGGGCCCGCTGGATCACCCCGGAGTTCGAGCCGCGCCGCTACGACACCTGGTTCTTCGTGGCCGCCCTGCCGGCCGGACAGCGCACCCGCAACGCCTCCACGGAGGCGGACCGGACCGTGTGGATCCGCCCGAGCGAGGCCGCCGCGGGCTACGACAAGGGCGAGCTGCTGATGATGCCGCCGACCATTTCCACCCTGCGCTCGCTGGAGCCCTACCGGAGCGCCGCCGAGGCGCTCGCCGCGGCCGCGGGGCAGGACCTGGCCCCGGTGCTGGCCCGGGCGACGCTGGAGGACGGCGAGCTGGTGCTCAGCTGGCCGGGCCACGACGAGTTCACCAAGCGGGTCCGCCAGGGAGGCACACCGTGACCGACGCCGCCGCACTGCCGGGCCAGCCGCGCGGGACCGTCACCTCCGGTCCGGCCACCGCGCGCGCGGTGAACGTACTGGCCCCCAACCCCTCCGCGATGACGCTGGACGGCACCAACACCTGGCTGGTCTGCGAACCGGACTCCGACCTTGCCGTGGTCATCGACCCGGGCCCGCTGGACGAGGGCCACCTGCGGAACGTGGTCACCACGGCCGAGCGGGCGGGCAAGCGGATCGCGCTGACCCTGCTCACGCACGGCCACCCCGACCACGCCGAGGGCGCGGGCCGCTTCGCCGAGCTGACCGGCACCAAGGTGCGCGCCCTGGACCCCGCGCTGCGCCTGGGGGACGAGGGCCTCGCGGGCGGCGACGTCATCCGGGTCGGTGGTCTGGAGCTGCTGGTCGTGCCGACCCCGGGCCACACCGGCGACTCGCTGTGCTTCCACCTCCCGGCCGACGGGGCCGTCCTGACCGGGGACACCGTCCTCGGCCGCGGCACCACGCTGGTCGCGCATCCCGACGGCCGGCTCGGGGACTACCTCGACTCGCTGCGCCGGCTGCGCTCCCTGACCGTCGACGACGGGGTGCGGACCGTCCTGCCGGGCCACGGGCCGGTCCTGGAGGACGCGCAGGGCGCGGTGGAGTTCTACCTGGCGCACCGCGCGCACCGGCTCGCCCAGATCGAGACGGCCGTGGAGAACGGGTTCGCCACCGCCGAGCAGGTCGTCGCCCACGTCTACGCCGACGTGGACCGCTCGCTGTGGCCGGCCGCCGAATGGTCCGTACGCGCCCAGCTGGAGTACCTGCGCGAGCACGGCCTGATCCCGGGCGGCCCGGAAACGGACGGCTGACACCCGCTAGGCCGAAGAGACGACCTGGCGCGGGGACCTGGGGCCCAGCCGGGCGGTGTATTCCGCGGCGAGCCACGGCCCGAGCTCGTCGAGGTGCCGCCGCAGGACCTCCCGGTCGGGGCCGGGGTCGAGGCCCTCGGCGGCGGCCGCGCGCATCTGGTCCGCGCGGCCCGGGTAGTAGCCGCCGAAGACCTCCGCGGACTCGGCCAGGTCGCTGGTCCAGCCGCCCCAGCGGGGCATGACCAGGGTGAAGCCGGTGCGCACGAGCCGTCGCGCGAGGAAACGATTCAGCTTGCGCAGCTCCCCGTCCGTCCGCGCCGCCGCGGCCCGCTCGCGCGCGGTGGCGAGTACGTCGTCCAGGTCGCCGTTGGTCTCCCGGGCGAGCAGCGCGTCCGGGCGGTAGCGCGGCAGGTGCTCGGCCAGGTCCGCACCGAGCAGCGGGGTGCACAGGCAGGCGAGGAACCATCCCAGGTCGTGCCGCTCCGCCTCGCTGAGCAGGGTCTCCTTGCCGTGGAGGAGGATGCCGGCGCCGTCCGTCTGGGCGAAGTCCAGGTCGAGCCCGCGCGCGAGCACCTCGGCGGTGTCCCGGTCCTCGCCCGTGGGCTCGCGGTGCAGGGCGAGCAGCAGGTCCAGGTCGGAGCGGCCGGGCCGGGCGGTGCCGCGCGGCACGGACCCGTACAGGTAGGCGCTGTGCAGCCGCTGCCCGTACGCCTCGGCGATCCGCGTCCGCGCGGTGGCGACCACGTCCCGGAAGGGCGCGGGCACGCGCCCGAGGGAGCCCTCGCGCTCGATGAACCCCTCGGAGTCCAGCCCTCTGTGTGCCATGCGGATCACTGTGGCACCCCGGCCCCGGGTCCCGGGGGAGGCCGGGACGCGCGAAAGGGGGTCACGCCCTCACGGGCGGGACCCCCTCACGGGTGTCGCGGGTCGGCGGACGGCGTCAGCGCGAGCGCTTCGCCAGCCGCTCCACGTCGAGCAGGATCACGGCACGCGCTTCGAGGCGGAGCCAGCCGCGCCCGGCGAAGTCGGCCAGGGCCTTGTTCACGGTCTCGCGGGAGGCGCCGACGAGCTGGGCCAGCTCCTCCTGTGTGAGGTCGTGCACGACGTGGATGCCCTCTTCGGACTGCACGCCGAAGCGGCGCGACAGGTCCAGGAGCGCCCGGGCCACGCGGCCGGGAACGTCGGAGAAGACCAGGTCGGACATCTGGTCGTTGGTCTTGCGCAGGCGGCGGGCCACCGCGCGCAGCAGCGCGGTCGCGACCTCGGGCCGGGCGTTGAGCCAGGGCTGGAGGTCGCCGTGGCCGAGGCCGAGCAGCTTGACCTCGGTCAGCGCGGTCGCCGTGGCGGTGCGCGGGCCGGGATCGAAGAGCGAGAGCTCGCCGATCAGCTCGCCGGGGCCGAGCACGGCCAGCATGTTCTCGCGGCCGTCGGGCGAGGTGCGGTGCAGCTTCACCTTGCCCTCGGTCACCACATACAGGCGGTCGCCGGGGTCGCCCTCGTGGAACAGGGCGTCACCGCGGGCGAGGGTCACCTCGCCCATGGATGCGCGGAGCTCCGCGGCCTGCTCGTCATCGAGCGCCGCGAAGAGCGGGGCGCGCCGCAGAACGTCGTCCACGAGTCTCTCTCCTATGTCGACCGGCGTCAGGGGACCTTCGTCCCCTATTTTGCCGGACGCCTTAAACAGTGCGATCAGTCACTCAAGTCACAAGGATGCCGGACATACGGGTGTGCTGTGCGGCGAGAGGCCAATCGGAGTGGTGTTACCAGAGGTCCGGGCGGGTGTCAGCGCCCGGCCTTAGGCTGGCCGGGTGTCCAATAAGCCGGTGAGAGCACAGGCCAAGGGGTCCGCGGGTGTGACCGCCGACCGTAATTCAGCTGTGGGCGAACATGCCACTTCCGGGTCGGTTCCGGAGGGGTCGCCGCCCGCGAAGAGCAAAGTTTCGGCCAAGAAACCCGCGGTGAAGAAAGCGGGAACGGCGACGGCCGCGAAGGAAGTGAAGACGGGGAAGACGGCGAAGACGGCGGCCGGGGAAGCGAAGGGGGTGCGGCCCGTGAAGGCGGCGAAGGCGGCGAAGGCGGAGAGCCACCTCGGCATGGTCCGGCGCGCCCGCCGGATCAACCGCGAACTGGCCGAGGTCTATCCGTACGCCCACCCGGAGCTGGACTTCCGCAACCCCTTCGAGCTGCTCGTCGCCACCGTCCTGTCCGCGCAGACCACCGACCTGCGGGTGAACCAGACGACCCCGGCCCTCTTCGCGGCCTACCCCACCCCCGAGGACATGGCCGAGGCCGTGCCCGAGGAGCTGGAGCAGATCATCCGGCCGACCGGGTTCTTCCGGGCGAAGGCCAGGTCGCTGCTCGGCCTCTCCGCCGCGCTGCGGGACCGCTTCGGCGGGGAGGTGCCGGGCCGGATCGAGGACCTGGTCACGCTCCCCGGGGTGGGCCGCAAGACCGCCAACGTGGTCCTCGGCAATGCCTTCGGGGTCCCCGGGATCACCGTCGACACCCACTTCGGGCGCCTGGTGCGCCGGTGGAAGCTGACCGAGCAGGAGGACCCGGAGAAGGTCGAGGCGGAGATCTGCGAGATCTTCCCGAAGAGCGAGTGGACGATGCTCTCGCACCGGGTCGTCTTCCACGGCCGCCGGATCTGCCACTCGCGCAAGCCCGCCTGCGGCGCCTGCCCGATCGCGCCGCTCTGTCCGGCGTACGGCGAGGGCGAGACCGATCCGGAGAAGGCCAAGCTGCTCCTGAAGTACGAGATGGGCGGCCATCCGGGTCAGCGGCTGACCCCGCCCGCCGACTATCCGGGCCGTCCGGCGGCCCCGCTCGGCGCGGGGTCGTGAGACAGCGGTCCATGCCGACGTCCATGCCGACGTCCATGCCGACGTCCATGCCGACGTCCATGCCGACGTCCATGCCGATGTAGCGAGGAACGAATCCGGCCACGGACCGCGTTGTCCCGGTGTCGGAAGTACAGGGAGCAAGGGTGCCTATGACGCGCGGGACGCAGGACGACAGCGTGACCACCGGGACCCGGTCCCGCACCGGGCACGGACCCGAGGCCGGAGCGGGAGCCGCGGCCCTGCCCGTGCCCGCTCCCGGCACCGGGAGCGGCGGTGACGGTGGCGGTGACAGGGCCGACGTCAGCACGCACGGGCTGCCCGGCTGGCTCGACCCCGTGGTCACGGCCGCCCGGACCGTCCGGCCGACGCAGCTGAGCCGCTTCCTGCCCCCCGAGGACGGCGCGGGCCGTCAGTCCGCCGTCCTGGTCCTCTTCGGCGAGGGCCCCCGCGGCCCCGAGCTGCTGCTGATGGAGCGCGCGGGCACCCTGCGCTCCCACGCGGGCCAACCGTCCTTCCCCGGCGGCGCCCTCGACCCCCAGGACGGCGATCCGCACACCACCGGTCCGCTGCGGGCCGCCCTGCGCGAGGCCGAGGAGGAGACCGGGCTGGACCCGACGGGCGTACAGCTCTTCGGTGTGCTGCCCCGGCTCTACATCCCGGTGAGCGAGTTCGTCGTGACCCCCGTCCTCGGCTGGTGGCGCGAGCCCAGCCCGGTCGGGGCCGTGGACCTCGCGGAGACCGCCCGCGTCTTCACGGTTCCCGTGGCGGATCTCACGGACCCCGGGAATCGGGTCACCGTCGTGCATCCCGGCGGCTTCCAAGGCCCCGCCTTCCAGGTCGAATCGGCTCTGGTCTGGGGTTTTACCGCCGGTGTGATCGATCGGATCCTGTATTTCGCCGGCTGGGAGCAGCCGTGGGACCGCTCGCGCAAGGTCCCCCTGGACTGGCGCGCATGAGACGGTGGCCCACGTGAACGTGCTGGACATCCTGTTGCTGGTCGCCGCCGTGTGGTTCGCGATCGTGGGCTACCGCCAAGGCTTCGTCGTCGGCATCCTGTCGGTGACCGGCTTCCTCGGCGGTGGTCTCATCGCCGTGTCCCTGCTCCCGCTCGTCTGGGACCAGGTGACGGACGACAAGGCCAAGGTGTCCACCACCATGGCCGTCGTCGCGGTGGTCATCGTCATCGTCTGCGCCTCGATCGGCCAGGCCTTCACCACGCACCTGGGCAACCGGCTGCGCCGCTACATCACCTGGTCGCCGGCGCGCGTGGTCGATGCGACCGGCGGCGCCCTGGTGAACGTCATGGCGATGCTGCTGGTGGCGTGGCTGATCGGCTCCGCGCTGGCCGGGACCTCGCTGCCCACGCTGGGCAAGGAGGTCCGTAGCTCCAAGGTGCTCCTCGGTGTCTCGCGGGTGCTGCCCGACCAGGCCAACACCTGGTTCTCGGACTTCAGTTCCGTGCTCGCGCAGAACGGCTTCCCGCAGGTCTTCAGCCCGTTCTCGAACGAGCCGATCACCGCGGTGAAGCCGCCGGACCCCGCGCTGGTCAGTAGCCCCGTCGTCGAGCGCGCCAAGCGCTCGATCGTCAAGGTCGTCGGCACCGCGCCCAGTTGCAGCAAGGTGCTGGAGGGCTCGGGCTTCGTCTTCGCGCCCGGCAAGGTCATGACGAACGCGCACGTCGTCGGGGGCGTCGGCGAGCCGACCGTGCAGATCGGCGGCGAGGGCAAGCTGTACGACGGCAAGGTCGTGCTCTACGACTGGGAGCGCGACATCGCCGTCCTGGACGTGCCCAAGCTGAAGGCGCCGCCGCTCGAATTCGCCGAGAAGGACGCGGCGAGCGGGTTCGACGCGATCGTCGCCGGCTTCCCGGAGAACGGCGCGTACGACGTCCGCCCGGCCCGCGTCCGCGGTCGGATCAACGCGAACGGCCCGGACATCTACCACCGCGGCACCGTCCGCCGCGACGTCTACTCGCTCTACGCGACGGTCCGCCAGGGCAACTCCGGCGGCCCGCTCCTGACGCCCGACGGCAAGGTGTACGGGGTCGTCTTCGCGAAGTCCCTCGACGACGCGAACACCGGGTACGCCCTGACGGCGGACGAGGTCCGCGACGACATCAGGAACGGGAGGACGGCCCAGCGCCGGGTCGACAGCCAGGGCTGCGCCCTGTGAGCCCCCGCGCCGCGAGACCCGCCTGAGCGGGCGCCGCGCTCGGAGACCCGCCTACGTTCGTTGATGGCGCAGGCGGGCCGAGACCCAGCGGGCCCGGCGGCGCAGGATCAGCGGAATTCCGAGTCGGGGGTCGTGGCCGTGGCCCTGTCGACCGACCCTCTCGTGGGTGCCCGGCGCGGCGGCCGAGCGTCGTTCGCGTGCGGAGTCACCGTAGTCGTGCGTCCAGCCCATACTTCGACCTCTGCCCGTGCCCCAAGGTCCGTAATCGCTTCGGAGTCGGCCAATTGGCCTATGCGGCGGGCAAGTGAACGTGCGTAGGACACCTGTTCTGGCGGGGCGGCCCCGCCGGCGCTCCGGTCCTCCCGCCGTCGACGGCCCGTCAGCGGCTCGTCAACGGCCCGTCAACGGCCCGGCACAGTACCGCTGGTGGGCGGCGAACGGGAGGTCAGCGGTCCGGTTCGGGGTCCTTCAGCCAGTTCACCAGCTCGGTCGAGAAGAGGTCCGGCGCCTCCTCGTGCGGGAAGTGTCCGAGACCGTCGAACAGCCGCCACCGGTAGGGGGCTTCGACGTACTGCCCGGAACCGGCGGCGCTGCGCGTGCGCATCACCGGGTCGAGCGAGCCGTGCACGTGCAGCGTGGGCACGCGCACCGGCCGCTTCATCCGGCGGTTGAACTGGAGTCCGTCCGGCCGGGCCATCGACCGCATCATCCAGCGGTAGGGCTCGATCGAGCAGTGCGCGGTGGACGGGATGCACATCGCGCGCCGATAGGCGTCGATCGCCTCGTCGTCCACGACGGCGCCGGCGCCCTCGCGCGGCAGCGGCCCGGACCACTCGCGGATCAGCTCGCCGACCAGTGCGCCCCCGTCGGCGACGAGCTGCCGCTCGGGGACGAACGGGCGCTGGAAGCCCCAGATGTGCGAACTGGCGCGGGTCTGCCCGAAGTCGGACAGCATCGCCGAGCGCCAGCGGCGCGGGTGCGGCATCGAGGAGACGACGAGTCGGCGCACCAGCTTGGGCCGCATGACGGCGGCGGTCCAGGCGAGGTACCCGCCCAGGTCGTGCCCCACGAGCGCGGCGTCGGGCTCGCCGAGCGAGCGGATGACGCCGGTGACGTCCAGCGCGAGGTTGGCGGGATCGTAACCGCGCGGGGTGCGGTCGCTGCCGCCCACCCCGCGCAGGTCCATCGCCACCGCGCGGTAGCCGGCGTCGGCCAGCGCCACCAACTGGTGGCGCCAGGTCCACCAGAACTGCGGGAAGCCGTGCAGCAGCAGGACCAGCGGCCCCTCGCCCAGCTCGGCGACATGGAACCGGGCGCCGTTGGCGGCGACGTCCCGGTGGGTCCAGGGGCCGTCGATCCGCACCGGCGAGGCAGCCGGGGGCGGGGTGCTGCTGGGGTCCGGTGTGGGCGCTGTCATGAAGACGAGCGTGCCACACCCACCGCGGTGTCACTGACCGGCCGCGGGTGCGGCTTGACGGTGCCGACGAGCGCCGCGGTCTGCTTGACGGAGGCGATGGAGCGCTCCGGCGGCTTGACCTTCTTGAACTTCGACACGGCGAGCAGCGCGAGCAGGCCCGCGAGCAGCAGGAACGCTCCGCCGACGATCAGGAACGACCAGGCGAGGCCCAGGCCGAGGGCGTGGATCCCGTACGCGGCCGCGAAGCTCAGCACCGGCAGCGAGAAGATCCCGAGCACTCCGGCGATACCGATGGCGGTGCCACCGATGCCCACGCGCTTGACGTCCTGGCGCAGCTCCGCCTTCGCGAGGGCGATCTCGTCGTGCACCAGGGCGGACATCTCGGCGGTGGCCGAGGCGACCAGCTGGCCGAGTGTGCGCTCGGCTCCTTGCGCCCCTTGGTCCACTGCGCTCATCGCTCTCTCCCTCATTCGTCTGCCGGCGACGGCTGTCCTCCGTCAGTCAGATCATGCCGGACGGTCGCCTCCGGCGGGGGACCCGGTGGCCCCGGCGGTGGCCGCTTCCGCTCCCTCGGCTCCGGTGGCGGCTCCGGTGGCAGCGGTCGCCGCCGCCCTGCGCCGGTGCTCGGCGGCCTTGTCCTCGTAGATCTTGGCCATCCGCAGGTGGTACTCCGGCTTGTCCTCCTCGTAGATGTCCGGGATGCCGTCGAGGTCCTCGTCGCGCTCCTCCGCATCGGTCAGGGCCCGGTACTTGCGGTTGCGGAGCTTGAGCATCACGCCCGCGAAGACGGCGGCGATCAGCGAGCCGATCAGGACGGCGGCCTTGACCTCGTCGGTGAGGGTCGGGTCGCCGGTGAAGGCGAGTTCGCCGATCAGTAGGGAGACGGTGAATCCGATGCCCGCCAGCGAGGCGACCGCGAAGACGTCGGGCCAGGCGAGGTCGTCGTTCAGCTCGGCCTTGGTGAAGCGCGCGGCCAACCAGGTGCCGCCGAAGATGCCGACGGTCTTGCCGACGACCAGACCGAGCACCACGCCGAGCGTCTCGGGCCGGGTGAAGACCTGCGCGATCGAATCGTCGGAGAGGGAGACGCCCGCCGAGAAGAGGGCGAAGAGAGGTACGGCGAGACCGGCGGACAGGGGGCGGACCAGGTGCTCGATGTGCTCGCCGGGCGAGTGCTGCTCGCCGTCCCTCCGGTGGCACCGGAGCATCAGGCCCATGGCGACGCCGGCGATGGTCGCGTGCACGCCGCTGTTGTACATCAGGCCCCAGATGGCCAGTGCGAGCGGGACGTAGACGTACCAGCCGCGGACGTTCCTGCGCAGCAGGAACCAGAAGAGGACGAGGCCGACGAACGCGCCGCCGAGCGCCAGGAAGTTGATCTCGCTGGTGAAGAACACCGCGATGATCAGGATGGCGAACAGGTCGTCGACGACGGCGAGGGTCAGCAGGAAGGCGCGCAGGGCGGACGGCAGCGAGGTCCCGATGACCGCGAGCACGGCGAGCGCGAAGGCGATGTCGGTGGCGGTGGGGACCGCCCACCCGTCCGTCGAGCCGTTGCCGAAGGTGGTGACCAGTACGTAGACCAGTGCGGGCACGGCCATGCCGCAGACGGCGGCGATCACCGGCAGCGCGGCCGCCTTGGCGTCGCGCAGGTCGCCGGCGACCAGCTCGCGCTTGAGCTCGATGCCGGCCACGAAGAAGAAGACGGCCAGGAGGCCGTCGGCCGCCCAGTGCTGGAGCGAGAGGTCCAGGCCGAGGAAGGCGGGGCCTATGTGGAAGCCGCGGACGCTGTCGTAGCTGTTGGCGAGGGCGGGGATGTTCGCCCACATCAGGGCGGCGATGGCGGCCACCAGCAGCAGGACGCCGCCGACGGTCTCGGTGCGCAGCGCGTCGGCCACGAACCGGCGCTCGGGCAGGGAGAGCCGGCCGAGGAGCTTGCGGCCGGGCTGCTCGTGGGGCTGCTCGTCGAGCTGGTCGCTGGGGTGGGGCGCGGCCACGGGAGGACCTCCGGGTGGGTTGGACGGCATGACGAAGCACGTTGCCGACCAGACTTCCCGGCGCACCCTGTGGACGAATTATTTACGCTCTGAATACTTTACAGGGGGTACGCAAGGGATGTATCCGGCGATCATCACCTTAAGTGCGAAAGGGGCGTCCGGCGCGTTGTGCGCCGGACGCCCCCTTCGGTGGAGCGGCCCTTCGGTGGAGCAGTTTTTTACGGAGCGGTTCTTCTGTGGAGCGGTTCTTCTACGGAGCGGTCGTCAGTCCTCGCTGCCCGCGCTGGGCAGCTGGGTCTGGATCAGGTCCATGACCGAGGAGTCCGCGAGCGTGGTGACGTCACCGACCGCCCGGTTCTCCGCCACGTCGCGCAGCAGGCGGCGCATGATCTTGCCGGAGCGGGTCTTCGGCAGTTCCTGGACGGGCAGGATGCGCTTCGGCTTGGCGATCGGGCCGAGGGTGGTGCCCACGTGGTTGCGCAGTTCCGCGACCAGGGTGTCGCTCTCGGCGGCGCTCCCGCGCAGGATGACGAAGGCCACGATGGCCTGACCGGTGGTCTCGTCCGCCGCGCCGACCACGGCCGCCTCGGCGACCGCGGGGTGCGAGACGAGGGCCGATTCGACCTCGGTGGTCGAGATGTTGTGGCCGGAGACCAGCATCACGTCGTCGACCCGGCCGAGCAGCCAGATGTCGCCGTCGTCGTCCTTCTTGGCGCCGTCACCGGCGAAGTACTTGCCCTGGAAGCGGGACCAGTAGGTGTCGATGAACCGCTGGTCGTCGCCCCAGATGGTGCGCAGCATCGAGGGCCACGGCTCGGTGAGGACGAGGTAGCCGCCACCGCCGTTGGGGACCTCGTTGCCCTCGTCGTCCACGACGGTGGCGCCGATGCCGGGCAGGGCGCGCTGGGCCGAGCCGGGCTTGGTCTCGGTGACACCGGGCAGCGGGGAGATCATCATGGCGCCGGTCTCGGTCTGCCACCACGTGTCGACGATCGGGCAGCGGTCGCCGCCGATGTGCTTGCGGTACCAGATCCAGGCCTCGGGGTTGATCGGCTCGCCGACCGAACCCAGCACGCGCAGGCTCGACAGGTCGAACTTCGCGGGGATGTCGTCGCCCCACTTCATGAACGTCCGGATGGCCGTCGGCGCGGTGTAGAGGATGGTGACGCCGTACTTCTGCACGACCTCCCAGAAGCGCCCCTGGTGCGGGGTGTCCGGGGTGCCCTCGTACATCACCTGGGTGGCGCCGTTGGCGAGCGGCCCGTAGACGATGTAGGAGTGTCCGGTCACCCAGCCGATGTCGGCGGTGCACCAGTAGACGTCGGTCTCCGGCTTGAGGTCGAAGACGGCGTGGTGGGTGTACGAGGCCTGCGTGAGGTAGCCGCCCGAGGTGTGCAGGATGCCCTTCGGCTTCCCCGTGGTGCCCGAGGTGTAGAGGATGAAGAGCGGGTGCTCCGCGTCGAAGGCCTCGGGGGTGTGCTCGGCGGACTGGCGGCCGACGATGTCGTGCCACCAGACGTCCCGGCCCTCGGCGAAGGCGGTCTCCTGGCCGGTGCGCCGTACGACGAGCACGTGCTCGACCTGCGGACACTTGGTCACGGCTTCGTCGATGGCGGGCTTGAGCGCGGTGGCCTTGCCGCGGCGGTAGCCGCCGTCGGCCGTGATGACGACCTTGGCGTCGGCGTCCTGGATGCGGGAGGCGACGGCGTCGGCGGAGAAGCCGCCGAAGACCACGGAGTGGGCGGCGCCGACCCGGGCGCACGCGAGCATCGCGACGACGGCCTCGGGGATCATCGGCAGGTAGACGGCGACCCGGTCGCCGGTGCGCACGCCCAGCTCGGTCAGGGCGTTGGCGGCCCGGGAGACCTCGTCCTTGAGCTCGGCGTAGGTGATCGAGCGGCTGTCGCCGGGCTCGCCCTCGAAGTGGAGGGCGACCCGGTCGCCGTTGCCGGCCTCGACGTGCCGGTCGACGCAGTTGTAGGCGACGTTCAGCTTGCCGTCCGCGAACCACTTCGCGAAGGGGGGGTTGCTCCAGTCGAGCGTCTCGGTGGGCTCTACGGCCCAGCTCAGACGACGTGCCTGCTCGGCCCAGAAGCCCAGCCTGTCCGCGTCGGCCTGTTCGTACGCCTCGGCGCCCACATTGGCGGCGGTGGCCAGATCGGCGGGCGGTGCGAACCGCCGCTCCTCCTTGAGCAGGTTGGCCAGGCTGTCATTGCTCACGACATCTCCCTTTCCCAGGGTGTCCGTTGTGTCCCCGGGCATAGCTCATCAGGTCAGACACCCAGGTGACAAGACCTTGCCGTAAATTGGTTTAGACCTATACCACGGCGGGCCGGGTGCACCGACCCCTGGGCGGGCAGGCGCCGATGGCCCCTTCCTGCGACGGATCGCGGAAAGGGGCCACCGGGGGCGTTCGAGGAGGGAGCGTATCGGGTCAGGCGTGCGTGGCCGTCCTGGGTAGGGGGGGAGCATCCCGCTTGGCCGTTTTTGCCCCCTTGATGTCCGGCAGGACACTGTCGAAGACCCGGCAGTCGAAGAAGTCCTCGCCCGGCGACAGCAGATAGGCCTGCGCCTCACCCACGTGGAAGTACATGCCGTGCAGCTCCAAGGTGCCCTCGGCGAGCCTGCGCGCCACCGCGTCGTGCGCCCGCAGGTGCTCCAACTGCTGCACCACATTGGTCAGGCAGAGCTGCTCCACGGCGTCCGCGGGCAGCCGACCGGAGATCCGCACCCAGGGGTGGTGGCGACTGCCCATCCGCGCCAGGCTCGGCAGCCCGTGCCGCAGCCAGCGGCGCAGCGGGGTCATCGGCGCGCCCGGAGTCGCGTTGAGCAGCGCCTGCATCGCCCCGCAGCCCGAGTGCCCGCACACGGTGATGCTGTCCACCCGGAGCACGTCCACCGCGTACTCGATGGCGGCCGCCACGGAGTCGTCCGTGGACTCGGCGCCCGGCAGCGGGACCAGGTTGCCGACGTTGCGCACGGTGAACAGGTCGCCCGGGCCGCTGGCCGTGATCATGCTGGTGACCAGGCGGGAGTCCGCGCAGGTCAGGAAGAGCTGCGAAGGGCTCTGGCCCTCGCGCGCCAGGCGGGCCAACTCGTCGCGCACGTGCGGTGCGGTGTCGCGCTGGAAGGCACCGATCCCGTTGGCCAGTTGACCGGCACCGCGCCGCCGCGGCTCGGGAGCGGTCCGGGCGCTCTCCGCCTGCTCGGGGGCGGAGGCAGCCGCTGCCCCCGCGGGCTCCGGCTCCGCCCGGTGGTCGCAGTGGTTCTGCCAGGGGGTCCAGGGGCGGCAGCAGTGGTGCGCCCCGCGCTGGGTGCGGTCGGCCTCGCCGATCCGGGCGCCGGAGCGGCCGGTGATCTCCACCGAACCCCCGTGCGCCAGGTGGGAGTCCTGCCAGTCCTGGAGGATCTCGTACGCCGCGTGGTCGATGAAGGAACCGTCCAGCTCGATCACGACGTGCCCGTGGTGCGGGATCTGACCCAGCACCCGGCTCAGCCGGGGCACGGCGAGGAAGGTCAACTGGCCCCGCGCCCAGACCCGGTGGACCGTGCCGTCCTGCTGCACCTCCACGGTGATCCGGGTGCGCGCCAACCGGTGCAGGGCGATGGCGACGGCCACCGCGATGCCGACGGCCACGCCTTCGAGCACGCCCCCGAGCACCACGGCCGTGATGGTCGTGAGGTAGACGACGAACTCGCGGTGCCGGGTGACGTTGCGCAGCCGCGCAATGCTCGCCATCTGTACGCCCACGGCCATGACGAGCGCGGCCAGCGCGGCGAGCGGGATCAGGTCCAGTACGGGCACGAGCAGCCCGGCCGCGAGCAGCACCCAGAGGCCGTGCAGCATCGACGACCTCCGGCTGACCGCGCCGGACTTGACGTTGGCCACGCTGCGGGCGGCCCCGCCGGCGACGGGCAGGCCGCCCAGCGCGCCGGAGACGATGTTCGCCAGGCCCTGGCCGCGCAGCTCGCGGTTGAGGTCGGCGCGCGCGGGGCGGGCGCTCGTGGCGCGGTCGGAGGCGATCAGCTTGTCGGTGGCCACCGCGGACAGCAGCGACTCCACACTGCCGACCAGGGTGACGGTCAGGACCGCCGCGAGGATGCCGAGGACGGGCCCCTCGGGCAGCTCCGGCAGGGCGTGGCTGCTCCAGGAGGGCAGGTCCACCCGGGGCAGGCTCAGCCCGCCGAGGGCCGCGAAGGCGGTGGCCGAGGCGACGGCCGCGAGCGCCGCCGGGACCTTGCGCAGCGCCCGTCCGGCCCTGCCGGGCAGCCGCGGCCAGGCGAGCAGCACGGTCAGGGTGAGCGCGCTGACGGCGAGGGCCCCCGGATGGAGGTCGGCCAACTGGGCCGGTAGTCCCCGGACGTTGGCCACGGCGGAGCTCTGCGGGGTGCCGCCGAGCACGATGTGGAGCTGGGCGATCGCGATCGTCACGCCGACGCCCGCGAGCATGCCGTGGACGACGGCCGGGCTGACCATGAGGGCCGAACGGGCGGTGCGCAGCAGGGCGAGGCCCACCTGACACAGTCCCGCCAGCACGGTGATGGCGCAGGTGGTGCGCCAGCCGTAGCGCTGGATCAACTCGGCGGTGACGACGGTGAGTCCGGTGGCGGCTCCGCTCACTTGGAGCGGGGCTCCGCCGAACCGTCCGGCGACGATACCGCCCGCCACCGCGGCCACGAGTCCGGCCTGGAGCGGGGCGCCGGTGGCGAGGGCGATGCCCAGGGAGAGGGGCAGGGCGATCAGGAAGACGGCGGCGGAGGCGGACAGGTCGGCGGTGAAGCCGGGCGGGAACCGGGGCGGAACCCCGGGTGGTGCCGGGGGCGGGGCGCCGTGCTGGTGGGAGCGCGTGGGGGCGCTGGCGGTCATGTCCCGTCTCCTCTGGGGGCAGGGGTGAAGCGGCGGGAGAAGCGGCGGAAGAGCGGCGGGAGAAGCGGCTGGAGTCTCAACACTCGGTAAATGAATGGTAATGGAGAGTAAAGGTCATGCCCAGGCATAGGGGTTGAATGGTCTACGAATTAACTCGCAAGGGTGATTAAGTATTTTGTCGGGCTTGTCATACCTTTCCCGGGGTGGGTCGCGTGGCACGTTTCGGTCGGAACGTGCGGAACACCGAAACGGGCAAGGGATGAGGTGGGCGGATGATGGCCGCCACGAAGAAGATCGCCGGCGGCCTGGTCGCCACGGCACTGGCCCTGGGGGTGACCGGGTGCGGTGCCTCGGACCCCGTCAAGCCCACCGGCTCCGCTGGTGGGCAGGTCAGGAAGGGTGCGGCAGCGCCGGAGGCGCCGGGCAGCGTGCTCCGGATGATCGGCGACGGCTCGACCTCGTACACGGGCCCGCAGCCGCATGTGGCCAAGCCCGAAAAGCTCAAGCCCGGGGAGAAGCCGCCGCAATTCGTGGTCTTCTCCTGGGACGGTGCCGGCGAGGACAGCCAGAAGCTCTTCTCGCACTTCCGCGGGGTCGGCAAGCAGTACAACGCGCGGATGACGTACTTCCTCAGCGGCGTCTACATGCTCCCCGAGGAGAAGCGTTCCCTCTACACCGCTCCCCAGCACTCGTCCGGCCGCTCGGACATCGGTTTCGGTGATCTCCAGGGCATCAAGGACACCGCCGAGCAGGTCCGCGGCGCCTGGCTGGAGGGCAACGAGATCGGCACCCACTTCAACGGCCACTTCTGCGGTCCCGAGGGCGGCGTCGGCACCTGGTCGGTGGAGGAGTGGAAGAGCGAGATCAACCAGGCCAAGTCCTTCGTCAAGTCCTGGAAGACGAACACCCCGGCCCTCAAGCAGGAGAAGGCGCTCCCCTTCGACTACGACAAGGAACTGATCGGCGCCCGGACGCCCTGCCTCGAAGGCCAGAAGAACTTCATGCTGGCGGCCAAGGACATGGGCTTCCGCTACGACTCGAGCGGCATCAGCAAGCAGATCTGGCCGAAGAAGACGGACGGACTGTGGGACCTGCCGCTCCAACTGGTGCCGATGCCGGGCCGTGCCTTCGAGACGCTCAGCATGGACTACAACTACCTGGTCAACCAGTCCGGTACGACCACCCAGGGCGACCCCTCGCAGCACGCCTACTGGGGTGAGCAGATGCGCGACGGCCTGATGAAGGCCTTCGGTCGCGTCCACGACGGCAACCGGGCGCCGTTGATCATCGGCAACCACTTCGAGTCCTGGAACGGCGGCACCTACATGCGCGCCGTGGAGGACTCCATCAAGGGCATGTGCACGCAGAAGGACGTCCGCTGCGTCACCTTCCGCGAGCTGGCCGACTGGCTGGACGCGCAGGACCCCAAGGCCCTGGAGTGGATGCGCACGCTCGATGTCGGCCAGGCGCCGAAGGAGGGCTGGACGAAGTTCCTGACGGCGGGTCCGCCGGCCACCCCGCCCTCCGCTCCCGCGGCGCCCGCGGGCGTCAAGCCGGCTGCGGAGTCGGCAGAGGAGAGCTGAGCGGCCCACCGGGCACCCCGGTCCGCTGCTGACCCAGCCGCTCGTGCAGCACGAAGTCGGGGTCGATCTGGTCCGCCAGGTCGACCCCGGTCTTCGCGTTGCCCCAGCTCTCGGCGTTCTTCCGGTGGAAGTGCACCATCTGCTCGGTGTACCGGGCCCAGTCGCGTCCGGCGTACGAGTCGTCGGCCGCGTCCTGCAGCACTTGCAGGGCCACTCGGTTGCTCGCTTCCAACAGGTCGAAGGGGGCCGGGCGACCCTTCTCCATCGACCGCACCCAGTCGGAGTGCCCGACGGTGACGAGCAGGTCGTCGCCCACCTCGGCGCGCAGGAAGTCCACGTCGTCCTGTCCCTGGACCTTGTTCCCGACCACCTTGAGCGTGATCCCGAAGTCCCGCGCGTACTCCTTGTACTGGCGGTAGACGGAGACGCCCTTGAGGGTCGGTTCGGCGACCAGGAAGGTCATGTCGAAGCGGGTGAACATGCCGGAGGCGAAGGAGTCCGAACCGGCCGTCATGTCGACGACGACGTACTCGTCGGGCCCGTCCACGAGGTGGTTCAGGCAGAGTTCGACCGCCCCGACCTTCGAGTGGTAGCAGGCCACGCCCAGATCGGACTCGGTGAACGGCCCGGTCGCCATGAGCCGGACGTATTCGACGTCGCCCTCCTCGTGGCCGTCGAGCGTGACGGTGCGGGCGCACGCGTCGTATACGGGGTTGTCCTCGGCGACGCGCAGCAGGCGCGAGCCGGTGCCGGGCGGGGTGGTCTTGATCATCGCCTCGGCGGAGGCGATGCGGGGGTTGGAGCCGCGCAGGTACTCCTTGATCAGCGGCAGGTGCGCGCCCATGGCGGGCATCGCGGCGGCCTCGTCCTCGGTGAGGCCGAGCGCGGCGCCCAGGTGCTGGTTGATGTCGGCGTCCACCGCGACGACGGGGGCCTCATTGGCTGCGAGGTGGCGGATGAAGAGGGAGGACAGCGTGCTCTTGCCGCTGCCGCCCTTTCCCACGAAAGCGATCTTCATGTTCACCAAGCGTAGTCGGTTGATCGCACGTCGTGGTCGATGTGAGTGAAGAAGACCACTCCAAGGAGGGGTCGGTGCTATGGGTGGGCAGTGCGTAGGCTCCCTACTTATGAGTAGCGCTTCTGACCCGCTGGCCGCCCTGACGTCGCTCCCCGGCGTCCCGGACGCGGTGGACTCCGTACGCAAAGCCGTGGACCGGGTCTACGGGCACCGGGTGATGCGCCGACGGGCCGGGGAGATCACCTCGGAGGCCGCACTGCGCGCCGCGCGCGGTAGCGCCGCGCTGTCCGGAGCGGACTGGGCGCTGGAGGAGGTCCGGCGGCGCAGCGACTTCGGCTCGGAGGAGCAGGCGCGGACCGTGGGCGCGGCGCTGCGGCTCACCGCCGAGGCCGGGCAGCTGCTGAGCATCTGGCGGCAGTCGCCGATGCGGGTGCTCGCGCGGCTGCACCTGGTGGCGGTGGGGCAGGTCAAGGCGGGCGCGGCGGCGGGCTCGGAACCGGGTTCCGGAACCGACCCGCACGCCGGTGACATCGTGGGGCGGCCGAGGCTGGCCGGTGAGCCGGTGGACGAGCCGCTGGTGACACTTGCGTTGCCGGACGCGCAGGAGGTCGCGGGGCGGCTCGAAGGGCTGTCCGGCCTGATCATCGGCGGGGGTTCGGCGCCGGCCCTGGTCACGGCTGCGGTGGTGCACGGCGAGCTGTTGGCCCTGCGGCCGTTCGGCTCGTACAACGGCCTGGTCGCGCGGGCGGCCGAGCGGATCGTGCTCATCAACAGCGGCCTCGACCCGAAGGCGATCTGCCCCGCGGAGGTCGGCCACGCCGAGCAGGGGTCGGCGGCGTACCTGGCGGCCTTCGAGGGCTACGTGTCCGGGACCGCGGAAGGGATGGCCGCCTGGATCGCACACTGCGGGCGGGCGGTCGAGCTGGGTGTCCGCGAGTCGACGGCGGTGTGCGAGGCGCTCCAGCGCGGGGCGGCCTGAGGGCGCACGGTCCGAGGGGTCGCGCGGTCCAAGACGTCATGCGGTCCGAGGGGTCGCGTGGTCCGAGGGGCGCACGCTCCGAAGGCCGACAAAGGGATGCGGCGACACCGTCTTGCTCTGGTGTCGCCGCTGGCATTTACGCCCAGTTACCAAGCGTCCTCGAAGATTGCCCATCAGGTCGGGAGCTCTGCCCGTCACCTGGTGCGGCTGGCCCGTAATCGACGGGTCGACGTCGCGTGGGTGCTCGGCGTTCATGCGTTCTGCTCGGTCCGTGGGCCTTACTGCGGTTAAAGATGATCCTCTCGGATGTTCTTTGGTCTCGCGGGCCGTTGACTCATTTGTACCCCGCTTCCGAGGTAAGCGGAACCCCTAGCCTCACTTCTTTACTTTCCTGGGCGTACCGGTGTGAATCGGACAGGCCCTGTCCGTGCTGGTCAGGGCCTGCCTCGGCGGGTTCGGGCGGGCCGGGTTTCTGGGCGGAGCCGGGTTCGGAGGCGGCCCGGGTTCGGGGTGGGGTCGGGTACGGGGCGGGGTCAGGCCGAACCGGTCACCGCGGCGAGGGCGTTCGCCCGGCGGCGGCTGGCGTACCAGACCAGGCCCGCCGTGGCCGCGGCGGCGCCGACGGCCGCGGCGGCGATCAGCGCGGGCCGGGCGGGCATGGAGAGTCCGGGCAGTCGCTGCTTGAGCCGGACCGGGCGGTTGAAGACCAGGACCGGCCACTCGCGGGCGATCGCCTCGCGCCGCAACGTCCGATCGGGATTGACCACATGTGGGTGGCCCACCGCCTCCAGCATCGGGATGTCCGTCACCGAGTCGCTGTAGGCGTAGCAGCGCGCGAGGTCGTAGCCCTCGGACTCGGCCAACTCCCGCACGGCTTCCGCCTTGGTGGGCCCGTAGGCGTAGTACTCGATCTCGCCGGTGAAGCAGCCGTCCTCGCCGACCACCATGCGCGTGGCGACCACCCGGTCGGCGCCGAGCATCGCGCCGATCGGCTCGACCACCTCCGCGCCGGAGGTGGACACGATCACCACGTCGCGGCCCGCGGTGTGATGGGCCTCGATGAGCGAGGCGGCCTCGTCGTAGATGATCGGGTCGATGAGGTCGTGCAGGGCTTCGGCGACGATCTCCCGGACCTGCTGCACGTTCCACCCCTTGCAGAGCGCGGAGAGGTACTCCCGCATCCGCTCCATCTGATCGTGGTCGGCGCCGCCGGCCAGGAAGATGAACTGGGTGTACGCGGTGCGCAGCACCGCTCGCCTGTTGATCAGGCCGCCTTGGTAGAAGGACTTGCCGAACGTCAGGGCGCTGGACTTCGCAATGACGGTCTTGTCCAGGTCGAAGAAGGCAGCGGTGCGAGGCAAGGAGTGCGGCAAGGGCTGATTTTCCACGCCCCGAGCATATGCGCCCACCATTCGGCGTAAGGTGTGGCGCGTGGGTTTGCCTAAGAAGGCTCTCGGGTACACCATGGAAGTCACGGATCGTTCGCGACCGTGCTAACCCGGTCTGGCTCCTCCCCCCCCGAGTCGGACCGTGGGGACGACCCCCGCTCTCCCCCCCGGCGGGGGTCGTCGCATGTCCGGACGCGGTTTGCGTCCCTGCCTTCGGCCCCAAGTGATCATTCCTCTGGCCCCCTTCGCTCGGTGGGCCTGCGTGGCGAAGGCCCATACCTCCCCAGACGCGTGACGGTGCGTAGTCGTTCCGCGGCGCTCTGAACTCACCCATGTGGGTGTCGGAGTTATTCACAGGCGAGTTCTTGTCCACAGTTTTCGAGCAAGATCCACTTGATTTCCCCTCATCGCTGCACGGTGATTCCGGGCGTGAAGTCCACGACCCGGGATTTGCGGTGAGAAATGGGTGGAGATCATGGCTGGATCCTTCGCCGGATCGACGACTGGTACGTCGATCGGCTCTTCGTTTGGTTCTTCGCCCGGAGCGTCGGCGGCACCGGTGGTGGACCCGGTCGCCGAGGCGAGGGGCCGGAGGCGGCGGGGCGGGGTCGGGATCGGTGCGAGGGCGCGGCCGGGGCGGGCGCAGTCGGGTTCCGCCGGTGGTCGGCCGGGGTGGCGGGGAGGTGGTCCGCGGTCCGGGACGCTCGGTGGCGGTGGCCGACCACTGATCATCACGGAGGACCCGCTGCTGCTCGACGACCTGCTGCGGCTGTGCGCCGCCGCGGGGGCCGAGCCGCATGTGGCGCACTCGGTGCCCGAGCAAAGCGGAACGGCGTGGGTCGCGGGGCCCGATGGAGCTGATGAAGCTGTCGGAGCCGGCGGAGGCGTCCGATCCGTCGGGGGTGATCGAGGTGGCGCGGGCCGCGCGGATCGTGGAGCGCGTCCCGGTGGCGCCGCAGGGGTCGGCTGGGAGGCCGCGCCGCTCGTCCTGGTGGGGGACGACGCCGCCCGGCGGGTGCGCGGGGCGCCCCGCAGGGACGGGGTGTTCCTCGTCGGCCGGGATCTGGACGACCCCCTGGTGTGGCAGCGGGCGGTGGAGATCGGGGCCGAGGAGGTCCTGTGGCTGCCGGACGCCGAGGGCCGGCTCGTCGACCGCATCGCCGATGTGGTGGAGGGCGCCGGACGGCCCGCGCTCACGGTCGGGGTGATCGGCGGGAGCGGCGGCGCCGGGGCGTCCACGCTCGCCTGTGCCCTGGCGGTGCGGGCCGCCGCCTCCGGGGAGCGGACCCTCCTCATCGATGGTGACCCGCTGGGCGGCGGGATGGATGTGCTGCTCGGGGGTGAGGGCGCGGAAGGGCTGCGCTGGCCGGACTTCGCCGGCTCGCGCGGCCGGGTCGGCGGTGATGCGCTGGCCGAATCGCTGCCGGAACTGCACGCGTTGCGGGTGCTCAGCTGGGACCGGGGGGACCGGGTGGTGGTGCCGCCCGCCGCGATGCGGTCCGTGGTGGCCGCCGCGCGCCGCCGGGGCGGGGTGGTGGTGGTCGACCTGCCCCGCCGGGTGGACGAGGGGGTGGCCGAGGTGCTGGCCCAGCTGGACCTGGTGCTGCTCGTGGTGCCGGGTGAGCTGCGGGCGGTGGCCGCCGCCGGGCGGGTGGCGGCCGGGGTGCGGATGGTGGCCCGGGACGTGCGGGTGGTGGTCCGGGGGAGGCTCCCGGGCGGGCTGGACGCCGAGGAGGTGGCCGAGCTGCTGCGGGTGCCGCTGGCCGGGGAGGTGCCGCTGGAGGTGGGGCTGCCGGGGCGGGTGGCCGAGGGGGAGACGCCCGGGGCGCGTCCCCGGGGCGCGCTGGCGCGGTTCTGCGACGGCTTCTGGGAGCGGGTGTCCGTCTCCAGCGGTCAGGGGGTGACGGGATGACCGCGGGGTTGCTGGACGCGGTGCGCCAGCGGCTCGCGGAGAGCGGCGCGGAGCCGACCCCGGCCCGGGTGGCGGCGGCGCTGCGGGCCCAGGGGCGCCTGTTGGGGGACGCGGAAGTGCTGGGGGCGGCAGAGGAGTTGCGGTGCGAGCTGGTCGGCGCGGGGCCCCTGGAGGCGCTGCTGGCCGATCCCGGCGTGACGGACGTCCTGGTGGCGGCGCCCGACCGGGTGTGGGTGGATCGGGGCGGAGGGCTGGAGTTGACCTCCGTGACCTTCACGGACGCCGAGGCGGTGCGCAGGCTCGCGCAGCGGCTGGCCGCAGTCGCGGGGCGCCGGCTCGACGATGCGCGGCCCTGGGTGGACGCGCGACTGCCGGACGGGACCCGGCTGCATGCGGTGCTGCCGCCGGTCTCGGTGGGATCGGCCTGTCTGTCGCTGCGGGTGGTGCGGCCTCGGGCCTTCACCCTGGACGAGCTGGTGGCCGCGGGGACGCTGCCACCGGGTGGGCAGCGGCTGCTCCGGGCCCTGGTCGAGGCCCGGCTCTCGTTCCTGGTCTCCGGGGGCACCGGGACCGGGAAGACCACCCTGCTCTCCGCGTTGCTGGGGCTGGTCGGGCCGGGCGAGCGGATCGTCCTGGCCGAGGATTCGGCCGAGCTGCGCCCCGACCATCCGCATGTGGTGCGGTTGGAGGCCAGACCGGCCAACCAGGAGGGCGCCGGCCTGGTCACCTTGGCGGACCTGGTCCGCCAGGCGCTGCGGATGCGCCCGGACCGATTGGTCGTGGGTGAGGTGCGCGGGCCCGAAGTGGCTGACCTGCTGGCCGCGTTGAACACCGGGCACGAGGGCGGCTGCGGGACGGTCCATGCGAATGCCGCCGCGCACGTCCCGGCCCGGATGGAGGCGCTCGGGAGCGCCGCCGGGCTGGACCGGGCGGCCCTGCACAGCCAGTTGGCGTCGGCGCTGTCCTTGGTGATCCATCTCGTCCGGGACCGTGGCGGGCGGCGCCGGGTGGCCGAGGTGCACGTGCTGGAGCGGGACCCCGCCGGACTGGTGGTGACGGTACCGGCGCTGCGTTGGGGATCGCGCGGCTTCGTCCGGGAGGCGGGCTGGGAGCGGCTGCGCCCGCTGCTGGGAGGGGTCCGGTGAGCGCGGGGACGTCGTTGGTGTCGGCTCCGGTGTTCGCCGCGGCGCTGTGCGGCGGAGCGGCGGCCTGGTCGTTGGCCGGAGGCGACCGGGGGCCCCGGCGGGCCCGGCTGTTGCTGGCCGGGGCGGGGCCGGTGGCACCCGGTGGGCCGGTGCCGTGGGAGCGGGTGCTCGCCGCGGCGCGGGTACGGGCGGCACGCCGGCCGGAGTGGGGCGCGCTGCTGGTCGGGCTGCTCCTCGCGGTGCTGGGCCGATCGGTGATCCCGCTCGTCGCGGGCGCGGTGGCGGTGCCGCTGGTGCGCAGGCTCCTGAGGGTGCGTCGGCGGGCCCGGGCCCGGGAGGCACGGGCCGCGGAGGTGGCGGCGCTGTGCGGGGCGGTCGTGGCGGAGCTGCGCTCCGGGGCGCAGCCGGGGCAGGCACTGACGGCGGCCATGCGCCGCACGGTGGCCGGACCGGGAGGTCCGGGCGCCGCGGAGGCGGGGTTGTTGGCCGCGGCGGCCTTCGGCGGGGACGTGGCCGGTGCGCTGCGGTCGGCGGCCCGGGAGCCGGGCGCGGAGGGGCTCGCCGGGATGGCCGCCTGCTGGCGGGTGTCATTGGACGGCGGAGCGGGGCTGGCGGCCGGGTTGGAGCGGCTGGAGGGGGCGTTGCGGGCGGAGCGGGACCAGGAGGAGTCGCTGCGGGCCCAGCTGGCGGGGGCGCGGTCCACCGCGGTCGTGCTCGCGCTGTTGCCGTTGGTCGGTCTGCTGATGGGGACCGTGATGGGCGCCGATCCCGTGCGGGTGCTGCTCCACACGCCGCTGGGTCTGGGATGTCTGGCGGTGGGCGGGGTCCTGGAGGTGCTCGGGCTGCTGTGGTGCCGGCGGCTGATGCGGGCGGGGGAGCGGTGATGGGCGGCGTCGCGGTCCAGCTCTCCGTCCACTCCCCGCTCTCCGTCCACTCCCCGCTCTCCGTCCACTCCCCGCTCTTCGTTCACTCCCCGCTCTTCGTTCACTCCCCGCTCTTCGTCCACAGGCTGGGGACGGCGCTCTGTCTCGCGGGAGCGGTGATGTGCCTGGGGTCGGTGCTGGGCGCGCGGGTCCGCGGACGGGCGGCCCGGCGCAGGATCGCGGTGCTCCTCGGGGTGGAGCGGGTTCACTCCGGGTCCGGGTTCGGGAGCCGGGTCCGGGGCGTCGCGGGGGTGTGGGCGGGGCCGCTCGGCGCGCTGCTGGCCGGCTGGGTCCTGGTCGGCGGGGCGGTGGGTGGGGCGGTCGGGTGCGCGGCGGCCTTCGGGGCGCGCAGGTGGCAGCTCCGGGCGCGGGCGTCGCCGGGAGAGGGGGAGGAACTGAGGGAAGCGGCGCGTCAGCTGCCCCTCGCCGCGGATCTGCTGGCCGCGTGCCTGGCGGCCGGCGCCGGGCCGGTGGAGGCCGCCGAGGTGGTCGGGGAGTCGTTGGGCGGGCCGGTGGGCGAGCGGTTGGCCCTGGCCGGGGCGGAGCTGCGGCTCGGCGGTGAACCGGGCGGGACGTGGGGGAGGTTGGCCCGGCTGCCGGACGCCCGGGAGCTCGCCGAGTACCTGGACCGGGCCGCGCGGACCGGGGCGCCCGCGGCGGAGCAGGTGTCGCGGCTGGCGGCGCGGGTCCGCGAGGACCGGGCCCGGCGGGCGGGGGCCAGGGCGCAGCGGGTCTCGGTGCTCATCACCGCTCCGGTCGGGCTGTGTTTCCTCCCCGCCTTTCTCGCCGTAGGGGTGGCCCCGGTGGTGATCGGAATGGCTTCCGGTCTCCTCTCGGGCAACTGAAATCACATCAGTTACGAAAATTCACAGGAGGTTGTCGTGAGGATCATGTGGGTGCGTGTTCGGTCGGCTCTGCGGGGCCGCTGCGGGGACGCGGGAATGTCGACTTCGGAATACGCCATGGGCACGATCGCGGCGTGTGCGTTCGCCGCCGTTCTGTACAAGGTGGTCACGAGTGACGTCGTCGCGGCGGCGCTCCAGTCGACCATCGGGAAGGCACTCGATGCGCCTTTCTGATCACCGTTCCGATGGCCCTCCCGGTGTCCCTTCCGATGGCCCTTCTGGCGGAGCTTCTGACGGATCTCCTGACGGGGTTTCTGATCGGTTTCGGGGCGGCCTTTCTGACGGTGCGTCCGGGGGGTGCGGGCGGTCCGGCGAAATGGGTGACCGGGGATATGTGACGGCGGAGGCGTCCTTGGTGATCCCGGCCCTGGTCCTCTTCGCGGCGCTGCTGGTGTGGGCGCTGATGGCGGCGGCCGCGCAGATCCGGTGCGTGGACGCGGCGCGGGCCGGGGCGCGGCTGGCGGCCCGCACCGAGCCGGTCGAGGTGGCGCTCGCGGCGGCCCGGGAGGCCGCCCCGGCGGGGGCGCGGGTGGAGCTGGAGCGGGCGGGTGACCTGTGGCGGGTCAGGGTGAGTGCGCCCGCGCCGGGCCCGCGGGCCCTGTCGGTGCGGCTGGGGGCCCAGGCGGTGGCGCTGGCCGAGGACAGCGTGGGGCCGCCGCCGTGAGCCGGGAGCGGGGTTCGGCCACGGTGTGGGCGGCCGTGGTGGCCACGGCGCTCGTGGCGGTCTTCGGGGGCGTGCTGTTGCTGGGCCAGGCGGTGGTGGCCCGGCACCGGGCCGCGGCCGCCGCCGACCTGGCGGCCCTGGCCGCCGCCGCGAGCTGGACCCATGGCCCCGCGGCCGCGTGCGCCGCGGCGCTGCGGGTGGCGGTGGCACAGGGCGCCCGGATGGCCGCCTGCACGGTCTCGGGCGAGGTCGCGGAGGTGACGGCCCTCGCCCCGACCGGTCCTTACGCCCCGCGGTCCACCTCGCGCGCGGGTCCCGGGCCGGACCCCGGGCCGGGGCTGACTAGGGCGGCGGCGGGGCCGCTGAGAGGAGGTGGGTGAGGAGGCGGACGGCGCCGCGCTTGTGGAGGGGGTCGTTGCCGTTGCCGCACTTGGGGGACTGGATGCAGGACGGGCAGCCGGCCTCGCACTCGCAGGCGGCGATCGCGTCGCGGGTCGCGGTCAGCCAGGCGCGGGCCGTGTGGAAGGCCCGCTCCGCGAACCCGGCACCGCCGGGGTGGCCGTCGTAGACGAAGACCGTCGGAAGGAGGGTGTCCGGGTGGAGCGGCACGGAGACGCCGCCGATGTCCCAGCGGTCGCAGGTGGCGAACAGCGGGAGCAGCCCGATGGAGGCGTGCTCGGCGGCGTGCAGGGCGCCGCCGAGGATCTCCGGATCGATCCGGGCCTCGTCGAGCTGGTCCTCGGTGACCGTCCACCACACGGCCCGGGTGCGCAGGGTGCGCGGCGGCAGGTCGAGCTTGGCCTCGCCGAGCACCTCGCCGGTGATCAGTTTGCGCCGTAGGTAGGAGACCACCTGGTTGGTGACCTCGACCGACCCGAAGCAGAGCGTGGCCGGGCCCCAGGGGATCGAGGTCTCGGTGTCCAGGACGGAGATGGAGGTGATGTCGCGGGCGGTGGTGGAGAAGGGCGGGGAGGCCTCCTCGACGAGGGCGACCGAGTCCTCCAGGTCCAGGTTCTTCACCAGGTAGGTGCGGCCCTGGTGGAGGTGGACGGCGCCGTCGTGGACTGCGGTGTGGGCGGCCGCCTCGTCCACGGTGCCGAGCAGCCGGCCGGTGGCGGCCTCGACGATCTGCACCGGGCGCCCGCCGCCGCCCCGGATGTCGGTCAGGTCCGAGGCGCGCTCCCGGCGGGTCCAGTGCCAGGCCGTGGCCCGGCGGCGCAGCAGCTTCGCCGCTTCGAGCTGGGGCAGCAGGTCGCGGGCGGCCGGGCCGAAGAGGGCCAGGTCGGGCTCGGTCAGGGGCAGCTCGGCCGCCGCCGCGCACAGGTGGGGGGCGAGGACGTACGGGTTGTCGGGGTCCAGGACGGTGGCCTCCACCGGCTGCTGGAACAGGGCCTCGGGGTGGTGGACCAGGTAGGTGTCCAGCGGGTCGTCCCGGGCGACCAGGACCGCCAGGGCGCCGTGGCCGGAGCGTCCGGCCCGGCCCGCCTGCTGCCACAGGGAGGCCCGGGTGCCCGGGTAGCCGGTGATCAGGACGGCGTCCAGGCCGGAGACGTCCACGCCCAGCTCCAGGGCGGTCGTGGCGGCGAGCCCGAGCAGCTCGCCGGAGTGCAGGGCCCGCTCCAGGGCCCGGCGCTCCTCGGGCAGGTAGCCGCCCCGGTAGGCGGCCACCCGGGGCGGTAGTGAGCGGTCGACGGAGGCGAGGCGCTCCTGGGCGATCAGGGCGATCAGCTCGGCGCCGCGCCGGGAGCGCACGAAGGCGACCGTACGGACCCCCTGGACGACCAGGTCGGTCAGCAGGTCGGCGGTCTCCGCGGTCGCCGTGCGGCGCACCGGGGCGCCCTTCTCGCCCCGCAGCTCGGTGAGCGGCGGCTCCCACAGGGCGAAGACGACCTCGCCGCGCGGAGAGGCGTCGTCCGTGATCTCCGTCACGCTCGTGCCGGTCAGTCGGCTCGCCGAGGCGGCCGGATCGGTGGCGGTGGCCGAGGCGAGGAGGAAGACCGGATCGGAGCCGTAGCGGGCGCACAGCCGTCGCAGGCGGCGCAGCACCTGGGCGACGTGGGAGCCGAAGACCCCGCGGTAGGTGTGGCACTCGTCGATGACCACGTAGCGCAGGGCCCGCAGGAAGGAGGACCAGCGGGGGTGGGCCGGGAGTATCCCGCGGTGCAGCATGTCGGGATTGGTGAGCACGTAGTTGGCGTACTGGCGGACCCATTCGCGCTCCTCGACGGGGGTGTCCCCGTCGTAGACGGCGGGCCTGACCGCGTTTCCCAGGGGCCGGGCCAGCTCCCGCACGGCCCGCCGCTGGTCGGCGGCCAGGGCCTTGGTGGGGGCGAGGTACAGGGCGGTGGCGCCCCGACCGTTGGGCGCCTCGGCGCCGTCGGCGAGGGCGCTGAGCACCGGGGCGAGGTAGGCCAGGGACTTGCCGGAGGCGGTACCGGTGGCGACGATCACGGATTCGCCGTCGAGGGCGAGCTCGGCCGCGGCGGCCTGGTGTTCCCACGGATGTTCGATGCCCGCTGCCTGGATCGCGGCTACGACATCAGTTCGGATGCGATCGGGCCAGACCGCATGACGGCCCTCCCGAGGGGGCAAGTGCTCCGTATGGGTGATGCGCGCAGCTCGCGAAGGCCCCCGTGACAGGCGGTCCAGGACCGTGTCGGGGCCGGGTCGTGAGTCCGCGGCTGCCGTGGGCCGACCGGGACGGGGAGTATGGGACATCCGAAGTGAGTGTGTCACCGGTGTGCGGGACAATGGTCCCAAGGCGTCGTGCGCGCCTGCCGGTAAGTGATTGAATGCCATCGCGGCAGCCAATCCCTCCTCTACCTTCGGGTGAGGAGGCCCCTGGGGGGCGCCGCTCGATAGCAAGGTGCTGGAGGATCCGTGGACCTGTCCCTGTCGACTCGCACAGTTGGCGACCGCACAGTCGTCGAGGTCGGTGGCGAGATTGATGTGTATACCGCGCCCAAGCTGCGCGAGCAGTTGGTCGAGTTGGTGAACGACGGCAGCTACCACTTGGTTGTCGACATGGAGCGAGTGGACTTCCTCGACTCCACCGGCCTCGGTGTGCTCGTGGGAGGCCTCAAGCGCGTCCGCGCGCACGAGGGCTCGCTGCGCCTGGTGTGCAACCAGGAGCGCATCCTCAAGATTTTCCGCATCACCGGTCTCACCAAGGTGTTCCCGATCCACACCACGGTGGAAGACGCCGTCAACGCCACCGACTGACGGATCCCGCCAGTAGGAGCGGGGGGTTCCGGGCCACAGTGGCCCGGGCCCCTGCAAGGCACGCCCGTAGTCCGAGGGGGACGCGCATGGCCACCGTTGAACTCCGCTTCAGCGCTCAACCCGAACACGTCCGGACTGCCCGTCTGGTCGCGGCCGCCGTGGCCCGCCGGGCCGGCGTGGAAGAGGCCGTCCTCGACGAGGTCAGACTCGCCGTGGGCGAGGCCTGTTCGCGCGCCGTCGGGCTGCACCGCGGCAACGGGCTGACCGCTCCGGTCCGCGTCGTGCTGACCGACGAGGAGAAGGTCTTCTCCATCGAGGTCGGCGACGAGGTCCCCGGGCCGCCCGGTGGCACCGCCACGCCTTCTTCGGCCGACGCGGACGCCGACCCGGACTCCGCCGCGGCGATGGACGACGCCGACACCACCGATACCGAGGACGAGATGAGCCTCGCGGTGATCAGCGGACTCGTCGACGACGTCGAAGTGACCAGTGGGGAATCGGGCGGTGTCATCAGGATGAGCTGGCCGACGACCGGCGCCTCCGAACTCCCCTAGTCCGCCCGTGTTTCTCGCACGGACCCCCCATAGATCTTTAATCCCATCTTCCGATATTTTTTCAAGGCCCTGCTGAGCAGGGCCTTTTTTGTTTTTCTAGATCGAATCCCGGTGATCCGGGAACGCCGCGCGACCGGTCAATGGGTTTGCCCCATTACTACTTTCGAGGGTATTGGCGTGACGCGATCTATTGGTGAGGAGCAAGAGCAGGCCAATTCCGTTTCCCGCCCACTGTTTTGATCAGGTCGCGCTCCCTACAATCCGTCCACATCTTGGGTTCATCACGTCAAGGAGGACGAATGACGGGGCTCTTCACCCCTCTCGCGCAAGAAGGCACCGCTCCGCTGGCTGCGGCGGTGCTTACCGATGACAATCGGCTTATCGTGATCGTCATCGCCGCGGTGGCACTCGCGGCACTCGTGGTCGCGCAGATCCTGGTCCGCCAGGTCCTCGCCGCCGACGAGGGAACCGACCGGATGAAGGAGATCGCGGCGGCCGTCCAGGAAGGCGCCAACGCCTACCTGGGGCGGCAGATGCGCACCCTCGGTATCTTCGCCGTGGTCGTGTTCTTCCTGCTCTTCATGCTCCCCGCCGAGAACTGGACCCAGCGGGCGGGACGTTCCGCCTTCTTCCTCGTCGGCGCGCTCTTCTCGGCCGCCACCGGCTACATCGGCATGCGCCTGGCCGTCCGCGCCAACGTCCGCGTCGCCGCGGCCGCCCGCGAGGCCACCCCCGCCGAGGGCGAGGCCGCCAAGGACCTCACCGAGGTCTCCCACAAGGCCATGCGGATCGCCTTCCGCACCGGCGGCGTGGTGGGCATGTTCACCGTCGGCCTCGGCCTGCTCGGCGCCTCCTGCGTGGTGCTCGTCTACGCCGCCGACGCCCCCAAGGTCCTGGAGGGCTTCGGCCTCGGCGCCGCGCTCATCGCGATGTTCATGCGTGTCGGCGGCGGCATCTTCACCAAGGCCGCCGACGTCGGCGCCGACCTGGTCGGCAAGGTCGAACAGGGCATTCCGGAGGACGATCCCCGCAATGCCGCGACCATCGCCGACAACGTGGGCGACAACGTCGGGGACTGCGCCGGAATGGCCGCCGACCTCTTCGAGTCCTACGCCGTCACGCTCGTCGCGGCGCTCATCCTGGGCAAGGCCGCCTTCGGCGACCTGGGCCTGGCCTTCCCGCTGATCGTCCCGGCGATCGGCGTCGTCACCGCCATGATCGGCATCTTCGCGGTCTCCCCGCGTCGCACCGACCGCAGCGGCATGAGCGCCATCAACCGCGGATTCTTCATCTCGGCGGTCATCTCGCTGGTGCTCGTCGGCGTCGCGGCCCTCGTCTACCTGCCCTCCAGCTTCAAGGACCTGGTCGGCGTCGAGGACGCGGGCATCACCGGCCACTCCGGAGACCCGCGCGTCTTCGCGCTCGTCTCCGTGGCCATCGGCATCGTGCTCGCGGCCCTGATCCAGCAGCTCACGGGCTACTTCACCGAGACCAACCGCCGTCCCGTCCAGGACATCGGCAAGTCCTCGCTCACGGGAGCTGCCACCGTCGTCCTCGCCGGCATCTCCATCGGCCTGGAATCCGCCGTCTACACCGCGCTGCTCATCGGCCTCGGTGTCTACGGCGCCTTCCTGCTCGGCGGCACCTCGATCATGCTGGCGCTCTTCGCGGTGGCCCTGGCCGGCACCGGCCTGCTGACCACCGTCGGCGTCATCGTCGCCATGGACACCTTCGGCCCGGTCTCCGACAACGCCCAGGGCATCGCGGAGATGTCCGGCGACGTCGAGGGCGCGGGCGCCCGGGTCCTGACCGACCTGGACGCGGTGGGCAACACCACGAAGGCGATCACCAAGGGCATCGCGATCGCCACGGCCGTACTGGCCGCCGCCGCGCTCTTCGGCTCGTACCGCGACGCGATCGCCACGGCCGTCAAGGACGTCGGCGCCAAGGCCGGGGACATGGGCCTGAGCCTGGACATCTCGCAGCCCAACAACCTCGTCGGGCTGATCCTCGGCGCGGCCGTCGTGTTCCTCTTCTCGGGCCTGGCCATCAACGCGGTGTCCCGCTCGGCCGGCGCCGTGGTCTACGAGGTGCGCCGCCAGTTCCGCGAGCACCCCGGGATCATGGACTACACCGAGAAGCCCGAGTACGGGCGCGTCGTGGACATCTGCACCAAGGACGCGCTGCGCGAGCTCGCCACGCCCGGCCTGCTCGCCGTGATGGCCCCCATCGCGGTCGGCTTCAGCCTCGGCGTCGGGGCGCTCGGTTCGTACCTGGCCGGCGCGATCGGCACCGGCACGCTGATGGCGGTCTTCCTCGCCAACTCCGGTGGCGCGTGGGACAACGCGAAGAAGCTCGTCGAGGACGGCCACTACGGCGGCAAGGGCAGTGACGCGCACGCCGCGACCGTCATCGGCGACACCGTCGGCGACCCGTTCAAGGACACCGCCGGCCCCGCGATCAACCCGCTGCTCAAGGTGATGAACCTGGTCGCGCTGCTGATCGCCCCCGCCGTCGTGCAGTTCAGCTACGGCGTGGACGCCAGTGCGACCGTCCGCGCGGTGGTCGCCGTCCTGGCGATCATCGTGATCGTCGGCGCGGTGTACGTGTCCAAGCGGCGCGGCATCACGGTCGGCGACGACACGGGCAGCGACGCCGCCGAGCGGGTGGCCCAGCCGGCCGACCCCGCGGTGGTGTCCTGACGGTACGCCGAAGGGCCCTCACGGGGGCCGTGATGCGGGACCGAATGGCGGACGGGCGGCGCGTACTGACGCGCCGTCTGTCCGTCTTTCCGCTTATCCGGACGCAGACGTGTATCTTCCGGGCCGAGAGCCTTGGAAGGGACCGATCCGGTGAACAAGAAGTTTGCGGCCGCCTTGTCCGGCGGCGCGGTACTGATGCTCGTGCTGTCCGGTTGCGGTGACGACGGCGACAAGAAGACCGACGACTGGGCCAAGAAGGTCTGCGACAAGTGGCAGCCCGAGCTCAAGAAGATCGAAGCCGCCAACGCCGACATCAAGCGCGTGGCGACCGAGAGCAGCAAGCCCGAGGACGTGCAGAAGACCGACGCGGGCGCGTTCCAGACCATGTCCACCTCGTACAAGGCCATGGGTACGGCCCTGACGGGCGCGGGAGTTCCTCCGGTCAAGGACGGTGATGCGACCCAGAAGGCCGCCGTCAAGGGCTTCGAGGACACCTCCAAGGGCTATGCGGACCTCAAGACGAAGATGGACGCCCTCGATCCCAAGGACCAGGGCAAGTTCGCCGAGGGCCTCAAGACCATCGCGAGCGGCCTCGACCAGACGACCCAGGGCGGCAAGGCGGCCCTGGAGAAGCTGAAGGCGGGCGGCCTCGACAAGTCCATGAACGGTCAGAAGGGCTGCCAGGTCGCGGCGGCCCCGGAGCCGTCCAAGAGCTGACCGCCCGCCTCCTGACGGGGCGTACGCCGACCAGGGCGGCCGGGACCGGAAACGGACCCGGCCGCCCTGGTGCCGTGACCGGGAGGGTCCACCGTGTCGCGGCGCCCGGCACGGCACCGGTGCGCGCCGGGCCGCCGCCCGTGTCCGCCGCGTCGCACGGATTGTCGGTGACAGCGGCCACAATGGGTGGGTGAGTACCACCAGCCTTCCCCGCCTCCCCTCGCCCGCCCGCGCCGCCGCCCTGCGCGCGGCCCTGCTCGCCGCGGGCTTCACCGCCGACGGCCTGCTCGACCTGCTCGGCGCCCCCGCCTATGCCGCGCTGGCCCGCAGCGAGACGGTCCCCGCCCTGCGCGCCACCCGCGGCGACGGTCCGCTGGAGGGCCTGGTGCGGCTCTTCCTGCTCCAGCGGCCCGTGCCGTACGACCGGGCCGCGGTCGCGCTGCCCGTCGAGGAGGCGCTGGCCGACGGCTGGCTGCGCCGCGCGGGGGACGACGTACACGCCGTGGTGGACGTGCGGCCGTACGGCGGCCCGGACGGCGAGGACTGGTTCATCGTCTCGGACCTGGGCTGCGCGGTCGGCGGGGCCGGCGGGATCGGCAGCCGGGAGGAGGGCGTGGTCCTGGGCGTCGGCGGGGCCTCCACCACCCTGGCCGGGATCACCGTGCGCACCCCGGTCGGCTCGGCCCTCGACGTCGGCACCGGATCCGGCATCCAGGCCCTGCACGCGGCGCAGCACGCGACCCGGGTCACGGCCACGGACGTCAACCCGCGCGCCCTGGACTTCACCCGTCTGACGCTTGCGCTGTCGGGAGCCCCGGAGGCCGAGCTGCTCACCGGTTCGCTCTTCGAGCCGGTCGGCGACGCGACCTACGACCTGATCGTCTCCAACCCGCCCTTCGTGATCTCGCCCGGGGCCCGGTTGACCTACCGGGACGGCGGGATGGGCGGGGACGACCTGTGCCGCGCGCTGGTCCGCCAGGCCGGTGACCGATTGAATCCGGGCGGATATGCGCAGTTCTTGGCCAACTGGCAGCACGTCGAGGGCGAGGACTGGCACGACCGGCTGCGTTCCTGGGTGCCGGAGGGCTGCGACGCGTGGATCGTGCAGCGTGACGTGCAGGACGTGACGCAGTACGCGGAGCTGTGGCTGCGGGACGCGGGCGACCACCGCGAGGACCCCGAGGCGTACGCCCGGCGCTACGAGGCCTGGCTGGACGAGTTCGAGGCGCGCAAGACCAAGTCGATCGGCTTCGGCTGGATCACTCTGCGCCGGACGGACGCGGCAGCCGCGTCGATCGTGGTCGAGGAATGGCCGCACTCGGTGGAACAGCCGCTCGGCGACACCGTCCGGGCCCATTTCGCCCGCCAGGACTACCTGCGCGAGCACGACGACGCGGCGCTGCTGGAGGGGTACTTCCGGCTGGCCCTGGAAGTCGTCCAGGAGCAGGTCGGCGCGCCCGGCGCGGAGGACCCGGAGCACGTCGTGCTCCGCCAGAACCGCGGGATGCGGCGCGCCACCAAGGTGGACACGGTCGGCGCGGGCTTCGCCGGAGTGTGCGACGGCTCACTGAGCGCCGGGCGCATCCTCGACGCGATCGCCCACCTGGTCGAGGAGGATCCGGTGGTGCTGCGGGACCGTACGCCGGAGGCGATCCGGCTGCTGGTGGAGCAGGGGTTCCTGGAGCCGGCGGTGCCCCCGGAGCCCTCGCAGCCGTGAGTTAACCCGGGGTTCGCGCGCCGTACGCCCGGGGCTGGAAGGGTCCGCACCGGGGGAGTCCGGGGGGACTCCGGCAGCGGCGCTTGGGGCGGGGGAATCGGCGTGGAAAGTGGTCCGGCGATCTTCGCGGCGGCCGTGTTCCTGCTGTTCGGCGCGGCCCTGCTGACCTGGACGGGGGCGTGCGCATGGCGCCGCGCGCCGGTCGCAGAGGGCGTGCGCCACGCCGTGGCCGTACCGGTCGCCGTCCTGGCCGGCGCGCTTTCGCTCGCGCTCGGCGCGTGGTGCCTCGGCCAGGTCTGACCCCGGCGCCGGAGCGAGGCGCCGCAGGGCCCGCGGGACGGGCGGAGCGGCGTTCGCCAGCCCGTTCGCCAGCCCGCCCGCAACCCTTTCCGGGGAGCTCCGAGGGCGGGGCCAGACGGCCCCCAGGACCCCCCGCACGGTGATCAGGAAGGGTCCGCCGCGGCATCCGGGCGGCAGAAGTGGCACTTGTCGGGTTACCGTTCGAGTGGCCGTTGCGGGCTTGTGCCGTTTGACACGGGGGCGGGTTGTACCGTCACACTCCGCAGCGTCGCCGTACTGCGACCGAGTGCCGACCGGAGAGAAGAGCCAAGTTGTCCCCGACTAGCGAGACCGCAAAGGGCGGCCGCCGACTCGTCATCGTCGAGTCTCCTGCCAAGGCGAAGACGATCAAGGGCTACCTCGGCCCGGGATACGTCGTCGAGGCGAGCGTCGGGCACATCCGCGACCTCCCCAGCGGCGCGGCCGAGGTTCCCGACAAGTACACGGGCGAGGTCCGTCGTCTCGGTGTGGACGTCGAGCACGACTTCGCGCCGATCTACGTCGTCAACGCGGACAAGAAGGCGCAGGTCAGGAAGCTCAAGGAGCTGCTGGCCGAGTCCGACGAACTTTTCCTCGCCACCGATGAGGACCGCGAGGGCGAAGCCATCGCGTGGCACCTGCAGGAAGTCCTCAAGCCCAAGGTCCCCGTCCACCGGATGGTCTTCCACGAGATCACCAAGGACGCGATCCGCGACGCCGTCGCCAACCCGCGCGAGCTCAACCAGCGCATGGTCGACGCCCAGGAGACCCGCCGCATCCTCGACCGCCTCTACGGCTACGAGGTCTCGCCGGTCCTGTGGAAGAAGGTCATGCCGAAGCTGTCGGCGGGCCGCGTGCAGTCGGTGGCCACCCGCATGGTCGTCGAGAAGGAGCGCGAGCGCATCGCCTTCCGCTCGGCCGAGTACTGGGACCTGACCGGCACCTTCGCCACCGGCCGCGCCGGTGACGCCTCGGACCCGTCCTCGCTGGTCGCCCGGCTGAACACGGTCGACGGCAAGCGCGTGGCCCAGGGTCGCGACTTCGGTTCCACCGGGCAGCTCAAGAGCGAGGTGCTGCACCTCGACGAGGCGAACGCGCGCTCGCTGGCCGCCGCCCTCGCCGAGACGGCCTTCGCGGTCCGCTCGGTCGAGTCGAAGCCCTACCGCCGCTCCCCGTACGCGCCCTTCCGCACGACCACGCTCCAGCAGGAGGCCTCGCGCAAGCTCGGCTTCGGTGCGAAGGCGACCATGCAGGTGGCGCAGAAGCTGTACGAGAACGGCTTCATCACCTACATGCGTACGGACTCCACGACGCTGTCCGAGACCGCCATCACGGCGGCCCGGGCGCAGGTCACGCAGCTCTACGGGGCCGAGTACCTGCCGGAGAAGCCCCGCGTCTACGCGGGCAAGGTCAAGAACGCGCAGGAGGCGCACGAGGCGATCCGTCCTTCGGGTGATCGTTTCCGCACGCCTGCCGAGACGGGCCTGACCGGCGACCAGTTCCGCCTCTACGAGCTGATCTGGAAGCGGACCGTCGCCTCCCAGATGAAGGACGCGGTCGGTAACTCGGTCACCGTCAAGATCGGCGGCCGGGCGAGCGACGGCCGTGACGCCGAGTTCTCCGCCTCCGGCAAGACGATCACCTTCCACGGCTTCATGAAGGCCTACGTCGAAGGCGCCGACGACCCGAACGCCGAGCTGGACGACCGCGAGAAGCGGCTGCCCCAGGTCGCCGAGGGCGACGCGCTGTCCGGCGAGGAGATCACGGTCGACGGCCACGCGACCAAGCCCCCGGCCCGCTACACCGAGGCCTCGCTGGTCAAGGAGCTGGAAGAGCGCGAGATCGGCCGTCCGTCGACCTACGCGTCGATCATCGGCACGATCCTCGACCGCGGCTACGTCTTCAAGAAGGGCACGGCCCTCGTGCCGTCCTTCCTGTCCTTCGCCGTGGTGAACCTGCTGGAGACGCACTTCGGGCGGCTCGTCGACTACGACTTCACGGCCAAGATGGAGGACGACCTCGACCGCATCGCGCGGGGCGAGGCCCAGTCCGTGCCGTGGCTCAAGCGGTTCTACTTCGGCTCCGAGGACGCCTCCGAGGTGGTCCCGGCCAACGGCGACCACCTGGGCGGCCTGAAGGAACTGGTCACGGACCTGGGCGCGATCGACGCCCGGGAGATCTCCTCCTTCCCGGTCGGCGAGGGCATCGTGCTGCGCGTGGGCCGCTACGGTCCCTACGTCGAGCGCGGCGAGAAGGACTCCGAGGGCCACCAGCGGGCCGACGTACCGGACGACATGGCTCCGGACGAGCTGACCACGGAGTACGCGGAGGAGCTCTTCGCGAAGCCGAGCGGTGAGTTCGCCCTGGGCAAGGACCCGATCAGCGGGAACGAGATCGTCGCGAAGGACGGTCGCTACGGGCCGTACGTGACGGAGATCCTTCCCGAGGGCACGCCGAAGACGGGCAAGAACGCGGTCAAGCCGCGGACGGCCTCGCTCTTCCAGTCGATGAGCCTCGACACGGTGACGCTGGAGGAAGCGCTCAAGCTGATGTCGCTGCCGCGCGTCGTCGGCGTGGACGCCGAAGGCGTCGAGATCACCGCGCAGAACGGCCGGTACGGCCCGTACCTCAAGAAGGGGACGGACTCGCGCTCCCTGGAGACCGAGGACCAGCTCTTCTCGATCACGCTGGAAGCGGCGCTGGCGATCTACGCCCAGCCGAAGCAGCGCGGCCGGGCCGCGGCCAAGCCGCCGCTGAAGGAGCTGGGCACCGACCCGGTCAGCGAGAAGCCGGTGGTGGTCAAGGACGGCCGCTTCGGTCCGTACGTGACGGACGGCGAGACGAACGCGACGCTGCGGCGGGACGACGACGTCGAGACGATCACGCCGGAGCGGGGCTACGAACTGCTCGCGGAGAAGCGCGCGAAGGGCCCGGCGAAGAAGACCGCCAAGAAGGCCCCGGCCAAGAAGGCGACCGCGGCGAAGAAGACGACGACGGCCAAGAAGACGGCCGCCAAGAAGACGACGGCGAAGAAGACGACGGCCAAGAAGACCGCCGCCGCCACCCCGTCGACGGACGAGTAGGCAGCCCCACCACCCCGACACCCGAAGGGCCCCGCGCACCCCGCGGGGCCCTTCGGCCGTCCAAGGCCCCCCGGGCCGGACGGGTCGCTGTCCCTCCCCTCCTACCGTCGGGACGGACGTGGACGGGTCGTTGTTCCCCCGCTCCTACGGTCGGGACGGACGTGGACGGGTCGTTGTCCCTTCGCTCCCGAGGGCGGGACGAACTCCGACGGGGCCGGGGTGGGGCCGGGCAGGAGGGTCCCCGCAGGCCGAGCGAGCCACCCCCGCCCCACGACTCCGACCCGCCTAGGGCTCGCGAGCCGAGGAGACCCTCCTGCCCGGCCCCACCCCCCGGTGCCCACCCCCCGGTGGCCCCCCCCCCGGGGCCCCCCCCCCCGGGGCCCCCCCCCCGGGGCCCCCCCCCCCGGGCCCCCCCCCCGGGGGCCCCTCCTGCCCGGCCCCACCCCGCGGTGCCCACCCCGCGGTGCCCACCCCGCGGTGCCCACCCAGCGGTGCCCACCCAGCGGTGCCCACCCAGCGGTGCCCACCCAGCGGTGCCCACCCCGCGGTGCCCCGCTCCCGCGTGGTGCCCGCCCCCCCGCCCCGCGGAACTGGGCTCACAGCCCGAGCTCGTCCACAGCCCTCCGCACCCGCCAAGCGCAGCGGATAGGCTGGGCGGATGACGCGAGCCGAGCAGCCGACGGTCGTCACGGCCCCCGAGACCTCCCCTTCCGCCCCCACCTACGACGAAGCCCTCGCCGCGGACTCCCGCGAACGCGCGGTGCGCGCCCTGCTGCGCACCCCCAGGCTGCGCCGCCTGTGGAGCGCCCAGCTGGTGAGCGGCATCGGCGACATGCTCGCGCTGCTGGTCCTGGTGCTGCTGGCGCTCCAGGCCGCGGTCTCGGAGGGCTCGTTCGGCGGCGGTCCGCGCGGCCCCGCGCTCGCCGTCGCGGCCGTCCTCGGCGTGCGCGTCCTGGCCACCGTGCTGTGCGGCGCGGTGCTGCTCGGCCCGCTGACCAAGCTCACGGCGGCGGGCGGCAAGCTCGACCGCCGCTGGACCATGCTCGGCGCCGACGGCGTGCGCATCGCGCTGTTCGTCGTGGCCCCGCTCTGGCTCGACTGGATCCCGGAGCACGCGCTGACCGTGCTGCTCGCGACCGTCTTCGTCTCCGGCGCGGCCGAGCGCCTGTGGACGCTCTCCAAGGAGAGCGCCGCCCCGGCCCTGTTGCCCGGGCCGCCGCCGGAGGGCGCGACCGTACGCCCGCTGCCGGACCACCTCGACACCCTGCGGCGCCTGACCCTGCGCACGGCGTTCGCCGCGCTGCCGCTCGCCGCCACGGCGCTGCTCGCGGCCACCCTGGTCGGCCGCGCGATCGGCCTCGGCGTGGACTGGTTCGCGGACAACCAGGCCGCGCTCGGCTCGTACGTCGCCGCCGGGCTCTTCGCCGCCTCGTTGTCGCTGCTGTTCCCGCTGGTGCTTCCCGAGTCGAAGACCCCGCGCCCGCGCTCCCCGCTGGAGGGGCTGCGCGCCCCGAAGGCCGGTGACCGTCCGGAGCAGGGGCGTACGGGCGCCATCCGGCTGCTCGTGCTCGCCTGCGCGGCGGTCGCCGGAGCCGTGGCCTGCGCCGTCGGCGTGGCCGCGCTGCACGCGTACGACCTGGCCGGCGGCCCCGCCACCTTCGCGCTGCTGGTGCTCGCGCTGGCCGGTGGCACCGCGGCCGGGATCCGGCTCACCCAGGCGGGCAAGGTGCTGCCGGCGCTCTCGCGGCGCCGCCTGCTGGCCCTGGCGGTGGCCGTCACGGGCCTCGCGCTGCTGCTGACCGGCCTGGTCGCGGACACCGCGACCGTGCTCTTCCTGACCCTGCTCGCCGGGACCGGCGCGGGCGTCGCGGCCAACACCGGGCACACCCTGCTGGACCAGGAGACCGAGGAGTTCCGCCGGGTCCGGGTCACCGAGCACCTGCACGCGGCCGTCCGGGTCGCGGTCGGCCTCGGCGCCGTCGGCGCCCCGGCGCTGGCCGCCCTGATCGGTGCGCACCGGCTGGTGGCGGGCCGGGTCGTCTTCGAGCACGGCGGCGCGGCCTTCGTCCTCATGCTGGTCGGCGCGCTGCTGCTGCCGGTGGCCGTCGTCGTGCTGATCAAGGCGGACGACCGCCGGGGCGTTCCGCTCCGCCGTGACCTGCGCGAGGCGCTGCGCGGCGGCGAGCCGGTGCAGGCCGCTTCCGGTACCGGGTTCTTCATCGCCCTGGAGGGCGGCGACGGCGCCGGGAAGTCCACCCAGGTGCAGACGCTCGCCGACTGGATACGGAGCAAGGGCCACGAGGTCGTCGTCACGCGCGAGCCGGGGGCGACCCCGGTCGGCAAGCGGCTGCGCTCGATCCTGCTGGACGTCTCCTCGGCCGGGCTCTCGAACCGCGCCGAGGCACTGCTGTACGCCGCCGACCGGGCGGAGCACGTGGACACGGTGGTCCGGCCCGCGCTGGAGCGCGGCGCGGTCGTGATCTCCGACCGGTACATCGACTCCTCCGTCGCCTACCAGGGTGCGGGACGCGACTTGTCGCCGACCGAGATCGCCCGGATCTCGCGCTGGGCCACCGACGGGCTGGTCCCGAACCTGACGATCCTGCTGGACGTCTCCCCGGAGACGGCCCGGGAGCGCTTCACGGAGGCGCCGGACCGGCTGGAGTCGGAGCCCCAGGAGTTCCACCAGCGGGTGCGGTCCGGGTTCCTGACGCTGGCCGCGGCCGACCCCGGCCGCTACCTGGTGGTGGACGCGGGCCAGGACCCGGAGTCGGTGGCCACGGTCGTCCGGCACCGGATGGACCGGATGCTCCCGCTGTCCGAGGCCGAGGTGGCGGCGCAGATCGAGGCGCGCCGGCTGGCGCAGGAGGAGGCGCGGCGGGCCGCCGAGGCGGAGGCCGCGCGCAAGGCGGAGGAGGCCCGCTTGCGGGCCGAGGAAGAGGCGCGCAAGGCCCGTGCGGCGGAGGCGGCCCGGCTCGAAGCCGAGGCGGAGGCCGCCCGCAAGGCGCAGGAGGAGCGGCTGCGCGCCGAGGAGGAGGCCCGGGCCCGGGCCGAGGCCGAGCGGCTGCGCGCGGAGGCCGAGGAGAAGGCCCGCGCGCTGGAGCAGGAGCGGTTGCGCAAGCAGGCGCAGGAGGAGGCCCGGCTGCGGGCCGAGGCCGAGGAGCGGCGCCTGGAGAAGCAGCGGCGTGCCGAGGAGGCCCTGCTGAAGGCGGAGGAGGCGCGGCGGCTGGCCGAGGCCTCGGCCGCGGCAGTCGCCGCCGAAACCGCGAAGGCCGCGGCGGCCAAGGCCGCCGCGGAGGCTGCCGCCAAGGCGTCGGCCGAAGCCGCTGCCAAGGCCGCTGCCGACGTCGCGGCGAAGGCTTCGGCCGAGGCCGCCGCGACCGCTGCCGCGGAGTCCGCGGCGAAGGCGGCCGGGGCGGCCACGGCGCCCGTGCCGCGGGTCGACATGGCCAAGGAGCCGCTGCCGGCCCAGACCCCGGCCCGGACCCCGGCCGCGAAGCCGGCGGAGGGCGCCCATCCGGCGGACGCGATCACGGTGGTCACGCCGGTCGTGAAGCCGGACGACGTCACCCAGACGGTCCCGGTTCCGAAGTTCTCGCCGCCGCTCTCCTCGCCGCCCGTCTCCCCGAACGAGGAGACGGCCGTGCTGCCTCCGGTCCGCGCCTCCGACCCGACGGCCCGGGTACCGCAGCGGATCTTCCGGGATTCGGCGCCCGGCCAGGACGGTGGGGGCAACGGCAACGACGTCACCAGGGAGCTTCCGGTCCTCGACGAGTCGGGGCGCCCGCGCCACCGTCCCGCCTGGGCGGAGGACACGCCGATGGACGACCTGCCGACCCTCGCGGACGAGCTGCTCGGCCCGCGCGGGCGCCACGACGACCAGGACGGCAACGACGACGACCACGGCAACGGCGGCAACGGCGCCGGGAGCCGGCCGCGCCGCCGCTGACCACGCCCGGCCGGGATTGTCAGTGCACCCCGCCACACTGGTGGGCGCGGGGTGACCGGGTGAGCCCACTCGGTGCACGCACGTAGAGACACACGTAGAGAGAAAGGTGGTGGGCGGCATGCCCGTATGGGACGACCTGGTGGGCCAGGAGCGCGTACAGGCACAGCTGGCCGCCGCCGCCCGCGACGCCGATGCGATGGTCACGGCCGATGCCGAGGGCACCGAATCGGCGACCGCGTCGAAGATGACCCACGCCTGGCTCTTCACGGGCCCGCCCGGATCCGGCCGGTCCACCGCGGCCCGCGCCTTCGCCGCGGCCCTGCAGTGCACGAGCCCGGACCGGGCGCTCGGCGGTGAACCGGGCTGCGGGTTCTGCGACGGCTGCCACACGACCGTGGTCGGCACCCACGCCGACGTCGAGATCGTCCGCACCGACCTCCTGTCCATCGGCGTGAAGGACACCCGGGCCCTGGTCCGCAGGGCCCAGCTCTCCCCGGCCGTGGGCCGCTGGCAGGTCATCGTCCTGGAGGACGCCGACCGGCTCACCGAGGGCGCGGGGAACGTCCTGCTGAAGGCCGTCGAGGAGCCCGCCCCGCGCACGGTGTGGCTGCTGTGCGCGCCCTCGCCGGAGGACGTGCTGCCCACCATCCGCTCCCGCTGCCGCCACCTGACGCTGCGCACCCCGTCGGTCGCCGCCGTCGCGGACGTACTGGTCCGGCGGGACGGCATCGAGCCCGGGGCCGCCGCCGCGGCCGCCCGGGCCACCCAGGGGCACATCGACCGGGCCCGCCGGCTGGCCACGGACGAGCGGGCCCGTAGCCGCCGGGCCGCCGTGCTGAAGCTGCCGCTCCGGGTGGACGACGTCGGGGCGTGCCTCAAGGCCGCCCAGGAGCTGGTGGACGCCGCCGCCGAGGACGCCAAGCAGGTGGCCGAGGAGGTGGACGTCAAGGAGACCGAGGAGCTGCGCGCCGCGATGGGCGCCGGCGCGGGGACCGGCGGCCGGATGCCGCGCGGTACCGCGGGGGTGATGAAGGACCTGGAGGACCGGCAGAAGCGCCGCCGCACCAGGACCCAGCGCGACACCCTCGACCTGGCGCTCACCGACCTGATCGGCTTCTACCGGGACGTGCTGGCGCTCCAGCTCGGCTCCGGACTGGCCATCGCCAACGAGGAAGTACGTCCGGACCTCGACCGGGTCGCCCGCGCCTCGGGTCCGGAGCGGACCCTGCGCCGCATCGAGGGGATCATCGCCTGCCGGGAGGCGCTGGACCGCAACGTGTCCCCGCTCCTCGCGGTGGAGGCGATGACGATGGCCCTGCGCGCCGGCTGAGAGGCCGGACGGGCCGCCCGGCTGCGGGTGGCGGGGACGCCGGTTGACCGGCTCACCCGTACGGGCAAGGCGCGGCCCGGCCGCGGCGGGCCCCGGTACGTCGCGCGTCCCCCCGGGTCCCCCCTTGTCACCCCGCGGCCCGGGCGCGGCCTCCACCTCGTGGGCGTCGGGCAGGCCGTACGCTCCGGAGATGGACACGAGTCGCCTGCTGCGCACCACCGGAACCGTGATCGCCGCCGCCGGGCTCCTGCTCTCCGGGTGCACGTCGGGCGGCTCGGCCCCCCGGGCGGCCGCGTCGTCCTCCGGGGCCGCCTCCCCGTCCGGGACCGGGGCGAGCGCCGGGGCGAGCAAGGGCGCGAGCGCGCAGGCACCCGAGCCCACGGCGATTCCGGCCGCCCTGGCCCCGTACTACGCCCAGAAGCTCCAGTGGCGCGACTGCGGTGCGCCGGGCTTCCAGTGCTCGACCATGAAGGCCCCGCTGGACTACGCGCACCCCGGCAACGGCCAGGACATCGACATCGCCGTCTCCCGCAAGGTGGCCACCGGTCCCGGCAAGCGGCTCGGCTCGCTGCTGGTCAACCCGGGCGGCCCGGGCGGCTCCGGCATCGGGTACCTCCAGGCGTACGCGGGCATCGGCTACCCGGCGCCCGTGCGCGCCCAGTACGACATGGTGTCCTTCGACCCGCGCGGCGTGGCCCGCAGCGCCCCGGTGGACTGCCTGAGCGGCCCCCGGATGGACGCCTTCACCCAGGTGGACCAGACCCCGGACGACCCGGCCGAGCGGGCCAAGCTGGTGACGGCCTTCAAGGAGTTCGCCGCGGGCTGCGCCGAGAAGTCCAGCCGGATGCTGCCGCACGTCTCCACGGTCGAGGCGGCGAAGGACATGGACATGCTGCGCGCGGTTCTCGGGGACGAGAAGCTGACGTACGTCGGCGCCTCGTACGGGACCTTCCTCGGGGCGACGTACGCGGACCTCTTCCCGAGCCGGGTGGGCCGGCTGGTCCTGGACGGCGCGATGGACCCCGCGCGCCCGGCGCTGGAGCTGAACCGGGATCAGACGGAGGGCTTCGAGACGGCGTTCCGTTCCTTCGCCCAGGACTGCGCGAAGCAGCCCGACTGCCCGCTCGGCCAGGGCACTCCGGAGGAGGTGGCGGCGCAGCTGAAGGACTTCTTCCGCAAGGTCGACGCCCAGCCGGTGCCCAGCGGGGACGCGGCGCGCCCGCTGGGCGAGTCGCTCGCGACGACCGGGGTGATCGCGGCGCTGTACGACCAGGCGGCCTGGCCCCAGCTGCGCGAGGCGCTCAAGGACGCGAAGAACGGCGAGGGGCAGGGGCTGCTCGGGCTCGCGGACAGCTATTACGAGCGGGACGCCAAGGGCAAGTACGCCAATCTGATGTTCGCCAACGCCGCGGTGAACTGCCTGGACCAGCCCGCCGCCTTCACCACCCCGGAGGACGTGGCCAAGGCCCTGCCGTCCTTCGAGAAGGCCTCCCCGGTCTTCGGCGCGGGCCTCGCCTGGGCCTCGCTGAACTGCGCGTACTGGCCGGTCAAGGCGACCGGCACGGCACACCGCGCGGAGGCGAAGGGCGCCGCCCCGATCGTGGTCGTCGGCACCGTCCGGGACCCGGCGACCCCGTACAAGTGGGCCCAGGCCCTCGCGGACCAGCTCGACTCCGGCGTCCTGCTCACCTACGACGGCGACGGCCACACGGCCTACGGCCGCGGCAGCGACTGCATCGACACGACGATCAACCAGTACCTCCTGGAAGGCACCCCTCCGCAGGCCGGCAAGAAGTGCTGACCCCCCTCCCCGGCAGCCCCCGCCGACCTGGTGCGGGGCACCCGGTTTAACCCTGTAGACTTGGCGCCGCTGCTGATGAGAGCCTCCCACCAGGGAAATTCTCGTCATCCCAGCGGTGCCGCCTTAGCTCAGTTGGCCAGAGCAACGCACTCGTAATGCGTAGGTCTCGGGTTCGAATCCCGAAGGCGGCTCTGTAGAACCCCCAGGACTCACTCGCCGTGACCTGGGGGTTTTGCTGTTTTTCGGGGCGTTACGGCAGGTCGATGTCGAAGCCCTGGGGGGTCGGGGTGGTTTTGAAGCCCAGGGACTCCACGGCCGGGCGGAGTTTGCCCTGGCCGCGGTTCTTGCGGAACGTGCGGTAGGGCTCCATGCCGAACAGTTTCTGGAGGGCGCCGCCGAGTTCCAGGGAGGTCAGTTGGCGGTCGGCGGCGCGGGCCTGCTGGAGCAGGGTGAGGACGGCTTGGGTGAAGGCCTCCGGGCTGTCGGGGTGGGCCGGGGTGCCGGGCGCGGTGCGGGGGGCGGTGGCCCGTAGGCGGGCGGAGAGGGCTTGGATCACCGCCGGTTCGACCCGGTACGGCTGGGGGGCCGAGGGGACCGGGACGGCGGCCTCCGGTTCCGGCTCCGGTGCGGGTTCGGGTTCGGGGGGCTGCGGGGCCGTCCGGGGGGTCGGGAAGGGCGTCGGGAGGGCGATCGGCTGGAGCGGTTCCGCGTAGGCCAGGGCGTCGGGGGTCACGCCCGGGTACGTGGGCTCCCAGGCGCGCAGGCCCTCGTAGCTGAAGCCGAGGTAGAACTCGACGGAGGCGTTGACGTCGCGGGTCTGCCAGAACTGGTTGCGCGGGGTGAAGAAGGCCGGCATCTGGCCGTTCGTGATCCGCAGGCGGCCCGACTGGGGGCTCTTGATCTCCTCGATGATCCCGCTCACGCGCTTCAGCTGCTGCGGCCGGCTCCAGAAGCCGGCCGGGCCGTAGCGCTGCCGACCCATCTCGCTGAAGTGCACCAGGGGGTGCGGGCGCGGCCCGTGGCCCAGCCACTCGAAGCTCCACTGCCGCCGGTGCTGACGGCTCAGGCGCCTGGTCTCCTCCAGGTAGTAGCGGGTGCGGTCCTGGTCGCGGGCGTCCCCCCGGTACCAGATCAGGAAGTGCAGGATGTAGAGGTAGTAGTTCGCGTCCAGGCTGTTCTTCTCCGAGGCGAACCAGGCCAGTCGCTCCAGGGCGTTGGTCTCGGTGTACTCGGGGAGCCGGCGGTAGGACTGGAACCACAGGCGCAGGTCGGCGTCGGTGGCCCGGCCGCTGTTGACCGATCCCTCGGCCATCTCGGCTATGAGGCGCGCGTTGTCCTCGGACAGGCTCGACCAGTCCCGCCCGGCCTTGGCGTACAGGGTGCGGGCGATCGCGAGGTTCACCTCCGGGTTGTCGTTGCCGCGGCGCCGCAGTTCCTGCCACTGCTCGACCAGCCGCTCGACGTCGCCGTACAGGCCGGTGAGCCGGTTGTTGAGCTTCTGGTAGTACGTGCCCTCGGCGTTGAGGTTGCGGAGGTTGTCGAGGAGTTCCTCGGCGCGGCCGATCTGCTCGGTCACCCACATCGCGGACGGGTCGTTGCCCTCCATGAACTCGACGAGGCTGCCGACCCCGGAGGCCTTCCACAGACGTTCCACCACGGTCGCGATGAGCTGGATCGGGGTGGACCAGGTGTAGTCGGTGTTCGTGTACTTCCCGGCGTTGGTGAACGCCTCCATGGCGCCGTCGAACAGTTCCTGGATCGCGGCGAGGAGTTGTTCAGGGGTGTGTTCCTCGCCGCCCCGGGTCAGGCTGGCCAGCTCGTTCTCGATCCAGAAGCGACGGACCAGGCCGAGGGTGTGCAGGTGCGTCGCGTCGTGGCCGTGGGACTTTTCCACGGCCTTGAGCACGAAGGACTCGGCCTGGCGGAAGTCCGCCTTCACCTTGTAGATGTCGTAGCGGCCGCGGTGGTTCCAGAAGTGCGCGTTGTCCGGGCAGCGGACGGTGAGTTGCTCGAAGACGCGGGCGCCGGCCTCGACCGGCATGCTCTCGATGAGTTCCGCGAAGTTGTCCGGCTTCTGTCCGTTCGGGGACCAGCTGGTGCGCCGGATGAACAGCTCGTTGAGGAGGCGGGCGGTGGTGCTGTTCTCGGGGCCGAGGTACTCGGTGGTCTTCTTGATGAACTCGACCGAGATCTGCGCGAGTCCGTACTGCTCGCCGTCGGCCTCGCCCTTCAGGACGTGTTCCGCGATCAGCGGGTGCAGCAGCCGCAGCGCGCCCCGCTCGGCCACCACCAGGTGGCGCAGGTCCGGGCCGAGCAGCTCGCCGAGGTCGCTGTCGCTCAGGGCGCTGGCGCGGGTGCGCTCGCGGCCCATCCAGGATTCCACCATGTTGACCGGGAGGCCGAGTTCCTGGCCGTAGCGGGTGATGAGGGCGAGGTGGCGGGCCAGTTCCTTCTGGCTGCGGCTCAGCCCGGCGAGGTGGTTGCGCACGTACGAGGCGACCCCCTCGAACTGCTCCTCGTAGACGCACAGGCCGAAGAAGAAGGGGGAGAGCTTCTGCGCGGCCACCACATCGGTGACGCCCTCGGCCAGGGCGTCCAGGAGCCGGTGGGCGCGGGGGCTCCGCGCGCGGTTGCGGTACTCCCTGAGGAACCGGTCGCGCTCGTCGCCCTGGAGCGGGTCGACCAGCTTGTGCTTGATCCTGGGGCGCTTGACGTTGGTGCGGTTCACCCACAGCAGGACGGCCCGGGTGTTGCGCTGGGCGAGGGAGTGGATCAGTTCGTCGCGGTCGTACTCCGGGAGGATCGCGGATTCGCAGACGACCAGGGCGGGGTGGCCGGTCTGCTGGTAGATCTCGTCGATGCGGTCGGCCGTCTTGTCCGAGAAGTGGCGCAGGAGCACGGTCGGATAGCTGCGGTGCATGTTCCACGCGACGCGGCGGGCGAGCGTGGTGCCCCCGGCGCCGGGCGAGTGGTCGAGGCGGACCATGTCGAGCTTGTGGTCGCCGAGGCGCTGTTGGACCTCCTTCATCAGGTCCGGGCAGGCGTCGCGCTGTACGTCGACCCACGCCTCCAGCTCCTGCCAGGTGGGCGGACGGCCGCGCCAGAAGGCGTCCGTCGTCGGCTGGGGCGCGGACTGGCCGTGGGAGAGGACCTCGGAGTGCAGCACCTCCAGGTCGACCGAGAGCCGGTGCAGGTCGGCCCGCTTCAGCTCCCAGGGGCGGCCGCCCAGACCGGGCAGCGCGGGCGCGGCCTTGCTGCCCGCCGGGGGCAGCGACTCGGCCACCACGGTGAGGAAGGCGTCGATGTCGATGCCGTCGACGGCCGGGGCCTGGGCGAGGTCGAGGCTCTCGGTGATCCCGTCGTACTTCTCGTCGATGTAGTCGATGACGTCGTCGATCTCGCGGCCGCGCCGTCCGGAGCGCAGGCACAGCACCGCCGCCGCCTGGTGCGGGGTGCCCTCGTGCGTCTCGTCGATCAGCTGGCGCACCCGCTGGAGGTAGCCCCGCCGGCGCCATTCGGCGGAGGCCGCGGCCGACGGTTCGTCGTGGGAGCTCCAGCCGTTCGCCATCAGCCAGCTCGTCGCACCGGTGGGCGGGACCGGTGTGCGGTTGCTGCCGAAGACGCTGACGTGCCGGTGCTCTTCGAGCTCGGGGACGACGACGCTGGACAGCCCGCCCTGGTCGCTCGCGGGGTCGAGGTCGATGACGGTCGCCCAGCCGCAGTGCGCCAGCGCGGCCAACTCGGGCCGCGCGGACACCTCGTCGGCGACGAGGAACAGGTCCATCCCACCGCCCACCCGCTGGAACGGCTGCCAGCGGCGCAGCGCCTCCTGCGCCGTGACCGGGGTGGCGCTCGTGCTCGTGGCGATGCCGGTCGTGCCGATCCGGTCCTGCGCCGCGACGTCGACCCAGACCTTCGGGTGGTGTTCGCGCAGCAGCAGCCGGGCCGCCCAGCCCGCGCTGACCAGGGCCGCACGGCGCAGGGAGATGTCGTCGAGCGGCTTCGCGGCCCAGTTGAGGCCGGCGGCGATCCGGGCGAAGAGCAGCTGCCGCTGCCAGACGTCGACGCGGTTGGACTCGGCGTCCATGAGGACGTCCCGCACCTCGGTGCGGATGCCGCGGAGCAGGTTGACGAGCCCGGCGTCATTGATGTCCAGCTCGACGGGGACCGTCAGCTGCTCGTCGTCGAGCCGGGCGAGCAGGGGGAGCACCCGCCCGCTCGTGGAGCGGCCGAGGCCGAAGAGGAGCGCCGAGAGTTCGAGGTAGGCGTGGTCGTACAGCAGGGGCCGGGACACGCCCCAGTTGACGTCGATCAGCCAGTACGCGAGGTCCCGGGTGGGCAGCGAGCCGCGCACCAGGACGTTGCGCAGGTGGAGGTCGCCGTGGGTCGGGCCGCGGAAGTGGGGCAGCTCCCCTTCGACCAGGCCGAGTTCGTGGTCGAGCAGGACGAGCGGGTCCGGGAGCAGCTCGCCCTCGTGGCGTAAGGCCCGCCCGCTGCCGGTGCCGCGCAGCTGGGCCGTCACCTCGCGGACGCGGGCGCCGCGCTGGTCCTCGGGGAAGCCCGGCCCCAGCCAGGAGCGGATCACGGATCCCACCGTGCCCCGGTAGTCCGGTGGACCCGCGGCGGCGAGCTGCGCGGCGAGCAGGTCCCGGGAGGCGCGCGCGAGGACCTCCTGGCGGTCCTCGGCGTCGACGTGTTCGGCCGAGCGGACCCGGTCGAGGCTGGATCCGGCGATGTCGTAGAGGTCGACGCTGGTGCCCGAGTCCTGGGACGCGTGCAGCAGCCGCGGGACGTGTCCCTCGCCGAAGTGCGGGAGGCCCTCGATGAAGGCGTTGTGGGCCACGGACTGCGGGCGTCCGCTGGAGAAGCCGGCCTTCAGGACGTACTGGCCGTTCAGGGAGCCGTCCGCGGGGCGGCCGGGGGACCGGCCGATGTCGCACAGGACGACGCGGGCGTCCGTATAGCCGCCCGCGAGGGACTTCACGTACTGGACGCTGCTGGCGCGCGGCAGTTGGCTGCGCAGCAGGTTCAAGCCGGATTCCAACAGGTCGCGGCCGGGTTCACCGTCGCTCTTCGCCGAGTCGCGGTTCATCCCAGCAGGCTACCGATCGGGGTGCCGGCGATGGCCGGAAGTGCGGAGATTGACGGCCGAATCCGTGGTGTTCTTCCGGCCGACGGCGAAGCGGTGTGGCGTGGGGGGAAAGGGATAATGGGAGTGGCACGAGGGGCGGACGAGAAGGAGTGCACATGGACCAGCGGGTAGTGGTGCGGGAGGCCGGCGACGGCGACATCGAGGTGGCCGCCGGGCTGTTCCGGGGGTACCTCGACTTCTACCGGGTGGAGGTCGAGGACCCGCGGGCGCCGCGGGAGTTCCTCGCGGAGCGGATCGGCAAGGGGGAGTCGCTCGTGCTGCTCGCGGACGTCGACGCGGCTGCCGGCGGGGTGGTGACCGTGGGGCTCGCGCAGGTGTACCGGACCTTCTCGTCCCTGGCACTGCGCCCCGCCTGGGTGCTGAGCGACCTGTACGTCGCCCCGGACGGGCGGCGGACCGGGGCGGGCCGGGCCCTGCTGCGGGAGGTCCTGCGGCGGGCGCGCGAGGCCGGGGTGTCGGGGGTGCAGCTGGAGACGGCGTACGACAACCACGTCGCCCAGGGGCTCTACGAGGCCGAGGGCTTCGTGCGCGACGAGTTCCACGTCTACGTCCACGACCTGGGCTGACCCGGAGCGGCGCGCGCCCGCGGGTCGGCCCGGTCCGGTCGGGTCCGGTCGGGTCCCGATCGGGACCCGGTCGGACCCGGTGGGGCTCACTCCCTGACGTAGAGGCGGTGCATCACGGCCCAGGCGACGGCCGCGAGGACCAGGCCCAGGGGCCACTGCGTGAGCAGGGGCGGGGCGCTCGCGAGGAGGGCCGCCAGGCCGTAGGCACCGACCAGCGTGCCCAGCAGGGCCTGGAGGCCCTCGGGCAGGCGGCCCACCCGGACCAGCAGGTAGAGGACCACCGCGCAGGCCGGGAAGAGCCACGGGTACTCCCGCCCCGGCCCCTGGAACAGCACCAGTTCGCGCAGGTCGGGGTACCAGTCGGCGCCGATCTCCTTCAGCGCCAGCTGGTGCGGTTCGGTCCAGCGCGGGGCGTACTGGGCCGACAGCTTCAGCGGCGCCGTCCAGCCGCTGAGGACCAGCAGCCGCCACATGAGCAGGACGAACGCCGCGCCCTGCCCGAAGGCCGCGTACCCGCCCAGGCCCGCGACCGGGCGCTCCCGCACGGCCACCGGCCGGGGCCGCGGGGTGGGCGCGGGGGTCGGTGCCGGCCTGGGCGTCGGCCTCGGTGGCGGCGGGGTGGGTTGCGAGGGCTTCGGCTGCGGTGTCGACTTCGGCTGTGGCGTCGGTTGCGGCGTCGGCTGGGTGCCGTCGGCGAACTTGCGGCGGGCCTCGCGGGCTTCGCGCATCCGCTTGGTGGTCTCGTCCACCATGGTGTTCCCTCCCTCCTCTGTCAGTGCCGGTGGTGCTGCTGGCGTCTGCGTTCCTGATAGGCGCGCTTCTGGACGCGGGTGAGTTCCGCGTCGTCCTTCGTCCGGCCGGTGTACTCGCCGGGGTCGCTGCGCAGCGAGGGCTCGCCGCAGACCGGGCAGTCGGGCCGCCGCCCGGTGCGCAGCCAGATGCTCTGGAAGGCGTGCTGGCCGGGCGCCTCGCCGAGCACGCGGGGGAAGAACCAGTGGTCGGGCTCCATCGCGAAGAGGGCCATGGACAGGTCCTTGCGGAGCGGGGCCGTCAGGAACCCGCCGACCCGGTCCGGTCCGCCGCTCGGGTGCAGCAGGGCCAGTACGACCTTCGCGGCGGCCGCGGTCAGGTGGTGGATGTCGGTGAGCAGCCCGGGTACGGCGTACATGCGGCCGGTGCCGTAGTCCGTGCGCGGCTGGTGGCCCAGCTCGCCCAGGGATTCGCGGACCCCGCCGGTCGCGCAGGACCAGCAGGGCGAACCGGGGGTGGTGAAGACGATCTCGCCGCCCGCGGCGCCGTCGTAGAGGCCGATGAAGACGGCCGGGCGGCGCAGGTAGTAGGAGAGGTGGTTGAGGCGTTGCTGCGCGTGGTTGTCGTCGGTGGCGGCGACGACGAGCTGGGCGTCGGAGATGCGCTGGTACCACTGGTGGTAGTCGAGGGCGGCGACGTCGCGCTTGAGTACGGTGACCTTGAGCTTCGGGTTCACCTTGCGCAGCCGCCGGGCGGTGGCCTTGGCCTTGTTGCGGCCGATGTCGCGCACCCCGAACAACGAGCGGCCCAGGTTGGCCGGTTCGACCCGGTCGGGGTCGACCAGGGTGAGGCGGCCGACCCCGGAGCGGACCAGCACCTCGGCGAGGTAGCTGCCGACCGAACCGACCCCGACCAGCAGCACGTGGGCGTCCTTGAGCTCGGGGGAGAGCAGGCCCTGGGTGCGGGCGAAGAGCCCGGCGCGCGCGGCCCGCCGCCGGCCGATCCCGACCCGGTAGACGAGCCGCCGCAGCCTGCCCGGCGGCGGTGCGGAGGGGGTCAGGGGCGCGTCCGGGGCGTGCGGGGCGAGCGGCCCGGGTGCGGGGGAGTCCGCGGTCCGGGCGCCTTGGATCCGGGTGTCCTGGGTCCGGGTGTCGGGCGTGCGGGAGTCCGGGGTGCGGGTGTCCGGCACGGGGAGCTCCCGGGTGGCGGACAGCGGTTCGGGCCCGGGCGCGGTCGCGTGTCGTACGGGTCGCCCCGTGCCGCCGTTGCCGCGGGGTCCGGGCGCGGACGTACGGGCCTCCAGGGCCTCGCGCAGTCGGTCCTGCTCCGGGATCCGCGGGTCCCAGCCCAGCTCCCGCACGATCAGCTCGGGGTGCGGCCCGTCCGCCCCGGCCTCCTCCAGCAGCAGCGGTGGGGCCACCGGGAAGTCGGCGGTGGCGAAGAGGTAGCGCCGGGCGCCGGAGCGGCCCGGGGGCAGGGGGACCCGTACCCCGGGCACCGAGCCCACCCGGGTGGTGAGCGGGAGGGAATCGGACCAGGACAGTCCGGCGTGACGGAGCGCGGCGGCCAGCGGCACGACCACCGGACGCATCGGCTCCAGCCGGACCCCGCGCTCGGTCCACATCGCACCGAAGAACGAGATCCGGGCGGTGTCGGTGAACAGCTCGTGCCGCTCGCCCGGGGTGGTGATGTCGTGGGTGACGATCGGCGCGATGTAGCGCCCGAGGTCGGGCACGGCCTCCAGGGTGCGCCCGTACTCCCGGTGGTCCTGCTGGGAGGGTCGGGGCATGCGCGCCGGGTGCGAGTGGATGATGCCCTTGAACCGGATCGGGCCGGCCTCCTCCATCCGCCCTATCTCGTCCAGCAGCCACGCGGTGTTGCTGTACTCCACCCGGGTCACCTGGGCGCGCGCGTCGTGCACGAAGGCGGTGAGCACGTCGCGCCCGCGCAGCCCGAGCAGGGCGCCGCCCTGCTCGGGCCGGGTCCGCCCGATGTCCCGCCCCACCTGGTCGATCACATAGTCGAAGACATGTACGGGCAGCACGGCATCGGTCCCTACTGCTTGCGGTTGAACGGGAACGGGCGTCCCAAGCGGACGAAGTCGACGCCGAGCGCCCAGGTCGCCGAGCGGGCGTACGCCTCCTCCAGGGTGGGCTGGCCGGAGCCGGAGCGCTCGGACAGGCAGATCAGCCCGCTGTGGTAGAGGTGGAAGCCGTGCTGGTCGTGGCTGGGCAGCGACTCCAACTCCGGTTCGATCAGGCGGACCTGGTACTCGACCCCGTCGAAGCGCGCGCACATCACGTAGCGGTGCTCGAACATCGTGCTGATCTCGTAGACCCAGCCCTCGGCGCCGGGGGCGTCCTCGTAGTAGGTGTTGGCGGGCATCTTGGTCGCCACCACGTGGCGTTCGCGCTCCAGGCGGGCCGCGTTGGCGTTGGCGGCGAAGGTGCTCTGCGGGACTCTGGAGAGCGGCGCGTCGTCCTGGCCGCCGGTGCCGAGGCGGACCTTGCCCTCGCGGTCGACGTACACCTCCTGCTGGGCCGCGCCCTTCTTGGACTGGCTGGCGAAGAAGCTGTCGCGGATCGCGTTCAGGTCGTACATGTCTGCCATGGTCCCCATCCCCTCCCTGATGATTCGGTCGTGCGTCGTGCGTCGTGCGTCGTGCGTGCTGCGTGATGCGTGGTGCGTGATGTGGTGTGCGGCGTGCGTCGTGCCGCGCGGGTCCTCGCGCGGCCCGGCCCACGGGTCAGGCCCGGGTGCGGGCTATCAGCTCGCGCAGCCGGACGGTCTGCGGGTGGTCCGGGCCGTACGCCGTCCGGTGGTCGGCGTACAGGGCCTCGAACTCGGCCGCCGCGCGCCGGGTCTCGCCGGCGGCGGCCAGCCAGTGGGCCTGGTCGTAGCGGATCTCCGAGAGCTTGGGGTCGGTGGCGGACAGGACCCCGGAGACGGCGGTGCGCAGTTCGAGCAGGTGCTGGGCGGCCGGGCGCGGATGGCCGGATTCGCCGATGTAGCGGGCGAGGTTGAGCGCGCACACGACGGCCAACTGGTCGTCGGCGCCCAGCACCTGGCGGGCCCGCGCGGCCACCGGCGCGAGCAGCTCGGCGGCGGCCGCGGGGCGCCCGGCCCGGGCCAGGGCCTGGGCGAGGTGCAGGACGACCAGCCAGGTGCCCCGGTGGTCGGCGGGGAGCGTGGCGTGCGCGAAGTCCAGTACGTCGCCCAGCAGCCGCACCCGCTCGCCCACCGCGCCCTCCGGATCCCGCTCGGTGGCCTCCAGCACGGCGTTGCAGCGGGCCTCGACCTCCCGGGCGGGGTCGGCCGGGGGGCCGGGCGGCGGGCCGGGCGGCGGCGGGGTGGCCGGGGTGACGACGAGGGTGGGGTGCGGTACGACCGCCAGGCTGAGCCCGCGCAGCAGCCCGGCGACCTCGCGGGCGTCTGCGGGGCGCTCGCCGGGGTTCTTGGTGAGCAGCCGGGTGACCAGGTGGTCCACGGCCGGCGGCACCTCCGGGCGCAGGGAGCGTACGGAGGGGATCGGGGCCCGGCAGTGGAGGTTGACCAGCGCGCCGTAGTCCTCGGGGGCGGAGTAGGGCTGGCGGCCGGTGAGCATCTCGAACAGGACGCAGCCGACGGCGTAGAGGTCGGTGGCCGGGCCGATGGGATCCTGGACGAAGCACTCGGGGGCCATGTACTCGGGGGTGCCGATGAGTTGGGCGTCACCGGTGACCCCGGCCGCATAACCGAGGGCGCCGTAGGCCGTGTAGGTGCGGGCGATGCCGAAGTCCAGCAGGACCAGGCTGCCCGAGGCGCCCGGATCGGCCGTCCGGGCTCCGCGGACCATGACGTTGGTCGGCTTGATGTCCCGGTGGACCAGGTCCCGCGCGTGCACCGGGACGAGTGCCTCGCACAGTTCGGCCGCCCAGCGCAGGGCGTGGTCCACCGCGAGCCGGCGGCCCTTGGGGAGGGCGACGCGCAGGGTCTGCCCCTCGATGTACTGGGTGATCAGGTAGAGGTGCCAGAAACCGTTGAACCGGGCCTCGTCCACGTCGTGCACCCGGACGATCCGGGGGTCGTCGATGGCCGCGAGGATCTTCGCCTCGCGCAGGAAGCGGAGGGCCGGATGTGTGCCCCGGTCGTTGACCCGGAGGAATTTGGCCACGACCGTTCGGTCGAGCCGTTGGTCGTGCGCTTTCCAGACTTCTGCCATGCCTCCTTGGAAACGCTCAAGCAGTGCGTACCGGTCCAGCAAAAGGCGCCGCACGGGCGATGGGCCCGCCCCCCGAATACCCGACATGGGACAAGGGTGGCACTCACCCGGTCATCGGTTCAGCGTATTTCTGAAACATCTCTGAACCTCGGGTGGCTCTTTTGCGTCGCTACTTTGCATCGGCATAACACTCCACCACGGCTGTGGTGAAGGGAAAGCGAACCGGAGTCTCGCCGAAGGCGATCCGGCCGGCCCGGTCGCCCGCCGCGCGGATCGCCTCGGCCACGGTCTCGGCCTCCTCGGCCGGGCAGTGCACGATCACCTCGTCGTGCTGGAAGAACACCAGCTCGGCGCGGAGGTGGGCGGTGGCCTGGCGCAGCGCGGCCAGCATCAGCAGGGCCCAGTCGGCGGCGCTGCCCTGGACCACGAAGTTGCGCGTGAAGCGGCCGCGGGCCCGGGAGTCGGACGAGGCGTAGCCGGGGGTGAAGCCGGTGTCGGCGTTCTGGGCGCCGTCGTCGGCGGTGGAGGAGGAGGAGTAGGAGTAGGAGTGGGGCTGCGCGCCCCGCGGCTCCTCCTGGGGCAGGCCCGCCTCCTCCTGGGCGCCGGCCCCCGCCGCGGGCGGGCAGGTGCGGCCCAGCCAGGTGCGGACCAGGCGGCCCTCCTCGCCGGCGCGGGCGGCGTCGTCGACGTACGCCACGGCGCGGGGGAAGCGGCGGCGCAGCGCGGCGAGGTTCTTGAGGCCGTCGCCGGAGGTCTGCCCGTACACCGCGCCCAGGACGGCGATCTTGGCCATGTCGCGGTCGCCGGAGAAGCCCTGGCGGGAGATCGAGGTGTAGAGGTCCTCGGGGCGGCCGGCCACCTCCATCAGGCCCGGGTCGCGGGAGATCGCGGCCAGCACGCGGGGCTCCATCTGGTCGGCGTCCGCCACGACGAGCCGCCAGCCGGGGTCGGCGACGACCGCGCGGCGGATCACCTTGGGGATCTGCAGGGCGCCGCCGCCGTTGGTGACCCAGCGGCCGGTGACGGTGCCGCCGGGGACGTACTCGGGGTGGAAGCGGCCGTCGTGCACCCAGTCCTGGAGCCAGCCCCAGCCGTGGGCGGTGTAGATGCGGTACAGCTTCTTGTACTCCAGCAGCGGGGCGATGGCGGGGTGGTCGATCTCCTGGATCTCCCAGCGGCGGGTGGACTTCAGCTTGATCCCGGCGCGGGCGAAGGCCTTGATGACCTCGGCGGGCAGGTCGGGGCGGACCGGGTGGCCGAAGGCGGCGGAGATCTGCTCGGCCAGCTCGGCGAGGCGGCGCGGGGACCCGCCGCCGCCGTAGCGCTCGCCGAGGAGGTCGGTGAGGAGCGCGCGGTGCACGTCCGCCCGCCAGGGCAGGCCGGCCCGGTTCATCTCGGCGGCGACGAGGAACCCGGCGGACTCGGCGGTGGTGAGCAGGTGCATGCGGTCGGGGTGGGCGGTGGCGCCGTGGCGGCGCATCTGGTCGGCGTAGACCGCGAGCAGGGCGTCGAGGGGGAGCGGGGCCGGGCGGGGGTCGAAGAGGGACGACTGGGTGCCGGGCTCGGCGGCGCGCTGCGGGGGGTCGGGCGGGACGGGGGAGTTCGTGAGGCGGGCCCATGCGGCGGCGGCGGAGCGGGGCTCGCCGAGGCGGCCCTCGTGGCCGAGGAGCAGCAGTTCGGCGTCCTCGACGTCGTAGCAGCGCTCCACGGTGACGCCCTCGGCGAGGAGGCGGGGGTAGACGGCCTGGGTGTTGCGCCAGATCCAGCGGGTGCCGGGTGGGGCGGAGCGGATCGCTTCCGCGGGGGTGGGGGTGGTGGTGCGGGGGGTTTGGCCGGGGCCGTGGCCGTCGGCCGGGGTGGCCTGCCAGTGCCCGTCCGGGGTTTCGGTCAACGCCCACCGGGCGGGGTGGTCGCTCATCGTTCGAGTGTTCCACCGGGGTCTGACATCGGGGTCCGGCGGCGCGGGGTTCGGCGGCGCGGGGTTCGGCGGCGCGGGGTGTCGGCGGGTCGGGGTGGGTCAGGGTGGCGGCGCGGCGCCGGGGTGGGGCGTCTCCTCGGCTCGCGGGCTCGGCCCGGTCGGAGGGTGTGCCCGGTGGGGACCGCTCGTCCTTGCGGGGACGCCCCGCCCCGTCGCCGCGCCGCCACCCTGACCGGCGGGTCGCGGCGCGGGGACGCCCCGCCCCGTCGCCGCGCCGCCACCCTGACCGGCGGGTCGCGGCCGGGAGTGTCCGGCGGGGCCGCTGCTGCGAGCCGAGGAGACACTCGTGTGGGCCACCGGCCCGCCCGCCCCGACCGCTCCCGTTCGGGGTCAGGTGGTGGCCGCGTAGGTTTTCAGGGCGTCGCGGGGTGGGGTGGGGAGGAGGGTGTGGAGGGGGCCCTGGTCGGGGGCGGAGAGGAAGTCCGCCGCGATGGCGGAGTAGGTGCCGATCAGCATCGGGACCTGGAAGGGGACCGAGCCGGGGCCGGAGAGGGCGGTGCGGGCGGCGGCCAGGGTGGAGGGGGCGTAGGTCGTGCCCGTCGCGGCGGCCAGGTCGGCGCCGCCGATCGAGCGGGCGCCGACCAGCTCGTAGGTCCGGCCCGCGTGCGCCCCGGGGTCGAGGGCGACCCGTACGGCCACGTCGGCCAGGTCCTCGCGGGCCACGGCGGCGACGGTGCCGGTGCCCAGCGGGGCGGTGATCCGGCCGTCGGGGCCGGGGGCGGCGAGGGCGGCCAGGAGTTCGGCGTACAGGCCGTTTCGCAGGACGGTCGCGTCGAGGGGGGAGTCGCGCAGGCGGCGTTCGGTCCAGCGGTGGGCGAGGGCGTAGGGGAGGTGGTCGCCCTGCGCCGTCAGGCTCGTGTAGACGATGTGGCGCACCCCCGCGCGTTCGGCCGCGCCGATCGCCGCCTCGTGGCGGGCGATGACCGTGTCGTCCTCGCCGTAGCCCGCCGAGATCAGCAGGAGGGTCTCGACCGAGGCGAAGTCGAGGGTGCGGGGGACGTCCAGGTCGATCTCGCGCTGGTTCGCGGTCGGGGTCCGGGTGCCGATCAGGGTTCGGGGGTGGTGCGCCAGCTTCTGGGCGATGAGGGAGCCCAGGGCGCCCGAGGCGCCGGTGAGTAAGAGCATGGACTGGTCAACGAAGCGACGGGGCCGGGGGCACTCGGCAGGGGCGTGCCAAGCTGTTGGTGTGAAACATGTTGTCGACCGTGCCTTTGCCGCCGCCCTCTACGCCCAGGACGACACCGGGCTCGACACCGGTGCGTCGTTGCTCGCCGCCGGTGTGTGGGGCGAGGTGGGGCAGGAGTTGTTGGCGCGCGGCGAGGGGCTCGTGCGCCAGGCCTGGGAGCGCGGTTGGCAGCCCACCGACGTGGTGCGGCTGGTGCGCCGGGACCTGGACGAGCGGCACGTGCGGCTCGTCGAGGACCTGATCGCCGGGGAGGCGCGGCGCTACGCCCGGCTGCCCGCGCGGTGGGGCGCCGCCGAGGCGTGGTGGGGCGCGGACTCCGGGTACGCGGAGCGGGTGGTCGTACGGGAGAAGTGCGACCGGTTCTCGCTGGCCACCGCGGTGCTGGAAGTGCTGCGGGTGCTGGTCCGGCTGCCGTCGATCGAGCCGGTCGGGCCGCTGCCCGGGGATCCCGCCGGGGAGCTGGAGGCGGCCGGGCACATGGAGCCGCGGATGCTCGGGCGGATCCGGGCGCTGTTGGCGAAGGCCGAGGCCACGACCTTCCCCGAGGAGGCGGAGGCGCTGAGCGCGAAGGCGCAGGAGCTGATGGCCCGGCACACCGTCGACGAGGCGTTGCTGGCCGTGCGCGGTGGCGGGCACGGGCAGCTGCCCGGGGCCTGTCGGATCGGGGTGGAGCCGCCGTACGAGGAGGCCAAGGCGGTGCTGTTGGACGCGGTCGCGCGGGCCAACCGGTGCCAGGCCGTGTGGAACGCGTCCTTCGAGTTCTCGACGGTGGTGGGGTTCGAGGGCGATCTGGAGTCGGTGGAGCTCCTCTACACCTCGCTGCTCGTGCAGGGGACGGCGGCGATGACGCGCGCCGAGGCCGGCCAGCGGGCCGGCGGGCGCAAGCGGACCAAGACCTTCCGGCAGTCGTTCCTGCTGGCCTACGCGAGCAGGTTGGGCCAGCGGCTCGCGGAGACCGCCGAGCACACGGCGGCCGAGGTGCCGGACAACCTGCCCGCCCTGGTGGCCCGTGACGTGGCCGTCAGCTCCCGGGCCGAGGAGATGTTCCCGAAGACGACGACGACCCGGCTGCGCGGGGCCACCGACCTGGCCGGGTGGACCGACGGCACCGAAGCGGCCGACCGCGCCCACGTGGGGAACGCGGGGCGACCGGACCGGCAGGCGCTGCGGCGGTAGCCGGCCTGCCGGTCGGCGGCCGTCAGCGGGGGGTGACCTCGCCCGGGGTGACCGGGTGGGCCGGTGCTCCCGGGGTGACCTGGTCCTCGGCCCGCATGGCCTTGGCCTCGCTCTTGAGGATCCGGGCGGACTTGCCCAGCGAGCGGGCCATGTCGGGGAGCTTCTTCGAACCGAACACGAGGAGACAGACGACCAGGAGGACGACCGGGTGCCAGGGTTCCATGGCGTTCCTGAGCATGCGCGTACCCATCTTTCGGACGTGCGGTGACCGGTGTTGGACGGCCTTGGACCGCCTCATGGAAGCGCCACCGATCGGGTCCGTACAAATCTGAAGAAGTCCTGAAAGAAGCTACGCTCGCAGCATGAGCTGGCTCCGGGCCCTGAAGGACACCGCGCGAGCGGGACTGACGGTCGAGCGGACCCGGCTGGAGCCGCTCATCGCCGTCCGTGCCGGCATCGGGCTGGCCCTCGTCGTCGGGCTGAGCCTGGCCTTCCTGGGGCCCGGTTCGGCCGCGAGTTCCGCCTTCGGCGCCTTCATGGCCGCCGTCGCCTCCTTCCAGCGCAGCTGGCGCCCGCGTCCGGTGCTCGCGCTCGCCTCCGGGCTGACGCTCGCCGTCAGCACCTTCGTCGGTTACCTCGTCGGCTCCTCCCACACCCCGGCCTTCCTCGCCCTGTTGGCGGTGTGGACCTTCGCCTCCGGGATGCTCTGGGCGGCCGGGCCGACCGCCGGGGTGATCGCCTCCGGGAACGTGGCGATCATGCTGGTGACGGTCACCCTGCCGACCTCGGTGGCCCAGGCCGCCGGGCACGCCACGCTGATCGCCGCGGGCGGGGTGGTGCAGGCGCTGCTGATCGTGCTGTTCCCGGTGCGCCGCTGGGGGGCCCAGCGCGACGCCCTCGCGGACGCGCTCGCCGCCGAGGGCGACTACGCGCGGCGGCTGCGCCAGGACCCGGCCGCGCCCTTTGACCCCGAACCGCTGATGACGGCCCGGTCCGCCGCCATCGTCACCCGGCGCCAGGCCCGCAGCCGCCCCGCCGAACTGCACGGGGCGCGGGGGCTCGCCGAGCGGATCCGGCCCGTGCTGGCCTCGCTCGCCGACCCCGCGGTGGGGGCTCCGGCCGAGGGGCCCGCCCGGGACCGGGTGCGGGAACTGCTGGCCGCCGCCGGGTCCGTACTGGACGCTGCCGCGCGCGCCATCCGGCAGGGGGAGCCCGTCCGGCTGCCCGCGCCCGACCTGGCCGTCCTCAACTCGCCCGATACGCCCGATCTGCTCGACGGGGCGGCGCTGCGGGCCGCGCGCCGGCTCGCGGCCCTGCTGGCGGACGTACTGGAGACCGCCGAGCCGGGGTCCGGGCGGACGGCGGATCCCGCGGAATCGATGCTGCGCCCCACCCTGCCGGGGCTGGTCCCGCTGGTGGCCAAGGCGGTGCGGGCGGAGCTGCGGCCCGGATCGCCGGTCCTGCGCCACGGGCTGCGGGTCACCGCGGTCACCTCGGCGGGCTACCTGATCGGGCACGCGCTGCCCTTCGGGCACGCCTACTGGGCCCCGATGGCCGCCGTCATGGTGATGCGGCCCGACTTCAGCCAGACCTACTCGCGCGCCGTCGCCCGCTTCGGCGGCACCCTCGTCGGGGTCGCGGGCGCCACCGGCATCGTCCAGCTCGCCCATCCCGGGATGTACCTCTCCGGGCTGCTGGCGGTGGTCAGCGCCTGCCTGATGTACGTCCTGATGCGCACCGGGTACGCCGTCTCCCAGGTCTTCGTATCGGCGTACGTCGTCTTCCTGCTCGGCATGGGCGGGGTGCGCTGGGACCAGACGGTCCCCGACCGGGTCGCCCTCACCCTCGTCGGCGGGCTCCTCGCGATGGTGGCCTACGCGCTCTACCCGGCGTGGGAGACCCCGCGGCTGCGCACCCGGCTCGCCGACTGGGTCGAGGCCGGCGGGCGGTACGCGGCGGCCGTGCTCGGGCAGTACGCCGACCCGGCCGGCGCCCGGCGGGCGGACGTGCGCGAGGCGGTGCTGGCCGCCCGGGACGCCCGGATCGCCTGGCAGGAGGCCCTCGCGCGGGCCGCCGGGGAGCCGGTGCGGCACCGGGGGATCTCCCGGTCGGCCGCCGACGACGCGGCCGAGGCGCTGGCGGCGCTGGGGCGGCACGCGATGCTCCTGGAGGCGCACCTCCCCGACCGCGACCGCGACCCGGTACCGGGTGCGGCGGCGCTCGCCCGCGCCCTGCGGACGGCGACCGAGGAGGGCGCCCGGGCGGTGCGCGAGCGGCGGGTCCCGGAGTGGGAGGCGGTCCGGGGCGTCCTGGACGGGCCGGACGGACCGCCGCCCGGGGTGCTGCGCAACGCCGCCGAGCTGCTGTGGGAGTCGCTGGAGGAGGTCTCGGCGGCGCTCGGGGCGAAACCGGCCGCCCGGCTGTGATCAAAGGACCACGCCCCGTGCACGTGCATCTGCCCATGCAGCTGTTTCTGAACACAGCTATGATCCGGTGCAGTTGACATCTGCACTATCGGGGGCTTCCTGTGGACCACGCGTACAACGGGATGGCGGCCGCGGCACTCGTCGGGGTGATGTGGCAGAAGAGCAGGCACAGCAACTCGCAGGGGTCTTGCGTGGAGTTCGCCAAGCTGCCGGGAGGCAATGTGGCGGTACGGAACTCACGTCACCCGGACGGACCGGCGCTGGTCTACACGCCGGCCGAGATAGAGGCGCTGTTGCTGGGCGTCAAGGACGGGGAATTCGACCACCTCATCGCCTGACGGCACGGGGCCGCGGGCAGCAGGCACAGGGCAGCTGATCGAGCCATGCACGTGCATTGGCCGGGAACGATCGCAATGATCATTCCCGGCCAGTGTCGTGTGGATTCGGCTGGTCGGCGACGGGTGCGCGCCCACCGGTGAGGTGGCGCCGCAGCCCTGTCGCCGCGTCAGTCCTGAAGCATGAACAGGGCCCAGACCACCTTGCCGGTGAGCCGTCCCGCGAGCGGGTGCCAGCCCCAGCTGTCGCTGTAGGAGTCCACGAGGAACAGCCCGCGCCCCGACTCGGCGTCGAAGTTCTCCTCCGTCCGCTCCGGTGAGAAACAGCCCCCGGGCCGGTCCTCGCTCGGATCGCGCACCGCGCACACCAGCCGGGTGCTCCACCGCATCAAGTGCAGGCGGACCGGCGGGTCCTGCTCCCCGCGCGACCCCGTACAGCCGTGGGAATCCTCGGGAAGCGCGTGCCGCAGCGCGTTGGTGACGAGTTCGGAGACGACCAGGGAGACATCGTCGAAGCGATCGTCCAGTCCCCACCCCGCCAGCGTCGAGCGGGTGAACGAACGGGCGCCGCGCACCGCCTCGTACCGGGCGGGGAGAGCGCAGGAGGCGGACCCGGAGACAGCCGTGGGGTCGACCGGGGGAAGCCCCTGCCGTAACGGCTCTAGCACGGTCGATCCATTCGTCCCCATGCGAGGCACTCCCGGGATTCGCGGCCGGGCGGTGGCCCTGACCAGAAAGAACTGCGGGGTGGGTCTCGCGCCGGCGCGAAGAGCACGCAGGTGCGCGGGGACCATGCTTCCGAATGCGGATGTCAGATGCAAGGGCAGATGCACGTGCACGCGCCGGACCTGTCCGGTCCCGTCATGGTTCTTGCTCATTTCTTCCTACGCATACTTACGGACTTCTTTTCCGGGACGCAGGATTCCGTTACAGAACGAGTACGGGCGGATGCGTTTTGGTGGCAGACTGCGGCCCCTGGGGTACGGGGGCCCCGCGCAGGCCAAGGCGAAGGGGAGGGCAGGACTAGTGACCGCAGAAGCAAGCGGTTCTGTGGTGCGCCGTATTCTCCTGGGCTCGCAGCTCAGGCGGCTCCGTGAATCCCGTGGGATCACCCGTGAGGCGGCCGGCTACTCGATCCGCGCGTCCGAGTCGAAGATCAGCCGCTTGGAGTTGGGAAGGGTGAGCTTCAAGGCAAGAGACGTCGAGGACCTCCTCACGCTCTACGGTGTCATGGACGGCACCGAGCGGGAGTCGCTCCTCGGGCTCGTCCGCGAGGCCAACGCGGCCGGCTGGTGGCACAGTTACGGCGACGTCCTGCCCGGATGGTTCCAGACCTACGTCGGTCTGGAGGGTGCCGCCTCCCTCATCCGCATCTACGAGGTCCAGTTCGTCCACGGCCTGCTCCAGACCGAGGCGTACGCCCACGCCGTCGTCAGCCGCGGCATGCCCACGGCCACCGCGGCCGAGATCGACCGGCGGGTCGCGCTGCGCCTGGAGCGGCAGAAGGTCCTGGTCTCCGAGAACGCCCCCGTCTTCCACGCCGTCCTCGACGAGGCGGCCCTGCGTCGTCCGTACGGCGACCGGGACGTGATGCGGGGTCAGCTGGAGCACCTCATCGAGATCTCCCAGCGCCCGAACGTGCAGCTCCAGGTCATGCCCTTCTCCTTCGGCGGGCACGCGGGCGAGAGCGGCGCGTTCACGCTGCTCCGCTTCCCGGAGTCAGATCTCCAGGACATCGTCTATCTGGAACAGCTCACCAGCGCCCTCTACCTGGACAAGGAAGAGGAAGTGGGTCAGTACAGCCGGGCCATGGAACGGCTCCAGGGTGACTGCCCGGACCCGCGCCAGACTCGGGATCTTCTCCGGGGCCTGCTCCAACTGTCTTGATTCGCACGTACTATGACGACTGATCAGTCTCCGGTGCAGCGCAAGGGTGCGCGCTCGCAGTAAGGGATGGCATGTCCATATTCAGCGACTTGGCCCATCAGTACATCGACGGCGAGTGGCTGGCCGGTATGGGCTCGTGGGACATCATCGACGTGAACCCCTACAACGGGGAGAAGCTCGCGGCCATCACCGTGGCCACCGTCGAACAGGTCGACCGCGCCTACCGGGCGGCCGAGCGCGCGCAGGCCGAATGGGCCGCGACCAGCCCGTACTCCAGACGTGCCGTCCTGGAACGCGCCCTGCGGATCACCGAGGAGCGCGAGCCGGAGATCGTCGAAGCGATGATCGACGAGCTGGGCGGCACCCGGCCCAAGGCCGAGTACGAGATCCACCTGGCCATGGAGTTCATCCGGGAGGCCATCCAGCTCTCCGTCCGCCCCGAGGGCCGCATCCTGCCCTCGCCGGTGGCGGGCAAGGAGAACAGGGTCCAGCGGCTGCCCGTCGGCGTGATAGCCGTCATCAGCCCCTTCAACTTCCCCTTCCTGGTCACCATGAAGTCGGTCGCGCCCGCGCTGGCGCTCGGCAACGCCGTGCTGATCAAGCCGAACCAGAACGCCCCGGTCGTCGGCGGCGGTGTGATCGCGAAGATCTTCGAGGAGGCGGGACTCCCCGCCGGGCTGCTGAACGTCCTCGTCACCGACATCGCCGAAATAGGGGACGCGATCCTCACCCACCCGGTGCCCAAGGTGATCTCCTTCGCGGGCTCCGACCGGGTCGGCCGGCACGTCGGCGCCGTCGCCGCCCGCCACTTCAAGCGGACCGTCCTGGAGCTGAGCGGCAACAGCGCGCTGGTCGTCCTCGACGACGCCGATCTCGACTACGCGGTGGACGCGGCCGTCTTCAGCCGCTTCGTCTACCAGGGCCAGGTCTGCATGGCCGCGAACCGGATCCTCGTGGACCGCTCGATCGCCCCCGAGTTCACCGAGAAGTTCGTCGCGAAGGTGCGCTCCCTGAACACGGGCGACCCGCACGACCCCGAGACCCACATCGGTCCCCTGATCAACTCCTTCCAGGCGGACGCGCTCACCGCGCTCGTGGACCGCGCCATCGCTTCGGGGGCGCAGGCGCTGGTGCGCGGTTCTACGCGCGGCAACCTGGTCGAACCCACCGTCCTGGCGGGCCTGCCCGAGGACTCCCCGCTGCTGGCCCAGGAGATCTTCGGTCCGGTGGCCCTGCTGGTCGTCTTCGACGGCGAGGAGGAGGGCGTACGGCTGGCCAACGCGACCCCCTACGGCCTCAGCGGCGCGGTCCACACGCGGGACGTCGAGCGCGGCGTGCGCTTCGCCCAGCGGATCGAGACGGGCATGATCCACGTGAACGACTCCACCATCGGGGACGAGCCGCTGGCCGCCTTCGGCGGCGAGAAGGCCTCGGGCCTGGGCCGGCTGAACGGCGAGGCGACGGTGGAGGCCTTCACCACGCAGAAGTGGATCTCGGTCCAACACGGGCGGACCCACTTCCCCTTCTAGGACAGCAACTGTCCTAGTCGGTCCCTAGATTGTTCCTTGTCGGAGAGCCCCACAGACAAGAGGCGGTCGTTCAGCATGGTCACCCACGTTCCCGCGGAAGCGCACGGCGACGAGCGCGGCGCGCTCCTGTCCTTCATCGAGGCCCAGCGCGGCGGGCTGCGGCGATCGGTCCTCGGACTCACGGACGAGCAGGCCGCGAGCCGCCCCAGCGCGAGCGAGCTCTCCCTGTCCGGGCTGCTCAAGCACGTGTCCGAGACCGAGCTGGGCTGGCTGCGGATGGCCCAGCAGCAGCCGAACGAGAAGCAGCGCACCCAGGAGACCTGGTCGGACAGTTTCCGCCTGGTCGGCGACGAATCGGTGGCCGCCGTCCTGGAGTTCTGGGACGCGGTGGTGGTCGAGCTGGAGAAGTTCGTCCGCGACCTGCCGAGCCTGGACGACACCTTCCCGCTGCCGGACCAGCCCTGGTTCCCCAAGGAGGGCCGGGTCTCGATGCGCTGGCTGCTCCTGCACCTGATCGAGGAGCACGCCCGGCACGCGGGGCACGCCGACGTCGTCCGCGAGTCCCTCGACGGCAAGACCGCCTGGGAGCTGGTGGCCCAGGCCCAGGCCCAGGCGTAGGCGCCCGCACGGCAACGGCCCGGACCCCCGCACCTGCTGCGGGGGTCCGGGCCGTTCCCGCCCGGTGCGGACTGCCGTACGGGCCCTACGCGGCCAGGTCGTGGGACAGGCGGGCCGTGACGCGGCGGTGCAGTGCCAGGGTGGTCGCCGCGGTGAGCAGCCCGGCCGTGAGGGCGAGCAGCCACAGGGCGGCCGGCCCGGCGCCGTCGTAGAGGGTGACGCCCAGGGTGAGGGCGGCGAAGCGGGCGACGCCCCAGGTCCAGCCGAAGGCGCCCTGGTAGCGGCCGCGGGCGTCCGCCGGGGCGAGGTCGGCGACGACGGAGGCCGCGATCCCGGCCACGACCACCTCGCCCAGCGACCAGACGGCCACCGACACCGTGTAGCCGACGATGCCGTCGGCGAGCCCGGTCAGCGCCACGCCCACGGCGATCAGCGCGCTGCCCGCCGCCTGGACGGGCAGCCGGGGCAGCCGGGAGAGCAGGCCGGAGGCGAAGGGCTGCAGGGCGACCACCAGGACCGCGTTGACGGCCGCCGTCGCCCCGTAGGCGGCGGGGGAGAGCCCGCTGTCGCGCATGGCCAGCGGCAGCGCCACCTCGGTCAGCGAGTACACGAAGAGCTGGACCCCGAAGAGCGGGAGCAGGGCGAGCAGCAGCCGGTCGCGCAGCACCACCCCGTAGCCGAGCCCCGCCCCGGCGTCCGCGGTCTTCGGCGCGCGCCGCGGCTCGCGCAGCCGGGTCGCCACGACCGCGGCGTAGACCAGCAGGGTCCCGGCGTCGACCGCGAAGAGCAGCCAGTAGCCGTGGGCGGCGAGGAACCCGCCCAGTACCCCGGCGACGGCGGTGCCGATGTTGACCCCCCAGCCGAAGAGGGCGTACGCCCGCTGTCGGCGTTCCGCGTCCACGGCGTCGGCCAGCAGCGCGTAGGCGGCGGGGCCGACGGTCGCCGAGGCGGCGCTCAGCAGCAGGGCCGCCGCGGCCATCGTCAGGGCGCCCGGGGCCAGGAACAGCGCGCCCTGCGCGGCCGCGGCGCCGAGCAGCCCGATCAGCATGGTGGGCCGGCGGCCGAGCCGGTCGGCGAGGAAGCCGCCGAGGACCGGACCGAGCAGGTTGCCGGCGCCGAGCGCGCCGAGGACGTAGGCCGTCCCGGACCCCGTCACCCCGCGGTCGGCCAGCAGGAACACGAGGAAGGGCGTGACCAGGTGACCGAGCCGGTTGACGATCGTTCCGGCGAAGAGGGTCCAGACGGTGGGCGGGAGTCCGCGGAAGGTGGAGGGCATGGGAGGAGCGTGCGCCCCTGCCCCCCGACCGCCGCATTGATTAAGCTCAGGCCGAATCCACCGGGCACGTGGCCCGATGGCCCCGGACGGCGGGGGACGGTTGTGGACACGGAGGCGGGGCTGTGGACTCGGAACTGAGCTTCTCGACGGCGGACCTGGCGCAGACCCGCTTCGCGGTCTCCCCGATGTGGGAGGTCGTCACCAGCTTCCGGCTGCTGGCCGGCGCGGCCGATCCCGTGCCGCACCGCCGCTGGGCCGAGCAGGTGCGCCCCCGGCTTCGGTGCGCGGGCCTGGACCGCGGTTGGCTGGCCGAGCTGGTCCCGGCCCGCGGCTACCTCGCGGACTTCCTCAACCCGACCCCGGCCGGTCCCTTCCCGGAGCTGGCCGCGGAGCTCGCGATGATCCGGGACACCGCCCCCGAGCGGGTACGGGCGGACCTCGCCCGGCTGCGGGCCGAGCGCCCCGGTCCCGCGGGCGCGGGGCCGGCCCGGCTGCGCCTGCTGGAGGAGGCGCCCGGGGCCGCGCTGGAGAAGGTCGCGGCCGAGATCGAGACCTACTGGGAGCTGGCGATCGCGCCCTACTGGGCCAGGATCCGCCAGCTGCTGGAGGCCGACGTCTTCCACCGGGCGCGCCAGGTGGCCGAGTACGGCTCCGCGTACGTGCTCAACGAGCTGCACGAGTCGGTACGGTGGGACGAGGGCACGCTGCGCCTGGTGCGCAGGCACTGCTCGGTGACCCGGGACCACGCGGGTGCGGGGATGCTGCTGGTGCCCTCGGCCTTCGCCTGGCCGCGGGTGCTGACCCGCTCGGTGGTGCCGGAGCCGCCCCAACTGGCCTACCCGGCGCGCGGGATCGGCACGCTGTGGGAGCCCCGTACCCCGGGGGCCGCCGGGGAGGCGGTCGCCGCGGTGCTGGGCCGCTCGCGGGCGCTGCTGCTCGCCGAACTCGACACCCCGGCCTCCACGACCGACCTGGCCGCCCGGTGCGCCCTGTCCGCGCCCGCGGTCTCGCAGCACCTGACGGCCCTGCGGGGCGCCGGGCTGGTCACCGCCCACCGGGCCGGCCGTTCGGTGCTGTACGCCCGTACCGCGGTCGCGGACGCGCTGCTCGCACCGGTGGGGGCGGCCTGAGCCCGGACGGGCCACCGCGCTCGCGCGGGCGGGGGCGCGCGGTCAGGCTGGACGCGTGCCGACGAACGATCACGATTACCGCGACCTGAACCTGCGTGCCGTCTACGTCAACTGCACGCTCAAACGCTCGCCCGAGCCCAGCAACACCGACGGGCTGATCGAGAAGAGCCGGGCCGTGATGGAGGCCAACGGCGTCACCACCGAGCTGATCCGCGCGGTCGACCGGGACATCGCCACCGGGGTCTGGCCCGACATGACCGAGCACGGCTGGGAGAGCGACGACTGGCCGGTCCTCTATTCGCAGATCATGGCGGCGGACATCCTCGTCCTGGCGGGCCCGATCTGGCTCGGCGACAACAGCTCCGTGATGAAGCGGGTCATCGAGCGGCTCTACGCCTGCTCCTCGGTCCTGAACGAGGAGGGCCAGTACGCCTACTACGGGCGGGTGGGCGGCTGCCTGATCACCGGCAACGAGGACGGGGTCAAGCACTGCGCGATGAACGTCCTCTACAGCCTCCAGCACCTGGGCTACACGGTCCCGCCGCAGGCGGACGCGGGCTGGATCGGCGAGGCCGGTCCCGGGCCCTCCTACATGGATCCGGGCTCCGGCGGCCCCGAGAACGACTTCACCAACCGCAACACCGCCTTCATGTCCTGGAACCTGATGCACCTGGCCGCCCTGCTCCGGCGCTCCGGCGGGATCCCGGCGCACGGCAACCAGCGCTCGCAGTGGGACGCGGGCTGCCGCTTCGACTTCCCCAACCCCGAGCACCGCTGAACACCCCCGCCGCCCCCGCGGCCCGCGCTTGCACCTCACGCGACGTGAGGCAGCACAGTGGGGCCCGTACCCGAGAAGAGGAGGGGCGGAGGCGATGGGCTATTCCGTGGGACAGGTCGCCGGTTTCGCGAGGACCACGGTGCGGACGCTGCACCACTACGACGAGATCGGGCTGCTCTCCCCGAGCGGCCGCAGCAGTGCGGGGCACCGGCGCTACGACGACGGTGACCTCGACCGGTTGCAGCGGATCCTGTTCTACCGGGAGCTCGGCTTTCCGCTCGACGAGGTGGCCGCGCTGCTGGACGACCCGCGGACCGATCCCCAGGAGCACCTGCGCAGGCAGCACGCGCTCCTGGCGGACCGGATCGGGGCCCTCCAGCGGATGGCGGCGGCCGTGGAGCGCGCGATGGAGGCACGCACGATGAGCATCGACTTGACCCCCGAGGAGAAGTTCGAGGTCTTCGGGGACCACGATCCCGACCGGTACGCCGCGGAGGCCGAGCGGCGCTGGGGCGCCACCGACGCCTACGCCGAGTCGCGGCGCCGGGTCGCGGCGGCCACGAAGGAGGACTGGCAGCGGATCATGGGCGAGTCCGACGACATCAACCGGCGCCTCGCCGCGCTGATGGACACGGGCGCGTCCGCGGAGTCGGTCGGCGCCATGGACCTGGCCGAGGAGCACCGCGGCTGGATCGACGGGAACTGCTACGCCTGCTCGTACGAGATGCACACCTCGCTGGGCGAGATGTACGTCGCGGACGAGCGGTTCACGGCGTACTACGACAAGGTCCGCCCGGGCCTGGCGGTGTACCTGCGCGACGCGATCACGGCGAACGCGGTGCGCCGGGCGTAGGCGGCCGAGCGCACCCGTGAGCCCCCGCCGGGGCCTGGAACCCGGTGGGGGCCGTGTGCGTTCATACTTGAAACCACCGCCATGTGTTCCCACCCGGCGCAGGTCCTGCCCGCATCCCCCCGATCCAGGAGACTCCGGAACTCGTGAACATGCTCGCACTCGGCCCTGAGTGGATCTCTCCGGAGTACCTGATCGGGCAATTCGGCCTGATCGGCATCTTGGTCATCGTCTTCGCGGAATCGGGTCTCTTCGCGTTCCTGCCGGGCGACTCGCTGCTCTTCACGGCCGGCCTGTTCGTCGCGGCCGGCACGATCGAGGAGCCGCTGTGGCTGGTCTGCACGCTGATCGTGGCCGCCGCGATCCTCGGTGACCAGGTCGGTTACATGATCGGCAAGGTCTTCGGGCCGAAGCTCTTCAACAAGCCCAATTCGAGGCTCTTCAAGCGCGAGAACCTCGACTCGGCGCAGGACTTCATGGTCAAGCACGGCCCCAAGGCCATCGTGCTCGCCCGCTTCGTGCCGATCATCCGCACCTTCGCGCCGATGGTCGCGGGCGCGACCGCGATGAAGTACCGCACCTTCTTGATGTTCAACGTCATCGGCGGCGTGCTGTGGGGCGCGGGGGTCACGATCCTGGGCTACCAGCTCGGCCAGTTCGAGTTCATCAAGAACAACGTCGAGCCGATCTTCATCGGCATCGTCCTGATCTCCGTCATCCCGGTGATCTTCGAGGTCATGAAGTCCCGCAAGGAGAAGAAGGCGAACCCGACCGCCGCCGCCGAGCCCGGCGCCGGCGGCCAGGACGGCTTCCCGCCCGCACCGGGGCAGCGCGGGCGGCACGCCAAGCGCTGACGGCCCTGCGCGCGGACATCGACGCCCCGGGAGCACCTCGTGCCCCGGGGCGTCGGCGTACCCGGGCGGGTGCGCGTACGGCGGTCGGTCGGGTCAGAATCCGCGGGTGCGCTTGGCCGCGCGGCGCTTGGCGGCGCTCGCGGAGCCCGGGATCCGCATGAAGAGCCGCGAGGCCTCCGAGCCCAGGTTGACCCCGATGGCGATGGCGAAGGCGATCGCGGCGGCGTTGGTCAGCGAGGCGAAGCCCATGCTGAGCCGGTTCTCGGCGATCAGGAGCAGCCCGTAGTACGTCGCCGAGCCCGGCAGCAGCGGCCCGATGGCCGCGGTCACGAAGGGCAGGGCGGAGGCGAAGCGGTAGCGGGAGAAGAGCTGCCCGAACAGGCCCACCAGGCCGGCCGCGATCGCGGTGGAGGGGACGGGGGGCAGGCCGCCCGCGTAGTGCAGGGCGCCGTAGGTCACCCAGGCGACCCCGCCGTTCAGGGTCACGATCAGCACGGTGGAGCGTTCCTGCTGGAGCAGGATCGCGAAGGTGAAGACCAGCACCATCGAGGCGATGATCTGGATGACCGGCCGCTGGCTGATCTGGAGGGCCTCCTCCGGGTTGGGCTTTGCGCCCCACTGGAGGCCCAGGTAGATCACCACCAGCACGCCCATGATGATCCCGATGAAGAGGTACATGACCTCCAGCAGGCGGGCCGAGGCGGTGATGTAGTAGCCGGTCAGGCCGTCCTGCACGGCCGCCACCAGGGCGCGTCCGGGCAGCAGCGCGAAGAGCCCGCCGGTGATGACCGCGGAGGCGCGCACGTCGATCTCGGCCAGCTTGAGGGCCACCCCGAGCGCGGCGGGCGGCATCCCGGCCACCACGAACTGGTAGAACTCCGGCAGCCCGCGCCCGGCGCACAGCCAGGCCAGCCGGTCGCCGAGCACGGCCCCGATCGCGGCCGCGAAGAAGACCACGACGCCACCGCCGACGAGCGTGGAGGCGGCCCCGGCGAGCAGCCCGGCGGCCAGGGTGAGCACCCAGCCGGGGTACGGGTGGCGGTTGCGCCGGATCTCGGCGAGGCGCCGGTAGGCCTCCTCCAGGGAGACCTCCATCTCGTGCGCGCTGATGTCGTCGACGAGCCGGAAGACGGCCGCCAGCCGGGTGTAGTCGGTGCCGCGGCGGCGTACGGTCCGGCTCGCCGAGACGGGGTGGTCCACCAGTGAGGGCTGGTGGGTGATCGAGAGCATGGTGAAGGTGACGGTGGGCTCGCAGCGGTCCAGCCCGTAGGAGCGGGCCACGGCGAACATCGCGGCCTCGACGTCCTCGGCGCCCTCGCCGCCCGCGAGCAGCAGCTCGCCGATGCGCAGGGTGAGGTCGAGCACGCGGCCGACGGCGGGCCCGGAGTCCTCGCTCACGCGCTGTACGGCCTCGGGGACGGGGCGGTCCCCCACGGGCATGCGCAGCATCGTGCGCATCCGGTCCTGCCAGGGGGATTCCTTCATCCGGGAGACCGGGTACCCCTGGCCGGGGGTGTAGGCGGGCGGGGAGTGCCGGCCGCTGTAGGTGGCGGGCAGGGCGAAGGCGGAGCCCTCGGGTTCGGCCGGTACGGCGGCGGTGCCCTCGGGGGCGGCGAATTCGGAGGTGGGCTGCTCGTCCTCGAAGACCCCGGGGTCGACGACCCCGGTGGGCTGGCTGAAGGCGCTGCGCGCCTCGTCCGAGGCGGGCTTGCGCCGGTCGCGGTCCTCTGAATCGGCCTCTGCAGCCACGCGCGCTCCTGTGTCCCTGGGCCGGATCCCCAACCGGTGATCCAATTATGCGGAATCGTTTCGTCCGTGGCGGCCCGGGATACGCCGACGGGCGGAGATCAGCGGGGATCCACTCAGTGGTGGTCGCCCTGCGCCTGCAGGCGCTTGTACGAGGCCTCGATCTCGGCCTCGGCCTCGGTGCGGCCGACCCAGTTCGCGCCCTCGACGGACTTGCCGGGCTCCAGGTCCTTGTAGACCTCGAAGAAGTGCTGGATCTCCAGGCGGTCGAACTCGGAGACGTGGTGGATGTCGCGCAGGTGCTCCACGCGCGGGTCCGACGCCGGGACGCACAGCAGCTTGGCGTCGCCGCCCGCCTCGTCCGTCATGTTGAACATGCCGATCGCGCGGCACTTGATCAGGCAGCCCGGGAAGGTCGGCTCGTCGAGGATGACGAGCGCGTCCAGCGGGTCGCCGTCCTCGCCGAGGGTGTTCTCGACGAAGCCGTAGTCGGCCGGGTAGCTGGTGGACGTGAAGAGGCGACGGTCCAGGCGGATCCGGCCGGTCTCGTGGTCCACTTCGTACTTGTTCCGCGAACCCTTGGGGATCTCGATGGTGACGTCGAACTCCACGTCCTGCTCCTCCATGATCAGCTGCATTGCTTCGAGACTGCTGTGATCCGCGTGCGCGTCCGGCCCAGCCCTGCGGGTGGGGTGCCATGCTCGCGGCAAGACTCAGTGGTTAAGTGTCCCTCACGCATACGTGTGATCGCGAAAGGGGCTGGTCGAGGTGCCATTGATCAAGACATGGCAGCTCATCGCCGGTTCGGCCCTCGCGGGCCTGGCCCTGTCGGCCGGTGCGGTGGTCGCGGCCGGTCCGTGGGACTCCGGCCAGCGTAAGGCCGAGCGGGTCGCAGCCGCCTCCTGGGGCCGTACGGGTGGCGGAGATCACGAGGAATATGTCACTCCGCTCGCCGCGCCGAGCGCCCCGGGCGTCCTGGCGCCGTTGAACGCCCCCCGATCCGCCCCGGTCGCCCCGGCCGGGAACAGCGACGCCCTCGCCGCCGCGCTGCGGCCGCTGCTGGCCGATTCCGCGCTCGGCACGGTCCGCGGCGCCTCGGTGGTCGAGGCGGCCACCGGCCGGGTGCTCTTCGACAGCGGCTCGCGCGAGGCGCTGACCCCCGCCTCCACGATCAAGATCGCCACCGCCACGGCGGCGCTCGCCGCCCTCGGCCCCGAGCACCGCATCCGCACCACCGTCGTCCCCGACCAGGGCGGTCGGATCGTCCTCGTCGGCGGCGGCGACCCCTCGCTCAGCGCCCGCAAGAAGAACCCGGCGGGTCCCGGCGGCAGCCTCGTCGCCCTCGCCGCCGACACCGCCCAGGCGCTGCGCTCCGCCAACACCGACACGGTCACCCTCGGGTACGACGCCACGCTCTTCAGCGGCCCCGCCCGTCACCCGATCGGCGCCAACGACAACATCGCGCCCGTCAGCGCCCTGATGGCCGACGAGGGGCGCTCCGACGAATCCTTCTCCGGCCCGGTGGGGCGCACCGACGACCCCGCCAAGGACGCCGCCGGCGCCTTCGCCGACCTGCTGCGCGAGCGCGGGATCAAGGTCACCGGCGACCCCGCCCCGGCCAAGGCCCCGGCGGGCGCCGCGCCGCTGGCCGTCACCCTCTCCACCCCGCTGGGCGCCCTCGTCGAGCGGATGCTGACCAACAGCGACAACGACATCGCGGAGGCGCTGGCCCGCCAGACCGCGCTCGCTGCCTCGAAGCCCGCGAGCTTCGAGGGCGGCGAGCAGGCCGTCACCGAGCGGCTCGCCGGCCTCGGGGTCGACCTGAGCGGTGCCCGCTTCGCCGACGGCAGCGGGCTGAACCGGGCCGACAAGGTCAGCGCCGGGCTGCTCACCGCCCTGCTGACCAAGGCCGCCGACCCGGCCCGCCCCGCGCTGCGCCCCGTTCTCACCGGGCTGCCGGTGGCCGGGTTCAGCGGCACCCTGCGGGCCCGCAACGCCGGCGCCTCACCCGCGGCGGGGCTGCTGCGGGCCAAGACCGGCACGCTCACCGGGGTGAACTCGCTGGCCGGTACGGTCGTCGACCCCTCCGGGCGGCTGCTCGTCTTCGCGTTCCTGACGGCGAACACCCCGGCCCCGGACGCCGCCGAGAAGGCCCTGGACAAGCTCGCGGCCACCATCGCCACCACGCCGTAGCCCCGTCCGGGGGGATCCGCCCGGCGGCCCGTCCACGTACCGTTGACGCATGACGAGCATCGGTGGTGTGGAGATGGTCGACTGGAATCTCGCGGTGACGACCGCGACCCGGCTCGTACGGCCCGGCCCGGAGATCACCCGGGACGAGGCGCGAGCCGTGGTGGCGGAACTGCGCGAGCACGCCAGGACCTCGGAACGGCACGTGCGCGAGTTCACGAGGATGATGCCCGAGGGGTCGGTCGTCGAGGACACGCCGGTCCTGGTCGTCGACAGGGCCGGATGGGTCAAGGCCAATGTGGCGGGGTTCCGGGAGCTGCTGGGGCCCCTGCTCGGCAAGATGCAGGAGCGGCGCGGCAGCACGCCCGGCGGGGCCGTCCTCGGCGCGGTCGGCGGCAAGGTGACCGGGGTCGAGCTGGGGATGCTGCTGAGCTTCCTGTCCTCGCGCGTGCTCGGTCAGTACGAGACCTTCGCGCCGGTCTCCCGGGACCTGCCGGGTTCCGCGACGGGGGGCGGGCGGCTGCTGCTGGTGGCGCCCAACATCGTGCACGTCGAGCGCGAGCTGGAGGTCAACCCGCACGACTTCCGCCTGTGGGTGTGCCTGCACGAGGAGACGCACCGTACCCAGTTCACCGCCGTGCCGTGGCTGCGGGAGCACCTGGAGGGCGAGATCCAGACGTTCCTCGGCGCCACCGAGATGGACCCCATGACCGTGCTGGAGCGGCTGCGCGAAGCCGCGCAGTCCCTGGTCGGGGCACGTCCGGACGGTGAGCGCGGGGAAGAGGGGCGCTCCTTGGTGGAGCTCGTCCAGACCCCCGAGCAGCGGGAGGTGCTGGGGCGGCTGACGGCGGTGATGTCCCTGCTGGAGGGCCACGCGGACTTCGTCATGGACGGGGTCGGCCCGGAGGTGGTGCCCTCGGTCGCGGAGATCCGGGAGAAGTTCCAGACCCGCCGGGCCAGCGGCGCCGGACGGCTCGACGCGGCCCTGCGCAAGCTGCTGGGCCTGGACGCGAAGCTGCGTCAGTACCGGGACGGCGAGCGCTTCGTCCGCGCGGTCGTCGGGCAGGTCGGAATGGACGGTTTCAATCGGGTATGGACCTCACCGAACACATTGCCGACCAAAGCGGAGATCGCCAAGCCCGCGGACTGGGTGGCCCGCGTCCACCGGCGGGGGGAGTGAAAAGGGGTGAACGAGGGGGCGTAAAGCTGTCTCGTTGGGGGAAGCAGCATCACCCGTCCGAGGGACCGTGAGCCGATGAAGGGCGTGCGATGCTCAGGGAACGGCTCGGTTCTGTCACCATCGACGCACTCTGAGTGACAGTCCGTCCTCTCGTGGAACCTTCCGCGGGGCCGGCGGGCGCAGCCGAGCAGCACCCCGAGCGCGCACCACCCCAACGCCTCCGAGGCATCCGAACTCCACCGAAGGGCACCGGACATGGGTCCCCATCCTGCGGTCGCGGCGATACGCCTGGCGGTCCGCCGCGTACTCCACGACGTCCTGACCGACCTGACCGACCCCACCGAACGCCGCACCGCCCCCGCTGCCCGCCGCGCCGACCGCGCCGACAGCAGGGCCCGCACCGACCGAACCGGCGGCCCGCAGCCGCTCGTGCTCGTCGCATGCTCCGGTGGCGCCGACTCCATGGCGCTCGCCTCCGCCCTCGCCTTCGAGGCCCCCAAACTCGGCATCCGGGCCGGCGGCATCACCGTCGACCACGGCCTCCAGGACGGCTCCGACCTGCGCGCCGCCGAGGTCGTCAGCCGGATGACCGCACTCCACCTGGAACCGGCGGAAGCCATCGCCGTGCGCGTCGGCCGCGACGGCGGACCCGAGGCCGCCGCCCGCGACGCCCGCTACGCCGCCCTGGACGAGGCCGCCGACCGGCTCGGCGCCGCCACCGTCCTGCTCGGCCACACCCGTGACGACCAGGCGGAAACCGTCCTGCTGGGGCTGGCCCGCGGTTCCGGCATCCGGTCCCTGTCCGGGATGGCCGAGATCTCCGGCGGTCCCGGCCGCACCGGACGCTACCGCCGCCCGTTCCTGCACATCGACCGGCAGACCGCCCGCAAGGCCTGCATGGTCCAGTCCCTGGCCGTCTGGGACGACCCGCACAACATCGACCCCGCCTACACCCGCTCCCGGCTGCGCCACGAGGGGCTGCCCGCCCTGGAGAAGGCGCTCGGCAAGGGAGTGGTCGAGGCCCTCGCCCGGACCGCCCAGCTCTCCCGGGACGACGCCGACGCCCTCGACGCCTGGGCCGCCGACGCGGAGTCCGCCGTACGGGACGAGCTCGGCCAGCTGGAGTGCGCCAAGCTCTTCGCCCTGCCCCCGGCCGTTCGCCGCCGTGTGCTGCGCCGGGCCGTCCTGTCGGCCGGTTCCCCCGCCGGTTCGCTGTTCGCCCGCCACATCGAGGAAGTGGACCGCCTGATCACGGGTTGGCGCGGTCAGGGCGCCATCAACCTGCCCGGCCGGGTCGAGGCCCAGCGCCAGGGTGGCAGACTGGTCATCCGGCAGGGCTGACGGCGATGACTGAGCCGTCGCCCCGGGCGGCTGAGTCCTCCGGGGAACCCCCGGAGCCACGGCGGACTACGAAAGTGATGCGGGTGGACGAGAAGGACATGGGCGACGACCTCCAGTCGGTGCTCATCACCAAGGAAGAGATCGACGCGAAGCTGGCCGAGCTGGCCGCGAAGATCGACGAGCAGTACGCGGGCAAGGACCTGCTCATCGTCGGCGTCCTCAAGGGCGCGGTGATGGTGATGGCGGACCTGGCACGCGCCTTGTCCACCCCCCTCACCATGGACTGGATGGCGGTGTCCTCCTACGGCGCCGGGACCCAGTCCTCCGGCGTGGTCCGCATCCTCAAGGACCTGGACACCGACATCAAGGGCAAGCACGTCCTGATCGTCGAGGACATCATCGACTCCGGTCTGACGCTGTCCTGGCTGCTGTCGAACCTGGGCTCCCGCGAGCCGGCCTCCCTGGAGGTCTGCACGCTGCTGCGCAAGCCCGACGCCGCGAAGGTCGCCATCGACGTCCGCTGGGTGGGCTTCGACATCCCCAACGAGTTCGTCGTCGGTTACGGCCTCGACTACGCGGAGAAGTACCGCAACCTGCCGTTCGTGGGCACGCTCGCCCCGCACGTCTACGGCGGCTGATCCCACCGCCCCCGGGTCCCCCTCGGGGAACCTGGGGGCGATTCCCGCCGTTGGAGCATGCGAAGGCGGGTCTGTCAGCCGTCCCACGAGGCCGCGGGTGACAATTCAGGGGTACATTCCGAAGAACAGTCTTTACTCACAGCAGCATTTACCTACGGGCAGGAGGGACGGGGTGCTCTGCGCCCCGTATGGATGGACGTGAAGCGATACTTCCGTGGGCCGGTCATGTGGATCGTGCTGGCCGTCCTCGCCGTGGTCGTGTTGATGAACGTCGTCGGCTCCGGCGGCGGCTACAAGTCGGTGGAGACCAGCGAGGTCATCAAGGCGATCAACCAGGACCAGGTGTCGAGCGCCAAGCTCACCACCGGTGACAGCCAGATGATCAAGATCGAGCTGAAGAGTGGCGAGAAGCTCGGTAAGAACGACGGCACCAAGTTCCAGGCCAACTACATCGGGGACCAGGGCGTCGCGCTCGCCAAGGACCTCCAGACCAAGTACGACTCGGGCAAGATCGCGGACGGGTACACCGTCTCGCCGGACAAGACCAGCCCGTTCCTCAGCGTCCTGCTGAGCCTGCTGCCCTTCGTCCTGATCGTCGTGGTCTTCCTGTTCCTGATGAATCAGATGCAGGGCGGCGGCTCCCGAGTCATGAACTTCGGGAAGTCCAAGGCCAAGCTGATCACCAAGGACACCCCGAAGACGACGTTCGCCGATGTGGCGGGCTCGGACGAGGCGGTGGAGGAGCTCCACGAGATCAAGGAGTTCCTGCAGGAGCCGGCCAAGTTCCAGGCCGTCGGCGCGAAGATCCCCAAGGGCGTGCTGCTCTACGGCCCGCCCGGCACCGGCAAGACCCTGCTCGCGCGCGCTGTCGCGGGCGAAGCCGGTGTTCCCTTCTACTCGATCTCCGGTTCCGACTTCGTCGAGATGTTCGTCGGTGTCGGTGCCTCGCGTGTCCGTGACCTGTTCGAACAGGCCAAGGCCAACGCTCCGGCGATCGTCTTCGTCGATGAGATCGACGCCGTCGGCCGGCACCGCGGTGCGGGTCTCGGTGGCGGTCACGACGAGCGCGAGCAGACCCTCAACCAGCTGCTGGTCGAGATGGACGGCTTCGACGTGAAGGGCGGCGTCATCCTGATCGCCGCCACGAACCGTCCGGACATCCTCGACCCGGCGCTCCTGCGCCCCGGCCGTTTCGACCGCCAGATCGCGGTGGACCGTCCGGACATGCAGGGCCGGCTGGAGATCCTCAAGGTCCACCAGAAGGGCAAGCCGGTCGCCCCGGACGTCGACCTGGGCGCTGTTGCCCGTCGTACGCCCGGCTTCACCGGTGCGGACCTGGCGAACGTGCTGAACGAAGCCGCGCTGCTCACCGCGCGCGGGGACCGGAAGCTGATCGACAACCACGCCCTGGACGAGGCGATCGACCGCGTCGTGGCGGGCCCGCAGAAGCGGACCCGGATCATGTCGGACCGGGAAAAGAAGATCACCGCGTACCACGAGGGCGGCCACGCCCTGGTCGCGGCGGCTTCCCCGAACTCCGACCCGGTCCACAAGATCACGATCCTGTCCCGTGGCCGTGCCCTGGGTTACACCATGGTGCTGCCGGACGAGGACAAGTACTCCACGACGCGCAATGAAATGCTCGACCAGCTCGCGTACATGCTGGGCGGTCGCGCGGCCGAGGAACTGGTCTTCCACGACCCGACCACGGGCGCCGCGAACGACATCGAGAAGGCCACCGCCACGGCCCGCGCGATGGTCACCCAGTACGGCATGACGGAGCGCCTGGGCGCGATCAAGTTCGGTGGCGACAACACCGAACCGTTCCTGGGCCGCGACATGACGCACCAGCGCGACTACTCGGAAGAGGTCGCCGCGCTGGTCGACGAAGAGGTCAAGAAGCTGATCGAGACGGCGCACAACGAGGCCTGGGAAATCCTGGTCGAGAACCGCGACGTGCTCGACAACCTCGTCCTCGCGCTGCTGGAGAAGGAAACGCTGAACAAGGAGCAGATCGCCGAGGTCTTCTCGACGATCGTGAAGCGTCCGGCCCGCCCCGCGTGGACCGGATCCTCCCGCCGTACCCCGTCGACCCGTCCGCCGGTGCTCTCCCCCCGGGAGCTGTCCCTGACGAACGCGGCGAACGGCAGCTCGGCCCCCGTCACGACTCCGGTCTCCACGGAGAAGAGCCCCGAGGCGGTCCCGGAGGACCGTCCCGAGAGCTGACAGGGCGAGCCCTCCGGAATGGATGCCGCGGTCCCCAGGTTCTAGCCTGGGGACCGCGGCACTTTTACATGTCCAGCACTGCTGCCCAGCACTGCAATGGCAGGAACGAGGAAGAGATGACCGATCCGGTGACCCTGGTGGATGGCGAGGGCACGGCGGCCCGCGAGTTCGACGAGAAGCGCGCCGAAGCGGCGGTGCGCGAGCTCCTCCTCGCGGTCGGCGAGAACCCGGACCGCGAGGGCCTTCTGGAGACCCCGGCGCGGGTGGCCCGCGCCTACCGGGAGATCCTGGCGGGCCTGTGGCAGGAGCCGGAGGACGTGCTCACCACGACCTTCGACCTCGGGCACGACGAGATGGTCCTGGTGAAGGACATCGAGATCGTCAGCCTCTGCGAGCACCACCTGCTGCCCTTCCACGGCGTGGCCCACGTCGGCTACATCCCGGCCGAGTCCGGCAAGATCACCGGTCTGTCGAAGCTGGCCCGGCTGGTCGAGGTCTACGCCCGCCGCCCGCAGGTGCAGGAACGACTCACCACCCAGATAGCCGACTCGCTGATGCGCATCCTGGAAGCCCGCGGAGCGATCGTCGTGATCGAGGCCGAGCACATGTGCATGTCGGTCCGCGGCATCCGCAAGCCGGGCGCCAAGACCCTCACCTCGGCGGTCCGCGGCCAGCTCCGCGACCCCGCGACCCGCAGCGAGGCCATGAGCCTCATCGTGGCCCGCTGAAGCCGTAGCGGGTGGCCGGTCCCGGGAGGGACGGGCGGCCCCGTCGCCGCCGCACACGAAAGGACGGCCGTCGCGCGTGCGACGGCCGTCCTTTCGTACGTGTACCGGGGTCAGGCGCGGGCGGTCGCGTCGTCCTCGTCGTCCGGGAGGCGCAGGACGCGCTCCAGGAAGAGGGCCGCGGCGACCACCGCGACGCCCGCCAGGACCGAGAAGCCCGCGTAGTAGGCCTGCTCGCGGCGGGCGGGCACGTCCAGGCCGTTCGCCAGGAGGAAGACCCCCACACCGCCGTACATGCCCGCCACGAGGGCCGCCACCAGCGCGCTGGCCTGCCCGAAGACCACCGCGCGGGCCGCCATCAGGGGATCCACGCCCTTGGCGCCCGGTCGGCGCTCGCGCTGGGCCTTGAGGCGGCCGCGCAGCGAGAGGGCCGTGGCGCACAGCACGGCGGCGATCACCGCGAGCACGACCGGGGCGGCCAGTGGCACCCCCGGCAGGGTCCCGTAGGCGTTCCACAGTCGGGCGCCGGCCCAGGACAGCACCCCGGCGACGGCGAAGATGCCCGCCAGGACGGCCGGCCTCAATTGCTTCACGTGCCTGTTCCCCGCTTTCTCAGCCAACAGCAGTGAACAGGCTAACGACTACTCCGGCAGGTGGAGTTCCAGGTCGGGGCGCGCCGTGACGCCGTCCAGACCGATTCCCGCCAGCAGCCCGGCGACCGGACCGTGGCCCGCGATCTCCGCCTCGGGGTCGACGTCCTGCCAGGGGGCCAGTACGAAGGCCCGCAGGTGCGCCCGCGGGTGCGGGAGGGTGAGCGTCGGGTCGTCGGAGACCACGTCGGCGTACGCGACGATGTCGACGTCGATCGTGCGCGGCCCCCAGCGCTCCTCGCGGACGCGGTCGAAGGCCTCTTCGATGGCGTGTCCGCGCTCCAGCAGGGAGGACGGCGGCAGCGTGGTCTTCACCCGGACCACGGCGTTGAAGTAGGACGGCTGGGAGCCGGGCTCGACGCCCCAGGGCTCCGTCTCGTACACGGTGGAGACGCCCTTGACCCGAAGGCCCGGGGTGTCGCCGAGGGCGTCGATGGCGCCCTGGAGGGTCTCCAGGCGGTTGCCGAGGTTCGCGCCGAGCGCGATGACGGCCCAGCGGGGGTTGGAGAGCGTGACGTCCGCCGCGTCCACCGTCTCGACGACGGAGGCGGGGACCGGCTGTACGGTCGGGTCGCTCTGTGCGTTCAGTCCGTTGTTCATGCGCGGCTCCGGGTGATCGTGATGGTCACGTCGTCGAAGGGGACGGTGATCGGCGCGTCGGGTTTGTGCACGACGACCTCCACCTGCGCGACGGCGTCGTGCTTGAGGCAGCGCTGGGCGATCCGCTCGGCCAGGGTCTCGATCAGGTCGACCGGCTCGCCCTGGACGACCTCCACGACCTCCTCGGCCACCACGCCGTAGTGCACGGTCTTGGCCAGGTCGTCGTCCGAGGCGGCCGGCCGGGTGTCGATGTGGAGCACCAGGTCGACGATGAAGGTCTGGCCTTCCTCGCGTTCCCGGGGGAAGACGCCGTGGTGTCCGCGAGCCTTGAGGCCGCGCAGCGCGATGCGATCCACGCGAATCACTCCTGCTTTCGTAGGTGCTGCCGTCCGGGACTCCCCGGGGCATGGGCCTGAGCCGAGTGCGGTCGGCGTCGTCCGTCTTCGAATTTACCTGCGATAAACGGCAGACCGTGCCGACGGGGTCAGGAAGGGTCCTCGTCCTCGTCCTCGTCGGAGTCCGTGAGCACCGGAGAACCGTGGTGGGACCACAGCCGCCAGCCCTCCGATGTGCGACGGAACACATTCGTCGCGACGACCAGCTGTCCCACGAGGGGGCCCAGCTCGCCGCCGTCCTCGGCGGGCCCGCCGCTGAGGATGTTCTCGGTGCAGGTGACCACGGCCGTATCGGCGATCACGGCCACCTTGGTGTCGGTCAGGAAGAACTGGATGTACTCGGTGTGGCTCATGATCAGGGCGTACGAGCGCAGGACCTCGCCACGGCCCGCCAGCACCGGCCAGCCCGGGTGGACGCAGGAGATCTCGTCCTCCAGCCAGAGGGCCGAGAGCGCGTCGAAGTCCCCCTGCTCCATCGCCTCGTAGAAGGCCGTGTTGACCTCTTCGACCGCTTCGATGTCGGTACGGCTCACCGTGCCCCTTCCCCTGCGGGTCCGCCCGCGGTGCTGATCACTGTGCGGATCACAGTGCCCCTTCCACGGCGCGGGCCACCCGAACCGCGTCCGCCGTCGCCCGTACCTCGTGGACCCGGACCGCCCAGGCGCCCTCGTGCGCCGCGATCGCGGAGACGGCCGCGGTGGCCGCGTCCCGCTCGCGGGCGGGCGGGGGAGCGGACCGCGCACCCGCCAGCACCCGGCCGAGGAACCGCTTGCGGGAGGCCGCGACCAGCAGCGGGAAGCCCAGCGCGCGCAGCGCGGGGAGGTGGGCGACGAGCGCCAGGTCGTGCTCGGCGTTCTTGGCGAAGCCCAGACCGGGGTCCACGAGGAGCCGCCCGGGGGCGATCCCGCCCTCGATGACGGCGTCGAGCCGCACCCGCAGCTCGGCGGTGACCTCGGCGACGACGTCGTCGTAGACGGCGAGGCCGTTCATGCCGTCGCTGAAGCCGCGCCAGTGCATGACCACGAAGGGCACCTCGGCGGCCGCGACGGCCGCGATCATGCCGGGGTCGGCCAGTCCGCCGCTCACATCGTTGACCAGCACCGCGCCCGCCTCGACGGCCCGCGCGGCCACGGCGGCGCGCATGGTGTCGACGGACACGGCGACGCCCTCGGAGGCCAGGCCGCGCACCACGGGGACGACCCGGCGCAGCTCCTCCTCCTCGTCGACCCGGCTCGCACCGGGCCGGGTGGACTCGCCGCCGACGTCCACGAGGTCGGCGCCCTGGGCCACCAGGTCCAGCCCGCGCTTGACGGCCGCGGTGGTGTCGAACCAGCGTCCGCCGTCGGAGAAGGAGTCGGGGGTGACGTTGACGACGCCCATGACCCCGCAGCGGTCCCACTCGGGCAGACCCGTGACCGAGCCCCGGGCGGCGGCCCCGCGCTTGTTGTTCATAGGTCCAGGGTAGAGCTGCCCTGCGGATGACAGGGCCCCGGTGCCTGTCGGCTGCCGGGGCCCTGGTGTTCGTACGCGGGTGCGCACCGCGGTTACGCGGCCTGGACCTTGCGGTCGGCCTGGGACGGCACGGTGGCGTCGTGGTCGTGCGCGCAGGTGCGGACCGGCTTCGGGCGCCGGCGGGCGGCGAAGAGGCGCGGCAGGGCGACCGTCACGAAGCCCTCCGCCTGCATCACGGCGAAACCGATGCGGGGCAGGTCGCGGCTGCTGCGGTAGACCATGAAGCGCGGCTCCCAGCGGGGCCGGAACTTCTCGTTGAACTTGTACAGCGACTCGATCTGGAACCAGCGCGAGAGGAAGACCAGCAGCCCGCGCCACATGCGCAGGACCGGGCCGGCGCCGATCTTCTCGCCGCGGGCGAGCGCCGCGCGGAACATCGCGAAGTTCAGCGAGACCTTCTCGATGCCCAGGCCGGGCGAGGCCTCCAGGGAGGCCACGATCAGCAGCTCGTTCATGCCGGGGTCGGCGGCGCGGTCGCGGCGCATCATCTCCAGCGACATGCCGTCCTTGCCCCACGGGACGAAGTGGAGGACGGCCTTCAGGTCGCCGTACGGGCTGGTGTCGCCCTCCTGGACGCGGTGGGCGGTGGCGATGAAGCAGTCACCGTCACCCGGGTCGCCGACCCGGCCCAGGGCCATGGAGAAGCCGCGCTCGGTGTCGGTGCCGCGCCAGGCCTCCGCGGCGCCGCGCACCTGCTCCAGCTCGCCCTCGGTCAGCTCGCTGACGCGTCGGACCTTGGTCGTGTAGCCGTTGCGCTCGATGCGCTTGACCATCTGGCGGACGTTGCGCATCGCGCGCCCGGAGAGGGAGAAGTCTTTGACGTCGACGATCGCCTCGTCGCCCAGCTCCAGGGCGTCCAGACCGGTCTCACGGGTCCACACCTCGCCGCCGGTCTCGGAGCAGCCGACGACGGCCGGGGTCCAGGAGTGGGCCTTGGCCTCCTCCATGAAGCGCTCGATCGCGCCGGGCCAGGCCTCGACGTCTCCTATGGGGTCGCCGGAGGCGAGCATCACGCTGGAGACGACGCGGTAGGTGACGGCGGCCTTGCCGCTGGGGGAGAAGACGACGGCCTTGTCGCGGCGGAGCGCGAAGTGGCCGAGCGAGTCGCGGCCGCCGTGCTTGGTGAGCAGCTCGCGCAGCTTGGTCTCGTCGTCCTCGGTGAGCCGCGCGGCCGGGTGCTCGGGGCGGAAGGCGAGGTACATGGTGGTCAGCGCGGTCAGCATGCCGAGCGCGCCGAGGGAGTAGCCAACGGTCCAGGAGATCCGGCCGGCGTAGTCGACGGGACCCTCGAAGCCGAAGATGCCGTAGACGACGTGGGTGATCTGCTCGTACAGGCTCGGGTCGCCGACGACCTTGCTCGGGTGCGAGTTCACGATGACCAGACCGAGGCCGATCGAGCCCGCGCTCATCAGGACGAAGTTGGCGAGGGCCTTCCAGCGGCTGCGGGGGTCCGGCAGCGCCTTGAATTCACCCTGATGGCGCAGCAGCAGCGCGAGGAGCGCCGCGGCCAGCAGCACGCCGACGATCGAGTGCCGGTAGGTGAACTGCGCGACCGCGCCCGCGGGCAGCAGGACGACCGCGGCCCGCCAGGCCCGGCGCTTGCGGCGCTTGAGGCCGTGCGCGAGTAGAAGGAGCAGCACGCCCGCGCTGATGGCGAGGGCGGCGGCGAAGGGGCCGAGCGATCCTGGGATCACCTCGGTGAAGGCGTGGATCCTGCTGTGCCGAAAGCGCGGGAAGACACCGGCGATGATGTCGAGGAATCCGACGATCATGACGGCCGTGCCTACCAGCCCGGGTACGGCCTCCGGTCGTGGCCCGCGAAGGATTCGGCGGACCCGACTCGGAACCTGTCCCGACTTATCGCCATCTATCCTGCTAGACATCGCTTCCCGTTGCTCCGCGAGAGATCATTGACCGAAGGCCCTGACAGCCTTCGGAGTGTGGTGCGTCCAGTAGGACGACGCGAAGGGGGAGCGGGTTCACTCCTTCTTCGGAAAAACTCGTCCTGCCACTCAGAAAGACGGCTTACTGCTCATGGGTCTCACCAGCAATCTGGTTCTGGCGTTGGCCATCATCGCCGGTGTGCTGCTGTTCGCGGCAACGGTCTGGTTCTGGCCGCGGCTCTCGGGCCGCACGTTCCGTGCGTACACCGGTCGCATCGCGCTCCTGCTCGCGACGCAGCTGGCGCTGTTCTCCGCAGTCGGCCTCGCGGCCAACAAGTCCTTCCTCTTCTACGGATCCTGGGCCGACCTCTTCGGCCAGGAGACCACGATGGGCAAGGTCGTCGACCACTCGATGAGCAGCAAGGACATCAAGGTCGTCGACAAGCAGAAGCTCGACGTCCCGGGGGGCGGCCGTCCGGCCGTCGGCGGACAGATCCTGAAGGTCTCGATAGCGGGTGAGAAGTCGAAGATAACGAGTCCGGGCTACGTCTGGCTGCCGCCGGAATACTTCCAGCCGCAGCACGCGAAGGCCAACTTTCCGGCCGGGATCGTCCTGACCGGCTACCCGGGCACGGCGGAGAACCTGATCAAAGGGCTGAACTACCCGATGACGGCCTATAAGCAGGCCAAAGCGGGCAAGATGAAGCCGATGATCCTGGTCATGCTCCGCCCGACCGTCGCCCCGCCGCGCGACACCGAGTGCGTGGACGTCCCGGGCGGTCCGCAGACCGAGACCTTCTTCGCGCAGGACCTGCCGCAGGCGATCCAGTCGACCTTCCGGGTCGGCAAGAAGGCCGAGAACATGGCCTTCATCGGCAACTCGACGGGCGGCTACTGCGCCCTGAAGATCGCCGCGCACCACCCGAAGACCTTCGGTACGGCCGTGGGCCTGTCCGCCTACTACGAGGCCCCGAACGACCCGACCACCGGTGACCTCTTCCACGGCGACGCCAAGCTCAAGGACCGCGCCGACGTGCTGAAGAGCCTGGCGGCCAAGCCCCCGACGGGCACGTCGTTCCTGGTCACCAGCAGTGAGAAGGGCGAGCCGAACCTCGGCGACACCCGCAAGTTCATCAAGGGCGTCAAGGGCCCGGACCGGGTCTCCTCGATCATCCTCGACAGCGGCGGCCACAACTTCAACACCTGGCGCCGCGAGATCCCCCCGATGATGGTGTGGCTGAGCGGCCGGGTCCAGGCCTGAGCCACCGGACACGCCCCCCAGCAGTGCGCAGACCCGTGACCGGCCCGATGTGGCCGGTCACACGTCTGTGCGGGGCCGGCCGCGGGGTGGACGGGCCCGTTCCGCGGCCCGCCGGGATCAGGCCCCCTGGAACTCCGCCCGGCGCAGTGCCCGGTGCACGCCCTCCGGAGTGAGTACGCCGACCAGCGCGCCGGACGCCGGGTCCGTGACCCCGATCCGGCCCGAGTCCTCCTGGAGCAGGGCCGCCAGCGCCTCGCGCAGCGTCGCCCCCAGCGCCACCGACGCGGTGGGTTCGCCGTGCCCGTCCGACGGGGCCAGGTCGGCCGCCGCCACCGCGGTCACCGCGAGCCGCTTGAGCCCCCGGTCGCTGCCCACGAAGCGGGCGACGTACTCCGTGGCGGGCGCGCCCAGCACGGCGGCCGGGCTCGCGAACTGCTCGATGGTGCCCTGGCCGTAGACGGCGATGCGGTCGCCGAGCCGGATCGCCTCCTCCAGGTCGTGCGTGACCAGCAGGATCGTCTTGTGCACGGACTTCTGCAGGGCCAACAGGTCGTTCTGCAGTCGCTCGCGGACCACCGGGTCCACCGCGCCGAACGGCTCGTCCATCAGCAGGACGGGCGGATCGGCGGCGAGCGCCCGGGCCACGCCCACGCGCTGGCGCTGACCGCCCGACAGCTGCTGGGGATAGCGGCCCCCGTAGGTGGCCGGATCCAGTCCCACCAGTTCGAGCAGCTCGGCCGCCCGGGCGCGGGCCTTCGCCTTCGGCGTGCCCACGAGCTGGGGGACGGTCGCGGTGTTCTCCAGCACCGTCTTGTGCGGGAAGAGGCCGACCTGCTGGATGACGTAGCCGATCCGGCGGCGCAGTTCGACGGGGTCGGCGGCCGCGATGTCCTCGCCCTTCAGCAGGATCCGGCCGCCGGTCGGTTCGATCAGCCGGTTGACCATCTTCATCGTGGTCGTCTTGCCGCAGCCGGACGGGCCGACGAGGGTGACCAGCTCGCCCTCGGCCACCTCGAAGGACAGGTCCTCCACCGCGGTCGTTCCGTCGGGGTAACGCTTGGTCACATGCTCGAATCGGATCACCACGCCATCTTTCCCTAAGCGGGGTTGGGTTTTGTAAAGGGAGTGTTGCCCCGTTGCGAATGATTCCGGCCGTTGTCGGTGGCTGGGGTTATGGTCGCTGTACACGCGTTCGGCGAGCGGATCGGTGACGGGGGGTGAGCGCCATGGCCGGGCAGAACTGCCTGGTGGCGAACGACTGGATCTGTTGGGACTACGTCACTTCCCGCAGCCAGGAGCTGACCGACGCCACCCTGGAGCACGTCTGGATCACCGCGGTCTCCGTCCTCATCGGCGTCGCGGTCTCCGTACCGCTGGCCCTGCTGGCCCGTCGGGGCCGGCGCTGGGCCGCGCCGGTGCTGGGCCTGACCACCCTGCTCTACACGATCCCCTCGCTCGCCATGTTCTCGCTGCTGCTGCCCTTCTTCGGGCTGTCGGCCTCCCTCGTGGTGACCGGCCTGGTGCTCTACTCGCTGACGATCCTCGTCCGCAATGTCCTGGCCGGGCTGGAAGGCGTGCCGGAGGAGGTCCGCGAGGCGGCGCGCGGCATGGGGTACGGGCCGACCCGGCTGCTGTGGCAGGTCGAACTGCCGCTCGCGCTCCCGGCCCTGCTCGCCGGGGTCCGTATCGCCACGGTCTCGACGGTCGCGCTCACGACGGTCGGTTCGATCGTCGGCAAGGGCGGCCTCGGCAATCTGATCGCGCCCGCGGTCAACAGCTCCTTCAAGGCCCAGGTGCTCACCGCCTCCGTGCTGTGCGTGCTGCTCGCCCTGGTGGCCGACCTGTTGCTGCTCGGCGTGCAGCGGCTGGTCACCCCGTGGACCCGCGCCGTGCAGGAGGGCTGAGCCGATGGGAGTGCTGGGGGACGCCTGGGACTGGCTGGCGGACGGCGCCAACTGGTCCGGTGAGAGCGGGGTCTGGCACCGGCTCGCGGAGCACGCCTTCGTGAGCGGGGTGGCGCTCGTCCTCGCCTGCGCGGTGGCCCTGCCGATCGGCCTGTGGCTCGGCCACCTCGGCAAGGGCGGCGCCCTCGCCGTCAACGTGTCCAACATCGGTCGGGCCGTGCCGGTCTTCGCCGTCCTCGCGCTGTTCATGGTCTCGCCGCTGCGCAGCGCGGGCTACGTCCCCACGATCATCGCGCTGGTGCTGTTCGCCGTACCGCCCCTGCTGACCAATGCCTACGTCGGCATGCGGGAGGTGGACCGCTCGGTGGTGGAGGCGGCCCGGGGCATGGGCATGTCGGGCGGTCAGCTCTTCCTGCGGGTGGAACTACCGCTCGCGCGCCCCCTGGTGATGACCGGTCTGCGCTCGGCGGCCGTCCAGGTCATCGCGACCGCGACGATCGCGGCCATGGTCGGCCAGGGCGGTCTGGGCCGCATCATCACGGCCGGGTTCAACACCTTCAACACCCCGCAGGTCATCGCGGGGGCCCTGCTGGTGGCGGCGCTCGCCCTGGTGGTGGAGGGGGCGCTGGTGGCCGTGGACCGGCTGCTGCTGCGTTCCGGGGCGCCGGCCCGCTGATCCCCGTCCCTCGTGCTTCCCGCTCCTCGACTCTCCTGCTTCTCGACATCCCTTCCTCAGCATCCCCGCTTCTCGACTCCTGAACGGAGCAACCATGGGCAAGACCACGCGCATCCTCGGCGCGACACTGGGTGCGGTGGCCCTCACCGCTTCGCTCTCCGCGTGCGGCGGTGACAGCCTGGAGAAGACGAAGGACGGCGACGCGTCGTCCTCCTCTTCCTCCTCCTCGTCCTCCGGGGGCAAGGGCAAGCTGGTCATCGGCGCGGCCGGCTTCACCGAGTCGAACGTGCTGGCCGAGCTGTACGCACAGGTCCTCAAGGACGCGGGCTACGGCACCTCGATCACCACGGTCAACAACCGCGAGCTGTACGAGCCGTCGCTGGAGAAGGGCGAGATCGACGTCGTCCCGGAGTACGCGGCCACCCTCGCGGAGTTCCTCAACGCCAAGGTGAACGGCTCCAAGGCGCCCGAGGACAAGCCGGTCGCCTCCAGTGACGTGACGGCGACGGTCGCCGCCCTGGAGAAGCTCGCGGGCCCGCTCGGGCTCAAGGTGCTCCCGGCCGGCGCCGCGGTCGACCAGAACGCCTTCGCGGTGACCAAGGAATTCGCGCAGAAGAACAACCTCAAGTCCCTTTCCGACCTGGGCAGGTCCGGACTGAAGGTGAAGATCGCGGCGAGTGACGAATGCACCGTCCGCCCGTTCTGCGCCGTGGGATTGAAGAAGACATACGGAATCGACATTTCCGGTATTGACCCCAAGGGCGTCGGTACCCCGCAGTCCAAGCAGGCCGTCAAGGACGGCGTCGACCAGCTCGTGCTCACCACGACCACCGACGCCACCCTCGACAGCTACGGCCTGGTGCTGCTGGAGGACGACAAGAAGCTCCAGAACGCGGACAACGTCCTGCCCGTGGTCAACGCCAAGGACGCCGGAACGCCGGAGGTCGCGGCCGCCCTCGACAAGCTCACCAAGGCGCTCACGACGGCCGATCTGGTCGATTTGAACCGCAAGGTGGATGCCGAGCGCGCCAAGCCCGCGGACGTCGCGAAGGCCTATCTGGAGTCGAAGGGACTGCTGAAGAAGTAACCCGGGAGCGGCCAAGGAGACGTGGGTCGCGAGCAGTTACACGATTGATGGGCAAATGACGGGTAACTGCCCGGGAACAGATTGCCGGGCGGTTACCCCATGAGCTCCCTACGCCCTGTAAATTTCAGGCCATGCCCCGTGGACGCCACCGCAATCCCGAACCCCTGCACCGGTTGCTCACGCCGGCGACCCTCGCAGGTGCCTCGATCACCAGCGCGGGCGTGGCCTGGCTGCTCGCGGAACCCGTGGCGCTACGGCTGCTCGTGGCCTTCGCGGGCGCGGCCGGAGTCACCGCCGCCGTCGTCATGCGCGCCTGGGACCGGGCGGCCGGGCGCCGGGTCGCGGAGCTGACCCGCGACCGGGTCAAGGACGAGTGGCGCACCGACGAGCGGATAGCCGAGCTGGAGTCCGACCTGGAGGAATCGCGCGCGCTGCGCACCAGGCTGGACGCCAAGCTGCGGGCCAAGCGGGTCGAACTGGCGGGCCTGCGCGGCGAGCACGCGGCGCTCCTGCGCCGGTACGCGACGGCCGAGACCGAGCGCGCGAGCGCGCTGGAAAGCCGACGGCTGCTGGCCATCGAGGCCGCCGCGGCCCCCGCGGTCGCACCGAAGGTGCTCCCGGCGGTCTCCGAGGAGCGCACCGCGAGCGGCGCGCCCACCCCGGTCGGGTACGCCCGCGCCCATGCGGCCCTGGGCGCCCTCGCCCGCAAGGCGGAGGCCGAGGAGTCCGACCGGCCCGAGGTGCCGAAGCCCGGAACACGGGCCGCCGGTCCGACCGGCTCGGGGGGTCGGGACGCGGTGGCCGCGACGGCGCCCGACACCCAAGTGGAAGCCGCACAGGGGACGGAAGCGGAATCCGGCGCCGCCGGCGTCACCGCTGCCCCCGCCCGGCAGCAGGCCGCCCCGCAGCAGACGGTCGCCCAGCAAGCCACCCCGCAGCAGCCCGTCGCGCACACCCGGTCCGGCCCGACCGCCGCGGTCCCGGCCCGGCGGCTCGCGGCCACCGTGGCCCCCTACGCCGCGCAGCGCCGTACGGTCTCCCGCGTCGAGGGCGGCTTCGACTTCTTCGGCACCAAGACCGCGGCCCAGGCCCGCGCCGTGATCGAGGCGGTGCAGAACGAGGACCTCGCCGACGTCGTCGGAGCCGAGGTGCTGGCCGCGCACAAGGCCGAGTCGGTGGCGGAAGCGGGCCAGGCGCAGTTCAAGCCCTCCACGCCCGAACTGCGCGCCGTGGGCCAGGTCATCGACCTGACCGCGCACGACGAGACCGAGCCGATCGACGTCGCGCAGCTGCGCACCGCGATCTCCTAGATCTCCTAGATCTCCTAGATCTTCTGGATCTCCTGGCCTGCGGGCCCCGGCCCCGGCCGGGCTCAGCGGCCGAGCGCGTCGAACCAGCGGACCACCTGAGGGGCGGAGCGCACCACCGTGCCCCGGTGGTCCGTCTCCGCGCCCTGGTCCAACACCGGGGCGCGGACCCCGTGGCGCGCGAGGTCGGCGGCGCAGGAGCGGGCGTTGGCGATCGGCACGTCCCGGTCGCCGGCCGCGGCGTAGAGCCGTACGGGCGCGGCGGGCTTCCAGTCGCAGGCGTCGTCGTTCGCCGCGATCGCCGCTGCGAAGGCGCCGCTCGGGTGTCGGACCTGCTCGGCCCAGGCCGGGGTGAGCAGCCCGTCCAGGGTGGCCGGCAGCCCTGCGACCACCTCCTCCTCGGTGTGGCTGCCGTCGAACAGGCCCTCCAGCGTGCTCGCGTACGGGGCCTTGAACACCTCGGCGGGGTCCGCGTACAGCCGGTGCAGCTTGTTCTGCGCGGTCAGGTAGTAGGACAGGTAGAAGACGCCGGTCAGCGGGTCGATGCGGCCGTCGGTGAGCCCGGGCAGCTCCGCGCCGGCGATGTCGTACGGGCCGGCCATCGGAGCCAGGCCGCGCAGCCGGAACCCGGTCCGGGCGGAGGACAGCTCGCGGCCCAGGGCCATCGCGACCTGACCGCCCTGGGAGAAGCCGGTCGCGTACACGTCGCCGGTCAGCGGGCGCCCCAGCCGGTCCCCGGCCGTGCGGGCAGCCCGGAGCATGTCGAGGCCGGCGCTGACGGCGGACTTCTCGTCCATGTAGGGGTGGCTGCCGCTCCCGCCCCCCAGACCCAGGTAGTCGGGCGCGGCGACCGCCCGCCCGGCGGCGGCGTGCAGGTAGGGGGTGATCCGGCCGAAGTCGCCGGCGCCGGAGGGGGCGTCGCCCCGGAAGACCGTGGTGCCGTGCGTGTCGGAGACCAGGTCGAGGCGGTGCGGGCCGCCGCGCGGCAGGACCAGGAGCCCGGTGGCGGTGGTCGGCCGGCCCTGCGGCGTGATCGTCGCGTAGGTCAGGCGGTAGGCGCTGACCCCGTGGCGGACGGTGTCGGAGCCGATCCCGATGGCCCCGACGTACGCGCCGACCTGGTCGCGGGTCAGTTCGGCGAGCGGGGTGACGGAGATCAGGGTGCCGCGGGCGCCGGTGGCCGCGGCCGTCGTGGCGGGGGTCGCGGCGAGGGCGGCCGGGGCCGCGACGCCCCCCAGCACGGCGGCCAGGGCCACGGCGGCGGCGCCGCGTCGTAGCCACGGGTTCTGCGTTCTCTTCGTTCTCTTCGTTCTCCGCGCTGACTGCGTCGTCTGTGTCCTCTGCGTCCTCTGCGTCCTCATGGGGGTGACGCTATTTCCGCCGCCCGCGCGTCGACATCCGGGCGGCCCCCGGTCGCGGGCGGGTGCTGTCCCCCTTCCCCGGTGGCCTTCAGAACAGGGGGAGTTGCCCCGGATGCTCCGCGAGCACGAACCCGTCGAGCGTCGGCGCGGACGCGCCCAGCACCACGCGCGCCCGGGAGCCCGGGCAGGAGATCAGCTCGCCGCGGCCGCCCGGGGGATCGTGGCGGGCGATCCGACCGGAGGTCACGGCGCAGTCGCGTCCGCAGGTGGGGCAGGCACGGCGGGGGGAGTGGGACATGCCCCAAGTCTGCCCCCTCGCACGGACATCGCCCGCCCCTACGCCTCCTGCTGTTGTTTCTCCCCGCGGTCCACCGGGGCGGTCGCCCGCGCCCACAGCGCGGCCCGGTCCGCCGTGTCCAGGTCGTCCAGCTCCCGCCCGAAGACTCCGGCCAGCACCTCGAAGAACTCCTCGGGGGTGGCCAGCTCCCGCTTGACCGGGTCCGTGTGCGCCTCGACCCGGCTCAGGGTGTGTCCGCGCAGCACGTCCATCCCGGTCGCGTCCCGGCGCAGCGCGGCCAGCGTCCGGACGAAGCCGGAGTCGGCGGCGGTGGTGAGCCGGACGTGCTCGGCCGCGAAGTCGGCCATCGTCGCCGTGGCCGAGCGGAAGTTCATCACGGGGAAGGGTCCGCCCACGTTCTCGAAGCTCCAGCCTGTGCCGTTCTTCAAGGGGGTGAGGGAGTAGTCGAAGCCGCCCTGCGTCCAGCGGCCCTCGCGCAGCGGGATCGGCTCGTACGGCCCGTCGCCGAGCCCGGTGTCCACGAAGTACGCCCCGCCCCCCACCCGGACGCTTAGCGCGAGGTGGTTGCCGCTGACCTTCCGGGCGGCGCGGTCGTCGTACACGCCGCCGACGTGCCGGGCGACCTCGTAGCCGAGCGCTTCCAGGAGCAGGGCGAAGGCGCCGTTGAGGTGGAAGCAGTAGCCGCCGCGCCCGGCGGCCAGCCGGCGCGCGGAGCCCTCGGGGTCGATGCCGGGCGGCCGGCCGAGCTGGATGTCCAGGTTCTCGTACGGCACGCGCTCGACGTGGGCGCGCTGCAGCGCGAAGAGCGCGTCGGCGCAGGGCGGTCCCGGCTCGTCGATGCCGAGCCGCCGCAGGTACGCGCCCACCACTGCTGGGCTCAGGCCGGAGGTCATGGCCCCCAGCCTGCTGGCTCGCCCGCCGCTTGTCGATCAGACTTTCGGACCAGGACCGCGGCTCACGGGAGCGCGGCTCAGTGGACCGCGGCTCAGCGGACCGCGACTACTTGTCGATGTCACCGACGACGAAGAAGAGCGAGCCGAGGATGGCCACCATGTCCGCGACCAGTTGCCCGGGCAGCAGGACGGCCAGGGCCTGGATGTTGTTGAAGGACGCGGACCGAAGCTTCAGCCGGTACGGGGTCTTCTCGCCCTTGGAGACGAGGTAGTAGCCGTTGATCCCGAGCGGGTTCTCGGTCCAGGCGTACGTCTCGCCCTCCGGCGCCTTCAGCACCTTCGGCAGGCGCTGGTTGACCGGGCCGGGCGGCAGCTCTTCCATCCGGTCCAGGCAGGCCACCGCGAGGTCCAGCGCGTTGTGGGTCTGGTCCAGCAGGCACTCGAACCGGGCCAGGCAGTCGCCCTCGGTCCGGGTGATCACCTTGAGGACGTCCTGGAGCTCGCCGTAGGCGAGGTAGGGCTCGTCGCGGCGCAGGTCGAAGTCCACGCCCGAGGCGCGGGCGATCGGCCCGGAGACGCCGTACGCGTGCACCGCCTCCGCCGACAGGACGCCGACCCCGCGGGTCCGGCCGCGGAAGATCTCGTTCCCGTGGACCAGGTCGTCGTACACGTGCATCCGTGACCGGACGTCCGCGACCGCGGCCCGGGCCCGGCCGAGCCAGCCCGCCGGGAGGTCCTCCTTGAGGCCGCCGACCCGGTTGAACATGTAGTGCATCCGGCCGCCGGAGATCTCCTCCATGACCGCCTGGAGCTCCTCGCGCTCGCGGAACGCGTGGAAGATCGGGGTGATCCCGCCGAGCTCCAGGGGGTAGGACCCGAGGAACATCAGGTGGTTCAGCACCCGGTTCAGCTCGGCGAGCAGCGTGCGCATCCACACCGCGCGCTCGGGCACCTCCATGCCGAGCATCCGCTCGACGCCCATCACCACGCCCAGCTCGTTCGAGAACGCGGACAGCCAGTCGTGGCGGTTCGCGAGCATCACGATCTGGCGGTAGTCCCGCGCCTCGAAGAGCTTCTCGGCGCCGCGGTGCATGTAGCCGACCACGGGCTCGGCGGAGATGATCCGCTCGCCGTCCAGGACGATGCGCAGGCGCAGCACGCCGTGCGTGGAAGGGTGCTGGGGGCCGATGTTGAGCACCATGTCGGTGCTCTCCGCCGCTCCGCCGATGCCGACCGTGGTCTCCGTCATGCGCGCATTCTCGCAGCCCTAGGCTGGGGGGATGGAAACGGGGACGACGGACGCGACGGGTGGGCCCGTGTGGGTGGGGCTGCCGCGGGGGCTGCTCTCCCTGCGGCGACTGCTGCTGGTGATATGGCTGGGGCTGCTGACGCTCGCCACGGGCGTTCTGCTCGGGCTGCTGGTCGGGCCCGCGTGGGCGGCGTTCGCGCTGGTCTGGGTCGCGCTGGCGGGCTGGTGCTGGGTGCTGCTCGGGCGGAACTGGCGGTCCTGGAAGTACGCCGAGCGCGCCGACGACCTGCTGATCAGCCGCGGTGTGATGTGGCGGCAGGAGACGGTGGTCCCCTACGGCCGGATGCAGCTGGTCGAGGTGACCTCGGGGCCGCTGGAACGCCGCTTCGGGCTGGCGTCCGTACAGCTGCACACGGCGGCCGCGACCACCGACGCGACCATCCCCGGGCTGGACCCGCGGGAGGCGGAACGGCTGCGCGACCGGCTGACCGAGCTCGGCGAGGCAAGGTCGGCGGGCCTGTGACGCCGCCCGCGGTGCCGACCGTACCCGCGGCCGCGGGCGCGGGCGCCGTCGAGCGCCGGCTGCACCCCTTCACCCCGCTGCGCCGCGCCTGGGTGCCCCTCGGTGGCATCGGCGGCGTGATCGTCCAGCAGGGCGAGCGCGCCCAGGAGTGGGCCGCGGACGCCGCCCATGACCTCGGCAGCGGTCTCGGGGCGCTCGTGCTGCTGGCCGTGGTCGCCGCGGCGGGCCTCTACGGCTTCTTGAGCTGGCGCTTCACCTATTACGCCGTCACGCCGACCGAGCTGCGCATCCGCACCGGGCTCTTCTTCCGGCGCACCGCGCACATCCGGCTCGACCGCTTGCAGGCCGTCGACGTCACCCGGCCGTTGCTGGCCCGGATCGCCGGGGTCGCGAAGCTCAAGCTCGACGTCATCGGCACGGACGACAAGGACGAGCTGGCCTTCCTGTCCGAGAAGGAGGCCGTCGCGCTGCGTGCCGAGCTGCTGGCGCGGGCCGCCGGTTTCGCACCGGAGGAGGCGGCGGAGGTCGGCGAGGCGCCGGTCCGCGAACTGCTGCGGCTGCCGACCCGGCAGCTGGTGGAGTCCCTGCTGCTGAGCATGGGCGTGTGGGCCGCGATCGTGGGCGGGCTGGCGGCGCCGGCCGTGGTGTTCTGGCTCAGCTCCAACCTGTGGGCGGCGGTCGTCACCCTGGTACCGCTGCTGGGCGCGGTGTGGGGGCGCAGCCTCGGCCGGTTCCTGGCCGAGTACGACTGGACGGTGGCCGAATCGCCCGACGGCCTGCGGCTGGACCACGGGCTGGCGGACCGGGCGCACGAGACGGTGCCGCCGGGGCGGGTGCAGACGGTGCGCATCGTGGAACCGCTGCTGTGGCGGCGGCGGGACTGGGTGCGGGTGGAGCTGGCGGTGGCCGGGTCGAAGAACGACGTCCTGGTGCCGGTGGCTCCGCGGGCGGCGGCGTACGCGGTGGTCGCGCGGGTGCTGCCGGGGGTGGACCTGAACGGGCTGGAGTTCGCGCCCTCGCCGCGCACGGCGCGGTGGATGGTGCCGGTGTGGTGGAAGGGGTACGGCCTGGCGGTCACCCCGGAGGTCTTCGTGGCCCGGCACGGGAGGGTGTGCCGGCGTACGGAGATCGTGCCGCACGCGAAGGTGCAGAGCGTGCGCCTGACCCAGGGGCCGTGGTCCCGGGCGTGCGGGGTGGCCGACGTGCACGTGGACACCGGGGCGAACGCGACGGTGACGGCGCGGCTGCGGGGGGCCGTGGCCGCGGGGGCGCTCCTCGCGGACCAGGCCGTCCGCTCCCGCACCTCCCGCGCCACGTCCCGCCCCGACCGCTGGATGACCTGACCGGGCGGGCCGACGTCGGCCCGGGTCAGGAGGCCGGGCCGCCGCCGGCGCGGACCAGGCCCGATTCGTAGGCCATGACGACGACCTGGACGCGGTCGCGGAGGTTCAGCTTCGTCAGGATGCGGCCCACGTGGGTCTTGACCGTGGCCTCCGACAGGACCAGTCGCGCCGCGATCTCCCCGTTCGACAGCCCCTGTGCCACCAGCAGCATGACCTCGCGCTCGCGCTCGGTGAGCCGCTCGACGTCCTTGTTCTGCGGCTCGGCCGAGGTGGTCGGCAGCATCGGCGCGAAGCGGTCCAACAGCCGGCGCGTGGTCGACGGCGCGACCACCGCGTCACCGGAGTGCACCGAACGGATCGCGGCCAGCAGCTCCGCCGGCGGCACGTCCTTCAACATGAAGCCGCTCGCGCCGGCCTTCAGGCCCGAGAAGGCGTACTCGTCGAGGTCGAAGGTGGTCAGGATGATCACCTTGGGGTGCTCGTCCGGTTCGCAGATCCGACGGGTCGCCTCGACCCCGTCGAGCTTGGGCATGCGGACGTCCATGAGGACCACGTCCACCTTCGTGGCCCGCAGCACCTCCAGCGCCTCCAGCCCGTTCCCGGCCTCGGCCACCACTTCCATGTCCGGCTGGGCGGCGAGCACCATCCGGAAACCGGTGCGCAGCAGCACCTGGTCGTCGACGAGCATCACGCGGATGGAACGTGCCGGAGAAGGCGCATCAAAGGCAGTCATGCCGCCAGGGTACGCAGACGGGAGCCCCGCCCGGCGGTCCTGCTCGCCGTCACCGGACGGGGCCGTTCGGGGGTCGGTTCCCACTCAGCGGGCGGACGTCGCCCGAAGGGCCCCGGCCACCTGCTCGATCACATCCGCCGGGAGCACGCCCAGTTGCACGCAAGGCGCTCCGGTACGGGTCACGACGGGCCGCACGGCGCTCCACGCCGACTCGGGCACACCGAGGGCGGCCAGAGCGGCCACCAGGGCTTCCCGCGCGTCATCGGCCCGCACGTGGGCGTCCCGCCAGGTCTGCATGTCCATCACGCGATCACGACGCGACCGGGGCATTCACCGGCGTGCCGGTAGACCACGACGGGTGGTCCGGACGTGCGGTCCGTATGCCCCCGGCGGACCGGTTCAAGGGGCCTGATCAGCTTCTTGCACCCGGAACAGTGGTTGCCGTTCGGTGCATAGGTCACGTACTCCCACTGATCTACGTCCGTCGCGCTGCTTGCGGCCATGTCTCGGCGTCCCCTCGCTGTCGGTGATGAGATCCTTCCGTCGGTGAGCGAACGGGCACAGGGACGCAACGTCCTACTCTGACAACGCTATTCGGTGGCCCCCAGGAACTGGGCAAGCTTCCGCAGCCCGACCGGTCGCGCGGAGCCCGCCCAAAGATCACTGACGATGGCCACCGCCAACGTGTGATGCCGCATCCAGGCGGGCGCGACGCGCCGCAAAGCCTCCAAAGCCTTCACAGCGCCCTCGGCATCCCCCACGTCCGTATAGGCCCGCGCCACGTCCAGCAAGAGCCACGTGCGCCACGAGGGTGGCGTGTCAGCACTCAGCCTTATGCCCTTGGCCAGCGTCAGCGCCTCCTCGGGACGTTCGTGCTGGACGGCGAGCCGGACCCGTTCGATGCGCACGGAGGAGCGACTGAACACCGAGACGAGCCGCCCGTCCACGGGTGGTGGAAGCGTGGCCAGTCGGTCCGCCGCGCGTTCCGCCGTACGCATCATCAGGTTCGCTGTGTCGTAGTCGTCGCTCCTGGCGTACGACGTGGCGGCGGACATCAAGAGGCCACCCCAGACGCGTACCCCCTCGGATGTGCCCGCGTGTTCCCGCTCCACCCCGTCAGCGGCATGAACGGCGAGGTTCCGTGCGTCGTCCAACCGGGCCTGTCGCTGGTAGGCCCATGCCACGGAGTTCGACACCATGGGGGCGAGCAAGGGATCCGAGGAGTCCCCGGCGGCAGCGTAGGCGCGTTCCAAAGCGGCAAGGGCAAGGTCTGTCTTGCCCAGACGGATAGCCAGGTGTCCGCCCAGTTGCAACGCCTTGCCGAGTGCGGCTTGACCGGCCGCCCGCTGGTCCGCGCCGCCCACGGCGGCAAGGAGGCGAGCGTCCGCGATGATGCCAGGCAGAACGTCCATCAGCCGCCCGAACTCCGCTGCGTGGTAGAGCGTCCAGCCATCGGCGAGCTCGGCCCGCAGAAGGGGCAGGGACAGCCGTTCCACGCCCGTTGGTTCGGCGGGTGGGGAGAACAGTGGCGGCATGATCGCGCGCCGGACGGCAACGAGCTGCGGCGGGTCCGCCTCACCACTGGACGGCACGGCGGGCGGATCGCCCAGGAGGGCCGTCAGTTCAACGCCGAGCCCCTTGGCCAGTGAGTGCAGCGTCGGCAGCCGCGCGCTGTGCTTCCGTCGCTGTTCCAGCTTCCGGATCACGTCCACGGACACACCGGACCGTTCGGCCAGTCCCTCCTGCGTGAGGTCGGCGAGACGGCGCAACCGGGCCATGCGATCGCCCAAGTGCTCAGTAGCCATGCCCAGAAGCTACGCCGGGACCTGGTGTCCGTGTGGATGGTTTGGTACGCGGACAGTTTCCACGCCGTGTGGGAGACCGCCCGACCCGTGGAGGGGTGACGCATGGCACGGACCGAGTACTACGACGATCCGCACGCGCCGGAGCCGAACAGCCTGGTCGTCGCGGCCTCGGCGGTGGTCACCGATGACAGGGGTCGCATCCTGCTACAACGGCGGCGGGACAACGATCTGTGGGCGCTGCCCGGCGGGGGCATGGACATGGGCGACTCCTTGCCCGGTACCGCCGTCCGGGAAGTGAGGGAGGAAACGGGGCTCGACGTCGAGATCACCGGGCTCGTCGGGACGTACACCGACCCGCGCCACGTCATCGAGTACGGCGACGGCGAGGTGCGGCGACAGTTCAACGTCTGCTTCACGGCGCGCATCGTCGGAGGCGGGCTGGCGGTCTCCGAGGAGAGCACGGAAGTGCGGTTCGTCGATCCGGCCGAACTCGACTCCTTGGCCATGCACCACACGCAGCGGTTGCGTCTGGGGCACTTCCTCGAACACCGCCCCGCGCCCTACCTGGGGTAGGGGTGTCACTTCTTGAGCGGGAGCAGTGCGCTGATCCGGAAGCCGCCGCCGGGGCGCGGGCCCGCGTCCAGGGTTCCGCCGACCATGCCGACCCGCTCGCGCATGCCGATCAGGCCGTGCCCGGCGCCGTCCGCGCCGCCGTCCTCGTACAGCTCGTGGGCCGCCCCGCGTCCGGTGTCCTCGACGAGCAGGCCGAGCCCGTCGTCGAAGTAGACGAGCCGGACGCTCGCGCCGGCATCGGGTCCGCCGTGCTTGCGGGTGTTGGTGAGGGCTTCCTGGACGATCCGGTACGCCGTCAGCTCGACGCCGGTCGGCAGCGGGCGGGGGGAGCCCTCGACCTTGAAGTCGACGGTGAGTCCGGCCGCACGGACCTGCTCGACCAGCACCTCGATCTGCTCGACGTCGGGCTGCGGCACGTAGTCCTCGGACTCCTGCGGTTCGCCGGTGCGCAGGACGCCGAGCAGGCGGCGCATCTCGGCGAGCGCCTGGCGCCCGGTGCCGGAGATCGTCTGGAGGGCTTCCTTGGCCTGTTCGGGGGCGACGTCCATGACGTAGGCGGCGCCGTCGGCCTGGACGACCATCACCGAGACGTTGTGGGCGACGACGTCGTGGAGCTCGCGGGCGATCCGGGCGCGCTCGGCGGCCACGGCGATCTTGGCCTGGGCGGCGCGTTCGCCCTCCAGGCGCTGGTTGCGCTCGATCAGCTGGGCGTAGTAGGCCCGCCGGGTGCGCAGGGAGTCGCCGAGCACCCAGGCCAGCGCGAAGGGCACGATCAGCATGAGGATGAAGAAGACGTCGGCGTAGGCGTCGTTCTTGTCCACGCCCCAGCGCAACCCGCTGACGGGGGCGGCGAGCAGGCCGAGGCCGAGCGCGGTCCGGGAGATCCAGCGCGGCACGTCCCCGGCGGCGACGGTGTAGAGGACGACCAGCATGGCCAGGTTGGCCAGGTTGGGCTGGGAGCCGGTGGCCAGCTGGTAGGCGCCCGTACCGACGGTGAGCCACAGCATGGGGACGGTCCACCTGCGGCGCAGGGACACGACCGCGCACAGCGCGAACACGGTCGGGGCGGCGATCAGCCGCTCGCGCGTCGTGTTGTAGCTCCCGGCGACCTGCAGCATGGCCATCCCGAAGAGGAGGACAGCCCAGAAGCTGTCGACGCCCGTCGGGTGTCTGCGGAGGAAATCGTAGAGGCGCTGCACGTAACCCAGAGTAGGGACAGTGGATAGGTGCTGGAGTCAACCACAGGTGCGATCCGTGCGTGGGGGGTGTACTCCCGAAGGTGGAGGCGGCCTTAGCCTTTGCGTCGTGGCAGCTCAGGGTGAAGGCATCGGCACGGATACGCGCACGGTCGCGGGGCCGGTGCGGTGGCGGGTCGCGATGGAGGCCGCGCTGTACGGTCCGGGCGGCTTCTACGTCCGTCCGGGCGGCCCGGGTCCCGCCGGGCACTTCCGCACCTCCGTGCACGCCTCCCCGCTGTACGCGGCCGCCGTGGCCCGGCTGCTGTCGTGGGTGGATGCGGAGCTGGGGTGTCCGGCGCGGCTGGACCTGGTCGACGTGGGCGCCGGGCGCGGCGAGCTGTTGACCGGGGTGCTGCGGGCGCTGGATCCAGGGGTGGCGGCGCGGGTGCGGGCGTACGCGGTGGAGCGGGCCGTCGAGCCGGAGGGGCTCGACCCGCGGATCCGCTGGGTGGCCGAGCCGCCCGCCGGGGTGACGGGGCTGCTCTTCGCCAACGAGTGGCTCGACAACGTCCCGCTGGACGTGGCGCAGGACGGCCGGTACGTGCTGGTCGCCCCCGACGGTACGGAGTCCCCCGGCGGCCCGTTGGAGCCGGCGGACCGGGAGTGGTTGGAGCGGTGGTGGCCCGCGGAGCCGGGGGCGGCCGGCCGGGCCGAGATCGGCCGGCCCCGGGACGAGGCCTGGGCGGCGGCCGTGGCGGGGCTGGAGCGCGGCCTGGCGGTGGCGGTGGACTACGCGCACGCCCGTCAGGCGCGGCCGCCGTTCGGCACGCTGACCGGTTTCCGCGCGGGCCGGGAGGTGCCCGCGGTCCCGGACGGCTCCGCCGACGTCACCGCGCACGTGGCTCTCGACGCCTGTGCGGGGTCTGGGGCGGTGCTGCTGACCCAGCGCGAGGCGTTGGCCGCCCTGGGGGTCTCGGGGGCTCGGCCGCCGCTGGCGTTGGCCGGGACCGATCCGGCGGGCTACGTCCGCGGGCTCGCGGCGGCGGGGGAGGCGGCCGAGCTCACCGCGCGCGGGGGGCTGGGGGACTTCGGGTGGCTGATCCAGCCGGTCGGCCTGCCGGCCTGGCCGCCGGCGGGGTGACGGCCCTGGGGCTCTGCCCCAGACCCCGGTCCTCAATCGCCGGACGGGCTGGATTTGGCTGCGGCCGGCGCCCAGGGCCCGGACGCCGGCGGGGCGGGAATCAGCTTCGCCGGCGCCCGAACGCCGGCGGGGCGGGAATCAGCCTCGCCGGCGTTTGAGGCGCGGGGTCCGGGGGCGGAGCCCCGGAGGGACTACTGGGTCACGCCGTCGTGGCCGGCGTGCAGGCCGCCACCGCTGCCCTGGCCGTTGGTGGGCTGGGACGCGACCGGCTGGGCCAGCGGCGCCAGGTCGTAGGCGTAGTGGCCGACGGCGTTGGCGATGACGTCGACGTTGATGTCGAGCGCCTTCTGGTCGATGTTGGTGATGTCGTCACCCTTGCCGTGGTAGTTCACGTCGTAGGCGACCCCGGCCGTCCCGCCGAACTTCGCGGCCTGCTCCGCCGTCTTGAGGCCCTCGGCGCCGGTGAAGGTGCCGCCGGAGGGGATGCCGACCGCGATGAAGGGGCCGTAGTCCGAGCGGCCGGAGAAGTCCGTGCCCTCGTGCGGGACCTTCTTGGAGTCGAGGAAGTCGGTGATCCCCTTCTCCAGCTGGGCCGAGCCCGCCGGGCCGGGGCCCGCGCCGGTGGCGTCCGAGTCGTCGCCGTCGTAGACGAAGTACGCGGAGTTCGGCGAGGCGATCATGTCGAAGTTCAGGTAGAGCTTGATCTGCTTCTGCTGCTCGGGGGTGAGCGAGGCGACGTAGGCCTCGGAGCCGAGGAGGCCGTACTCCTCCGCCGACCACCAGGCGAACTTCACCTTGTTCTTGATCTTCGACTGGCTGCTCGCGAGGCGCTGCGCGACCTGGAGGATGCCGGCCGAGCCGGAGCCGTTGTCGTTGATGCCGGGGCCCGCCGCGACCGAGTCGAGGTGCGCGCCGAGGAACACGGTGTTGTTCGCGTCGCCGCCCTTGGTCTCCGCGACGACGTTGTAGGTCTTGCGGTTCTCGCGCAGCTCGCGCACGTCCAGGGTGACCTCGACCGGAGCGGTCGCCAGGTCGGCGACGAGCTTCTCGCCGTCCGCCTGGGTGATGCCGCCGGTGGGGATCTTGCCCACGTTCGGGTCGCCGAGGGTGCCGTTCAGCCCGCCCTCGGTGTTGTTGTAGATGATCGCGCCGACCGCGCCGGCCGCGGCCGCGTTGGTCTGCTTGACGGCGAAGGTGCAGCCGCCGCGCTTGACCAGCGCGATCTTGCCCGTGAAGGCGCCCGCGGCGAAGTCGCCGGGCTCGCAGCCGTTGGTGCCGTCCGCGTCGACCGGCGCGGCGGCCAGCTGGGCGGTCACGCCGCCCGCCGGGCTGTTGCCCGTGTAGGTCATCAGGTGGATCGGGACGTCGTGGGGCGCGGCCCCGTTCACCGTCAGGCTCTGGGCGACGGCTTCGACGTACACGAAGTTGAACTCGTTCTTCGTGACCGTGTACCCGGCGGCCTTGAGGACCTGGCTGATGTAGGTGGCCGACTGCTCGTGGCCCTTCGAACCGGCCACCCGGGTGCCGTTGTTGTAGTCCGCGATGGACTGCAGCACCTTCAGGTGGTTGTAGGCCCCCTTGCCCGTCGCCTCGGCGACCAACTTCTTGGCCAGTGCGTCACCCTGCGCGGCGTCGCTGACCGGGTTGGAGGCGGTGGCTCCGGCCGGTCCCGCGAGGAGCAGGGGCGAGACGAGAGCTGCGGCCGCCAGGGCGGCGGTGGCTGCGGCTATACGGCGTGAGGGCATGCAGAAGTCCTTTCACGACAAGCGGGGCAGACGGGTAATCAGGCAGGCAGAAGCCTCTGGTGGAGCTGTGAAGAAGCTGTGTGGCTGATGCGACGCACGTTAGGCAGCAAAGAGCCGGTATGGCCAGAGTTTTCGCCGATTCCGGTTTATGAATTCCGTATATCGGTACGTCGATACGGGCCCGGCCGACGAATTTCGGCCAGTCCCGGACACCTCGCCCGACCAGGTGTTACCGCAGGACTCCCTCGATGAAATCCGCACCGATGCGGGACACCGTGGCCAGATCCAACTCGTGCTGTACGTAGCGCCCTTGGCGTCGCGTCCGCAGGAGTCCGGCCTTCTTCAGCACGGACAGATGGCGCGACACCTCGGGCGCGGATATCCCGTACACGGTGGCCAGTTCGCTCGTCGTATACGAGGCCCGCGCCAGGCTCCGGCACAGCCGCATCCGCATCGGATGGGCCAGTGCCTCCATCCGCCGCTGGAGCAGTTCCACCGATCCTTGGGAAGAGGTGAGTTCGGCCGAACCGATCGGATAGTGGATCACCGGACGCCAGCCCGGCGCGTGCAGCACCAGCAGGTGCGGCCAGCCGAAGTTGGTCGGGATGAACACCAGCCCGGTACCGACCCGCGCGTCGGTCGCCGTCGCCGTGCCGTGCGCCATCTTGTCCACGGTGACCCTCGTCCCGGCCGGGTCCAGGCTCAGCGCCGACGAGACCTCCTTGAGCGCGACGCCCAGCCCCTTGTGCCGCAACAGCTCCGCCTTGTGCCGGGCCTCCGCGCTCTGCCGCGGCTCGATCCGCCGCCAGGTGTCGGCGAAGAACGCCTCGTCGCACTCCTCCAGCAGCCGCCGCAGCCAGACCCGGACCCCCGTCGGATCGTCCAGCAGCCGCAGCGCGAACTCCAGCTGGCGCGGGCCGCGCGCGGCGGCCGTCTCCAGGGCCTTCGCCCGGGCCGCCGGGTCGGTCAACGGGGACACCGGGGTGACCTCGTTGTGGAGCGACATCCAACAGTGCTCCAGGGCGGCCAGCACGAACCGGTCGTCGTCCATCCGGTCGAGCACGTCCAGCTCCTCGGCGATCGTCGCCGCCGGCAGCCCGGTGCCCCCGGGCACCCCCGCGAAGGGCATGAAGATGTCCGCGAAGGAGCTGCGCCACATGAAGTCGCACTCCAGCAGCCGGTCGGCCAGGCACGGGTCCAGCGCGGCGGTGGTGGCGGTGGTCCAGGAGTGCAGCCCCGGGTGGTGGGCGGGTTGCGCGAGCGCGTGCAGCGCCATGCACAGCTCGGCCAGCGGTGAGGGCGCGAAGGAGATGCGCTCGGTGGGCAGGCCGGCGATGTCGATGGTGACGCTCATGCGTCCATTCTGGCCGGTCAGCGGCGGGATCGGGCACCTCCCGCACGCCGACTGTGGGCCGATTGACGGCACGCGTCAATCGACGGGCGCGATACGGCCGATCGGGTGAGAGTGAAGGACATGACCGCCATCGAGCAGTACCTCCTCGACACCTACCGGGCCACCCAGCACCAGACCCCGATGCCGCCCGAGCCCGGTCGCCACGACCTCGCCGAGCTGCGCGCGGTCCGGGACCGCGCCCGCTTCCGGGCCGTACTCGACGGCAGGGCCGCGCGCCACCCGTGGCGCGCCGCCCTGCGCCGCACGGCGGACCGGCTGCTGAACCGCCTGGCGCCGGGCCGCCCGCACCGCCGGAGGACCTGCTGAGCCCGGGCGCCCTGCTGAGCCCGGGCGCCCTGCTGAGCTCGGAGGACCTGCTGAGCCCGGGCGGCCCGGGACCCGCCGCAGGCGCCGGCGCCCCGCCGCCCGGTGGGGGTCAGCCCTTGTCGAGCCCCTCGATCCGCTCCACGAAGCCGCGCACCGCGTCCCGGACGTCCTGCTCCGTCCAGGACAGGGCGTCCTGGGCGACCGTCAGCTCCGCCAGCGCCATCCCGGGCGGGCCCTCCGCCCACCAGCGGCCGAAGAGCTGGGTCCCGGTCTCCTCCGCCAGCCGCACCGACGCCTCCGTCAGCGCGTCCGCGTCGTACGCCGCCCACACGTGGAACTGGTGCGTCACCGGCACCTCCGGCTGGATCCGGACCCACGGCAGCCCCGAGGCGTCGAAGCCCTCCCGCAGCGCCCGCGCGACCACCTTGGCGTGCGCCACGTACGACGGCAGCTTCGGCAGCTCCCGCTCCAGCCCGGCCAGCGCGCTCAGCACCTGCGGGTACTGCCGGTAGACCTGGCCGCCGTACCGGTGGCGCCAGACCCGCGCCTCCTCGATCAGCGTGCGCGGCCCGGCCAGCACCGCCCCGCTCAGCCCGCCCAGCGACTTGTAGAAGGAGACGTACACGCTGTCGGCGAGCGCCGCGATCTCCGGCAGCGTCCGGCCGAAGTGGACGGTGGTCTCCCACAGCCGCGCCCCGTCGAAGTGGATGACCGCGTCCCGCTCCCGGCCCGCCGCGACCAGCTCCTCCAGCTCCTCCCACGTGGGCAGCAGGAACCCCGGATCGCGGAGCGGCAGCTCCACCATCAGCGTGCCGAAGGGCTCCGGGTGCTCGCGCACCTCCGCGGCCGTCGGCTGGCGCGGCTCCGTCGTCGGGTACACCGTGCGCAGCCCCGATACGACGGGCAGCGCGGCGTCCTCGTGCTGCTCGGGGTGGCTGCGCGGGTGCAGGGCCACCACCGGATTCCCCGTACGGCCCGCCCAGCAGCGCAGCGCGATCTGCTGGGCCATGGTCCCGGACGGGAAGTACGCCGCGTCCTCCAGGCCCAGCAGCTCCGCGACCCGCCGTTCCAGCTCCGCGACCACCCCGTTGCCGTAGGTGTCGGGTTCCTCCTCGGGGTCCCGGCCCAGCAGCGCGGGCAGTGCGGCGAGCTCCGCCAGCTGCTCCGCGACGGTCTGCTCGGCGCCGCCGCGGGAGAGCCTGCGCTCCGCGCCCCGCCAGGCGTCCCGTCGGCGCTTGTGCTGCGCCGCGTCCTCGTCCGTGTCGTATGCCATGGCCCGATCCTGCCCGATCCCGTGCGGCGGCCCCCGGGGCGGACGGCGGGCCGGACGGCCTCCGGCGGCAGGGCCTACGATGGCGGCGTATCGTCCGGTACCCCCCGCGGACTGGAACGGAAGAAGGCTCGCCCCGCGTGAACACACCCCATCAGACGGAGTTCCGGGATCCGTCCGCCCGCCCCGCCCGGCTCCGCGTCGGTGTCGTCGGCGCCGGCCGCGTCGGCCCGGCCCTGGCCCGCGCGCTCCAGCAGGCCGGACACCGGCCCGTGGCGGTCTCCGGCGTCTCCGACGCCTCCCGCCGGCGCGCTGCGGAGCTCCTGCCCGACGTGCCGCTCGTACCGCCCGGCGAGGTCCTCGCCCGGGCGGACCTGGTCCTGCTGACCGTTCCCGACGACACGCTGCCCGCGCTCGTCGAGGGCCTCGCCGAGACCGGCGCGATCCGCCCCGGACAGCTGCTCGTGCACACCTCCGGGCGCTACGGGACGGCCGTACTGGACCCCGCGCGCCGCGCCGGGGCCCTGCCGCTCGCCCTGCACCCCGCGATGACCTTCACCGGGACCATGGTCGACGTCCAGCGGCTGGCCGGCTGCTCCTTCGGGGTGACCGCGCCCGGCGAGCTGCGGCTGGCCGCCGAGGCCCTGGTCATCGAGATGGGCGGCGAGCCCGAGTGGATCGCGGAGGAGTCCCGTCCGCTCTACCACGCAGCCCTCGCCCTCGGCGCGAACCACCTGGTCACCCTGGTGGCCCAGGCCATGGAACTGCTGCGCACCGCCGGGGTCGAGCACCCCGACCGGATGCTCGGCCCGCTGCTCGGCGCGGCCCTCGACAACGCCCTGCGCTCCGGCGACGCGGCGCTGACCGGCCCGGTCGCCCGCGGTGACGCCGGTACGGTCGCCGCCCATGTCGCCGAGCTGCGCAAGCACGCGCCCGGCACCGTCGCGGGCTACCTCGCGATGGCCCGCACCACCGCCGACCGGGCCCTCGCCCACGGCCTGCTCAAGCCGGAACTGGCCGAGGACCTGCTCGGCGTGCTCGGCCAGGACGCCGAGCAGCCGCTCGGCCCGCAGGGCCCCGGCGCCCCGGACGACCTGGGAGGGGACCCCCGATGACGGACCTGCTGTCCACCGCCGGGGAGCTGTACGCGCTGCCCCGCGTCCAGGACGCCCCGCGCGTCGTGGTCATGACCATGGGCGCCCTGCACGAGGGCCACGCCACCTTGATCCGCACCGCGCGCGAGCGCGCCGGAGCGGCCGGCCAGGTCGTCGTCACCGTCTTCGTCAACCCGCTCCAGTTCGGGGCGAACGAGGACCTCGACCGCTACCCCCGCACCCTCGACGCCGACCTGGAGATCGCCGCGGCGGCGGGCGCCGACGCGGTCTTCGCCCCGGCCGCCGACGAGGTCTACCCGGGCGGCGCGCCGCAGGTGCGGATCAGCGCGGGCCCCATGGGCACCCTGCTGGAGGGTGCCACCCGCCCCGGCCACTTCGACGGGATGCTGACCGTCGTCGCGAAGCTGCTCCACCTCACCCGCCCCGACGCCGCGCTCTTCGGGCAGAAGGACGCCCAGCAACTCGCGCTGATCCGGCGCATGGTGACGGACCTGAACTTCCCGGTCGAGGTGGTCGGCGTGCCGACCGTCCGCGAGGGCGACGGACTCGCCCTCTCCAGCCGCAACCGCTACCTCTCGGACCCCGAGCGCCGCACCGCCCTCGCGCTGTCCCGCGCGCTGGCCGCCGGCCGCGACCGGCTCGCCGCCCAGGCCGCGCTGCGCGAGCGCGCCGAGGCCGGCGCCGCCCCGGCGGGCGACGGCCGGGCCGGCGCGCTGGCCCGCCTCGGCGAGGCCCGCGCCTCCGCCGACGCCCACGCGGTGGCCGCCGCGCGCGGCGGGCTGCCCGACGCCGTCCGGACCGCCGCGCGCCAGGTCCTGGAGGAGGCGGGACGTGACACACCACCGCTGCTCCTGGACTACCTGGCCCTGGTGGACCCCGCAGACTTCACCGAGGTCGGCCCCGGTCACTCCGGGCCGGCCGTACTGGCCGTCGCCGCGAAAGTCGGCACGACCAGGCTGATCGACAACCTTCCATTGGAGTTCGGAGCACACTCGTGAGCACTGGCAGTGGTGGCGCAGGTACCCCGGCGGGCGGTACCGGCATACGGCTGCACGCCCCCGCCCCCGGCTGGTCCGTCGAGGCGGACGTCGTCGTCGTCGGCTCCGGCGTGGCGGGCCTGACGGTCGCGCTGCGCTGCGCGGCCGCGGGCCGCCGTACCGTCGTCGTCACCAAGGCGCGGCTGGACGACGGGTCCACGCGCTGGGCCCAGGGCGGCATCGCCGCCGCCCTCGGCGACGGCGACACCCCCGAACAGCACCTGGACGACACCCTCGTGGCGGGCGCGGGCCTGTGCGACGAGGACGCCGTGCGGCTGCTGGTCACCGACGGGCCCGGCGCGGTGCGCCGGCTCATCGAGACCGGCGCCGTCTTCGACACCTCCGCCGAGACCGGCGAGATAGAGCTGACCCGCGAGGGCGGCCACCACCGCCGGCGGATCGCGCACGCGGGCGGCGACGCCACCGGCGCCGAGATCTCCCGGGCCCTGGTCGAGGCCGTCCAGGACGCCGGCATCGAGACCGTCGAGAACGCGCTCGTACTGGACCTGCTGACCGACGCCGAGGGCCGCACGGCCGGCGTCACCCTGCACGTCATGGGCGAGGGCCAGCACGACGGCGTCGGCGCCGTCCACGCGCCCGCCGTGATCCTGGCGACCGGCGGCATGGGCCAGGTCTTCTCCGCGACCACCAACCCCTCGGTGTCCACCGGCGACGGTGTGGCCCTCGCGCTGCGCGCCGGCGCCGAGGTCTCCGACCTCGAATTCGTCCAGTTCCATCCGACGGTGCTCTTCCTCGGCGCCGGCGCCGAGGGCCAGCAGCCACTGGTGTCCGAGGCGGTGCGCGGCGAGGGCGCCCACCTCGTCGACGCGGACGGGGTCCGCTTCATGGTGGGCCAGCACGAGCTGGCGGAGCTGGCCCCGCGCGACATCGTCGCCAAGGCCATCACGCGCCGCATGCTGGAGCAGGGCGTCGACCACATGTACCTGGACGGCCGGCACTTCGGCGCCGCCATGTGGGAGCAGCGCTTCCCCACGATCCTGGCCTCCTGCCGCGCCCACGGCATCGATCCGGTGACCGAGCCGATCCCGGTCGCGCCCGCCGCGCACTACGCGAGCGGCGGCGTGCGCACCGACCTCGACGGGCGCACCACCGTCCCGGGCCTGTACGCCTGCGGCGAGGTCGCCTGCACCGGGGTGCACGGGGCGAACCGGCTCGCCTCCAACTCCCTGCTGGAGGGCCTGGTCTTCGCCGAGCGGATCGCCGCGGACATCGTGTCCCACCGGCCCGCCTCCCACGGCCCGGGCATCCCCGTCCCCTCCACGGGACCGCTGCTGCCCGCCGAGGCCCGCCTGGAGATCCAGCGGATCATGACCGCGGGCGCGGGCGTGCTGCGCTCCGCGGACTCCCTGCGCGGCGCGGCCACCGCCCTCCAGGCCCTGTACACGGCGGCGCTGCACGACCTCGACGCCCACGGCAAGACGGCCGAGCCCGGCACCGACACCTGGGAGGCCACCAACCTCCTGTGCGTGGCCCGGGTCCTGGTCGCCGCCGCCCTGCGCCGCGAGGAGACCCGCGGCTGCCACTGGCGCGAGGACCACCCCGACCGCGACGACGCGGCCTGGCGCCACCACCTGGTCGTACGGCTGTCCCGCGCGGAGAAGCGCGCCCTGGTCGTGACCCCCACCGACTCCGCGGACTTCCCGTCCGTACGCCACCCCCTGGGCACCGAAATGATGGAGCAGCGACCGTGAGCACCCCCGAACAGCACGAACACACCGAACTCCCCTTGATCGACGGCGGTGACGGCGCGGGCGGCTGCGGCGACGACTGCGGCTGCGGCGGCGGCGAGGAGTCGGGCCTGGACCCGGCGCTCGCCGAGCTGCTCGCCGACGCCGGCCTGGACCCCATCGAGGTCGAGGACATCGCCCACATGGCGCTCTCCGAGGACCTCGACGGCGGGGTCGACGTCACCAGCGTCGCCACCGTCCCCGAGGACGCCGTCGCCACCGCCGACTTCACGGCGCGCGAGGCGGGCGTCGTGGCGGGCCTGCGGATCGCGGAGGCCGTCCTGTCGGTGGTCTGCACCGAGTCGTTCGAGGTCGAGCGGCACGCGGAGGACGGCGACCGGGTCGAGGCGGGCCAGGTGCTGCTCTCCGTCCGCGCCCACACCCGCGACCTGCTGACCGGCGAGCGCAGCGCGCTGAACCTGCTCTGCCGCCTCTCCGGCATCGCGACGGCGACCCGCCGCTGGGCCGACGTCCTGGAGGGCACGGGCGCCAAGGTCCGCGACACCCGCAAGACCACGCCGGGCCTGCGCGCGCTGGAGAAGTACGCGGTCCGCTGCGGCGGCGGCGTCAACCACCGCATGTCCCTCTCGGACGCGGCGCTGGTCAAGGACAACCACGTGGTGGCCGCGGGCGGCGTCGCCCAGGCCTTCAAGGCCGTGCGGGAGGCCTTCCCCGAGCTCCCGATCGAGGTCGAGGTGGACACCCTGGACCAGGTCACCGAGGCGCTGGAGGCCGGGGCCGACCTGATCCTGCTGGACAACTTCACGCCGGAGACGACCGCGCGGGCCGTCGCCGCCGTCGCGGGCCGCGCGACCCTGGAGTCCTCGGGCCGCCTCACGCTGGAGACGGCCCGCGCGTACGCCGAGACGGGCGTGGACTACCTGGCCGTCGGCGGTCTCACCCACTCCTCGCCGATCCTGGACATCGGCCTGGACCTGCGCGAGGAGCGGTAGATGCTCCTCACCATCGACGTCGGCAACTCCCAGACGGTCCTGGGCCTGTTCGACGGTGACGAGATCGTCGAGCACTGGCGGGTCTCCACCGACCCGCGGCGCACCGCCGACGAACTGGCCGTCCTGATGCAGGGCCTGATGGGCATGCACCCGATGCTCGGGAACGAGCTGGGCGACGGCATCCACGGCATCGCGATCTGCTCGACGGTCCCCTCCGTGCTGCACGAGCTGCGCGAGGTCACCCGGCGCTACTACGGGGACGTCCCGGCGGTCCTGGTGGAGCCCGGCATCAAGACCGGCGTGCCGATCCTGACGGACAACCCGAAGGAGGTCGGCGCGGACCGCATCATCAACGCGTGCGCCGCCGTCGAGCTCTACGGCGGTCCCGCGATCGTCGTCGACTTCGGCACCGCGACCACCTTCGACGCGGTGTCCGTGAAGGGCGAGTACGTGGGCGGGGTGATCGCCCCGGGCATCGAGATCTCCATGGATGCGCTGGGCGTGCGCGGCGCGATGCTCCGCAAGATCGAGCTGGCCCGCCCGCGCAACGTCATCGGCAAGTCCACGGTCGAGGCGATGCAGTCGGGCGTGGTCTACGGCTTCGCGGGCCAGGTCGACGGCGTGGTCGCCCGGATGGCCAAGGAGCTGGTGGGTCCGAACGGCGACCCGGACGACGTCCGCGTCATCGCCACGGGCGGCCTGGCCCCGATGGTCCTGGCCGACTCCGTGGTGATCGACGAGCACGAGCCGTGGCTGACCCTGATCGGCCTGCGGCTGGTGTACGAGCGCAACGCGCCGAACTTCGAGTAGCGGCGGCTCCGTTCGCCCGCGCCGGACCTTCTCGACCTGCTCGAACGGGCTCCGGTGCGGGCTCCGGTGCGGGCTCAGCCCGTGGCGATCGCGCGCAGGGCGCCCAGGTGGCGGGCGTAGACCGTGCGGCCCTCGGCGGTCAGGGAGAGCCAGGTGCGCGGGCGGCGGGCCACGCGGCCCTTCACGACCGCGACCCAGCCCGCCGTCTCCAGCGCCGAGACCTGCTTCGACAGGACCGAGTCGCTGACCTCGACCAGGTCCCGGACGAAGGCGAACTCGGCCCGGTCCAGAGGTGCCAACGCGGCCACCACCGACAGCCGGACGGGGGCGTTGAGCAGCGGCTCCAGCGCGTGCCGCGGATGGCTGCCGCTCACACGGTCCGCCGCGGTTCGAGCAGTGCGCCGACCGCCAGGGGCAGCGCGCAGGCCACCGCGGCCGCCGCCGCGAAGCCGGGGGAGGTGCCGAAGGCGGCCACGCCCAGGGACACCGTCAGGGTGAAGACCACCGCCCAGGTCCCGATGATCACCCCGTGCCGCAGTCCGAACCCGCGCCGCACCACGCGCTGATGGGTGGCGTACACGCTCAGTCCGGTCACCAGCAGCGCGTTGGCCAGTCCGAAGACCACGGCCGAGGTGACGCCCCGCCAGAGCACGGTCATCGGTACGAGCACCAGCTGTCCGGCGGCGAAGGCCCACAGGTAGCGGGCGTACCAGCCGCTGCCCCCGCGGGCCGCCGCCTCGACCTCGGCGGCGCGCCCCAACCTGCGTCTGGCGTCTGCGGATTCGCGCATGGTTCCCCCTGGTGACGGCTACCGGACCGCTCGGAGTCGTCCGGACACTTGCCACAATGGCGTCAACTTTCCACTCTGGCAAGTGAATGCGGTGAGGCAGGGTCGCGAAGGGCCGGTCGGGGGCCTTTCGCCGCGCCGGAAAGGGGATTTCGAGGAATTTTGTCCGATTAGCGCGTATCTTCGGGCCATGCCCACGCCCTACGGACCCCGCGGCGGCATGGCGTTCAGTGCTGCCGAACTGCACGTGCTCCGGCGCTCGCTCGCCCACGCCCTCCGATCACCCACGGCCCCGCTGTCGGCCACCGAGGTCCAGGACTGCCTGCGCCTGTCGCAGTCCGTGGACGAGGCGGTCGCGGAAGCGGGGAGACTCGCGGACTTCCTCGTCGCGGACCTCTCCCGGTACCGGCAGGCCCTGCCCGGCTCGCTCCCCGGCTACCTGGAGCTGCTCCGGGACGCCCTGGCCGCCGGCTACGAGCCCGTCCCCGACGACCTGGCCGCCCTGCGCGCCCTGCGCGGCAACCCCGCCGCCGCCGCGCTGCTGGACCGGGCCTGCGGGGTCGCCGAGCGGTCCGTGCGCCGCCGCCTGGCCGCCCCCCGGACCCGGCTGCGCGCCCTGGCCGGCGGCAAGGAGGACGAGCCCCCGCGCCGCCCCTCCCCGCCACAGCACCCCGGCGAGCACGACGGACCCGGCACGGCGGAGCGCCCCGTACCCAAGCCCAGCGAGGTCTTCCCGCCCCGCCGCGCCCCCGCCCCGCCCCCGACGTCCCGCCGCGCGGCCGGCTAGTGCCGTGACCGGGAAGGTTCACCGGGTCACGGCGCCCGGCACGGCACCTCGCCGCGTTGTCGGCCCACGCAAGTACGTCCAGTACGAGCCGTGGCCCTCCGCCTCGCGATGCACCGCACCGGACACCGCGACCCGGCAAACCTTCCCGGCCACAGCACTACTAGGCTGAGCGCATGGACTACGTTTCCGCGCTCGTGCCCCCCTTCGTCATGGCCGTGCTGTTCGTCCTGCTCGTCCGGACGATCGTCAAGAGCCAGGGCGGCGCCAACAAGGCCAAGGAGGACGCCGCTGTCGACGCGGTGCTCGCCCGGGCCGAAGGCGCACGCCAGCAGAACTGACACCACAGGGCCGGCCGGAGCCTCCTCCGGCCGGGCCCCGGGCGTGCGGCGCGAAGCCGTACGCCCGATTTTGTTGCGCGCCCCGGCCGGATCACCAGGCAATTGCGGACATCCCGCACTATCGTGCTGATGTGCCTCGCCCCTTGGGAGATCTCGAAGACGCCGTCATGACACGGGTGTGGCAGTGGAACCGCCCGGTCACTGTCCGGGAAGTGCTGGAGGACCTCCAGCAGGAACGGTCCATCGCGTACACGACGGTCATGACCGTTATGGACAATCTCCATCAGAAGGGCTGGGTCCGGCGGGAAGCCGAAGGCCGCGCCTATCGATATACGGCGGTCTCCACCCGCGCCGCCTACTCGGCCGCACTGATGAACGAAGCCTGGTCCACCAGTGACAACCCCGCCGCGGCCCTGGTCGCCTTCTTCGGGATGATGTCGCCGGAACAGCGCGAGGCCCTGCGGGCCGCCGTACAGCTCGTCCAGGGCGATGCCCCGCCGCCCGCCGCACCCCCCGCAGCCGAAAGCCGCGGCGGCGAAAGCCGCGCCGCCGATACCGATGAGCGCCCCGCCGACCCGGGGCGATAGCGTCCGGGCATGGAAGGCATGGAAGACGATTCGCGTCGGGACCCGGTCCAGGACGCTGCAAATGCAAAAGCAGTGACGATCCGCCGTGCCCGCACCGGCGACGTTCCCGCACTGCGCCGCCTGCTGGACCAGTACGTACAGCAGCGGATCCTGCTCGACAAAGCCCCCGTGACCCTTTACGAGGACATCCAGGAGTTCTGGGTCGCGGAACGCGAGGCCGACGGGCGCGTGGTGGGGTGTGGCGCCCTTCACGTCATGTGGGAAGACCTGGCGGAAGTCCGTACTCTCGCCGTCGACCGCGATCTCAAGGGCGGCGGCGTCGGCCATCGGGTGCTCGACCAGTTGTTGTACACGGCCCGCGCACTAGGGGTCCACCGGGTTTTCTGCCTGACCTTCGAAGTGGACTTCTTCGCCAAGCACGGCTTCGTCGAGATCGGCGAGACGCCGGTGGACACGGATGTCTACACCGAGCTGCTGCGTTCCTATGACGAGGGCGTCGCCGAGTTCCTGGGTCTCGAACGAGTGAAGCCGAACACCTTGGGCAACAGTCGGATGCTTCTGCACCTCTGATCGGATCCGATGCGCGAACCGATCCGAACCGATCGATCACGGCGGCTTTTGAGGTCCTCCGTCCGCCTGTGGCCTATGTCCGAATCGCGCACGTTTCCCGTCATGTTGTGTCCCTGAACCTTGACCCGGGGGTTTGTGTTTTTCCGGGAAAAGCGGTTTCCTTTCCGCGTACTGCATTTTCGATGAAAGGAAATCCCGGTGGCACAGAAGGTTCAGGTCCTTCTTGTCGACGACCTCGACGGCGGCGAGGCGGACGAGACCGTGACGTTCGCGCTGGACGGCAAGACCTTTGAGATCGACCTCACCACCGCTAACGCTGAAAAGCTCCGCGGTCTGCTGGAGCCGTACCTCAAGGGCGGACGCCGCACCGGTGGCCGCGCCGCCGCAGCGGGTCGTACCAAGGGCCGTGCGGCCGCAACCGCCGGTCACCCCGACACCGCGGAGATCCGCGCCTGGGCGAAGGCGAAGGGCCTCAGCGTGAACGACCGCGGTCGCGTCCCGTCCGAGATCCGCGAGGCCTACGAGAACGCCAAGGGCTGATTCGGCGCGCCTCGCAGGGGCACGCCGGAGCCGTAAGGCCGCCTGATGCGGGCACGGTGGCATTCCGTCGCCGCCGCACCGACCAGGCGGACGAGATCGGGCCCCGCGCCCTGCCCCGGACCGGGCAGGGCCGGCAGCAGTACGTCACACCCCTGCTCGGGGGGCCGCAGCCACACGGCGGCCCCCCGAGGACTTTCCCCGGCGCTGCCGGGGGGAGCGGGCGCAGTCATCCGGCCACCCGCACCCAGGGCGGTCAGATCCAGGGCGACCCCGCCCCACTCCAGCCAGTCGAGCAGCCCCTCCAGCTCGTCCGCGCTGCCCGCGGCCACCAGGAACCGCATCCTGCGCCCCATGAGGGCCACCGGGCCCGTGGCCAGGGGCCTGCGCAGCAGCTCCGCCCCGGCGTCGGCGGGCATCTCCAGCACGTCGAAACGCGTGCCGGTGACCAGTTGTGCGGGCGGCCCGCCCGCGACCGTCCAGCCGAGCACCCGCTCGTACCAGAGGGCGTGCGCCCCGTCGGGCGCGACGCGGGGCAACGGGACGGTGAGGGTCATGCCCGGAGCAACTCCCGAAACGCCGAGGAGTTACGGCAGGCGTCACGCAGCGCACCCGGATCAATGCGGAACGTAAACATCCGTAAGCTCGACATCCCAAATTCGTGACGTAAGTCTGTTCGCCCTTAGCGGAGGAGTCGGGTGGCCCCGGCATGGAGTGTCCGTCGCAACGGGTAAGACATCCCTAGTGGAACGGGGCGAGAACGGGGTGGCACCCTGATGTGACCGGCTCCCGTTCGCCATCGGCGTACACGTGTGACGGGTATCTGCCTGGCCTGCGGGAACATCGTCTCGCACCATCGGGTTGGAGCAGTTGTCGGCTTTGTATGGCGGAGATTCCCCACCGAGTGGGGTGAGCCGCGGACGGATGTCGGCAGTTGGAATGAGCTGTCCCGCCCCGCGGGACTAGCATGCGGAAGGACAGGGCGGGGACCGACCCCGAACTGCCCGACCGCTCTGAGGAGCGATAAACGATGTTCGAGAGGTTCACCGACCGCGCGCGGCGGGTTGTCGTCCTGGCTCAGGAAGAAGCCCGGATGCTCAACCACAACTACATCGGCACTGAGCACATCCTCCTGGGCTTGATCCACGAGGGTGAGGGTGTCGCCGCTAAGGCCCTGGAGAGCCTCGGGATTTCGCTCGAGGCTGTTCGTCAGCAGGTCGAGGAGATCATCGGGCAGGGCCAGCAGGCCCCGTCCGGACACATCCCCTTCACCCCGCGGGCGAAGAAGGTCCTGGAGCTTTCGCTCCGCGAGGCCCTCCAGCTCGGCCACAACTACATCGGCACCGAGCACATCCTGCTCGGCCTGATCCGCGAGGGCGAGGGCGTCGCCGCCCAGGTCCTGGTGAAGCTGGGCGCCGATCTGAACAGGGTCCGGCAGCAGGTCATCCAGCTGCTCTCCGGTTACTCCGGGGGCGGCAAGGAAGCGGCCACGGCCGGCGGCCCGGCCGAGGGCAGCCCCTCGACCTCGCTGGTCCTCGACCAGTTCGGCCGCAACCTCACCCAGGCGGCCCGCGAATCCAAGCTCGACCCGGTCATCGGGCGCGAGAAGGAGATCGAGCGGGTCATGCAGGTGCTGTCCCGCCGGACCAAGAACAACCCGGTCCTCATCGGCGAGCCCGGCGTCGGCAAGACCGCCGTCGTCGAGGGCCTGGCCCAGGCGATCGTCAAGGGCGAGGTGCCCGAGACCCTCAAGGACAAGCACCTCTACACCCTGGACCTCGGCGCGCTCGTCGCCGGTTCCCGCTACCGCGGTGACTTCGAGGAGCGCCTGAAGAAGGTCCTCAAGGAGATCCGCACCCGCGGCGACATCATCCTGTTCATCGACGAGCTGCACACGCTCGTCGGTGCGGGTGCCGCCGAGGGCGCGATCGACGCGGCTTCGATCCTGAAGCCCATGCTGGCCCGTGGTGAGCTGCAGACCATCGGTGCCACCACGCTGGACGAGTACCGCAAGCACCTTGAGAAGGACGCGGCGCTGGAGCGCCGTTTCCAGCCGATCCAGGTGGCGGAGCCTTCCCTCCAGCACACCATCGAGATCCTCAAGGGCCTGCGCGACCGCTACGAGGCCCACCACCGCGTCTCCATCACGGACGAGGCCCTCGTGCAGGCGGCCACCCTGGCCGACCGGTACATCTCGGACCGCTTCCTCCCGGACAAGGCGATCGACCTGATCGACGAAGCCGGATCCCGGATGCGCATCCGCCGGATGACCGCGCCGCCGGACCTCCGCGAATTCGACGAGAAGATCGCGAACGTCCGTCGCGACAAGGAGTCGGCCATCGACTCCCAGGACTTCGAGAAGGCGGCTTCCCTCCGTGATTCGGAGAAGCAGCTGCTGGCGGCGAAGGCCAAGCGCGAGAAGGAGTGGAAGGCCGGCGACATGGACGTCGTGGCCGAGGTCGACGGCGAGCTGATCGCCGAAGTCCTCGCGACCGCGACCGGCATTCCGGTGTTCAAGCTGACCGAGGAGGAGTCCTCGCGACTCCTGCGCATGGAGGACGAACTCCACCGTCGCGTCATCGGCCAGAAGGACGCCATCAAGGCTCTTTCGCAGGCGATCCGACGGACCCGCGCGGGTCTGAAGGACCCGAAGCGTCCCGGTGGCTCGTTCATCTTCGCCGGTCCGTCCGGTGTCGGTAAGACCGAGCTGTCCAAGACGCTCGCCGAATTCCTCTTCGGCGACGAGGACGCGCTGATCTCCCTCGACATGTCGGAGTTCAGCGAGAAGCACACGGTTTCCCGTCTCTTCGGTTCGCCCCCCGGCTACGTGGGCTACGAAGAGGGCGGCCAGCTGACCGAGAAGGTCCGCCGGAAGCCGTTCTCCGTCGTCCTCTTCGACGAGGTCGAGAAGGCCCACCCGGATATCTTCAATTCCCTGCTGCAGATCCTCGAAGACGGTCGCCTGACCGACTCCCAGGGCCGCGTCGTGGACTTCAAGAACACGGTCATCATCATGACGACCAACCTGGGTACGCGGGACATCTCGAAGGGCTTCAACCTGGGCTTCGCGGCACAGGGCGACACCAAGACCGGGTACGACCGGATGAAGGCGAAGGTCAACGAAGAGCTCAAGCAGCACTTCCGGCCCGAGTTCCTCAACCGCGTCGACGACACGGTCGTCTTCCACCAGCTCACGCAGGAAGACATCATCCAGATCGTCGACCTGATGATCGCCAAGGTGGACGACCGCCTCAGGGACCGCGACATGGGCATCGAGCTCAGCGGTGACGCGAAGCAGCTCCTGGCCAAGCGCGGCTACGACCCGATCATGGGTGCGCGTCCGCTGCGCCGCACGATCCAGCGCGAGATCGAGGACATCCTCTCCGAGAAGATCCTCTTCGGTGAGCTGCGTCCCGGTCACATCGTGGTCGTCGGCGTGGAGGGCGAGGGCGAGAACGCCAAGTTCACCTTCCGCGGCGAGGAGAAGTCCGCACTGCCGGACGTCCCCCCGATCGAGGCCACGGGCTCCGGCCCGGACCTGAGCAAGGGCGCGTGAACGCTCTCGCTTGAGTGAGCGGTACGAAGGGGCGGGCCCGGGACCGAAAGGTTCCGGGCCCGCCCCTTCGTCGTGTGCTCAGCTCCACAGGTCCGGAGGTACGTCCCGCAGCCCGGGGAAGAGGCGCGCGATCAGCACCTCCGCCTGGGTGGTGCGTTTGAGGCCGAGTCCGGAGGCCATCCACAGCGTCTGGACGGAGGGCAGCGAAAGGTCCGCGGGGGCCAGCGCCAGCGAGGCCGCCGGGACGACCAGCTCGTTGAGGTTCGCCAGGGCGGCGATCTCCTCCCAGGCCGCGGGCCCGCCGATCCATCGGGGCCCCAGGCTGAGCTTGCGCAGCTCCTGGTGCCGGCGCAGGCCGCGCAGCCGCGAGTTCGTGCCCGACTCCAGGGACCGCATCTGACGCAGTTCGAGCGAGAGCAGCTTCGCCTGCGGCGCGATCCGGTCGAGCGACCAGTCGCCCTGGACCCCGCGCAGTTCGAGCGAGGTCAGCTCCGTCCAGCTCTCGGTCACCTCTCCCACGGGCAGGTCCGTGTCGAGGTCCAGGGTGACGCTCTGGAGCGGGAGGCCGGTCAGCGCGCTCAGGTCGGCCAGGTTGACGCAGTTGGCGAGGTAGAGCGAGCGCAGCGAGCGGTACCGCAGGAACTCCAGGTTGGCCACCAGGCTGTCGTGGATGATCAGGCTGTCCACCGGGTGACGGCGCAGGTACGAGCCGATGGCCCGGCCGGAGACGTCGCCGGCCACGTGCAGGGTCGGGCCCGGCTCGATCGAGCTGAGGGCCTCCAGCTCCCGCTCGTCGCGCACCGTGATGTGTACGGTGGCCGGATCGATCCGGGCCAGGACCTCTCGCGCATAGGCCGCGGGATCGAAGCCGTGCCACAGCACGGTCAGCTCGCGGCGGACGTCCCTGGAGGGCTGCGCGGCGTACCGGGCCAGGAAGGGGATCGCGAGGTCCGAGCCGGTGGCGCCGGCCGCGACGACCGTGAACAGGGCGGTGTCCTCGGAGTCCACCGCCTCCGGGCCCGGCAGCAGGTCGAGCACGAGCGGGCCGATCCGGCCCAGGGCGCGGGCGGCCGCGGTGTCGCGCGGCGGCACCAGCTCCGCCGCCGCCGCGATCACGCGGCCGCGCAGCTCCGGGTCCAGCTCCGCCGCGTGCTCCAGGGCGGCGAAGGCGAGCAGCACCGCGCGCTGCGAGCGGGTCCGGTCCAGCAGGGCCCGGATGATCTCGGCGCGCTCCCGGGGCCGGGCCTGGGCCACGGCCATCCGGATGACGTCCTCCCACTGGTCGTCGTGCGCGTGCCCGGCGAGCTCCCCGAGACCGCCCTCGTCCAGGGCCGCCCGCGCGCCCAGGAAGTCCTGGAAGGTGCGGTGCACGAACTCCACGGTGGTCGCCGAGGGCGCCCGCAGCAGGCCCGTACGGTCCAGGAAGTGCTGGAGCACCGCTCCGGCGTTCCCCAGGACACGGGCCACCTCCGGTACGGCCGGCAGCGCGTCCGCGAGCAGCGCCTCGGCCCGCCCCCGGTCCAGTTCGGTGCGGCCGTTGCGGATCAGCCAGTGCGCGAGCCGCTGGAGCAGCTGGAGTTGCGGTTCCTCGCCCAGCTCCGGCACGCGCAGCTGGCGCTCCCGGTCGCGCCGGTGCAGCAGCATCGAGAGCGCCGCGGTGTACAGCTCCTTGCGGCCGGAGGGCAGGAAGCCGCGCCGCTCCCGGTGCAGGGCGCAGATCAGCCCGCACAGCAGCGGGTTGGTCGCGAGCCGGGCCAGGTCGCGGGTGCTGCGCAGGGAGTCCAGGAGCTGGTCCCGGTAGCCCTCCAGGGCGGCGTCGGCGTCCGCGTGCTCCGGGTCCCCGGAGGCGGCGGCGGTGTGCCAGCGCCGGACGAACTCGGCGACGCTGTGCGGGGACATGGGCGCGAGGGACAGCTCGCTGAACTCCGCCTCGGCGAGCCAGTCCTCCCGGACGGCGGAGGGGCGTGAGGTGACCAGCCAGCGGTTGCCCGGGTAGAGGTCTATCAGGTCGGTCAGCCAGGCGCGGGCCCCGGCCCGCTCGGCCTCGGGGATCTCGTCGATCCCGTCGACCAGCACCAGGGCCCGCCCGGCGTCCAGCACCCGCCGCTCCCAGCCGTCCGGCTGCTCGCCGGCGAGCGGGGAGCCGACGGCGTCCAGGAAGTGCCGGGGCGCGGGCAGCGCCCTGCCGTGCCGGGTCAGGGTGCGCAGGGGCAGGACGTAGGGGACCAGGCCGTGCAGGGGGCTGTCGGCGGGGCCCGTGGCGGCGGTGACGGTCAGCCACTGGATCAGGGTGGTCTTGCCCGAGCCCGCCTCGCCGCGCAGCAGGATCCGTTGTTGGGGCTTCGATTCCCAGCGGGGGAGGGCGCTCAGGTGTTTCCTCGCGTCGTTCCAGAAGGGCTTCGGCCCGTCGAGCGGGTCGGCCGACCAGCGCCCGTCCGTCTCCAGGCGCAGGTACGCCGTGCTCAGCGGCCATTTCGCGGTGCCGGGCGCGAGGTCGATCCCGTAGATGGTCAGGGTCCCGTGCTTGCGGGCGACCTGGGCGAGGTAGCGGGTCTCGAAGGCGGTGTCGTGGGCGAGCTGGTCGGGGACCAGGTCCAGTAACCGGTCCATCTTGTCGATCAGGTCGCGGAGCGCGCGCGACTGGTCGACCAGGGTGGCGGCGATGAAGTGGGAGCGCCGGGTGAAGAAGTCCAGGACGTGCACGCACAGGACCACGAGCAGGCGCTCGTAGAAGCGCGCGGCGTCGGCGCCGAGCCCGAGGTAGGGGGCTCGGGCGCGCAGTGCGGCGGCGAAGGCCTCCGGGCCGAGCCGGACCGCCTCCAGGTCCGTCAGGGTCACTTCGCCGAGCGTGTCCAGCGTGGCCACCAGGGCGGCGGCCACGCCGGCCTCCTCGCCGGGCGGCAGCGGCCGCTCGCCGGGGGAGCGCAGGGCCTCCGCGACGATCCGTTCGGCGATCTTCAGCACGTCCGCCGGGACGAGCGTGCGTTTCTCCCGCAGGGAGAGGTAGGAGGAGACGCGGACGGGCCGGTCCACCAGGCCGGCGCCCGCCCCCTCCGCACGGAAGAACTTCTTCAGCAGCTGCGTCACCACGGTCGACGCCAGCCGCATCCCCACCACCGATGCGTCCACGAGCCGAGAGCGTAGTGCGGCTCGGCGGCCCTTGGTCCCGGAACGGCCGGGACGGAGGTCCTGAACCGGTGACAAGCGGCACAGGGCAAATCGGACGTACTACGCGGATTCGTAGACCGCAGGGGTCCTCCGGGGGGTCCCCCGGCCCAGTAAGGACCCGGTCAACAGGCCCGAGAGCCCTCACGGTCACTACGAGGCGCGGTAGTAATCGGGTGGTTTGGGATGTCCGCGGGGTGCGGGTTACCAAGGAGGCGCAGCCCGGCACACCGCTCAGCGTGCCGGGTCGTCCCATGCTCCGCCAGCCCGTGCTCCACCCGTCCCCGGAGGTCCCGTCTCATGTCGAAGAGCGCCAGTACCCACCGCATCCGCACCGCCGTCCTCGCGACCGGGCTGGGGGCTGCCATGGTGTTCGGGGCGGGTACCGCGTTCGCCGACGAGACGCAGACCGCACTGACCGGCACCGCGGGCCTGATCGAGGCCCAGGCCGACGCGCAGGCCGCCGCCGTCGCCGGCAAGGCGACCGGGTGGGAGGCGCCCGTGGCGTCGTACACGCTGTCCGCGACCTTCGGCAAGGGCGGCAACCTGTGGTCGCACAAGCACTCCGGCCAGGACTTCGCGGTGCCGATCGGCACCAAGGTGCACGCCGTGCACTCCGGCGTCGTCGTCAAGGCGGGCCCGAACGGCGGCGGTGACGGCCCCGCCTACGGCAACGCCATCGTGATCAAGCACGCCGACAAGACCTACTCGCAGTACGCCCACCTGTCGAAGATCCAGGTGAAGATCGGCCAGCAGGTCGCCGCCGACCAGCTGATCGCCCTGTCCGGCAACACCGGCAACTCCACGGGCCCGCACCTGCACTTCGAGATCCGCACCACCCCGAACTACGGTTCCGCGGTGAACCCGGTGACCTTCCTGCGCCAGGCCGGCGTGACCCTGTAACGGATCTGCGGATCCGCGCATCGCGGCTCTACGGTTCCGCGGCTCTACGGCTCTGCGGATCCCCGTCAGCTGATCAGCCACGAGTGGGTCGGCTTGACCTCGCTCTTGCCGCCCTTGACGGTCGCCACCTGCGCGGCCGTCAAGGCGCTGTCCCAGACCCGTACGTTGTCCATGGCCCCGGCCCACTGACCGGCCCAGATGTCGTGGTGGCGGGCCCGGCCCAGCTGGATGGGGCCGGGGGCCGCCCAGATCCCGGCCGCCACCGGCACCTCGCCCGCCTGCTTGCCGTCGACGTACAGCTTCATCGTCTTGGCGGTGGCGTCGTAGGTGCCGGTCAGCATCGCCCAGGCGCTCGCGGTCTTCAGTCCGTCGGAGGCGACCTGCGAGGTGGTGGCCTCGGCCCCGTCGTTGCCGCTCTGGACGCGGAAGATCCACGAGTTCTTGCCGTTCACGGCCTCGTGGCCCAGCTCGAACGAGTACGAGACCCCGTCGCCCTGGCTCACCGCGATCCGGGACCCGCTCTTGGCCGAGCTGAACACGCGCGCCGAGACGGTGAAGCTCTTGGTGGTGTCCACGGCCTGCCCGGCGCCCTGGGCGTAGGAGTTCGGGTTGTCCTTGAAGCGGATCTCCCCGCGCTTGGTGCCCGGGCCCTGTTCGGCCTGCGGGCCGAGCGCGATGTTCGTGGAGCCGGTGCGGTCGCGCAGCAGGTTGGGCTGGCCCGGCACCGTGTGCGGGTCGTCCCAGGCGGGCTCGCTGGGGGAGGCCGAGGGGCTCTGCGAGCCCTCGGCCACCGGCCCGGGCTTCGGGTCGGCGCCACCGGAGTCGTCGTTCATGAACCAGAGGGTGGTCGCGGCGGCCACGGCGCAGGCGGCGACCGCCGCGCCTATGACGATCATGCGGCGCTTGGTGCGCCGGCCCGCGTCGGACCGGTCCGCCATCGCCTGCCAGTCGGGCTGGGGCGCGGGGGTGAAGGCCGGGCCGGGCAGGGGCTCCTGCGCCGGCTCCTGCTGGTGGGGCTCCTGCGGATACGCGTCCTGCGGGTGCGGGTCCTGCTGGTACGGGTTCGGCTGCCCGGGCTGCGGGAAGCCGTAGCCCCCCGCCGCGGGTGCCTGCGGGTAGCCGTAGCCGCCCGCGGCGCCCGGGCCGCCCGCTCCGGGTGCCTGCGGATAGCCGTAGCCGCCGCTCCCGCTCCCGCCGCCGTTCCCCTGTGCGGGACCGGGCTGGGGGCTGTTCGGGCGATCCGTACCGTCAGTCATGGCACGGATGTTAAAACATTGCCCCTGCCACCAGACAGGCCGGAGGCGTCAGCCGGGCAGCCGGACGATCGGGAAGCTGCCCGTCGCCGTCGGCGCGTGTTCCGGCAACCACAGCACCGCCACCGCCCCGGCCGCCTCGCCCTCGCGGTCAACTCCGCCCGGCGCCGCGACGTTTCGGAAGGTGAGCCGGGCGCCCAGCACCCGCGCCTGCCCCGCCGCGATGGTCAGACCCAGCCCGTGGCCCACGCCCGCGCGGTCCGAGGAGCCGGTGCGGAAACGACTCGGCCCCTCGCGCAGCAGCGCCTCGGGAAAGCCGGGCCCGTGGTCCCGGACGCGCACGACCCGACCCTCGACGTCCACCTGGATCGGGGCCCGCCCGTAGCGCGCCGCGTTGGCGAGCAGGTTGCCCAGGATCCGCTCCAGGCGCCGCGGGTCGGTGTTCACGATCTCGTCCGCCACGATCCGTACGGTCGCCTCGGGCATCAGCGAGGCCACCCGGCGCCCCACGAACTCGCCCAGCGCCACGTCCTGGAGCTCTGCCCGCTCGGACGCGCTGTCCAGCCGGGCCACCTCCAGCACGTCCTCGACCAGCACCCGCATCGCCTGCGCCCGGTCCCGCACCAGCTCGGTCGGCCGCCCCGGCGGCAGCAGTTCCGCCGCCGTGAGCAGGCCCGTGACCGGGGTGCGCAGCTCGTGAGCGATGTCGGCGGTGACCCGGCGCTCGGCCTCCAGCCGCTGCTGGAGCGTGTCCGCCATGGCGTCGACGGCCCGTGCGAGGTCGTCGGTCTCGTCCCGGACCACCCCGCCGACCGCGTCGCGCACCCGCACCTGGGGGTCTCCGAGTGCGACCCGCCCGGCGGCCGCGGCCGCCTTGCGCAGCCGCCGCGAGATCTGGCCGCCGATCAGGACGCCGAGGGCCGAGCTGCCGATGACGACGGCGAGCGACCCGACGACCAGGGCCCGGTCCAGGTCGCGGACCATGTTGGCGCTCTGCTGGAAGCCGGAGTGCATCGAGAGCACCTGCCCGTTGCCGAGCGGTACGGCGGCCCAGACCTCGGGGTTGGCCTTCGGCCGCTCCTGGATGTAGGTGCCGCGCCGCCCCGAGCGGGCCTTCTCGCGCAGCTCGGCGGGCAGGTCCGGGTCGTTGAGCTTGGCGCCCATGAAGGGCTTGCGCCCGGATTCGGCGTTGCGCGAGATGAACTGCACGCGCTCCAACTGCGCCTCGCGCGCGCTCTCCAGCATCGACACCCGGGCAGCGCTGTGCACCACCAGGCTCAGCGCGAGCGCGGTGAGCGCCCCCACGGCCGTGATGGCGAGGGTGATCTTCCAGCGGATGCCGGTGCGGAAGGTGAAGCTCCTCATGCCTTCAGCTTGTATCCGAAGCCCCGGACCGTCTCGATCCGGTCCTGTCCGATCTTCGTCCGCAGCCGCTGGACGTGCACGTCGACGACTCGGGTGTCGCCGCCCCAGTCGTAGTCCCACACCCGCTCCAGCAGCCGGTCGCGGGAGAGGACGGTGCCGGGCGCGGAGGAGAACTCCAGCAGCAGCCGCATCTCGGTCGGCGTCAGCGCCACCGCGACCCCGGCCTTGCGGACGTCCATGCCCTCGGTGTCGACCTCCAGGTCGCCGAAGGACAGCACCCCGCGCTCCCCGGCCGGGTCGCCGTCGGAGCCGGCGCCACCGCCCGGGCCACCGGCGTGACCGAAGCGGCGCAGGACGGCGCGGATCCGGGCGACCAGGACCGAGCCGTCGAAGGGCTTGGTGACGTAGTCGTCGGCGCCCGCCTCCAGCCCGAGCACCACGTCGATCGAGTCGGCGCGCGCCGACAGCATGATCACAGGGACGGTGGACTCGTCGCGGATCCGGCGGCACAGGCTGACGCCGTCCATGCCGGGCACCATCACGTCGAGCAGCGCGATGTCGGGCCGGTTCGCCCGGAAGGACTCCAGGCCGGACAGCCCGTCGGGCATGGCGGTGACCACGAACCCGTCGCGCTCCAGCGCCAGGGTCGTGGCCTCACGGATGACGTCGTCGTCCTCCACGAACAGCACGTGGGTCTCGGCCATGACCGGTCGCCTCAGTTCTTCTGTGGTGTCACGGCGGGGGCGGGCTGGCTCCCACCACCGCCTACGTTGCTGTACTCCGAGTGCACGCGGTCGTGCTCGGTGAACTTCTCGCCGTTCCAGCGGAAGGTGATCACGTCCTCGCCGGTGGCGTACGCCTCCGTCTTGACGTAGATCGGCTTGCTCACCACCAGGTCGCCCCGGTCGATCTCCGCGTAGACGGGCGGCGCCTCGTCCGAGAACACATTCTCGTACTTCGTGCCGTCCTGCTTGTACACGTACGTGCCCACGCCGATCGCGTCCGAGCAGGACAGGATGTTGACGACCAGGTCCGGCTCGGCGCTCCCGGTGACCTTCCCGTAGCTGACGTCGACCGGGTACTCCTTGCCGGAGCACGGCCGCAGGTCCTTCTTGACCGCGTCGCTGACCTTCGGGTCGGCCTTCACCAGGGCGACCACGTCCTGGACCTTCTTGAAGGGCGTGGCGGAGGACTGCCCGGCCGCGGAGGGCGGGGCCGTCTTCGACACGGACTCGGTGCGCGCCGGCCCGCCGTCCCGCAGCCCGGTACCGCCGGTGGAGCAGCCGACCGCGAACAGCACAGTGCCGACGAGGATGACCATCCCCGCCGACATCAGTACCAGAGGGCTCCTGCCCCGAAGGCCTGTTAGGCCGCGCACCGCTCCCGCCCCTCGTACTGCATGGTGTGGTCACCGCGCTCCAGCGCGCGCATGTCCAGGTCGCGGCTCTCCAGCTCCTGGCGCAGGCGTGCCAGGGCACGGTGCAGCGTGCTCTTCACGGTACCGGCCGACATGCCGAGCGCCGCGGCCGTCTCCTCGGTGCTCATCTGCTCCCAGTGTCGCAGCACGACCACGCTGCGCTGCTTGGGCGCGAGCACCTTGAGAATGTCCATCAAGAGCGCGCGGTCGGCGCGCTGTTCGGCGCCGTCCTCGACGCGGGCGTCCGGCAACTGCTCGGTGGGGACCTCTTCGAGCTTGCGGGCGCGCCACCACTCGGTCCGCGTGTTGATCATGACACGGCGCAGGTAGGCATCGGCGAGGGACTTGTCGGCGATGCCGTCCCAGCGGCCGTAGGTGCGCACGAGGGCGGTCTGCAGGAGGTCCTGCGCGTCGGTCGGGTCGGGGACCAGGCGACGGGCACTGCGCAGCAGCGCGTCCTGCCGAGTGCGTACGTACTCTTCGAATTCGAGTACCTCGCCGCCGTGCGCCATCTCAGACCGCCTCCGCCCGTTACCGCTCTTCGTCCTGTGCTTCTGGATCCGAAGGTACGGAGCGGTTGTCACGGCACTGTGCGGGTGAGCCTTCGGTGGGAACACGGCTGTCCATAGGTTGTGTAACAGCGCCCGTGAGCTGCGGTTTCGGTCGCTCAAGCGGAATGCGACAGTCAGCCGAGCGGGAGCCGGTACGCCGTCGCGAGGGCCCCGTCGCCGTCGGCGCCGAGCGGCTCCACCAGCCCGTCGGCGACCAGTCCGTCCAGCGCGCGGGCCCGCTGCACGGGCTCGTCCCACACGGCGTCCAGCGCCGCCGCCGGCACCGGCCCGACCGCCTCGCGCAGCACGGCCAGCAGCCGGCCGCGCACCTGCCGGTCGGTACCGGCGTAGGTCTGCCCGCGCCGCGGCGGACCCGCGTGCGCGGGCTTGCCCGCCAGCCGCCAGGCGCACAGCCCGGCCACCGGGCAACGCACGCAGTCCGGGCTCTTCGCGGTGCACACCAGCGCGCCCAGCTCCATGGAGGCCGCGGCCCACCCGGCCGCCGTCTCCTCGTCCTCGGGCAGGAGCGCGCGGGCCAGGCGCCGCTCGGCGGCGGTGGTGGCGTTCGGCGGGTACTCGACGCCGGTCGCGGTCCGGGCGAAGACCCGGCGCACGTTCGTGTCCAGCACCGCGTGCCGTTGCCCGTAGGCGAAGGAGGCCACGGCCGCGGCGGTGTACTCGCCGATGCCGGGCAGGGACAACAGCCGGTCGTGCTCCCGCGGTACGTCGCCCCCGTGCCGTTCCGTTATGGCGACGGCCGCGCCGTGCAGCCGCAGCGCCCGGCGCGGATAGCCGAGGCGGCCCCAGGCCCGTACGGCCTCCCCGGGCGCGTCGGCGGCCAGGTCGGCGGGGCGGGGCCAGCGGGCCAGCCACTGCTCGTACACCGGCAGCACCCGGGCGACCGGGGTCTGCTGGAGCATGAACTCGCTGACCATGACGCCCCAGGGACCGGCTTCGGGGCGACGCCAGGGCAGGTCGCGGGCGTTCTCGCGGAACCAGGCGATGACGGGGGAGTGCAGCGCGCGGGCGGCTTCGGCGCCGGGCACGGCCGACGCCTCGGACGGGGCGGGGGTTTCGGGGGATGCAGTCATGGCAGGGGCATCCTGGCACGATTCACCCCTCGGGCGCGGGCCCCGGACCGGTGAAGAGGGCGGCGGGACGGACCCCGCTCGTGCGCATCGAGCCGATGATCCGACGGATGGGGCCCGTGAGCGCGATCGCCACCAGGGCGCCGACCGAGGCACCGAGCAGCAGGCCCATCGCCACGTCGTGCGGGTAGTGCACCCCGACGAAGACCCGGGAGAAGGCCATCAGCAGGGCGAGCGGCACCGTGAGCAGGCCGAGCCGGCGCACGGCCAGCGCCAGGGCGACGGCGGCGGCGCCCGCGATCACGGAGTGGTTGCTCGGGAAGGACCAGTCGCCCGGCGCCGGGCACGTGATCAACGGGGCGAGCGCGCCCGGGACGGCCCGACAGGGCCGGTCCTCGTGCACGGTGGACTTCACGACCTCGGAGGCGACGTACGCGACGGCCGTGGCCAGCGGGGCGAGGACGGCCAGGGCCATCGCCGTGTCGCCGCGGGTCCGGGCGCGCCACCACACGAGGAGGAAGAGCAGGCCGAAGACCAGCAGCCCGCTCTTCGTCCAGATCTCGGCGAGGGACTGCACCCAGCCGGGTGTGGAGTGCGCGAAGTCGGTGACGTCTCGGTAGAGGTCGGATGTGTCCATCCGACCGACAATACGCAAAACGGACCAACACCGGCATCAGCCTCTCGGCCCCGATCTTGGTCCTGATGGCCCTCCAGCGGTGGCGCAGCGGGATGATCATCGCCAAAACGCGCCGGATGTACGGCATGTGGGGCACGGATCGCGTCCTGGACTCTCGTAAAGTTCCCTCCGTGGGATCACTGCGCAATCCGGTCGGGCCGCTTCCCTCCTCCATCTACTGGCGACGGAGGGCAGTTCTGGCGTCCGTCGCCGCCCTCCTGGCGCTCCTCGCCGTATGGACCGTCAGTTCCGGTGGGGGCAGGACCAGTCAGAACGGCAAGGGCGGCGGCTCCGGGCCGCACCCGGCCGCCTCCATCACGCCCGGCGCGCCGGGATCGGGGCCGGCCATCGGTACGGCTCCGGGCGGCCGCGACGAGTCCGGCGCCGGCGGCGCCACCGGCGGCGACCACGGCGGCGCGGCGGCGGGCACCGGCGCGGGCGGCGCGGGCACCGGCAAGAACGGCGAACCGGGCGGCTCCGGTTCGGGCGCGGGCGGCGGGTCCGCCGCCGGGCCCGGCCAGATCCCGGCCGACTCCCCGCTCCCCACGTGTGCGCCCAGCGCGCTCCAGTGGGAGGTCAAGAGCACCAAGAACGAGTACGAGCCGAACGAGCGCCCCCGCCTCGAACTCCTCGCCCGCAACGTCTCCGGCACCACCTGCAAGGTCGACCTCGGCCCCAAGCAGGCGATCCTGAGCATCACTCAGGCGTCCACGGGCAAGGCCGTCTGGTCCTCGGCGGACTGCCCCGCGGGAGCGGGCAACGTCTTCTACCGGCTGCCGGCGAACAGCGAGACGACGCAGTCGCTGGAGTGGGACCGGAAGTTCAGCTCGGCGTCCCAGTGTCAGGCGCCTCCGGCGGGGAGCGCGGTGGCCGACACGTACGTGGTGGAGGTCAAGTCCCCCGGCATGCCGGTAGCCCGAACCTCCTTCGTCCTGAAGCAGGACTGACCGCCGGGCCCGGCCTCAATCGCCGGCCGGGCTGATTTGGGCCGGGGTGTGCCGTCGGAGCCGGCCGAATCAGCCTCGCCGGCGTTTGAGGCGCCCCCGGAGGGCAGCGGGTCCGGAGTGTGGCCTCAAGCGCCGGGCGGGCTGAACAGATGCCCTCAATCGCCGGGCGGGCTTGATTGGGCTGAGGTCGGCCGTCAGGGCTGGGCCAATTCAGCTTCGCCGGCGTTTGAGGCGCCCCCGGAGGGCAGCGGGTCCGGAGTGTGGCCTCAAGCGCCGGGCGGGCTGAACAGATGCCCTCAATCGCCGGGCGGGC
>NZ_JBITDP010000014.1:0-23083 GCF_044454405.1 Streptomyces sp. NPDC051555 | reverse complement strand
CGGGCTTGATTGGGCTGAGGTCGGCCGTCAGGGCTGGGCCAATCCAGCCCCGCCGGCGATTGAGGCGCCCCCGGAGGGCGGTCCGGGCCGCGGCTGGGACTTCAGCAGCTCCGCCCGGGGGTAACCCGGCCGGTCCCGGGACACCACGCTCGCGCCGCAGGCTAGACGTAGCGCTCCAGGATCGAGGACTCCGCCAGCCGCGACAGCCCTTCCCGCACGGACCGCGCCCGCGCCTCCCCGACGCCGTCGACGGTCTGCAGATCGTCCACGCTCGCCGCGAGCAGCTTCTGCAGCCCGCCGAAGTGCTCCACGAGCCGCTCGATGATGGCCCCCGGCAGCCGCGGCACCTTCGCCAGCAGCCGGTACCCGCGCGGCGACACCGCCGAGTCGAGGGTCTCGGGCGAGCCCGTGTACCCCAGCCCCCGCGCCACCGTCGCCAGCTCCAGCAGCTCCGCGTGCGTGAAGGAATCCAGCTCGGCCAGCGCCTCGTCCACCGTGCGGGAACGCTTCGCCGTCGGCTCCGGCACGTAGTCCCGGATGACCAGCTCGCGCTCCTGCTCGATCCCGACCGTCAGCTCGTCCAGCTGGAGCGACAGCAGCCGCCCGTCGGTGCCGAGCTCGATGACGTACTCGGCGATCTCGGTCGCGATCCGCCGGACCATCTCCAGCCGCTGCGCGACCGCCGTCACGTCGCGGACCGTCACCAGGTCCTCGATCTCCAGCGCCGACAGCGTGCCCGCGACCTCGTCGAGCCGCAGCTTGTACCGCTCCAGCGTGGCCAGCGCCTGGTTCGCCCGGGACAGGATCGCCCCGGACTCCTCCAGCACGCGCCGCTCGCCGTCGACGTACAGCGCGATCAGCCGCATCGACTGCGAGACCGAGACGACCGGGAAGTTGCACTGCTTGGAGACGCGGTCCGCCGTGCGGTGCCGGGTGCCCGTCTCCTCCGTCGGGATCGAGGCGTCCGGCACCAGCTGGACGCCCGCCCGCAGGATCTTGGTGATGTCCTTGTCCACGATGAGCGCCCCGTCGAGCTTGCACAGCTCGCGCAGCCGGGTCGCGGTGAACTCCACGTCCAGGACGAAGCCGCCGGTGCACATGGCCTCGACGCTCTTGTCCATGCCGAGCACGATCAGACCGCCGGTGTTGCCGCGCAGGATCCGCTCCAGGCCGTCACGCAGCTGCTGACCGGGTGCGACCGCGCTCAGCGAAGCCCGCATCAGGGCCTCCTGCTTGCTGCCTGCGCCGGACTTCCCGGATGCTGCTGCCCCGTCCTTGGCTGCCACTGCACTCCTCCGGTCGCGGGTCGTACCGCCCCGCACCACGGGCACAGGGGAGTGCGTACGGCCGGGCGGACCAGCACAAAGTCTACCGGCGCGCGCCACGCCCCCGCCGTGGCTTGGCCACTGTGCCCGTCAGAGGACCCCGGACGGGCCCCCTGACCTGCACCTCACGCGTCCACCTCAGGCGTAGACCTCACGCGTCCACCTCAGGCGCCGGGCTTGCTTGAGCTCCGGCTCCGGCCGGACGGCAGCACCCGCAGCGCGTCCCCCATGTCGGCCACCTCGATGACCTTCATGCCCGCGGGCACCTTGCCCGGGTCGACCGGCACCAGCGCGTGCGTGAACCCGAGCCGGTGCGCCTCGGCGAGCCGGCGCTGCACGCCCGTCACCCGCCGCACCTCACCGGCCAGCCCCACCTCGCCGATCGCGACGAGGTTCTTCGGCAGCGGTACGTCGCTCGCGGCCGAGGCCAGCGCCAGCGCCACGGCCAGGTCGGCGGCGGGCTCCGTCAGCTTCACCCCGCCCACCGTCGCGGTGTAGATGTCCCGCTTGCCCAGCGCGCTGATCCGGCCGCGCTGCTCCAGCACGGCCAGCATCATCGAGACGCGGGAGGTCTCCAGCCCGGAGGTGGTCCGGCGGGGCGAGGGGATCTGCGAGTCCACGGTCAGCGCCTGCACCTCGGCGACCAGCGGCCGCTTGCCCTCCAGCGTCACCGTCAGGCAGGTGCCGGGCACCGCCTCCGCGCGCCGGGTCAGGAACAGCCCGCTCGGGTCGGCGAGCCCGGTGATCCCCTCGTCGTGCAGCTCGAAGCAGCCGACCTCGTCGGTGGCGCCGTAGCGGTTCTTGATGCCGCGGACCAGGCGCAGCCGGGCGTGCCGGTCGCCCTCGAAGCTGAGCACCACGTCGACGAGGTGTTCCAGCAGCCGGGGACCGGCGATGGCCCCGTCCTTGGTGACGTGGCCGACGAGCAGCGTGGACATCCCGCGCTCCTTGGAGGCGCGGATCAGGGCCCCCGCGACCTCGCGGACCTGGGCCATGCCGCCGGGCGCCCCGTCGATCTCGGGGGAGGCGACGGTCTGTACGGAGTCCAGGATCAGCAGCGAGGGCTTCACCGCGTCCAGGTGCCCGAGCACCGCCGACAGGTCCGTCTCGGCGGCGAGGTAGAGGTGGTCGTTGAGCGCGTTGATCCGGTCGGCGCGCAGCCGCACCTGGCTCGCCGACTCCTCGCCCGTCACGTACAGGGTGCGGTGCTCGTCGCTCGCCGCCTTCGCGGCGACGTCCAGGAGCAGGGTGGACTTGCCGACGCCGGGCTCGCCGGCGAGCAGCACCACGGCCCCGGGTACGAGCCCCCCGCCGAGCACCCGGTCCAGCTCGTCGACCCCGGTGGAGCGGGCCGTCGCCTGGCGCACGTCGACCTGGGCGATGGGCACGGCGGCGGTGGACACGCGGCCGGCCGCGGTGGTCCGTACGGCGGGCGCGCCCATCTCCTCGACGGTCCCCCAGGCCTGGCACTCGGGGCACCGGCCGAGCCACTTCGCGGTGGTCCAGCCGCACTCGGTACAGCGGTAGGACGGCCGGTCCTTGGCGGATGAACGGGATGTACGGGCTGCTGCCATGCCGCCAACGGTAACGGCCGGCGCCGACACCCCCGCCGGAGCCGATCGGGCGGGGACGTCAGGGCGGCTGTCAGCAACGACACGATCTGTTCACCCGTAAGGACTAAAAGTGCTGAAGGCTTCCGGGCCGTCGCCGGCCGGCCGCCTACCTTCACGAGGTGAACAGCAGCAACCACGGCAACCCCATGACTCGCACCGGCGCACACCGGGCGCACGGGCGCACGCTCCCCGAGGGGGAGCAGGCGCCCCCCTTCCGCCACGAGCCGTACCTGGACGGCCTGTTCACGTACTGCCTGTCGGTCCTGTGCGACCACGACAGCGCCACCGAGGTGCTCGGCGAGGTCCTGGCCGTGGCCGAGCGGCACCCGGGGCGCTGCCCCGACGAGAGCGACCGCCGGGCCTGGCTCTACGCCCTTGCCCGCTGGGCCTGTCTGCGCAGGCTCGCCGAAACCCGGCGCGCCCGGCACACCCCGCCGGGCGTGCACACCACCCGGCGTGCGCCGGGGCGCACCGAAGCCGACCGCGCGCCGGCCTCGGACCGCACGGCCTCGGACCGCGCCGCCCCGGACCGCACGGCCCGGGGTGGCGGCCCCGACCGGACGGGGGGGGGCCCCCCCCCCGGGCCGGGGGGGGGGCCCCCCCCCCCCCCCCGCCGCCCCGCCGCCCCCCCCCCCCACGGCCCCCCGCCCCCCCCGCCCCCGGGCCCCCGGCCCCCCCCCCCCCCCCGGCCGGGGGGGGGGGCCCCCCCCGGGCGGGGCCCCCCCCCCGCGGGGGGGCGGGGGGCCCCCCCCGCCGACTCGATCGACGTCAACGCGTACCGCCGGACCGAGCTGGCCCGGCTCGCCTGGCCCGAGGCCGCCGGGACCACCCCCGAGCAGCGCGAGGCCCTCGAACTCGCCGTCCGCCACCGGCTGACCGTGACCGAACTCGCCGCCGTCCTCAGCACCCCGGCCACCGCCGCCCGCGACCTGCTCACCGGAGCCGCCTGCGAGGTCGAGCGCACCCGCGCCGCGCTCGCCGTGGTCGAAACCGGCAACTGTCCCGCCGTCTCCCGGCTCACCGGGGACAGCCAGGTGCTGCTCTCCACCACCCTGCGCGCCGAACTCGTCCGCCACGTCGACGACTGCCCGCTCTGCCGCCGCGTCGCCGAACGCGTCGGCGCCGGCGCCCCGTGGCCCGGCTCCGGCGGCGTGGGCACCGGCGCCCTGCCGCTCGTACCGGCGCCGCGCACCGGCGTGCGCACCGCGATGCTGCGCTCCGCCCGGGTCCGCGGTCGCGCCGGGGCCCCGCGGTTCGCCCGGACCGGATTCCCCCTCGACCCGAAGGACCGCGCGGCCCGCCGCGACCGGATCCGGGCCCGCGCGGTCACCACCACGGTCGTCGCCACCGTGGTCGCGGCGCCGGTCCTGGCCCTCTGGGCCGCGTACCGCGGCGCCCCCAGCACCGGCGAGTCGACCGGCGCCACCAACACCCGCATCTCCGCGAGCGAGCTCCAGATCCCGTCGCACCTGAACGGCTACGACGGCCGGCCCATCCCGGGCGCAGCGGCCTACGAGAACGCGGGCAACACCCGCACCACCGGCGCCGAGCCCCGGTTCACCGAAGGCGGCCCCGTTCCCGACGTGTCCGTCGAGGTGATCAGCTCGGGCGCCCCGACCGGTCCCGCCCAGCCCGGCTCGGCGGGGCTGGGTCGGCTCACCGTCACCGCCGCCTCCCATGGCGGAGTCACCCTGCTCGCCCTCAGCGCGTCCGGCGGCGCCCCCGTCGACTGGCGGCTGTGGACGGACGCCCCCTGGCTGCGCGCGAGCGCCACGGCGGGCACCCTGGCCCCAGGAGAATCGGTCACCCTACGGATCACCGTGGACCCCGACGCCCAGCCCGTGGGCGCCTGGACCGCCCGGGTCGGGGTGGACCCGAGCGGCGCGATGGTCTCGATCTCGGGCCGCGGCCGCCCGGCCCCGCAGCCCAGCCGGACGCCGCCGACGGATCCCACCCCGACGCCCACGCCGACCCCGACGCCGACCCCGACCGAGACGCCGACCCCGACGCCCACGCCGAGCCCCACCCCGACGCCGACGCCGACCGCGTCCGAGGGAACGGTTACCCCGACCCCGACGCCCGCTACTTCTTCTTGACCGGGACCGCCGGGACCGGCAGGACCACCGGGTCCGCCGGGTGCGGGGCCATCGGCGGCGCCGACGCCAGGCGCGCCTCGCACAGCGCGACCAGCGCGTCGTAGCCCTCCTTGCCCATCAGCTCGGTCAGCTCGGGCCGGTAGGTCACGTAGACCGGGTCGCCCGCGCCGTGCGCGGAGGTCGCCGACGTGCACCACCAGTGCAGGTCGTGGCCGCCCGGGCCCCAGCCGCGCCGGTCGTACTCACCGATCGACACCTGGAGCACCCGGGTGTCGTCCGGCCGGTCGATCCACTCGTACGTCCGGCGCACCGGCAGCTGCCAGCACACGTCCGGCTTCGTCTCCAGCGGCTCCCGGCCCTCCCGCAGCGCCAGGATGTGCAGCGAACAACCGGCGCCCGCCGCGAAACCGGGCCGGTTCTGGAAGATGCACGACCCCTCCCACCGCCGGGTCTGCCGCTCGCCGTCCTCGTCCTTCTGCACCCAGCCCGACTCGGCGCCGACGTCGTGGAACTGCCACAGCTCCGGCGTCAGGCGCGCCACGTTCTCGGCGACCCGCTTCTCGTCGTCCTCGTCGGAGAAGTGCGCGCCGAGCGTGCAGCAGCCGTCGTCCGCGCGGCCCGCCTGGATGCCCTGGCAGCCGCTGCCGAAGATGCAGGTCCAACGGGAGGTGAGCCAGGTCAGGTCACAGCGGAAGATCTGCTCGTCGTCGGCCGGATCGGGGAACTCCACCCAGGCCCGGGCGAAGTCGAGCCCCTTCTCGTCCGTGGTGCTCGACTTCTTCGTCTTGCTCGGCTTGGTGGTCTTGCCGGCCTTCTTCGTATTGGGCACGAACCCAAGCCTAAAGGCCCCTTACGCCGCCCCTACGCGTTCGGCCCAGTAGCGTTTCGCGTATGAGACTCGGTGTCCTTGACGTGGGTTCGAACACGATCCACCTGCTGGTGGTCGACGCGCACCCCGGCGCGCGCCCCCAGCCGGCGCACTCCCACAAGGTGGAACTGCGCCTGGCGGAGCTGCTCGACGAGCGCGGCGCGGTCACCCCCGACGGCGTCGAGCGGCTCGTCTCGGTGATCGCGGGCGCCGCCCAGGCCGCCGAGGACAAGGGGTGCCAGGACGTCCTGCCCTTCGCGACCAGTGCGGTGCGCGAGGCGACGAACGCCGACGAGGTGCTGACCCGGGTCCGCGAGGAGACCGGCGTCGACCTCCAGGTCCTCAGCGGCGCGGACGAGGCCCGCCTGACGTTCCTGGCGGTGCGCCGCTGGTTCGGTTGGTCGGCGGGCAAGCTGATGGTGCTCGACATCGGCGGCGGCTCCCTGGAGATCGCCTCCGGCATCGACGAGGACCCCGACACCGCCGTGTCCCTGCCGCTCGGCGCTGGGCGGCTCACCGCCGGTTGGCTCCCGGGCGACCGGCCGGACCCGGCGGACGTCAAGGCGCTGCGCCGGCACGTACGGGCCCAGATCGCGCGGACGGTCGGCGAGTTCAGCCGGTCGGGCGCGCCGGACCACGTGGTGGCCACCTCCAAGACCTTCAAGCAGCTGGCCCGGATCGCGGGCGCGGCCCGCTCGGCGGAGGGGCTCTTCGTCCAGCGGGGGCTGACCCGCAAGTCCCTGGAGGAATGGGTCCCGCGCCTCGCGGAGATGACCACGCTCCAGCGGGCGGCCCTCCCCGGCGTCTCGGAGGGCCGCGCCGGGCAGCTGCTGGCCGGTGCGATGGTCGCCGAGGCCGCGATGGATCTCTTGGGCGTGGAAGAACTGGAAATCTGCCCCTGGGCCCTGCGCGAAGGCATCATCCTCCGCCGCCTGGACCACCTCCCCACAACCTGACCCACCCTCCGGGAGGCGCCTCAACCGCCGGCGGGGCTGGGTGGGACCCGGCCACATCCGCCCCGCCCCCTCCGTCCGGCCCGGCCAAGTTCAGCCCGCCCGGCGATTGAGGGCACGGAGCCGGGCCGGCCCCCCACCCCCGCCGGAGGCGAGCGGCCCGGTGGGGGGCCGCGGCCCCGCACCCCCGTACCCTGTCCCCGTGGCAGAACCAGTGCGCATCCCGGACGCGAAAGTCGCCCTCTCCACCGCCTCCGTCTACCCGGAGTCCACGGCGACCGCCTTCGAGATCGCCGCGCGCCTCGGCTACGACGGCGTCGAGGTGATGGTCTGGACGGACCCCGTCAGCCAGGACATCGAGGCCCTGCGCCGGCTCTCCGACCACCACCAGGTCCCGATCCTCGCGATCCACGCCCCCTGCCTCCTGATCACCCAGCGCGTCTGGTCCACCGACCCGTGGACCAAGCTCCAGCGCGCCCAGTCCGCAGCCGAGAAGCTCGGCGCGAGCACGGTCGTCGTCCACCCGCCGTTCCGCTGGCAGCGCCAGTACTCCCGCGAGTTCGTCTCCGGCATCTGGCGGATGGCCGACGAGACCGACGTCCGGTTCGCCGTCGAGAACATGTACCCCTGGCGCTACCGCGACCGCGAGATGCTCGCGTACGCGCCCGAGTGGGACGTCACCAAGGACGACTACCGGCACTTCACCGTCGACCTGTCCCACACCGCGACCGCCCGTACGGACGCCACCGCGATGATCGACCGGATGGGCGACCGGCTCGCCCACGTCCACCTCGCCGACGGAAACGGTTCCGCCAAGGACGAGCACCTCGTCCCCGGCCGCGGCACCCAGCCCTGCGCCGAGCTGCTGGACCGGCTCGCCCGCACCGGCTTCGACGGCCACGTCGTCATCGAGGTCAACACCCGCCGCGCGATGTCCGCCGCCGAGCGCGAGGCCGACCTCGCCGAGGCCCTCGCCTTCACCCGGCTGCACCTCGCCAGCGCCGGCACGGGCACGGGCACCGGCCCCGGCACCGGCCCCGTCACCAAGGTCCCGCGCCGATGACGGACGCCCCCCAGGAGCGCCGCCGCCGCGGCCCCGGCCGCCCCCGCCAGGACGAGGCCGGCGACGGACCCGGCACCCAGGAGCGGATCCGTCTCGCGGCCCGCTCGGAGTTCGCCGACCGCGGCTACGACAAGACGTCCGTGCGCGGGATCGCCAAGGCCGCGGGTGTGGACCCGGCGCTGGTCCACCACTACTTCGGCACCAAGGACGACCTCTTCGCGGCGACCATCGAGATGAGCGTGGACCCCGCCCTCGTCGTCCCGGCCGTCGTCGGGGACGGCCCCGACGGCATCGGCGAGCGCCTCGCCCGCTACTTCCTGGGCATCTGGGAGAACCCGGCCTCCCGCGCGCCCCTGCTCGCCGTGGTCCGTTCGGCGCTGACCCACGAGGCCGCGGCCAAGGTGCTGCGCGAGCTGATCCTGCGCCGGGTCCTGGAACGGGTGGCGGCCGACCTCAAGGTCCCCGACCCCACCTTCCGCGCCGAGCTGGCCGCGTCGCACATGGTCGGCATCGCCATCCTGCGGTACGTCGTCCAGGTCGAGCCGCTCGCCTCCGCCGACGCGGAGGACATCGTCGCGCTCGTGGCGCCCACCCTCCAGCGGTACCTGACCGAGGAATGAGCCTCCCGTCCCGACATGCGGACACCCTGTCCGGATCCCGGGCGGCAGGCGTAGCCTCGTAATCTGAGCCATCCACGTGTCATCTATGGGGAGTGAACCCGATGCCCGAGCTGAGGTCCCGCACCGTCACCCACGGCCGCAACATGGCGGGCGCCCGCGCCCTTATGCGGGCGTCGGGCGTAGCGAGCGCCGACATCGGCAAGCCGATCATCGCGGTCGCCAACTCCTTCACCGAGTTCGTCCCCGGGCACACCCACCTCGCCCCGGTCGGCCGGATCGTCTCCGACGCGATCCTGGCCGCGGGCGCCGTCCCGCGCGAGTTCAACACGATCGCGGTGGACGACGGCATCGCGATGGGCCACGGCGGCATGCTGTACTCCCTGCCCTCCCGCGACCTCATCGCGGACTCGGTCGAGTACATGGTGGAAGCGCACTGCGCCGACGCCCTGATCTGCATCTCGAACTGCGACAAGATCACCCCCGGCATGCTGATGGCCGCCATGCGCCTCAACATCCCGGTCGTCTTCGTCTCCGGCGGCCCGATGGAGGCCGGTCAGGCCACCCTCGTCGACGGCACCGTCCGCAAGCTGGACCTCATCGACGCGATGGTCGACGCCTCCAACGAGAACGTCTCCGACGAAGACGTCCTGCGCATCGAAGAGAACGCCTGTCCCACCTGCGGTTCGTGTTCCGGCATGTTCACCGCCAACTCGATGAACTGCCTCGCCGAGGCCATCGGCCTCGCCCTCCCCGGCAACGGCTCGGTCCTCGCCACGCACACCGCCCGCAAGGCGCTGTACGAGAACGCGGGCCGCACGATCGTCGAGATCACCAAGCGCCACTACGAGCAGGACGACTACTCGGTCCTGCCCCGCTCCATCGCCACGCGCGAGGCCTTCGAGAACGCCATGGCGCTCGACATCGCCATGGGCGGCTCCACCAACACGATCCTGCACCTGCTGGCCGCGGCGCAGGAAGCGGGCCTGGACTACGACCTCAAGGACATCAACGAGGTCTCGCTCCGCGTCCCGTGCCTCTCCAAGGTCGCGCCGAACGTGGCGCCGGGCGGTACGTACTACATGGAGGACATCCACCGGGCCGGCGGCATCCCCGCCATCCTCGGCGAGCTGTACCGCGGCGGTCTGCTCAACAAGGACGTCCACACCGTGCACTCGGCCAGCATCGAGGAGTGGCTCGGCACCTGGGACGTGCGCAGCGGCACCGCCTCCGAGGAGTCGATCGAGCTGTGGCACGCGGCCCCCGGCTGCGTCCGCTCCGCGACCGCCTTCTCGCAGTCCGAGCGCTGGGGCACCCTCGACCTCGACGCCGAGGGCGGCTGCATCCGCTCCGTCGAGCACGCCTACTCCAAGGACGGCGGTCTCGCGGTCCTGCACGGCAACATCGCGGTCGACGGCTGCGTGGTCAAGACGGCGGGCGTCGACGAGTCGATCTGGACCTTCGAAGGCCCGGCCGTGGTCTGCGAATCGCAGGACGAGGCCGTCGACAAGATCCTGCGCAAGGAGATCAAGCCGGGTGACGTCGTCGTCATCCGCTACGAGGGCCCGCGCGGCGGCCCCGGCATGCAGGAGATGCTCTACCCGACGTCCTTCCTCAAGGGCCGCGGGCTCGGCAAGTCCTGTGCGCTGATCACCGACGGTCGCTTCTCCGGCGGTACGTCCGGGCTCTCCATCGGCCACGCCTCGCCGGAGGCGGCGTCGGGCGGGGCGATCGCGCTCATCGAGGACGGCGACCGCATCCGGATCGACATCCCGAACCGCTCGATCGACCTGCTGGTCGACGACGCCACGTTGGCGGCCCGTCGCGAGGCGCTGGGCGGCGTCTACGCGCCGAAGAACCGCGAGCGCAAGGTGTCGGCGGCGCTGCGTGCCTACGCCGCCATGGCCACCAGCGCCGACAAGGGCGCCGTCCGCGACGTCTCCCTCCTGGGCTGACCCCCCGCCTCAATCTCCCCCAGCTACCGCTGGGAGGTGCCCCCGGGCGGAGCTCGACGTGCCTCCGGCGGGCCCTCAATCGCCGGGCGGGCTGTAAGCGCCCGCCGCCCCCAGCCCCGCCGGCGATTGAGGCGCCCCCGGCGGGCGGGCGGCCGCCAGACGGGTGCCGACCGCCGTGTCCTCGATCGCCGGGCGGGCTGGATGTGCCTCCGGCGGGCCCTCAAACGCCGGGCAGGCTGGATTTGGCCGGGCCGGACAGAAGGGGCGGGCTGTAAGCGCCCGCCGCCCCCAGCCCCGCCGGCGATTGAGGCGCCCCCCGGAGGGCAGTCGACCGGTAGTCGGGTGCTGACCGTCGTGCCCTCGATCGCCGGGCGGGCTGGATGTGCCTCCGGCGGGCCCTCAATCGCCGGGCAGGCTGGATTTGGCGGGCCGGACGGAAGGGGCGGGCCCAGTGGCCGGACCCCGACCACGCCCCACGCCCCCACGGGAACTACCGCCACCCGCCAGGGTCGACGGCGAAGACCGAGCCGTCCGGCGCGGAGCCGAAGACGCGCCCGTCGGCCACCACCGGCGCAGGCCGCACCGGCACGAAGGTGTTCGCCCCCGTAGCCATCCGCGGAGCGCTCTGCCCGACCAGCCGCCCCCGCACCGCGTCCACCGCCAGCAGCCGCCCGTCCGCCGCCATGAGGTGGACCCGCCCGTCCGCCGCCACCGGCCGCGACGCCTGACTGGCCGCCGTCTCCAGCCGCCACAGCTCCCGCTCCGCGCCCACGGCCACCAACGCACCGCCGCTCCCGAACGCGTACACCGTCCCGTCCGCCCCCACCCCGGCCTGCGCCTGCAACAGGGTCGTCGGCAGCAGCGTGCGCCGCTCGCCCCTGGTCCGCAGGTCGAGCCGTACCACCGAGTCCGTCACCATCCCGTCGCCCGTCAGCAGGTGCAGCGTTCCGTCCACCACCCCCACCGGCTCCAGCAGCCCCACTGCCTTGTGCTGCCAGCGGGTGGCGCCGTCGGCCGCCGCGAGGGCCAGCACCTGGGTCGACGTACCGTCCCCCGCGGGCGTGACGGCGTACACCTCCGAGCCGTCCGCCGCCGCCACGAACTGCGCACCGGCGCCCGCCGCCCGCTTCGTCCAGCGCACGGCGCCGGTCGCCGCGTCGCGCGCCGTCACCTGCCCGTCGGCGGCGACGACCAGCACCAGCGCACCCGCCGGCACGACGTCCGCGCCGCGCGGGGTGTCGGCCTTCCAGCGCTGCGCCCCCGTCGCCGGGTCGAGCGCCTGCAACAGGTGGCTGCCGGAGAGGTGCACGAGGACGGCGCCGCCCCCGGGGAACGGCGCCGGGTCCGCCGGACCCGTGACCCCGGCCACCGACCACCGCACCGCGCCCGTCGCCGGGTCCAGCCGGACCGCCGCGAGACCGGGCGCCGAGCAGTAGAGGGCGTCCGTCATCCAACCGCAGGCCGGGATCCGTCGCGCGGCCCCGGCCGCGCCGGGGCTCACCGACCACGGCGCGATCCTGGCCGCCGCGGCCCCGCCCGGCGCGCCGTCCAGCTGATCGGCGACCGTCGTGGCCGGCGTCTCCCGGAACTGCACGTACCCGCCGACCGCCCCGCCCGTGACCAGCAGTCCGGTCCCCAACACGGCGGCCACCCGCCACCGCGGGCGCTGCCGCCGCCGCCCCGCGCGCCGCCCCGCCCCGGCATCCGGTCCGGACGGCGCGTCCTCGGGCACGAGCAGCCCGTCCCGCCGGTGCGTGACCGGCTCGGCCGCCGGACCCATCAGGGGGAAGCGCGGGCGCGGTATGAACGCCCGCGTATCCTCGTTCGTCGGATAGGCGGCCGAGCGCAGTACGGCGATCAGCTCGTCGGCGGTGGGCCGCGCGGCCGGGTCCTTCGCCAGGCACCGCGCGATCAGCGGCGCCAGCTCCTGCGGCACCCCCGTGAGGTCGGGCTCGTTGTGCACCACCTGGTACGCCACGATGTACGGGCTCTCGGAGTCGAACGGCCCGTGTCCGGTGGCCGCGTGGACCAGCAGCGCCCCCATCGCGAAGACGTCCGCGGCCGGCCCGACGTCCCGGGGCCGCTGGAACTGCTCGGGCGCCATGAAGGGCGGGGTCCCGATGAGCTTCCCGGTCTCGGTCCGCAGGTCGCTGTCGTACGGGCGCGAGATCCCGAAGTCGATGACCTTCGGCCCGTCGGGCGCCATCAGCACGTTGCTCGGCTTCAGGTCCCGGTGGACCACACCGGCCCGGTGGATGTCGCGCAGCGCCTCCGCCATCCCGGCGCCGAGCCGGCCGACCTCGGCCGGGTCCAACACCCGCTCGCGCACCCGCTCCGCGAGCGTCGGGGCGTCGATGAACAGGGTGGCCATCCAGGGCCGTTCGGCGTCGGTGTCGGCGTCGACGACGGGTGCGGTGAAGGCGCCGCTCACCCGCCGCGCCGCGGCGACCTCCTGCTGGAAGCGGGCGCGGAACTCGGGATCCACTGCGTGCTGCGCGTGCACGATCTTCACGGCGAGCTTCAACCCGGACGCGGAAGTGGCCAGGTGGACGACGCCCATGCCGCCGGAACCGAGGACGGATTCCAGCCGGTACAGCCCGGCGTACTCCGGAAACCCGGACTGCTCAGCGCGCGCCGATCTCATCGCCCATCACCCCCGGGGGAGCCTAGTCGACGGTGCGTGCGATTCCGTAAGGGGCTGCTATCCTCCGCGAGTTGCCGGGCGCTACCGTCCGGTCGTGGTCGATATCCGGTCAATGGGGGAGATCAGCATGGCGGTTGACGAGACGGCGGGCGCGGTGGAATCCCTGTCCGCGATGTCCGGTGACGCCGGTTACATGACGTTCCCGGTCGCGCCCGACGCGCGGGTGAACGTCCGCAGCGGCCCCGGCACCGGCTACCCGATCAAGAAGGTCCTCCCGTACGGCGCCTGGGTGAAGATCGACTGCCAGACCCCGGGCACGACGGTCTCCGGCCCCTACGGCACCTCCGACATCTGGGACTGCATCGGCAACGGCCTGTACGTCGCCGACGCTTACGTCAAGACGGGCAGCGACGGCTACGTCGCCACCCACTGCGGCTGAGCCGCTCCCCGCTACCGCCCGCGCCCCGGAGTCCGCTTCAGCCGCTCTCCCCGGGGCCGGCGGCCGGGTCGACCGGGGACCAGCGCAGGGACCGCCCGGTCCGGCTCCGCCGGTAGGCGCGGCCCAGGTGGTGCTGGAGACGGACGTGGCGGAACTGGTAGACGGCGCCCGCCTGGCGCAGGACCCCGCGCCGGTACGCGTCGTCCAGGAACGCGGCCGTGTCCCAGGGCAGCTTGCCGGCCATCGGCAGCCACAGCCTGGCCCGGATCACCCAGTGCCCCCACGCGGTGAAGGAGAGGGCGTAGGACAGCCCGCCCGCGAGGCCGACGACGCAGCCGATCTGGAGCCCGTCCCGCGTGTCCCAGTTCAGCTCCCCGACCACACCGTCCAGCAGGGACACGATCAGCCCGCCGCCGAAGCCCACCGAGAGCGCGAGCAGCGGCACCAGCACCAGGAACTGCCCCCGGACGATCGCGCGGTTGGCGGCGAGCAGGCCCAGCGGGTTCGCGGCGGAGGCCACGTCCAGGGGCGCTTCGAGCGCCGCCAGCAGGCCGAAGACCAGACCGGCCCCCGCACCGAAGATCAACCCGAAGACGAGCATGTTCGTGGCCATCCACTCCAGGACCTGGCGGTTCAGCCTCGGGCCGTAGGCCAGCTGCTGCTGCACCATCAGGGCGCAGGAGCAACCCAGCCCCATCACGAATCCGCCCGCCAGCACCGCGCCGAAGCGCGCCGTGAAGATCCGCACCGCCCCGCGCCGCGCCCCCCGCCCCGCCTCGGCCGGCCGGCCGCCGCCCCGCGGGCGCAGGCGCAGCCGTACGTAGGCCGGCTCGAAGGTGCCGCCGCCCCTCGCGTTCATGACCGCGTACACGGCGCCGAAGGCGAGTCCGGCGGCGGGACCCATCAGGGCGCCCTGTACGGCGTTCTCCCACGCCGGCAGCCTGCCGATCACGAAACCGATCAGCCAGGTGCTGAGCGTGGTGCACAGCGTGGCCGTGAGCACCACGCTCAGCACGCGCTGGCGGCTCGGCAGGAAGTCGCCGATCTCCCACCAGGCGAGGTCCTGCCGCTCCCGGTCGGGATGGGCCAGGTGGTGGGCGAGGTAGCCGAGCCAGAGCTCGGCGCGCTCCGGGTCCCATCCGCGGTCGCGGGGGCGCGAGCGGTAGACGGCGGGGACGAACCCCGCGAGCAGGTGCTCCTCGACGGAACTCTCGTCGGGGAACGCCCGCGCGTCCAACAGCTCGGCCGGGTCGCCCCCGGGCCGATCGCCGTCGCTGTACAGGGTCCGGGCCAGGGCGGTCATCAAGGGGGTGCGCAGGGCCCCGGCCAGGGCCGGCGCGCCGCCCCCGTCGTCGCCGCCCCCGGACCCGGCCTCCTCCCGTAACCGCCCCATCACCCCGTCCCACATGCCCCGGCCGCCATCGCCCGTACCGCCATCGCCCGTACCGCCATCGCCGGGGCGCCGCCGGGCGGTCCGCGGCAGGTACGAGGCGACGTCCTCGGTCGTCAGGTCGGCGAGCTCGATCACGGTCGCCCACACCAGTGGCCTACCGGCCGAACCGACCGCCTCGGCGAACTCCTCGCGCCGACTGGTGAGGACGAGCGGCGACGAGAATTCGTTCAGCCCCTCCAGGGCCCGGCCCCGCAGCCCCTCCGCGATCTCGTCGAACCCGTCCAGGACCGGTAGGACGAGATCGGCCTCGATCAGGGCGTCGGCCATCGAGCGGCCCGCCACGCGATCCGCGAGCTGCGGGTGGTCCCGTACGAGCCGCTCCGTCACCCAGGCGCGCAAGGTCGAGGCCGTGGGGTCCCAGGAGCCGATGCCGAAGATCACGGGTACGCGCTCCAGCTCGGCTCGGGACTCCAGGAAGTCCTGGACGAACCGGATGGTGAGGACCGACTTGCCCGAGCCCGCCCTGCCGAGGATCACCAGGCGCCCCGAGCGCCTGCGCCGGTAGAACGCGGCGACGGTCGGCAGGTCACCGCTCAGGTCGGTGGGCAGGGGCGCCGCGGCCCCCGGTGGCAGCCGTTCGATGTTGGCCTCGTGATCGCTGAGCGCGGGGTCGGTGCGCCGCCACCGCACCGGCAGCGGGAAGGGGTCGTGGACCCGGCGCTGCTCCTCCTCGACCCGCCAGCGGCGCCGGACCTCCAACGCCAGGTCACGGGCGGCGGAGCGGACGTCGTCCCGGACCAGCATCCCGGAGCGCGCCGCCGGCGCCGGTGGTGCCTCAGCCGGTGCCTCAGCCGGTGCCTCCGCCGGGGCCGCGCGTCCGTTCGCCAACAGCTCGGCGAGCCGCCTGCGGTCCTCCGGCCCGGCCCCGAGCGCGTCCTGCAGCTTCGCCAGCGAGAGCAGCGTCGGGTTCTGGGCCCTGCCGCCCTCCAGCCTCCGGATGGTGCTCTCGCTCACCTCGGATGCGTGCGCCAACTGCTCCTGCGTCAACCCGGACCGCTTGCGCAGGTCCTTCAACAGCGCGGCGAGTTCTGCGAGTCGGTCGGTCGTCATGCGGCTCCTTCCCCCCTCGGGGCCGGAGCGCCGGCCCGGATCGCAGGTGAGCGTAGCGGGCGCCCGCCGTTCATACGTGACCGGTGCGATGGCCTGTACCCCGACCTGCGCGGACCGCACGCTTCCGAGGGGAGCAGGGGAAGAAGAAGGGGGAGAGGGATGAACTACCGCTTCTGGTGCGGCGAGTGCGGGTTCAAGAGCACCTGGGGTGACCCGTCCGAGGCCGGGCGCCAGCACGAGGACCACTACACCGCCCGGCACCCCGGTCTGCCCCTGGGCGGCCAGGTGGAGACCGGCACGAAGGGACCCGCCGCGGGCGGCGGGCTCGGCTGCGCCGGGATGGTCGTCGCGGTCGTGCTGTTGCTGATCATCGCGGCCGCGTGCGGTCGCTGAACGAGGGGGAAGCGAACCATGCCCGGCATCGCAGTGCACCGTCTCGACACCGACGACCCGCAACGCCTCGGCGACTACCGCCTGCTGTGGCGGCTCGCCTCCGGCGGCATGGGCCGGATCTACCTGGCGCGGCCGAAGGGAGGGGGACGGCTGGTCGCGGTCAAGACGCTCCTGGCACAGGGCCCGGTGCTCCCGGTCGACCGGGAGCGGTTCGCGCGGGAGGTGGAGTTGGCCCGACGCGTCGACGGCGCGCACACCGCCCGCGTCCTCGACGCCGATCCCGACGCACCTCGGCCCTGGATGGCCATCGAGTACGTACCGGCCCCGTCCCTGGCCGACCTCGTGCGCGCGCACGGGCCGCTCGCCCCCTGGGCGGTGCCGACCGTGGCCGCGGGCGTGGTGCAGGCACTGATCTCCCTGCACGGCAGCCGGATCGTCCACCGGGACGTCAAGCCGCAGAACATCCTGCTGCCGTTGACCGGCCCGCTCGTCATCGACTTCGGCATCTCGCACGCCGTCGACCGCACCCGTACCTCGCTCACCCTGGGGACCGTCGCCTTCACCTCGCCGGAGCAGGCGCGCGGCCAGGCGTCGACCTCCGCGTCGGACGTCTTCTCCCTGGGGGCGACCCTCTTCCACCTCGCCGTCGGACGTCCGCCGTACCGGGAGGGCCTGGAGTCCGAGATGGTGCTGCTGGCCCACGTCCAGGGCGGGAAGGTGGACCTGTCGGGGCTGCCCACCCGGCTGGCTCCGCTGATCGAGCCGTGCCTGGCCCTCGACCCGAGCCGGCGTCCCGACCCCGCCACCGTCCTGGCCACCGCCGTGTCGGAGACGCGGCGCGTGCGGCGCTGGCTGCCGGAGGAATGGACGGCGACGATCACCGCCTACGAGGCCCACGGCCGGGCCCTCGACGCGGCGGGCAAGGGGTCCGCTTCCGGGAAGCAGACCCCCACTGCCGAGCACGCGCCGCCGCAGGCCCCGCAGCTCACCGATCCGGGCGAGGCGGCCGCCCGCAAGGAGCGGGAACGCCTGGCCGCGGCGGCCCGCCGGCGCCGGGCGGCGGAGGCCCGCCGCTCGGCGGAGCTGCGGGACAGCGGGGACGGGGGCGCCGGCAGGAAGCTCTTCGATGCCACGATCGGATGGATGATCACGGCCGCCGTGCTCGTCATCGTCCTGGCGATAGGGGTGGTGGGTCAGCAGATCCGGAACGACCGGGCGTCCGCCGAAGGGCGCGACGCACCGTCCGCGTCCCCCTCCAGCCACCGCCCGACGCGCACCCCGGAGGTCATCGCCCCCGCGCCGCCGCCGTCACCCACCCGTACCCCTACCCCCACCCCCACGCCCACCCCCACGCCCACCCCCACGCCGCGCCCCTCCCCGACCCCGGACCCCAGGGAGGCGGCCTTCAGGGCCGTCCGCGCGGGTACCTGCCTGCCCTGGTACGACACCGGCTACCCGAACAAGTGGAACGTGAACACCCCTCCCGAGCCCGTCGGGTGCGACACGACGCGGGCCCAGGTCCAGGTCGGTTCGGTCGTGTCGGGGGACTGCCCCAGCGGCAACGGACGGACCAACTGGCGCTACCAGGACATCAACGTGTGCCTGACGCGCCTGTTCCACGTCAACTACTGCGTACTGGCGGCGAAGGGCACGAACAACCACCTCACCCTGGGCACTTTCACCGCCGTGGACTGCGGGGCCACCCGCATACCGACCGCCTACGACTACGTCATGATCGTCACCGGCGTGTACCGCGCACCGGCGGCCCCGAGCGCCGCGAACTGCCGCCGCAGCCAGACCGACAGCACCCAGTACTGGATGTGGACGCAGCTCGACGACTCCGTGATGGTGTGCACGACCTCCTACCGCAACAGCTGACGGCCCCCGTCTGCCACATGAGACGCACCCTGGCCCGACCGCGCGCCGGGGGATAATCGCCGGTGTGAGCGACGAACGAGAAGAAGAGCGAGACGCCGGGCGAGCCCCCGAAGCCGCGGCGACCCCGGCCACCACCGAGGGCCCCCGGCCGCAGCCGATCCGGTTCTTCGGCACCACCTGGGTCGAGCACGACGGCGGGTACGGCCTGCGCCGCGCCGGCATGGCGGTGGCCTCGCTGCTGGCCGCCGTCATCGCCGCCTACCTGCTGCGCTTCGCGTACGAGGGCCTGGAGATCGGCAACGTCGGTCCCTTCCTCAGCATCTCCGTCGTCGTCCTCTTCGCGATCGCGAGCTCCATCGCCTTCGCGAAGGCGTGGGAGTCCTTCACCCGGCGCCCGGCGCCGTCCTCGGACGAGGCTTCGCTCAAGGGCCTCAAGGCCATCGGTTTCATCGGCGGTCTGATCGCGTACTTCCTGCGCTGCCTGATCGAGGCTCCCGGTGAGGGACTGGCCCGCGCCGAGTACGAGCGCGCCCGCACCGAACACACCCGCCGCCGGGGCGCCCGTACCGGGAACCCCGCGGCCCGCCGTCCCAAGCGCAAGAAGAAGTAGCCGGGAGTGAGCGGTACGTCCCCGCACCCCGAAGGTCCCGCGACGGACCCGCAGTACGCCCCGCCCCCGCCGCCCCCGGGCACGCCGTACTGGCCGCCCCCGCCCGAGCACGCGCAGTACGCCCCGTACCCGCAGCACCCCCAAGAAGCGCAGTACGCGCAGTACGCGCAGTACCCGCCGCACTGGGCCTACCCGTACCCGCCCGCGCCCCCGCCGCCCACCGGACCGTTCTCGGCCCCCGCCGGCTCGTCCTACGCCGCCCTGGCCCGCAACGGCGGGCAGCGCATCCGGCGTGAGCTGGGCGGCACCGCCCTGCTCGGCGCCGCCGGCGTGGTCTGCATGATCGCGCTGTTCATCGCGGCCATGCTGCTCGCCCACGTGTTCGGCATCGCCGCCGCCGACCCGGACGGCGAGGCGGTCTTCGCCGACCCGATCGCCGAGGTGGCGCTCGGCCTCGTCAGCCTCGGCCTCGCGATACCCGCGGTCCTGCTCGTCGTCCGCTGGATCCAGCGCCGTCCGGCCGGCACGATCTCCTCGGTCACCGGCCGGCTGCGGCTCGGCTGGCTGGCGCTCTGCTCCGCCCTCGCCCTGCCCGTGCTGGGGACCCAGTTCGGCCTGTTGGTGTGGCTCGTGCCCGGGGACGGACCCGACGGCACGGCGGCCGAGCTCTTCGCCCCGCCCGCCCTGGCGACGCTGCTGCTCTCCCTGGCCGTGGTGTGGCTGTTGGTCCCCTTCCAGGCGGCCGCGGAGGAGTACCTCTTCCGGGGCTGGATCCAGCAGGCGTTCGGCGCGCACTTGCGCACCCCGTGGGTGGGCATCGCCGTCGGTTCCGTCCTCTTCGCCCTGGCCCACGGCTTCGGCCAGTGGTCGGGCTTCGCACTGCTCCTCTACTCCGCCGCCTGGTACGCCTGGCTCACCCTGCGCACCGGTGGCCTGGAGGCCGCCATCGCGCACCACATGGTGAACAACCTGCTGGCCTTCACGCTCACCGCCCTGGCCAACGACCTCGCCAACGACGAGACGGCCGCCGACGCGCCCTGGCAGGCGTTGGTCCTGGAAATCGTCGCGACCCCGCTCTACTGCCTGCTCGTCGTCAAGCTGGCCGAGCGCCGCAAGATCCGCACCGTCTCCTCCTGACCCCGCCGTCTCCTCCCGACCGTCGACCACCCCTCCCGGGTGGTTGACGGGAGGCACCCCCAGGAGCATTATTCATCACATGATGAATAACCAGGCCGACGGAGTCGCGGCCACCACTCCTGCCGTGCACGCCCGCGGCCTGACCGTCCGCCGCGGCACCGGCCGCAGCCCCCGCACCGTCCTCCACGGCATCGACTTCGCCGTCCCCCGCGGCCGCATCACCGGCCTCCTCGGCCCCTCCGGCTGCGGGAAGTCCACCCTCATGCGCGCCGTCGTCGGCACCCAGGCCCAGGTCACCGGCACCCTCGAGGTCCTCGGCCGCCCCGCCGGACACCCCGAACTGCGCTCGCGCATCGGCTACGTCACCCAGGCGCCCTCCGTCTACGACGACCTCACCGTCCGGCAGAACCTCGACTACTTCGCCGCCGTCCTCGACCCCGGCCGGGCCGCCGCCGACCGCCGCCGCGCCGACGTCGGCCGCGTCATCGCCGACGTGGACCTGACCTCCCGCGCCGACGCCCTCGCCGGCAACCTCTCCGGCGGCCAGCGCAGCCGCGTCTCCCTGGCCGTCGCCCTGCTCGGCGCCCCCGAGCTGCTCGTCCTCGACGAACCCACCGTCGGCCTCGACCCCGTCCTGCGCCGTGACCTGTGGAACCTCTTCCACACCCTCGCCGACAGCCGCGGCGCCACGATCCTCGTCTCCTCGCACGTCATGGACGAGGCCGAGCGCTGCCACGACCTGCTCCTCATGCGCGAAGGCCGGATCCTCGCCGAGGACACACCGGACGCGCTGCGCGCCCGTACCCGCTCCGAGACCGTCGAAGAGGGCTTCCTGCACCTCGTGGACGAGGCCAACGCCGAGGCCCGAGCCCGGGGCGCCGCCCCGGCCACCGCCGTAGGGGAGAACGAGACCCGATGAACGCCGCCCGCACCACCGCCACCGCCCAGCGCGTCCTGCGCCAGCTCCGCCACGACCCGCGCTCCATCGCGCTGATGCTGCTCGTGCCCGTCCTGATGCTGACCCTGCTGCGCTACGTCTTCGACGGCAGCCCGCGCACCTTCGACAGCATCGGCGCCAGCCTCCTCGGCATCTTCCCGCTGATCACGATGTTCCTGGTGACCTCCATCGCGACCCTGCGCGAGCGCACCTCCGGCACCCTCGAACGCCTCCTCGCGATGCCCCTGGGCAAGGGCGACCTGATCGGCGGCTACGCCCTCGCCTTCGGCGCCGTGGCCGTCGTCCAGTCGCTGCTCGCCACCGGCCTCGCCCTCTGGGTCCTCGGCCTCGACATCGTCGGCTCGCCCTGGCTGCTCCTCCTGGTCGCGCTGCTCGACGCGCTCCTCGGCACCGCGCTCGGCCTGTTCGTCTCCGCCTTCGCGGCCTCCGAGTTCCAGGCCGTCCAGTTCATGCCCGCCGTGATCTTCCCGCAGCTGCTCCTGTGCGGACTCTTCGCGCCCCGCAACACCATGCAGCCGGTCCTCGAAGCGGTGTCCGACGTCCTGCCCATGTCCTACGCCGTCGACGGCATGACCCAGGTCCTCACCCACACCGACATGACCACCGACTTCGTCCGCGACGCGATCGTCGTGGCCGCCTGCGCCCTGCTGGTCCTCGCCCTCGGCGCGGCCACCCTGCGCCGCCGCACCCCCTAGAGCGTTCGGACCGGGTGCAAAGATGAGGCCATGACCCAGACTGTCGCCGTTCTCGGCACCGGCAAGATCGGTGAGGCCCTGCTCAGCGGGATGATCCGAGGCGGCTGGCCCGCCTCGAAGCTCCTCGTCACGGCCCGCCGCCCCGAACGAGCCGAGGAGCTCCGGACCCGCTACGGCGTCGAAGCCGTCACCAACGCAGAGGCCGCCAAGCGCGCCGACACCCTGATCCTCACGGTCAAGCCGCAGGACATGGGCAAGCTCCTCGAAGAACTGGCCCCGCACGTGCCGGCGGACCGCCTGGTCATCAGCGGCGCCGCGGGCATCCCGACCTCCTTCTTCGAGGACCGGCTCGCCGCGGGCACCCCCGTGGTCCGCGTCATGACGAACACCCCGGCCCTCGTGGACGAGGCCATGTCCGTCATCTCCGCCGGCAGCCACGCCACGGGCGCCCACCTCGCCCACACCGAGGAGATCTTCGGCGGCGTCGGCAAGACCCTGCGCGTCCCCGAATCCCAGCAGGACGCCGCCACGGCCCTGTCCGGCTCCGGCCCCGCGTACTTCTACTTCCTCGTCGAAGCCATGACGGACGCGGGCATCCTCCTCGGCCTCCCGCGCGCCCAGGCCCACGACCTGATCGTGCAGGCCGCGGTCGGCGCCGCCGTCATGCTCCGCGACAGCGGCGAACACCCGGTCAAGCTCCGCGAGGCCGTCACCTCCCCGGCCGGTACGACGATCAACGCGATCGTGGAGCTGGAGAAGCACGGCGTACGGGCGGCCCTCATCGCGGCCCTGGAAGCGGCCCGCGACCGCAGCCGTGAACTGGCCTCCGGCAACAGCTGACGGCAGCCTCCCGCCCCTTCCCGTCCCCGGACGGGGGAGGGGCGGCCGGAGGTTGACACTGGCGTGCGGGATCCGTAAGGTTCTTCGAGTTGTCCGAAGTGAGCTGCCGACCCCGGTCGGTCCCCGGACAGCCATCCGCCACTACACATTCGAACGAAGCGACGTACGTTGTCGTCTCTTTTTCATGCGTATTTGCGAATGAGGAATCCGTGCCCGAGTGGCACCGCCGCCGATTAGGTCGGGGGCAAGGAATCCGCTAGTGTCACACCTCGTCGGAACGGCCCAACAGCCGCAAAGACAAACCCCGCTGACTGGGGGTCAGGCCCGAAAGGTTCTGATAGAGTCGGACTCGCCGGAAAGGGAAACGCGAAAGCGAAGAACTGGAAAGCGAAAAGCAAGATCCCGCTTCGACCGGGAATCGGACACGAAAGAGTCTGATAGAGTCGGAAACGAAGAACGAAGCCCGGAGGAAAGCCCGAGAGGGTGAGTACAAAGG
>NZ_JBITDP010000013.1:254634-257224 GCF_044454405.1 Streptomyces sp. NPDC051555 | reverse complement strand
TCATCCACCGAAGTGGACGGGGTATCAACTTCTGGCGTTGATTTTTGGCACGCTGTTGAGTTCTCAAGGAACGGACGCTTCCTTTGTACTCACCCTCTCGGGCTTTCCTCCGGGCTTCGTTCTTCGTTTCCGACTCTATCAGACTCTTTCGTGTCCGATTCCCGGTCGAAGCGGGTTTCGCTTTCCAGTTCTTCGCTTTCGCGCTTTCCCTTTCCGGCGAGTCCGACTCTATCAGAACCTTTCGGGCCTGACCCCCAGTCAGCGGGGTTTGTCTTTGCGGCTGTTGGGCCGTTCCGACTCCCAAACTCTAGCGGATTTCCCGGGTGGCTCATAATCGGGCCCCGGTAGGAATTCAGGCATGCCGAATTCGTTCCCGGTGGGAGATCGTGCTGAGTTGGGTGCCGCTACGAGGCGGCGTATCTGCTGTCACAGGACCGTTCCGGCTCTGGGACAACTCGGAGAACCTTACGGACTCACGGGGTTGGTGTCAACCCCGGGTCCGCGTGCCAGGTCAGGCGGGCGATTGGAGGCCTTCGACCCGGTCCAGCAGGCGCGTGAGGATGTCGCCGAGCAGGGCGCGCTCCACGGTGGAGAGGTCCTGGAGCAGGTCCTCTTCGAAGAGCGTGGCCGCGCGCATCGCGTCGAGCCACTTGCTGCGGCCCTCGTTCGTCAGCTCCACGATCACGCGGACCCGGTTGGACTCGTCGCGCTCCCGAGTCACCAGGCCGTCCGCGGTCATGCGGTCGATCCGGTGGGTCATCGCGGCCGGCGTCAGGCCCAGCTGCTTCGCCAGTTCGCTCGGGCCCATCCGGTAGGGGTCGCCCGCGAGCACGAGGGCTTTGAGGACCTCCCACTCGGCGTTGCTGATGCCCAGGGCCGCCGTCTGGCGGCCGTACGCGACGTTCATCCGGCGGTTGAGGCGGCTCAGGGCCGACACGACCTTCTCGACCTGGGGGTCGAGGTCCTGGAACTCGCGCTGATAGACGGCGATCTGCTCATCGAGGCTCGGCTCGTGGACGGGCGTAGTGCCGTCGGGGGTGTCACCCATGGTCCGAAGTATGGCACGAGCCCATTGGCGTCTAACTCCTTCGGTGTGTAGAGTTAAGGATCGAACTTTAGGTATGAAGTCTTCAGGCTTCAGTAGTGAAGGCAGGTGAGAAGTGACCAAGGTGATGGGCGCTGCGATGCGGAGGATCCAGGCCGGTAACGCGCTGACCGCGTTCGGTATCGGTTTCACGGTTCCGTTCCTCTATATCTACGTGGCGCAGGTGCGGGATCTGGGCGCGGCTACGGCGACGTGCGCCTTCGTGGCGTTCGCCCTGGGCGCCCTTCTCGCGCTGCCCCTCACCGGTCGGATCATCGACCGGCGCGGGCCCGTCCCCGTGGTCATGGGCGCGGCGGTGGCCGCGTCGGTGGGCGCGATATCGCTGGGGCTGTCGACCGGCGTCGTCCCGATCCTGCTGTCCGCGTTGGCGCTGGGCGCCGGTCAGGCCGTCATGCAGCCGGCGCTGGCCACGATGATCGTGTGGTGCTCCACCCCGAGCACCCGGACCCGTGCCTTCGCGCTCCAGTTCTTCATGCAGAACCTGGGTCTCGGCATCGGCGGCCTCATCGGCGGACAGATCGTGGACGTCGACCGTCCCGGTAGCTTCACCCTGCTGTTCAGCATCGAGGCCGTGATGTTCCTGGTGCTGGCGGGCGTGATCGCCACCGTGCGGATGCCGCACGCGCCGAGCATCAAGGACGCGGTGCCGAAGGACCCCGCCCAGGCGGGTGGGGGCGGCTGGAAGCGGCTCCTGGAGCACAAGGCGATGGTCCAGCTCTGTGTGCTGGGCTTCGTGATCTTCTTCGCCTGCTACGGGCAGTTCGAGTCGGGTCTCGCCGCCTTCGGCACCGAAGCGGCCGGGATCTCGCCCTCCACCCTCGGCTTCGCGCTGGCCGCCAACACCGGCGCGATCGTCGTGGCGCAGTTCGTGGTGCTGCGGCTGGTCGAGAAGCGGCGTCGTTCGCGCGTCATCGCCCTGGTCGGCGTGATCTGGACGGGCGCCTGGCTCATAGCCGGCTTCTCGGGTCTGGGGCACGGCAGCGCCATGATGGCCGCCGCCGCGTTCATCACGACGTACGCCCTCTTCGGCATCGGTGAGGCCATGCTGTCGCCCACGCTGGCTCCGCTGGTGGCGGACCTCGCGCCGGAGGGTTCGATCGGCCAGTACAACTCGGCCTTCGCCCTGGTCAAGCAGATGGCGCTGGCGCTCGGGCCGCTGGGCGTGCCGGTCGGGGCGGGGGTGCCGATGCTCTACATCGGGATCTTCGTCGTGGTCTCGCTCGGTATCGCCTGGCTCGCGCTGCGGCTCGGCAAGCAGCTGACGCCGGGGCAGGACAACCCGTCGCTGGTGAAGGTCGCGCCGGCCCAGGTGTCGGCCCCGCGGGCCGCCGTCGCCGAGCCCGTCTCGGCGTAGCGGGCGCTCGTACGCCTGACGCGGGGGGGGGGGGGGGCGCCGGGGCCGCCCCCCCCCCCCCCCCGCCGCCCCGCCCCCCCCCCCCCCCCCCCCCCCCCCCCCCCCCCGCCCCCCCCCCCCCCCCCCCCCAC
>NZ_JBITDP010000013.1:0-254627 GCF_044454405.1 Streptomyces sp. NPDC051555 | reverse complement strand
GGGTGGGGGGGGGGGCGGCGGGCGGGCCCCGCGCGGGGGGGGGGGGGGGGGGGGGGGGGGGCCGGCGGGGCGGGGGGCCGGGCGGGGGGCGGGGGGGGGGGCCCCCCCCCCCGCGTCCTGCTCCTCGCCCTCGCCCCTACTCGCCCGGCTTCTTGTCCGGGAGGGCGAACTCGCACCAGACGGCCTTGCCGCCGCCCGGGGTGCGCCGGGTGCCCCACGAGGAGGCGATGGTCGCGACGATCGAGATGCCGCGGCCCGTCTCGTCGGCCGGTTCGGCGCGGCGGCGCCGCGGCAGGTGGTCGTCCCCGTCGGTGACCTCGATGATCAGGCGGCGGTCCGTACGGCGCAGACGCAGGCGCATCGGCGGCGTGCCGTGCTGGAGGGAGTTCGCCACGAGTTCGCTGGCGGCCAGCACGCCGAGGTCGCACAGCTCCATCGGGAAGCGCCAGGAGGCGAGGACGCCCTGGGCGAAGGCCCGGGCGCGCGGGGCCGCCTCGATGCCGCCCAGCAGCTCCAGGGCCGCGTTGTGGAAGAGCTCCGCCTCCGAGCCGACGCGGGCGGGCTGCTGGAGGACCATCACGGCGACGTCGTCGTCGTGGTCGGCGTCCACGCCCAGGGCGCGCATCAGCCGGTCGCAGATGACGGCGGGGGTGCCCAGGGCGCCGGAGAGGGCGCGTTCCAGGGCGGCCACGCCCTCGTCGATGTCCTCGCCCCGGCGCTCGACGAGGCCGTCGGTGTAGAGGACCGCGGTGGAGCCGGGGCCCAGCGCGATGGTGCCGGAGGTGTGCAGCCAGCCGCCGGTGCCGAGCGGGGGCCCGGTGGGGTCGGCGGCGCGCCGGACGGTGCCGTCCTCGTCGCGGACGAGGATGGGCAGGTGGCCCGCGGAGGCGTAGGCCAGCAGGCCCTCGCTGGGGTCGTGGACGGCGTACACGCAGGTCGCGATCTGGCTGGCGTCGATCTCGGCGGCGAGTCCGTCGAGGAGCTGGAGCACCTCGTGCGGAGGCAGGTCGAGCCGGGCGTAGGCGCGCACCGCGGTGCGCAGCTGGCCCATGACGGCGGCGGCGCGGACGCCCCGGCCCATGACGTCGCCGATGACGAGGGCGGTGCGGCCGGCGCCGAGGGTGATGACGTCGTACCAGTCGCCGCCGACCGCGGCCTCGGTGCCGCCGGGTTGGTAGGTGGCGGCGATGCGCAGGTCGTCGGGCTGTTCCAGCTCCTGCGGGAGCAGGGAGCGCTGGAGGGTGACGACGGCCTCGCGCTGGCGGCGCTCGGCGGTGCGCAGCCGTTCGACGGCTTCGGCGTGGTCGGTGACGTCGGCGAGGTGGATCAGTACGCCCGCGCTGCGGCCCGCGCCGTCGGCCTCGGGGAAGTCCACGGGGGTGCAGGTGGCGGTGTAGGAGCTGCCGCCGGGTGCCTTGCGGTTCTTGGCGGTACGGGGCTTGCCGCTGCGCAGGACCTGGTCGAGGAGCGGGAGCAGCCCGAGCTCGCCGAGTTCGGGCAGGGCTTCGTGGGCGGCGGCGCCGGTGGGCCGGGGGCCGAAACCCGCCGTGTAGGCGTCGTTGACGTAGGCGATGCGGTGCTCGGGACCGTGCACGAGCGCGACGCGGGCCGGGAGGCACCCGAGGACCTCGCGCACGGAGAGCACGTCGAGGGAGGGCACCGCGGCGAGCGCTGCGGCGGATCCGGTTCCGGTCCCGGAGACGGTGGGGTCCGTGGGGCCGGCGGGGCCGCCGTCCTGGGTGGACGGGCTCCGCTCGGTGCCACTGCCGGTGGGGTCGGCGCGGACGCCGCGGGCTGCCGGGACGGAGCCTTCGCCCCGCTTGGCCTGGGCTGCGGCATGTTCGGTCCGGGCGGCGGCGCGGCGCTGCGTTCCTGGAAACCGGGCGCTCCAGCGCGTGAAGTTCACTGCGTTCAAGCCTCGTGGTGTCGCTATTGGTCGCTACATCGCTCGTGGTCGGTCGCTCGGCGGTGTCACTCTGTGCAGGTGTGAGCCCACCTATGGTCACACGTCCAGTGTGGCCGACCACACTGACAACGTCAGCGCTGGCTGTCCTTCGGGGGGTTGGGGGCGGACGGGGGTGGGGGTTCCTTGGGTCCGCCGCCCGCGGCGAGTTCGAATTCGGCCCTGGGGTGTTCGAGGGACCCGAGGGAGACGATCTCGCGCTTGAACAGCCCGGAGAGGGTCCATTCGGCGAGGACGCGCATCTTGCGGTTGAAGGTGGGGACGCGGCTCAGGTGGTAGACGCGGTGCATGAGCCAGGCCGGGTAGCCCTTGAGCTTGCGGCCGTACACGTGGGCGACGCCCTTGTGGAGGCCGAGGGAGGCCACGGAGCCGACGTACTTGTGGGCGTACTCGGTGAGCACTTCGTCGCGCAGGGCGTGGATCAGGTTGTCCGCGAGCACCTTGGCCTGACGGACGGCGTGCTGCGCGTTGGGGGCGCATTCGGTGCCCGGTGCGGCGGCGGTGATGTCGGGGACGGCGGCCGCGTCTCCGGCGGACCAGGCGTGTTCGACGCCCGCGACGGTGAGGAAGGCGGTGCAGGCGAGCCGGCCGCGTTCGTTGCGGGGCAGGTCGGAGGCGGCGAGGACGGGGTGGGGTTTGACGCCCGCGGTCCACACGACGGTGCGGGTGGGGAAGCGGGCTCCGTCGCTGAGGACGGCGACGCGGTCCGCGCAGGATTCCAGGCGGGTCTCCAGGCGCAGGTCGATGTTGCGGGCGCGCAGCTCCCGGATCGTGTACTTGCCCATGTCGGGGCCGACCTCGGGGAGGATCCGGTCGCTGGCCTCCACCAGGACCCATTTCATGTCTTCGGGCTTGATGTTGTGGTAGTACCGGGCGGCGTAACGGGCCATGTCCTCCAGCTCCGCGAGAGCCTCGACGCCCGCGTATCCGCCGCCGACGAAGACGAAGGTCAGGGCCGCGTCGCGGATGGCCGGGTCGCGGGTCGAGGAGGCGATGTCCATCTGTTCGATGACGTGGTTGCGCAGGCCGATGGCCTCTTCGACGGTCTTGAAACCGATGGCGTACTCGGCGAGTCCCGGAATGGGGAGCGTGCGGGACACCGAGCCGGGGGCGACGACGATCTCGTCGTACTCGATCTCGACGGCGCCGGTGCCCTCCTCGGCGGTGGCGAGGGTGGTGATGGTCGCGGTCCGTTTGGCGTGGTCGATGCTGCGGGCCTCGCCCACGACGATGCGGCAGCGGTCCAGCACGCGGCGCAGCGGTACGACGACGTGGCGCGGGGAGATGGAGCCGGCGGCCGCCTCCGGGAGGAACGGCTGGTAGGTCATGTACGGCTCGGGACTGATCACCGTGACCTCGGCCTCGTCGGCTCTCAGCTTTCGCTGGAGCCGGAGCGCCGTGTACATGCCGACGTAACCTCCGCCGACGACGAGGATGCGTGTCCGGGGCGGGGTGCCGGGGGCCGAGCCCCGGGAGTTAGCAGCCTTCACCATCCCATGACGCAACGTGGCCGGGAGTTTGTCCACAGGCTCGACAAATTGTGTGACCGGAGGTGGGGGTGTGAAGGGCTGGTTCACAGATGTGGATGGGAGGTGAGGTGCGCAGGTCAGGCAGTGCGGAGGGGGTGATTCCGGGGGCTTGGAACGGAAAAGTGGGGGTCAATGCTCCGATCGAGCGATGGTCCGTACGGAGCTGCCTCTTCTGAATTGACTCTGGCTCAACTATGTTCGTAGCCCGTCGAGGAGTTAGGACCAGGGCCCACATGACTGTGGCCCCCCTCGACACGAAGGCGGGGACTGTCTCCGGGGGGAGACAAATGATTACCGGGGGAAACATATGAACATTTCCGATTTCCATGGGTCTGCGACCGCGCTCTCGGCCGAGGGCGCCACTCGTGTGATCGCTGGTGGAACCTCGCACGGCGTGGGCCGCTCCACGCCCCTGCGGGTCGACGCACAGCGCAACCTCGAACACGTCCTGCGCGCCGCGCGCGAGGTGTTCGGTGAACTGGGCTACGGGGCTCCGATGGAAGACGTCGCGCGGCGCGCCCGCGTCGGTGTCGGCACCGTCTACCGGCGCTTCCCGAGCAAGGACGTCCTGGTCCGGCGCATAGCCGAGGAGGAGACCTCCCGGCTGACCGAGCAGGCCAGGGCCGCGCTCGGCCAGGAGGAGGAGCCGTGGCAGGCGCTGTCGCGCTTCCTGCGCACCTCCGTCGCCTCGGGCGCCGGGCGGCTGCTGCCGCCGCAGGTGCTGCGGGTCGGCTCGACCAACGAGGACGGCCAGGACGTGCTGGAAGCCGTGGACACGGCGCGGGTGCCGCAGCAGCGGCAGGCCGTGGTGGTCGGCGGTCAGCCGGACCTGCGGGTCGTGGGCGGGCGTACCTCGATCGAGGACGAGCCGTCGGAGGACGCGGGCGCCGGTGCGCTCCTGGAGGTCGTCGGCCGGCTGGTCGACCGCGCCCGGGAGGCCGGTGAACTGCGCCGCGACGTCACGGTGGCCGATGTCCTGCTCGTCATCGCGACGGCCGCGCCCGCACTGCCGGACCCGGCCCAGCAGGCGGCCGCTTCGGCCCGACTGCTGGACATCCTGCTGGAGGGGCTGCGCTCGCGGACCGTCTGAGCGGACCGGCACGGCTGAGTCACCTTCGCGCGGTCGGTCCGCCGGGAAACCGGGTGGACCGGCCGCGCGTTCGGCTCCCGCGGGTGAATCCGTGGAGCGGGCCCCTCGAACGGACGGTCACCCGGACGGGTGAGGTGGGGTGCGGGAACTCGCCGAATCCTGCCCGGATGAGTGGATGCCGTCCGGAGCGGTCCGGTGCGCGGTCGCCGTGTGACACGCTGGTTCGGTGTACCGGCTGAGTGTGTCCTGCGGGGGCTTGCGCGATGGGCGTTGACGGGCGGGAAGATCCGGTCTCCGGTGCGGCGGGCCCCGGCGGCGAGTCCGACGCGGGTGAGTTGCCCGCCCGGCAGGTCCCCGCCCAGCGCGAACCGAGCGGCGCCCGGACCTCCGCTGCGAGCGCGGCGTCGGCGGGCTCTGCCGGTGCGGCCGGTGCGGAACCGCTCTCGTCCGACGCCGAGTTGATCGCGCGGATGCGCGGGGGTGACGACGGCGCCTACGAGGAGCTCTTCCGGCGGCACGCCGATTCCGTACGCCGCTACGCGCGCACCTGCTGCCGCGACGCCCACACCGCCGACGACCTGACCGCCGAGGTGTTCGCCCGGACCCTCCAGGCGGTGCGCGGCGGAGCCGGGCCCGACCAGGCGGTGCGCGCGTACCTGCTCACCACCGTCCGTCGGGTCGCCGCGGCCTGGACGAAGACCGCCAAGCGGGAGCAGCTCGTCGAGGACTTCGCCCTGTTCGCGGAGCAGGCCGGCGCGGGAGCCGAGGCGGGGACGGGTCTGGCGCCCGGCGCGGACACCCTGGAACTGGGCGCGGACGTACGGGCCATGCACGAGGCCGAGCAGTCGCTGGCCATGCAGGCCTTCCGCAGCCTGCCCGAGCGGTGGCAGGCCGTGCTGTGGCACACCACCGTCGAGGAGGCCTCGCCGAGCGCGATCGCCCCGCTCTTCGGGCTGACCCCCAATGCGACGGCGGTGCTGGCCAGCCGGGCCCGGGAGGGGCTCAAGCAGGCCTACCTCCAGGCCCACGTGAGCACCGCGCTGAGCGAGGGCGGGGACTGCGCCCGCTACGCCGATCGGCTGGGCGCCCATGCCCGGGGCGGGCTGCGGGTGCGGGCCGAGCGGGGGCTGCGCAAGCACCTGGAGGAGTGCGTGAAGTGCCGGCTGGTCGCCGGTGAACTCAAGGACGTCAATGCCGGGATCCCGGCGCTGCTTCCGGTCGCGGTCATCGGGTGGTTCGCCGCCGGGTACGCGGTCAAGGCGGCCGGGGTGGTGGCCGGCGGGGTCGTGGCCGCGGGCGGTGCGGGGGCCGCCGCGGCGGCCGCGGGCGGTTCGACGGCCGGGGCCGGGGCCGGGGCCGGGGCGGCGGGGGCCGCCGGTGGGTCCGGGGCCGGTGCCTCGGGGGCGGGGGCGCTGGCCTCCGAAGGGCTGGGGCTGCCCGCCAAGGCCGCCATCGCCGCCGGTGTGGTGGTGGCCGCCGCGGCCGGGGTGGTGTTCGCGCTGGCCGGGGACGACGCGAAGCCCGAGGCCCAGGTGGCGCCGAAGCCGACCGCCGTCGCGCCCGCGCTCCCGCACGCCCCTGCTCCCCTCTCCCCTGAGCCCGATGCGCCCGCGCCGCGGCCGCCGGTCGTGCGGGCGCCCGTACCGTCGCCGCGCGGTTCGGCGCCGCACGCGCCCTCGCCGTCGCCGCCCCGGTCGTCCTCGCCGCCCGCGCCGACCCCCGCGAAGCCGAGCCCGCCGCGGGCGACGCCGAGTCCCCCGCGGCCTTCGCCCAAGCCGAGTCCGTCGCCCGCCCCCGCGACCGGCTACCAGCTGGTGCGACTGGAGCAGTCCGCGCTCGGCGACCACGACGGGCCCGAGGTGCAGACCTGGCGCAGCAGCTGGGTGTGGCAGCGGTGGGGGCTGGTGGTCGGCGACCGGCGCTACGGGCACGGGATCACCGTCAACGCCCGGTCCTCGGTGGAGATCACCCTGAACCGCGTGTGCCGCTCCTTCTCCGCGCGGGCCGGGGTGGACGGGCTGTCCCTGCCGGGTGACGGGGCCGTGCGCTTCTCCGTGTACGGCGACAGGGTGCGGCTGTGGCGGTCCGCCCCGGTCTCCTACGGCGAGCCCGCGGTGCCGGTCGAGGTCCCGCTCACCGGTCGCAAGACGCTGCGGCTGGTCGTGGAGCATGCCGATCGGCGCGCCGACCTGACGTTGGCCGCCTGGGCCGACTCGGTGATCAGCTGTCGGTGAACCGGCCGAGGGCGCCTGCGGCTGGGGGCGCCAGCGGCTGGGGGGCGCCAGCGGCTGGGGGCGCCAGCGGCTGGGGGGCGCCAGCGGCTGGGGGCGCCTGCGGCTCGGTGGGCCCTCCGGGGGCGCCTCAAACGCCGGCGGGGCTGGGATGGTGCGGCTCGGGTGCCAGGGCGGCGGGGGCTGGCCAGGAGGTGGGCGCTCCAGGGGTGCCTCGAACGCCGGCGGGGCTGGGGTGGTGCGGCTCGGGTGTCGGATCGTGGCGGGCTCGAAGGCTGGGGACGGGGTGGTCAGGGGGTGTTCAGGTCCGAGAGCAGAGCGCGGGGGGACAGGGCCGCGCCCGCCGCCGCCTCGCGGTCGTAGGCGACCTGGCCGAGGGTGGAGCTGTTGCGGGCCGGTAGGGCGTGCACCAGTGCCTCTTCGGGTACGGACCGGGGGAACCCGCCGCGCCAGGCGGTGGCCGCGGCCAGCGCGCGTACGGACCCGGCGGGCCGGTCCACGTCCGCCAGCAGCGCCGCGGTCGTTTCGGCGAGGACGGCCAGCACCCGTTCCGCGCAGTGCTCGGTGAACGCCTTCTCCAGCGTCGGCACGATCACCGCCAGTGCGGCGGCCGGACCCTCCTCCAGCGCCTTGAGCCGGGCGTCCAGGTTCGCCAGGCCCGCCACGAACTGCGGCGGCACGTTCGCCCGGAGCGACTCGACCCCGGCCCGCTCGTGCTCGGCGCGCGCCCGGACGGTATCGCCCTGGTCGAGCGCGATCATTCCGCCGAGGAGGTGGGAGAAGGCCAGGACGTCGGTCACTTGGGTGTCGTACGCCTCGGCGTCGGCCTCCGCCAGCAGCCGCAGGGCGTCCGCCGAGTCGCCCAGGCAGTAGGCGGTCTCGGCGATCCGGGCGAGCGCGAACGGCGCCTCGAAGTGCGAGCCGACCTCGCGGGCGAGGCGCAGGCACTCCTCGTACTCGGCGCGCGCCCAGTCGAACCGGCCGCGCGAGAGCGCGACCTCGCCGGCGGCGCTGGAGACCTGGGCGCGGGTCCAGCGGTCACCGACGCGACGGGCGATCTCGTGGAGCTCCGCCAGGTCCTCGTCGACCGTCGTCAGTCCGCCGGTGATGTCGATGGCGACGTGCGTACGGAGCATGAGGGTCACCCCGAGCTCCCACTCGCCCGCGTGCTCACGGCAGTTGGTGACGGTCTCGTCGAGCCCGGCGTGGAAGTCGAGGGAGTCGCCGGTGAGGTAGCAGGTCAGCGGCCACAGCATGCCGGGGAAGCGGGCGGCCTCCGGGCCGGGTCTGCGGAAGGCCCGCTGGATGCGATCGGCCATGGCCAGGCGCTCGGGCGTGCGGAACTCCCCGGCCGGGAGGGTTTCCGACAGCAGGAACACGTGGAGGAGCTGGAGGCGCATCCAGCGCCAGTACGCGGGGGTGTCGGCGGCCGGCTCCACCGGGTCGAGCTCGATCACCCGACCGGTCCACTCGGCGCCCTCGGTCCGGTAGTTGCGCAGCCACCAGAACCAGCCCAGGGCGAAGATGAGCCGCTGGGAGGTCTCCCGGTCGGCGTCGGAGACCGCTGCGGTGAAGGCGGCGCGCAGGTTGTCCAGCTCGGTCTCGATCCGCACGATCCAGGGAAGCTGGGCCGAGGAGCGCAGGCGGGGTTCCGCTTCCTCGACCAGGGCCGTGAAGTGGGCGGTGTGCCGGCGGACGGTGGCGGCCAGGTCGGCGGGGACCTCGGCGGCGCGCTCGGCGGCGTACTCGTGGATGGTCTCCAGCATGCGGTAGCGCATCGCGGTGGCGCCCTCGGCGGCGGAGGAGACCCCGGGCGAGACCCGGACCGGGGCCGGGTCGGCCACGACGAGGGACTTGTCGACCAGGGCGCCGAGTACGTCGGCCACATCAGCGATGTCGGTCCCGGACCAGGCGTCGGGTTCGGAGTCGGAGTCGGAGTCGGGGTCGCGTCGTGCGCAGACGGCTTCGGCCGCGGTCAGGTCGCAGCCGCCGGCGAAGACGGACAGGCGGCGCAGGACCGTGCGTTCGTCGGCGTCCAGCAGTTCCCAGGACCAGTCGACCACCGCCCGCAGCGTCTGCTGGCGCGGCAGCACCGTACGGCTCCCGCTGGTCAACAACCGGAACCGGTTGTCCAACCGGTCCGCGATCTGCCGCGGGGTCAACAACCGCAGCCGCGCCGCCGCCAACTCGATCGCCAACGGCAACCCGTCCAACCGGGCGCAGATCTCGGCGACGGCGGCCGGGTCGTCGGCCACGGCGAACCCCGGCCGGGCGGCGGCGCCGCGCTCCGCGAAGAGGCGGTGCGCGTGGTCGGGCGGGAGGGGTTCGACGGGGCGGACGTTCTCGCCGGGCACGCCGAGGGGTTCGCGGCTGGTGGCCAGGATCCGCACGCCCGGACAGTGCGTGAGCAGCCGCTCCGCCAGCTCGGCGGCGGCCCCGATGACGTGCTCGCAGTTGTCGAGGACGAGGAGGAGGCGGCGCTGGGCGCAGTGTTCCAGCAGTTGGGTGGTGGGGTCCTGCGCGACGGGCTTCTCGCGGCCGACGAGGACGGTGTCGCGCAGGCCGAGGACGCTGAGGACCGCGCCGGGGACGGCCGCCGGGTGGTCGAGGCGGGCCAGCTCGACCAGCCAGACCGGTTCGGCGGGGGTGGCCGGGGTGGCGGGGTCGGTGCGCTCGGCGTGGCGGGCGGCCGCGTGTTCGGCGAGGCGGGTCTTCCCGGAGCCGCCGGGGCCGGTGAGGGTGACGAGGCGGGCGCGGGACAGGTCGGTGTGGAGGGCGGCGAGTTCGGGTTCGCGGCCGACGAAGGAGGTGAGGCGGGGGCGGAGGTTGCCGCGGCGCTCGGTGGGGGCGGGGCCGGGGGCGGGGGGTGTGGTCGTGGGCGCGGGTGCCGGTATGGGGCGCAGGAGGTCGGCGTGGAGGGCGGTGAGTTCCGGGCCGGGGTCCGTGCCGAGGCCGTCGGCGAGGGCGCGGCGGGTGCGGTCGTACGCGGCGAGCGCGTCGGCGGTGCGGCCGGCGGCGCGCAGGGCGCGCAACTGCTGGGCGCGCAGGGGCTCGTCGTACGGGTGGACCGCGATCAGCGCCTCGATCTCGGGGAGCAGAGAGGCCGGATCGGTGGTGGGGGTGCGCAGTTCGGCCTCGATGAGGTCGCGGACGGCGGCGGCGCGCCGGGCCTCCGGGCCGATGGCGTGCGCGGCGCGGGTGGCGGGGTCGGGGAGGTCGGCGAGGGCCGGGCCGCGCCAGAGGGCCAGGGCGGTGCGGAGGATGTCGGCGGTGTGGAGGATGTCGGTGGTGCCGAGGACCTCGGCGGGGGGCCGCGCTCCGGGCGGGGGCGCGGAGAGGGCCTGGGCGGCCTGGCGGGCCAGGCGCTGGAAGACGTACAGGTCCACGTCGTCCCGGGTGGCGGACAGGCGGTAGCCGCCGGTGGGGTCGGCCTGGACCGTGTCCTTGCCGCCGAGGGTGCGGCGCAGGCGGGATACGAGGGCCTGCAGGGCGGCGGGTGCGTCGTGGGGCGGGTCCTCGCCCCAGATCTCGTCGATGAGGACGGACACGGGGACGGCGGGGCCGCCGGCCCGGAGCGCGAGGGCGGCGAGGAGCGCGCGGAGGCGGGCGCCGCCGATGGGGAGGGGGGCGCCGGAATCGTCACGGGCTTGGGTGTTGCCGAGGATCAGGTACCGCACAGGGTCATTTTGCCTTGGGGGTGAGGGGCGGGGGGCATGGGTGTGGGGGGCGGGGGGTGCGGGGGCGCTGCGCGGGGCCGGCCCTTCCCCGCCCCTTCCCGAGACCGGGCTCCGCCCGGACCCGCGCCTCGATCTCCCCCGGCCACCGCTGGGAGGTACCCCCGAGCGGACGGGCGGGCGGTGGTCAGGAGAGGGCCGGGCGGCGGAGGGGGATGCCGGTGGGGACGGCGCGGCGGCGGGGGGAGGAGGTGCCCGTCCAGCAGGTGCCGCGGCGGCCCAGGAGGCGGCGCAGCCACAGTTCCACGGAGACCAGTTCGGCGAGGCCGTCCAGCGGGACCGGATGGCCCTGCGCCGCATCGATCAGGGCCTGCTGGATGACCCGCGCCTCGATCAGGCCCGCGTCCGCCAACAGCGGTGCGGTGAAGAGCGCCAGCAGCGGGTCGAGGGCGGCGCGCAGCCCGAGCCGGACCGCCGTTTCGTTGGCGGAGTGGGCCGGGGCGCCCCAGCCGGGCGGGAGTTCGCGCACGCCCGTGCCCGCGAGGACGGTCCGCAGGATCGCGGCGCGGGCACCGGGCTGGACCCGCAGGGATTCGGGCAGGGCGCGGGCCGCGCGGACGACCTGGTTGTCGAGGAACGGGGCGTGCAGCCGCTGGCTGCGGACCTCCACGGCCTGTTCGAAGACCCGGTGGTCGGCCGCGTGCCGGGCCAGGACCGATCGGGCCCGGGCCTCCCCGGGGCGCAGCGAGAGCGGGGGGCGGCCCGCGGCCGCGGCGAGCCGGACGGCGACCTCGGCGAGGGCTTCGCCGGTCAGCCAGCTCGCGGCGGGCCCGGGCCGGCACCAGGTGAGGGCGGCGAGGGAGGCGTCGAGCGGGGTGGCGGCGCCCCGGGGCAACAGGCCCTCGCGCAGCCGGGCGGCGGCCGCTTCCATGCCCGCGCGGTAGGGCGTACGGGCGAGGCGGCGGGCGGCGGAGTACACGGTCAGGGGGACGAGCAGCGACTGGCCGGAGGACTGGCCTTCGGCGCCGACCGAGCGGGCGAGGGCGGCGACGGGCCGCAGCAGGTGGCGTCTGCGGCGGTCCATGAGGAGGTCGGCCAGCCGGGCGGGGTGCGCGTCGAGGACCTGGCGGGCGCCGTGGCCGACGAAGTGGTCGGCGCTGCCCGAGGCCAGTCGGCGCCGGTCGCGGGCGGCGAGGACGAGGGAGGGGCCGGGTTCGTCGGTGAGGGGGCCGTCGAGGTCGGCGTACGGGAGGGCCTCTTCGGCCGCGGCGACGACGACGTGGTGCAGGCGGGGGTCGGCGGCGATGGCGTGGGCGCGTTCGAGTTCGCCCTCGCGGCCCTGCGGGGTGGTGAGGTCGTTGAAGGTGACGGCGAGCAGGCGTTCGCCGGCTCCGGAGCCGTGCCCGAGGACGGTGCCGGGGGCGCCGGGCAGTCCGGCGGCGAGGAGGGCGAGGGTGGCGGAGGCACTGCCGCCGGAGAGGTCGGCGCCCACGCCGGCGGTGGGGGCGCCGCGGGCGGCGCGGCGGTCGGCGGGGCCCATGCCGGGAACCGGCCCGGGGTCGTGGGGCAGGGTGTCGGGGGCATGGCGGGGCGCCGTGAGCCGGGCGCGCACCGCGTCGACGAGTGCTTCGCGCACGCCCTCGGTCGCGGCCTCGGCCTCCATCTCGGGCGCGGCGACGGCGAGGGAGGCGACGGGCTCGTAGCCGGTGATCTCGCGGGAGCCCTCGCGCAGGATGATCGCGTGCCCGGGCGGGATCCGGCGGACGCCCGCGTACGGTGTGCCGTCGCCCAGTGCCTCGGGGCTGTCGGGACAGGCCAGCAGGGCGGCGAGGTGGCCGATGTCGAGCTGGGCCTCGATCAGGTCGGCGAGGGGAAGGGCCGCGGTGGCGTACGCCGTTCCGCCCGCCCAGGGGGTGTAGAAGACGGGCCGGGCGCCGGCGAGGTCGCCGACGACGGTGATCCGGCGGCCGGCCTGGACGACGGCGGTGTAGCTGCCGGGCCACTGGGTGAGGTGGCGCAGGGCGCCGCCCCGGGCGGCGTAGAGGGCGCGGCGCAGTTCGGCGTCGCCGGCGCCGCAGCAGCCGAGGACGGCGAGCCGGGTGAAGGGGTCGGCGGGATCGGCGGTGACGGTGCGGATCTCGTCGGGGCGCCAGTCGCCGACGGCCCACAGCGGGTCGGGGTCGCCCCACAGGAGTTGGGCGCCGACCGGGTGCAGGGTGCGTTCGGTGTATTCGTCCGGCTCGCCGTAGGCGCCGCCGTACGCGCCGGCGGATCCCGGGGAACCGACCGGGCCCGTGGAAGCGTAGGGGGTTTGGGAGGCGTACGAGGTGCGCGGGACGTCCGCGAGGCCGCCGCGCAGCCCGTCGGGCCCTCGGCCGGGTTCGCCGACGCGCCCGGCCGTGCCGAAGCTCGCGGCGATACTGCTCCAGCCCACCAACCACCGCATAGCCGTCTCCCCAGCCCGTGGGCATGTGACCGGGGCCGGACGGCCGGACGGCGGGACCCCGGGTGGCTCGGGTCCATGCTGCCACGAGACAGGCGTGCGAGAGTGGTTAAGGGGGGCGCACATGCAAACGAACACGCCCCGCCCACGCGGTATTTGGCGTTCCGTGCCCACCGCCCCATAGGTCGGTTTCGGCCATTCTTCGGCCGTACTGAGTGCCCGCGCGGGGGCGCGGTCCGGGAAGCGGCGTCCACCTCCCGGACCGTACCGCCACCCGCGGGGATTGAGGCGGCGGTCCCTCCCGGCCCGCCGGATCCACGCGTCGGGCCGACCCACGCACCGCACATCGAATCGCCGGGCCCCGGGGCGGGGCAGAGCGCACGGGCGGGCGCACGGCCACACGGGCGGAGCACGCACTGACACGTGCGCCCCGGGCACGACCCCGGTCCCGACTGTGCGTACGGACAACAATCTCGCCATCCGGAAGGCGGGGCCTTAACGCTTGGGATGCGGCGAACTACGCTGGGTTTACGTTGCCGGGCGCCTATGCCCCGACGACGGTCTGCGTTCCACGTGTGTGACGAGGGGTGGCGCATGTCCAGGGAGCTCCGTGAGCCGAACGAGAAGCTCGGCGCCGTCCTCGCCCTCGCGGGCATCAGCAACGCGGGGCTGGCCCGGCGGGTCAACGACCTCGGGGCGCAGCGTGGACTGACGCTCCGGTACGACAAGACCTCGGTCGCCCGGTGGGTGTCCAAGGGCATGGTGCCGCAGGGTGCGGCCCCTCATCTCATCGCCGCCGCCATCGGCGCCAAGCTGGGGCGGCCGGTACCGCTGCACGAGATCGGACTGGCGGACGCGGACCCCGCGCCCGAGGTCGGCCTCGCCTTCCCGCGCGACGTGGGCGCGGCGGTGCGCTCGGCCACCGACCTCTACCGTCTCGACCTCGCGGGCCGGCGCGGGGGCGGCGGGATCTGGCAGTCCTTGGCCGGCTCCTTCTCCGTGGCGGCGTACGCGACGCCCGCCTCGCGCTGGCTGATATCTCCGGCGGACGGCTCGGTCGCGCGTGAGGCCAATGCTCCGGCCCCCCTTCTCTCGGACGGTGCGGCGGGAGGTGCGGGCGGTACGGGTGCTGCGGGTCCTGCGGGTTCTGCGGGTTCTGCTGGAGGTACGAGCGGTACGGGCGGCACGAGCGGCACGACGGGCGGCAGCACGTCGGGCGGCGCGGCGAGCGGCGCTCCGGGCGGTGGCCCCGTGGTCCCGGTCACATCGCCGCCGACCTCCTTTGTGCCCGCGCAGTCCGGCGCCGAAACGCCGCGCGCACCAGGCCAGTCGACGGCCGCGCACTCCCCGGACCCGACCCCGCAGCGGGTCGGCCACAGCGACGTGGCCAAGCTGCGCGAGGCGGCCGAGGACGCGCGCCGCTGGGACTCCAAGTACGGCGGCGGGGACTGGCGTTCCTCGATGGTCCCCGAATGCCTCCGGGTGGACGCGGCCCCCCTGTTGCTGGGCTCCTACACCGACGAGGTGGGCCGGGCGCTGTTCGGGGCGACCGCCGAGCTGACCCGGCTGGCCGGGTGGATGGCCTTCGACACCGGCCAACAGGAGGCGGCCCAGCGGTACTACATCCAGGCGCTGCGCCTGGCCCGCGCGGCCGCCGACGTACCGCTCGGCGGGTACGTCCTGGCCTCGATGTCCCTCCAAGCCACCTACCGGGACTTCCCGGACGAGGGGGTGGACCTCGCGCAGGCCGCCGTCGAGCGCAACCGGGGGCTGGCCACGGCCCGCACCATGAGCTTCTTCCGGCTGGTGGAGGCCCGGGCGCACGCGAAGTCGGGCGACCCGGTGGCCGCCGGCGGGGCGCTGCGGGCGGCGGAGGGCTGGCTGGAGCGGGCGCGGGAGGGGGACCCCGATCCGACCTGGCTCGGTTTCTACTCGTACGACCGTTTCGCGGCGGATGCGGCGGAATGCTACCGGGACCTCAAACTGCCCCGGCAGGTGCGGCGGTTCACCGAGCAGGCACTGTCGCGCCCCACCGAGGAGTACGTGCGCTCGCACGGGCTGCGGTTGGTGGTGAGCGCGGTCGCCGAGCTGGAGTCCGGCAACCTCGACGCCGCCTGCGCGGCCGGGACCCGGGCGGTGGAGGTCGCGGGCCGGATCTCCTCGGCGCGCACCACGGAGTACGTACGGGACCTGCTGCACCGGCTGGAACCGTACGGCGACGAACCGCGCGTCGCCGAGCTGCGCGAGCGGGCCCGGCCGCTGCTGGTGACTCCGGCGTAGCCGCTTCCGCGCACCGCTCCCGCGCCGCGTTGTCAGTGGTGGGGTGCAGTATGCGGGGGTGGGAGGTGGCAGCGACGTGGACTGCGATGTGCTGGTGATCGGCGGGGGGATCGTCGGCCTGTCGACGGCGCACGCGCTGTCGCGCCTCGCCCCCGGCACGCGGGTCGTGGTGCTGGAGGAGCGGGGGGCCGACCCGGTCGGGCCCCGCGACGGGCTCCACGGCGGGGCTACCGACGACGGGGCCGTCGACAGCGGGGTTGTGGACAGCGGGGCCGTCGGCAGCGGGGTCGTGGACAGCGGGATCCACCACCGGCCCGGATCGCTCACGGCCCGCTTCGCGGTGCGGGGCGCGGCCGAGATGGCCGCGTTCTGCGCGGAGCACGGCATTCCGCACGAGGTGACCGGGAAGCTGGTCGTCGCCACCGAGCGGGCCGAGCTGCCGCGGCTGCACGCGCTGGTCCAGCGGGGCCGCCGGCTGGGGGTACCGGTGCGGGAGCTGGGCCCGGAGCAGATCAGGGAGTACGAACCGGAAGTCCGCGCACTGGCCGCGATCCGGGTCGGGACGGCCGCGGTCGTGGACCACGGCCGGCTGGCGGCGCAGCTCGCGCGGTCCTCCGGCGCGGAGATCCGGTACGGGGCGCGGGCGGAGGGCATCCGGCGGCGGCCGGGCCGGGTCGCGGTGCGGACCGCCTCCGGCGAGGTGCTGCGGGCGAGGGTGCTGGTGAACTGCGCCGGGATGCGCAGCGACCGGGTGGCCCGGCTGGCCGGGGACGACCCGGGGGTGCGGATCTCGGCGTTCCGGGGGGAGTACTACGACCTGGCGCGGCCCTCGCTGCTGCGCGGCCCGATCGACGCGCTCCCGGATCCCACGCGCCCCTTCCGCGGTGTCCACCTGCTCCGCGGGATCGACGGCGAGGTCCACATCGCGGCGGGGGCCGATCCCCGACCCGCTGCCCGAGCCGGGGCCCGGCACGGAAGCGGAACCGGAACCGATGCCGGGGCGGTGCCGGTGAAGCGGGAGTTCGTGGAGGCGGTGCGCAAGGTGTTGCCCGGGGTGTCGGAGGCGGACCTCGTCCCCGCGGCGGGGGCCGCCGGGCTGCGGGCGCGGGCCGTCCGCCCGGACGGGACGCAGGTGGACGAGGTCCTGGTCCGGGAGACGCCCGGCGCGGTGCACGTGGTGGACGTGGCGCTGCCCGGGGTGACGGGCGCGCTGCCGGTGGGGCGCGCGGTGGCCCGCCGCGCCCTGCGGATGCTGCGGATGCCGCGGGACTGAACCGGCCCGCCCGGGTCGGCGCCCGGCCCGGACCGGCGGACCCGGTCGGGGCGGGGGCCTTCGAAGCGTGGGGGAGACGGGCGGGTCGTAGAATCGGGGCATTGTGTCTGAGTCACTGAATCCGCAGCCCGGTACCCCCGACGCCCCCGAGGGGGCGGCTCCCCACGTTCCGCCGCGCTGGCGCACGGAGCCCCGGTTTCCCGACGGGCCCGCGCCCGACCCGGCGGGCTCGCACCACGAGCGCCGGATCCGCAGCTTCCAGCCGCGCCGCAGCCGGGTGACCACCGGCCAGGGCGAGGCACTGCGCCGCAAGTGGGGGACCTGGGGCCTGGACATCGACGGGCACGAGGTCATCGACCTGAACAAGCTCTTCGACGGCCGCCCCGTCGTCCTGGAGATCGGCTTCGGCATGGGCGAAGCCACCGCGCAGATGGCCGCCGCCGACCCGGACACCGGGATCCTGGCCGCCGACGTGCACACGCCCGGTCAGGGCAACCTGCTCGCGCTCGCCGAGCGCGGCGGCCTCGACAACATCCGGGTCGCCAACGGCGACGCGATCATCCTGCTGCGCGAGATGCTGGCGCCCGACTCCCTCGCCGGACTGCGCGTCTACTTCCCGGACCCGTGGCCCAAGGCCCGCCACCACAAGCGGCGCCTCATCCAGCCCGAGTTCCTCGACCTGGCCGGGACCCGGCTGGCCCCCGGGGCCGTGCTGCACTGCGCGACCGACTGGGAGCCGTACGCCGAGCAGATGCTCGAAGTCCTCGGCGCGCACCCCTTGTTCGAGAACACGCAGGCGGACGGCGGTTACGCGCCGCGCCCCGACTTCCGACCGCTCACCCGCTTCGAGGGCCAGGGGCTCGACAAGGGGCACGTCGTACACGACCTCCTGTTCCGCCGTACCCCGTAACGGGGATAACGGCCAACGTCACCGCACGTGTCGGACCCGCTCGCTAGGGTGATGACGTGTTCCGAGCGCTCCCCGGTGTGCTCGCACGTCCGTCGGGCGCGGTCCGCACGTGCGTGCTCGTCGCCCTGCTCTCCTGCGTGACCCTGTCCGGCGTGGCCATCCTGGAGCTCGTGCGGGAACAGACCGGCACCGCCGGGTTCTTCGTCGGGCTCGGACTGGCTCTGCTCCCGGTGGCACCGCTCATGGCGGCGTTCCGGTGGCTGGGGCGGGCCGCGCCGCTGCCCTGGTCCCGGCTGCTGTTCTGCGCGGGGTGGGGGGCCTGCACCGCGGCGCTGATCGCCATAGTGGCCAACAACTTCGCGAGCGAGTGGATGGCCGCGGCCGCCACCGACCCCTCCGCCGCCGACCGGCTCGGCTCGGTGGCGGTCGCCCCCGTCGTCGAGGAGAGCGCGAAGGCGGCCGCCCTGCTGCTGGTGTTCACGTTCCGAAGACGACACTTCACCGGTCCCGCGGACGGGCTGGTCCTCGCCGGTTTCACCGCCACGGGCTTCGCCTTCACCGAGAACATCCTCTACCTCGGCAACGCCTTCGGCGAGGACCTGGACAGCGGCACCACCGTGCTCGACTCCACGACGGCGGCCACCTTCTTCGTGCGGATCATGCTGTCGCCCTTCGCCCACCCGCTGTTCACCGCGCTGACCGGGCTTGGCCTGGGCCTGGCCGCGCGCAGCGCCCGCCGCCCGGTCCGGACCTGGTTGCCGCCGCTGGGGCTGGGGCTCGCCATGGGCGCGCACGCCCTGTGGAACAGCTCGTCCGAGCTGGGCGCGTACGGCTTCTACGTCGTCTACGGCTGCGTGATGGTCCCGGTCTTCGCGGCGCTGGTGGGGCTGGCCGTCCGGATCCGCCGCGGCCAACTGCGTACGGTCGCGCGCGAGCTGAGGGTCTACGCGGGCGCCGGATGGCTCGGCCCCGCGGAGGCGGCCGCGCTCGCGTCGGTACCCGCCCGCTCGCTGGCCCGTGCGCTGGCCCGGAGCGCGGGCGGTCGCCCGGCGGCCCGGGCGGTCGCCGCCTACACGGCGGACGCTGCCGCCCTCGCCCTGCTGCGCGACGGGGCCCGTAGCGGCGGTCCGCGGCGCGTGGCGGACTTCGCGGACCGGGAGCGGGAGTTGCTGGAACGGCTGTGGCGGGCCCGGGCGGCCGCGGGCCCGGCGCTGGCCAGGGCGGCCGTCATGGAGGAGCTGTGCGCGGCGCCGCCGGCGCGGACGACGGCCGCGGGGCTGCCGATGCGGGCAACGCCTTTGGCGCACGAGGTCATTCGACCCCCGGAAGCGGAAGAGATCGCGGCTGCGGTCGCCGCTCCCGTCACCGCCCCCGTTCCCGGTCCTAGACGTTCAGGCCCTTGCCCTGGAGCCACGCCAGCGGGTCACGCGTCGCCCCGTCCGTACGCACTTCCAGATGGAGGTGGGGTCCGGTGACGTTGCCGGTGGCCCCGACCCGGCCGATGGTCTCGCCGGTGGCGACCGTGCCCGAGGTCACCGACATGGAGGAGAGGTGGCAATACCAGACCTCGGTGCCGTCGGAGAGTTGGAGCACGATCCGGTAGCCGTACGAGCCGGACCAGCCCGCAGAGATGATCTTCCCGTCGTGCACCGCCTTGACCGGGGTGCCGGTCGGCGCGGCGAAGTCGAGCCCGGTGTGCATGCCGGAGGACCACATCGAGCCGGCGTCGCCGTAGTGCGAGGTCAGTGTGTAGGCCGAGGTGGGGAGCGCGTACCCGCCGGCGGTCGGGGCCGTGGAACCGGACGGGCCGGAGGTGGACGGGCCCGCGTCGGCCGACTGCTGCTGCGCCGCGGCCGCCTTCGCCTTCGCCTCTTCCTGGGCCTTGGCCTCCGCCTCCGCCTTGGTGCGCGCCGCCTCCTCGGCGGCGACCTGCTGCTGCTTGGCCTCCTCCGCGGCGGCCTGCTGCGCGGTCCGCTCGGCCTCCGCCTTGGCCGTGGCCGCGGCGGCGTCCTGCTGGGACTCGGCCTGCTGCAGGATCCGGTGGCGCAGCACCTCGCCCGCGTCGAAACCGGAGGCCCGCTGCTCCTGGCCCCGACCCGCGCCCGCGTCGAAGCCCTGGTGCGCGCCCTCGGCGCCGCCGCGGACGATCCCGTTGGCCGAACCGTCCCCGGCGCGCCCCGCGCCCTCGACCGCCGCGCCGTCGGAGCCGGTCAGGTCGCTCAGGTCGCCCAGCGACGGGATGCTGATGGCCACCTGCGGGCGGCCCTGCGCGGTGGCGATGCCGCCCGCGCCGACGGCCGCGATGACGCCCACCCCGAGCACGGTGGAGCTGCGGGCCAGTCCGCCGCGCTGGCGCGCCACGCGGTGCTTGCCGCGCACCGGGCGGGCCGAGTCCTCGGTCGGATTCCACTCACCCCACGCGCCGGCGGTGGGGGATTCCTGGACCTCGACGCCGTCGGGGGCGGGCAGTTGGGACGGCACCGGGGCACACTCCTCGAAATCCGCGCGCACGCGCACTGTGCCGTCTCTTGCGACGGTTGTGGCGACCGCGCTGCGTTATCGAACGGTAATAGACACCAGGGAGTGATTCCAAGCAGTTGCGATTGATCGTTCATACCAATCGGCCACCTACCGACCGGCTTTGGCCTGGACTTTCTAGGGCTTTACTTAATAAACAGCGACAAAAGGTCACACCTTTTTGTGTACCTCCAGCCACACGCTCTTCATGATGGTCCGTCAAATGGGCTGCGGAGCGCGCCCTTTCGCTCACCCACCGTCACATTGCATCATCGTCACGTCGCACCACCGGTACCGTCCTCCGCCGCATCGGCTGCCCCTCCCCCGGCCGGGCCACCGCCAACAGCGCCAGGTCGTCCGTCGCCCCGCCGCCGGTGTGGCGGCGCACGTCGGTGATGAGCGCGTCCAGGACCTCCTCGGGGCCCGGGAAGATCCGCCCCCGCAGTCGGGCCGGCGGATCGTAGAACTCCCCCGCCCCGTCCCGGGCTTCGCTCAACCCGTCGGTGTGCAGCAGCAAGGTCGCGCCCGCCGGGAAGGCCCACTCCTCGGCCCGGTCCGGCCAACTGCCCAGCTCCCCCATGCCCAGTGGCAGCGCCGGCTCGCCCGGGTGGAGCACCGCCAAAGAGCCGTCCGGGCCGAGCAGCAGCGGTTCGGGGTGCCCCCGGTTCACGATCCGCAGGGTCCCGGTCCCGCGGGGGATCTCGGCCAGCACACAGGTGGTGAACCCCTCGACGGCGTCCAGGCTGTCGCGCCGGTTGCCCTCCCGGGCCAGCGCCCGCTCCAGGCGCCGGGCCACCCCCTCCAGCGCGGGCTCCTGCTCGGCCGCCTCCCGGAAGGCCCCGAGGACCACCGCCACCGCTTCCACCGCGCCCAACCCCTTGCCCCGTACGTCGCCCACGGCCAGCCGCACGCCGTACGGGGTGTCCTGTACGGCGTACAGGTCCCCGCCGATGAAGGCGTCCGCCTCCGCCGCCACGTAGCGCGCGGCGATGTGCAGGCCCGCGATCCGGTCGGCGGGCGTCGGCAGGACCGCGCGCTGCGCCGCCTCGGCGATGCCGCGCGCGGAGGCGAGCTGGGCGCCGCTGCGCCGGACCACCCGGTTGATGAGGATGGCGAGTACCGAGACGGTCAGGACGGTGACCAGCTCGGTGATGGCCTCGCCCCGCCAGGTGGTGCCGTTGCGGACGTGCAGCGCGACCACCGCGAGCGAGGCGAAGGCGCCGGTCAGCACGGTCGTACCGAGGGCGAAGAGGGGCGCGGCGACCAGCGGGGCGGCGGAGAAGAACGGCGAGCCCGTGTAGTTGGGCGGGGTGGCCACGTCGAAGACCAGGCCCAGCAGGACCAGCAGCACCGGGAGCATCCGCACGAAGCGCCGGGTCAGCCGGCTCGTGCCGGTGGTGACCGTGCCGCTCTCATCGCCCTGTTGACCCAGCCCCACCAAGGTGTTCTCCTGCCGGCTCCCTCGCACGGGCACGGGCCGCTGCCGCCTCGCCCCCCAAGACTGTGGGCTCCGGCGGCGTCGGGCGAGGCGGCCGGAGCGTCCGGGTGAACCGCACCCGCGGGACCACCCCACACCGACATGCACCGGCATGCACGGAAGCACGCGGGAACAACGAAGGCCCGGATCCGTGAGGATCCGGGCCTTCGTCTTCGCCCCTGAGGGCTTTGGTAGCGGGGACAGGATTTGAACCTGCGACCTCTGGGTTATGAGCCCAGCGAGCTACCGAGCTGCTCCACCCCGCGTCGGTAAACCCAACTCTACGCCATCCGGGACGGCCCCTCGACCACTTGACGACCGGGGGGGCCGTCCGGGCCTCACAGCTTGGCCAGAAACCCGGACAGATTGCCCGTCATCCGCTCGATCTGCTCGTCCACGGTCAGCGTCTCCTCGAACCGGCCGCCCGCCTCCGGCAGCTTCTTGCCCCGCACGTAGAGCGAGCAGGCCAGGTCGGTGCACATGTAGAGGCCGAGCGAGTTCCCCTCGCGGCCGTCCTTGCCGCGCTTGCGGGCGGTCATCAGCGAGACGCCGCTGCTGGGGTGGATCGTCAGGCACAGGCCGCACATGCTGCGGTGCAGCGCCCCGCGCTTGACGGACGGGAAGCGCAGCGTCACCCCGACCGGTCCGCCGTCGTCGGACCCGCCGGTCACCAGGTAGCTGCGGTCGGGGGCGGACAGGTCGCGCCAGCCGAGGAAGTCGAGGTCTTCCCACGGCCGGGTGGCGAGGTCCCGCGGCAGCGGGATCCGGGCCGCCTCGCCCTTGGAGCAGTTCACGAACGAGCCCCGGATGTCCTTCTCGGTCAGTGCCTTCATGACACCCACGGTAGATTTACCTAGGACATCTAGGCAAATGATTAATACTTATCGTCGATCGCAGAGACCCACCCAAGGAGCCGGACGTTGTCCCGAGCAGGCCTCACCCCCGACCGGATCGTCGAAGCGGCCGCCGAGCTGGCGGACTCCGCGGGCCTCGACCAGGTCACCGTCTCCGCCCTGGCCCGCGGCTTCGGCGTCAAGGACGCCAGCCTCTACTCCCACATCCGCGGCCTCGACGACCTGCGCACCCGCCTCGCCGTGCGGTCGGCCGCCGACTTCGCCGACCGGCTCGGCGAGGCCCTGGCCGGCCGCGCCGGGGAACAGGCGCTGACCGCCTTCGCCGACGCCTACCGCGCCTACGCCCTCACCCACCCCGGCGGGTACGCCGCCACGCAGCTGCGGCTGCCACCCGACGTGGTCGCCGCCTCGCCCGGGCACCAGCGGATGATCGAGTTCACGGTGTCGATGCTGCACTCCTACGCACTGCCCGAACCCGACCTCACCGACGCGGTCCGGCTGCTGCGCAGCACCTTCCACGGCTTCGCGGCCCTGGAGGCCACCGGCTCCTTCGGCCACCCGCGCGCCGTCCCCGAGTCCTGGAGCCGGATCACCGCGGCCCTGCACACCCTGCTGACCGACTGGCCGCGCACGGAACCGCGCACCGACCCGAACACCCCGGGTGCTTAACTCGGCTCCCGCACACAGGGTTTGACGCATCGGGCGGCGCTACCCCGACGAACCCGCCACCCGCACCCGGCCGTTCGCCCGAACGGGCCGTGGCGGGAAACCGCCGGAGCCACTCCGGGCGATACCCGATCGGCCTCGCGTCCCTCTCCGGCTATGCTCTGGGGTGAGCACTCCGCGGGCCATTAGCTCAATTGGCAGAGCAGCGGACTTTTAATCCGTTGGTTGTCGGTTCGAGTCCGACATGGCCTACTGCTCGCAGGCGGGGGACACGTCCTCTGACCTGCTACTGAGCGCCCCACCCGATTCCGATTGGGTGGGGCGCTCAGTCGTTTCTGGGCCCGTGCGTGAGCGATGCGTGAGCGGACGGCCCTGGACGGGGCGCCATACAGCCCTACGAGACGGGCTCGCCCGGTACCGGCGGTGTCTCCAGAGCAGCTTCGATGGCCTCTACGGCATCCGCGAGGCGGCGGTAGATCTGCGTCGAGAGTCCCGTCCGCTTCAAGCCGTGCTGGAGGGGATCGCGCATGTGCTTCTCGCAGACGACGAAGTCCGCGTACCCGGCCGCACAGGACAGATAGACCATGTCCGTCAGATCGTTCGGGCGCCACGTCGTGCCCTTGTTGAGGTGCCGGCTGTGCAGCATCTCCCGGAAGAGCCCGAGAGCCGGAGACCCGCCGACCGCTCGGACCAGCCCGTTGAAGCCCCATTCTCGGAACAGCTCCTTCGGAACGTCTGCCGCGGCTGCCTCCTCGGCCAGCTCCTGCTGCAGATCGTTCAGAAGATGGATATCGATGGCCCTGCGCTTCTGCTGAGAATCCTGATCCAGCCCGTCCAGCCAGTCGCTGAACCGCTGGCTCAGCGCCGTCCACCCGGTGTCCGGCCCCGGCTCCACCTGCTGGGTATCGAGCATCGAGTCGATGGAAACGGAGGCGGCGAGCAGCGCCTCGTACTGGAAGGCGAAACCGCTCTGGAACCTTGGCGGTACATCGGGAGCGGTCCAGCGAGTGGGAGAGAAGAGGGCATCCGGGGCGAGGCTGATGACCGGGGCGGAGCGCGCGCTGCCGGAGCGGTTCATGCGGTGGCAGAAGGCATCGTGAAGCTCGTTCCGCCGGACCTGTAGTGGATCGCGCATCTGCCAGCCACGGCTGTACTGCAAGATCGTCAGACCTAGGGCGTATCGCTTCTCCGTGCTGAAGCGCTTGCTGGTCTCGTAGTAGTGGCCGGCAGAAGCGGGGAGGACGATGCGGCGTTGGTCCACCCAGCCCCTGAGCTTCTGGGCAGCGGCTTGATCCGCCTCGCTGCTCTTCTCGCTGCCCCGATCGGCATTGCTCAGCAGGCTCCACTGGTTCTGGTCGAGGTACACGACGAGTCGCCCTCCGAGCTGGTCCCCAACTCCTTCCAGCGGCAACTCGAACAGGACCTGGTCCCCTGTCAGGGTGGTGGCGAGGAGGGCTCCGTATGCCGGGGTGAAGTCCAGCCTGGCCACGACACTCGTGTCTTCGAACATGGAGGTGTCCAGCGGGAACCGCGCCTCCTTCCCGTCAGAGCGGGTGAAGACGGTGCAGGCCGCTGCGCGATCCATGGTGATCAGCGTGATGGACAGGTTGCTCTCGTTTGCCACGAGAGCAATCGTGCGCGGATTTCCTCAGGATGTGACCTGGTTTGTTTCCGAGGCCGTCGCCGAGCGAGCGCGAGGCACCAACTGGGCCGCTGCTTCGGCCGCTGCCTGGTCGACCTCCGGGAGCAGGCTCGTGTACGTGTCCGAGGTCAGCGTGATCGTGGAGTGCCGGAGCGTCTCCTTGATCGTGTGGAGGTCGCCGCCACCGCCGTGGGTGAGGGTGGCCGCGACGTGGCGTAGATCACGAAGGGTGATCGGCGGCAGGTCCGTGCGGGCCAGGATCTGCCGGAAGGTCTCCGAGGCGGTCTCGGGGTGGAGCCAGGAGCCGTCTTCTTGGGTGAAGACCTTGCCTGTGTCCTGCCAGGCCGGGCCCCACTTCTCCCGCTCGGCGAGCTGGCGTTCGCGGTGCTCACGCAGGGCGGTCACGTTCAGGCTGTCCAGCGCGATGGTGCTGGCGCTGCCGTCCGTCTTCGGTGCGGACTCGTACGGGTCCCAGCCGTCCACCACGATCTCCTTGGCCGGCGTGATCTGCCCGCCCTCCAGGTCGACGTCGGACCACTCCTGGCCGACGCACTCGCCGCGCCGCAGACCGCGGGTGCCGGAGAGGTGGAAGAAGGCGTACAGCCGGTCGCCCTCGGCCTCGTCGAGGAAGGCACCGAACTGGGCCGGGGTCCAGACCATGACGGGGGAGGGCTTCTCGCCGGTGAGGCGCCACCGGGCCACGCGGGCGTCCGTCCACAGCAGGGGCTTGGGGCGCTTGCCGGACTCCAGCTCCACGTGGGACGCCGGGTTGAAGATGATGAGCTGTTGGCGTATCGCCCCGTTCAGCGCCGCCCGCAGGGTGCGGCGGATGCTCTGCCGGGTTGAGGGCCCGGTGGGCTTCCGGAAGGGCTCCATCGCGGCGAGCTTGGCCCGCTCGGCGGCCAGGAGCGCCCGCTCGGCCGCGACCGGTCTGCCGGCCTTGCTCGGCTTGCAGCGGGCGATCTGCTCGCGCCGGGCCAGGTTGTGGGCCTCGATCGCCTCGTTGGCATCGGCAAGGGCGTCGAACATCTCGACCAAGTGGGCGACGTTCAGCCGGTCGAGGCGGAGGTGCCCGATGCGGGGCCGGAGGTGGACGCGGATGTGGGAGGCGTAGCCGTTCGTCGTGGTCTTGCGCGTCTTCTTTGACGCGAGCCAGCGGTCCAGCCATTCGCCGACGGTGATCGACCCGAGGAGAGAGGTTCCGGCCCGCAGTCGGCGCCGGGTCTCCTCGACGTCAGGGAGCGGCGCCTTCTCATCGGCCACTTGCTCCAGGAGCGCCGCGACGCTGGCGACGCTCTCGGGGTCGTCCGCCGCCGGTATGCCGAGGAGAGCACGTACGTGGTCCAGGTCGGCCTGCGCTGCCTTCAGGCTCTCGTACCCGGCGCGGTTGAAGGAGCGGCGGGTGCCGTCCTCGCGGGGCGGGAGTTCCTGGCGTACGGAGTAGGAGCCGTGCCTGCGGCTGGAGAGCTTGGGGCACGTCTTGCCTAGCGGCTTGCCGGTCTTCGGGTCGCGGCAGTAGCAGCGGCGGTGGGTGGAGCCCTTCAAATGTCGTCCTCTTCGTCGGTGTCGGGTGGGTCGATGTCGGCGAGTGCCGGTGGCAGCTCTGGCGGGGTGGCGGCTTCGTCGCGGATCTGTCCGCGGACCATCTGGAGTTGCCAGGTGGCCTCTTTGACCTGTGCGTTGTAGCTGTCCCTCTTGCGTTCGGCTTCTTCGCGCTGGGCGGGGTTGGCCGCCGTCTCGGCGGCGAAACCGGCCCGTTCCGCTTCGCGCAGGGCGGCCTCGATGGTGCGGACCAGGCTGGCGTGGCGGTTGAAGTCGGGGATCAGCCCGGCATCGGAGTAGTAGCCCGGTTCCTCACCGGTGAACATCCGCATGGCGTCCCAGGTCGAGATGGGGTGGCTGAAGGGAAGTTCCTGGGTCTCCTCGACGTAGCCGATGGGGAAGATCAGGCAGATCGGGGACGTATACAGGGCGGCGGCCAGGATCATGACGTCGACCAGGGGCAGGTTGGCCCTGCGGCCTGACTCCAGGTTGGCGATCACGTTGCGCGGGATGGGATGGCCGAGCTCCTCGCATCGCCCTGCCAGCCGCTGCGCGCTCCATCCCATCTCCTTCCTCCGCCGGCGGACTTCGCCGGCGACGTTGTTCTTGATCCGGTCGACCCATTCCGGGACGTCGTCCTCGTCTCCATCATCCAAGCGATGTTGTGTCATGCAGACACAATAACTTTCTTACCGTGGAAGTCATACGCCTGGAGCCGGACGCGATGACGTGTTCGCCGTGGGCTGTGACGAGAGGAGCGCCTCGTGCGCGACGAAAGGACCGCAAGCCGGGTGAAGGGGATGGGCCGTGAAGAGCTACTGGCCCTTCCTGTGGCCGTTGACCTGGACACGGGCAACCGGGCTCTGGGTCTCGGGCGGAGCAAGGGGTACGAGCTGGCGAAGCGAGGTCAGTACCCGTGCAAGGTGCTGCGGATGGGCAATGCCTACCGAGTGGTGACCGCAGACCTGCTGGGCCTGCTGGGTCTGGCGGCTTGAGGGGGCGGCACGTTAACAGACGATTCTGCGCGGAGCTGACACAGAAACGCTGGACTGTCCCCGGGGTCGTACGTACTGTTCGTGTTCCCCCGGCGCGGCCAAGTGCCCCTGGGAAATGGGCGAGCCCCCGACGCGCCAACGTCGGAGGCCCTGGCAATACCCACACACGCGATCACACGGTCGACCCGAGTGGCCTGCACGCACGCGGCCACAAGAGAAGGAGCTGCCTCTTGAAACCTACGACATCCACGCCCCCTGCCGCACCCGCCAAGACGGACTGGCCCGTGACCGCGATCCCCGGCCAGCCGGGTGCCCACCTGCACGGCGAAGAGGACGAGGGACTCGACGCAGCAGCCGAATCCTCTGCCGAGGCCGACAACCCTCCGGAGTCGCAGGCCCCCGCCTCGGAGGGGGAGCGGATCCTGGACGAGCTGCGGACCACGATCCGCCGCTATGTGGTCATGCCCAGTGAGGAGGCTCTGACAGCCACCACGCTGTGGGCGGCAGCCACCCACTTGCAGACGGTGTGGCAGCACGCCCCGCGCCTGGCGGTCGTGGGACCTGCGAAGCGGTGCGGGAAGTCGCGGCTGCTGGAGGTCCTGATCGAGACCGTCCACGATCCGCTGATCACGGTCAACGCGTCAGCGGCGGCGATCTTCCGATCGATCGACGGGAGCAACCCGCCCACCCTGCTGGTGGACGAGGTCGACACGATCTTCGGGTCGGCGAAGGTCGCGGAGAAGAACGAGGAGATGCGCGGCCTGCTCAACGCGGGGCACAGCCGCAACCGGCCCACCCTCCGAGTCTCTGGGCCGAACCACGAGGTGCAGAAGTTCTCCACCTACGCCATGGCCGCCCTGGCTGGGATCGGAGACCTGCCGGACACGATCATGGACCGGTCCGTGGTCATCCGCATGCGTCGCCGCGCCGGCAACGAGAAGGTGACCGCCTGGCGATACGGCCGAGACGACGTGGTGGTCCGGGAACTGCGGGAGCGGCTGGCCGCCTGGCTGGGCGGCCTTCACGACGAGGCCAGGGCCCTCGAACCCAAGCTCCCCGTCGATGACCGCGCCGCCGACACGTGGGAGCCGCTGATCAGCGTCGCCGACCTCGCGGGCGGCGAATGGCCGCGGATGGCCCGCGCCGCATGCAAGGTGATGACGGACTACGAGTCCGGTCGTGACGAGGACGGCGGGCTGAAGATCCGCATCCTCACGGACATCCGGCGTGCTTTCGCAGGCGAAGGTAACCCGCCGGCTCTGCGGACCAACCGCCTGCTGGACATCCTCAACGCCGACCCAGAGGCGCCGTGGGCCGAGCACAGTCCCAAGGGACTGACCTCGCGTGGGCTCCAGATCCTGCTCGACGACTACGGCATCGGCTCGGGCAACCGCCGCTTCCCGGGCGGGAACCAGGCCAAGGGCTTCACCCCGGGCCAGTTCGCCGATGCCTGGATGCGGTACTGCCCGCCGGAGAATCCCGCCCCCGAGGCCGCGCCCGCCACCGGCGCCTGACCCTCCACGAATCGTCCCACCCGTCCCCGCGCAGGTCAGCGCGGGGACGGGTGAACAGCCCGCAACGAGTCGACTCGACATCAACAGGCGGGTTGACCTCGTCAAACGCCCCCGACGAGTTTCGTACCCGCCTGCTTGGGCGCCCGCCGCCCTGCCACGAGGCGCCACCCGTACCAACTCGTCCCCACTCGTCTCGCCGACCGCCCCGACGATCGTGTGGCGTTTCGTGCAACGAGTCGAGTCGACATCAGCCGCTCACCCGTACCTGCCCTGACCAGCGACGGGACGAGTGGGACGAGTCCGCGCCCTTCTCGGCCACCCGCCCCGGTGGCCCCCGCCAACTCCCTGGAGCCCCACGCTTGCCCTCGCACGCCATCCCCTCTTTCCCGGTCTCACCCCCGGCTAGGCCCGCCCTGGCCGTGGCGATCCGTACCGGGGTCGCGCTCATGGCACTCGGCGCGTTCGCGCTGTCCTACGACGCCCTGCGTCAGATGGCCGCCGCCAGCCACGTCCACGCAGCCCTCACCTACGTCTTTCCCCTCCTCGTGGACGGCTTCATCGCCCTGGGCATCGGCGCGCTCTTGGTCCTGCACGCCGGCCCCCTGCGCGCCCGCCTCTACGTGGCCACGCTGGTCGCACTCGCCACCGTCACCAGCATCTGGGCCAACGTGCTCCACGCGATCCGCCTCAACCAGCAAGCCCGCCACACCGGGCTCCCGCTGGACGACATCACCGTCGGCGCCATCTCCGCCATCGCCCCGCTCGCGCTGGCAGGCGCGGTCCACTTCTACCTGCTCGTCCAACGCCAACCCGCCACCCGCCACAACACCGCAGACACCGAAGTCGCCACCCGCCACAAGCCCGCCGCTGTGCCCGAACCTCGCCAGGCGCCGGCAGCCGACGCTGCTGCGCCAACACCTGTGGAAACGAGCCGGGATGTGCCCGAGCCCGCACGGAAACAAGAGGCGGAAGCCGCTACCCCGCCCAAGCGCAAGGGACGCAAGTCCAGCGCCACCTTGGAGCAGGCCGTCGAGATAGGCCGCACCACGCAGCCCGGCCGGGAGGGACACGCCTCCCGCCGTCGCATCGAGGACGCCGTCCGTGACAAGGGCTTCACCATCAACAAGGACCTCGCCGAGAAGGCCAAGGACATCCTCCAGGCCGAACTGGACGAGCACGCCGTCGCCGTCCGCTGATCCAGCCCTGCCCCCTCGCTCCGGCGCCGTGGGCGGGCTGGCGCTCTCCCCGCACAACGCCCGCTGAGGCGACCCCACCTCCGAAGGAGGCCCGGCATGCCGGACCTGCACACCCCCGATCCCACCGTCCACCAGCAGCAGAACACCCGTACTCCAGCCCCAGACCAGGCAGCAAGGTATGACGTTGGACCGTCCAAGGGCCGGTCCAACACTGCCTCCGCCCCAGGGGTGGCGGAGGCAGGACCCCGGCGCGAGGGCGCACCGGGGCAGGAGGCGGTCGGTGCCGACGCCGGCCTGCCCGTCGTCGTCCGGGCCGCCGACGAGGCCGCGCTGTACCGGGTTGCCCGCCGCCGCGCACGTCAGAAGGTGCAGCGCAAGGAGCGCGTCGACGTCCGATACAGCGTCGCCGAGAAGCAGGCGATCCTCGCCGAGGCCCGCAGCCTGAACCTGGCTGGCGCGCACCTCGTCGGCGCCCTCGTCGTGGCCCACCTGAACGGCGACCTCGCGCTGCCCGGCCAACGGACCTCGCAAGATGACCTGATCGACGAGCTCGCCGCCCTGCGGTTCCAGGTGGCCGCCATCGGCAAGAACGTCAACCAGATCGCCTTCAAGCTGAACTCCGGCGGCCATCCACACCCTGGGGACGCAGCCCTCCTCGCCGAAGCCCGATGCGTCCTCGGCCTGGCCCGTGATGCCGCCAGGTCGATCGATGTGGCAGCGGACAACGCCGCCACGTCGAAGGCGGCCTGATTGATCACGAAGATCAGCAAGGCCGGCGCCAACACCCACGGCGTCCTGCGCTACCTCTACGGGTCAGGCCGCGCCAACGAACACACCGACCCCCACCTGGTCGCCTCCTGGGACGGCTTCGCTCCCGACCCCGGCCGTGACGAGGCCTCCACACTCGCCCAGCTCGCCACGGTTCTTGACCTGCGGGTGAAACAGGCCGGCGACCGCGCACCGGACAAACACGTGTGGCACTGCTCGGTCCGGGCCGCACCCGAGGACCGGATCCTGACAGATGACGAGTGGGCGGTGATCGCCCGCCGGATCCTGAACGCCACTGGCATCGCACCGGCCGGCGACCCCGATGCCTGCCGGTGGGTCGCGGTCCGCCACGCGGAGGACCACATCCACATCGTCGCCACCAAGGTCCGAGGCGACCTCAGCACACCCCGCAACTGGAACGACTACCCACGTGCCGACAAGGAGTGCGCCGCGATCGAGAAGGAGTACGGCCTACGCCAGGTCGTGCGTGGCGACCGCACCGCCGCCAAACGCCCCACCCGCGCCGAGCAAGAGAAGGCCCGCCGCACCGGCTCCGCCACAACCCCGCGCGAGCGTCTGCGCACCACCGTCCGCACCGCTGTGGCGGCTGCCACCAGCACCGAGGAGTTCTTCACCATCCTCCGCAACACCAACATGCTCGTGGACGTCCAGCACTTCCCCTCCGGCGACATCCGCGGCTACAAGGTCGCCCTCCCCGATGACACCAACGCCAAGGGCGAGCCTGTGTGGTTCTCCGGATCCACCCTCGCCCCCGACCTCTCCTACCCCAAGATCAGCGAACGCCTCGCGCCCACCGAACCTGCCCCCACTGATCGGCACACTGGTCGTCGGCGTACGGCGTGGCAGCAGGTCACCGCAGCGGCCGACCGTATCCCCGATCTGCTGGCGGAGACTGATGACGCTGTGGGCCAGGCGCACATCTCCGTGCTCGCCGAAACCCTCGACGCCCTCCCCCTGATCGCCCCCGCCGCCTACAAGCCGCAGCTGGCCCAGGCAGCCGCGGCCTTCGAGCGGGCCAGCCGCTCCCGCATCCGTGCCCGCCACCAGCAGGCCGAGGCCACACGGCGGGCGATCAAGGCGATCGTGCGTGAACCCGCGCCCAAGGACGGCGCCCTCCTCGCGATCCTCCTCGACGCCGTCCTCCTAGCGGTCGTCGCAGCCCAGCACTGGCACGACACCCGCCACCACGACCAGCAGGCCGAAGCCGCCCGCCAGGCAGCCGAACACCTGCACGCCGCCTACCAGGCAGCCACCCTCCAGCCCCTGACGGTGTTCCACCAGCGCGGCCTGAGCCTGGCTCTACCCGTGCAACAGAGGCAGGCCGTCCTCGTCCGCCAGGCCCTGCCGGACCTGGCCGAGCAGATCCTCGCCGAACCCGGCTGGCCCGTCCTCGCCGCCATCCTCTCCGACACCCAGAGCGCCGGCCACGACCCCGCCGCCCTGCTCACCCAGGCCGCCCGTTACCGGGAGCTCGACACCGCCGGCTCCGTCAGCGAAGTCCTCGTCTGGCGACTGCACCGCATCGCCGACCTGAACCCGCAACCCGCCACAGGTGCCGCACGAAGGTCAGCCCCGCCCCTGGTCACCAAGCCTGCCACGTCCGCCGACCGCCCCCGCAGGACCCGATGACACCAGCCGCCCCACCGCGTCCCTCAGCCCGAGCTCCCCCCAGCAACGGCATACCTCAGCCCGCACCCGCCGCGCCCTCCCGGGCCTGCGGCAACACCAGCCGACAAGGAGTCACCCCTGAAGATCCACCCCTACGCCGACACCTTCCCGATGCTCACCGAGGCCGAACTGTACGATCTCGCCGAGTCCATCAAGACCGAGGGCCAGCACAAGCCGATCATCCGCGACCGCGACGGCGTCGTCCTAGACGGCCGCAACCGCCTCGCCGCCTGCAAGCGCGCCGGCATCGAACCCCGCTTCACCACATACGACGGTGACAACCCCACCCGCCTGATCTTCAGCAACAACGTCGTCCGCCGGCACATCAGCAAGGGCCAGCAGGCCATGATCACCGCCATGGCGTGTTCCGTTTCGGGACACTCCCTGCGGACCCAGGCCAAGCTCCACGACATCAGCCGCAGCCGCCTCTCCGCCGCCAACGTCGTACTCCAGCACGCCCCCGACCTCGCCGAACGAGTACGCCTCGGCACACTCGGCCTCGACGCCGCCCACGACCAGGCCCGCGAACGCAAAACCCACACCGAAGCCCTCCTCGCCCAGAACGAACGCCTGCAACAGCACGCCCCCGACCTCGCCGAGAAGGCCGCCGAGGGCCACCTCACCCTTGACGCCGCCATCGCCGCCCTCGACAGGCGACTCGAAGAGGAACGGCTTCGCCAGCTCGCGAGGGACTCCGACGCACTCCGCCTCGCCGACCGCGATGCCACACCCGCCCTCAGCCCGCTCGCCGAACGCGGCGACATCACCTGGGGCCAGGCAGCCCAGCTCGCCGAGGAACACCTCACCCGGCGGCACGAGGCCATCCTCCGCACACAGCAGGCCCTGCAACTGATCGCCGAGAACTGGGCCGCCGTCCACGACCTCGCAGCCCGACCCGACACCCCCTACACACAGGAGATACTCGACGGCCTCACACCAGAAGCACGCGCTCTCGTCGCGCGACTGATGGCCCGAGGCTGACACCGTGAACATGCCTCAGGGCCAACGTTCGACGCGTTGGCCCTGAGGCGGCACTCGTGGCCGAAGGCTTGGGTGAGGGGGGCTTGCGCGTGGTCAGCGCTGAAGAGCGGAGTCCAGGTGCTGCTGGACCGGGCCGAAGAGGCCGTAGGGGACGTACTGCGGGATCTCGGCATGGGCAACCCACGCGAGCTCGGCCAGCTCGTCGGTGTCCGCTACGTAAGCACTGCCACCGACCACCTCGCAGGCCGTGTAGGACATCAGCCGACCCGTGACCGGGTGGATCCGCTCACCGAGGAGCTTGACCGCCTTCACCGTCAGGCCCGTCTCCTCCTGGGTTTCGCGAACCGCGGCGTCCTCGCGGGATTCGTCGGGCTCGACTTCGCCGGCGGGGAACTGCCAGGAGAGCTGGCCCTCGCTGACCCGGCGCCGGACCATGAGCACGCGGCCTGCGTGCACCACGATGGCCGCGGCGATGCCCGGTCGCTCCTCAGCGTTCTGCTGCGTCACGTCTGCTCCTCCAGGACAGCCAGGATGGGTGGGAAGATCGTATCGACGGGGATGAACCGGGTCAGGGAGTTTTTCGGAACCCACATGACGTCAGCGTTCTCCTCGGCGTCGGCATTGGCCGCCTCTCCCGCCAGGTACTCGCAGAGGAAGTAGTCGCAGAGCACTCCGGTCACCGGGTGGAGACGGCTACCCAAGTGATCGCGTACGGCGCAGTGGACTCCTGTCTCGTCCAGGGTTTCCCGCACCGTGGTGGTCTCGGCCTTGCCCCCGGGCTTGATCACACCGGCGGGGAACTGCCAGGTGATGCCGGACGCGTCGTCGTGCCGTCGGCATACCAGTAGGACCTGATCGTCACGGGTGACCACGGCGATGGCGATCCGCAGCGCCTGGGCGCCGACGGGGTCCGGCGCGGCCGGTCGGTGCTCGTTCGCGACCAAGAGGGAGAACCGCTGACGGGCTGCCGGCGTGGCCTGCTCGTGGGCTGAGTCCAGGAGTTGTTGCATCTCCTTGCGCGGCACGACGGTGGAGTCGGCGTGCCAGGCCGCGACGGTGCGGACGGCGATGCCGAGCTGGGCGGCGAACTGTTCGTTGGTGAGCCGGAGCGCGGACTGAAGGATGCATGCGTACCGTCCGCTCCAGAGCTCGATGACCTCCACGCGCCGCCCCTTCGTCGTCGCAGCTCTCGGTGCAGGAACCCGCGTGCCGAAGGTGCACTCCCACTGCACTGGCGCTTCATGGTCGCGCGGCGCGCGTCCCGGAAGAATCGGAGTCACCGGGGCAAGGAATCATCTGATCGACATTCCGGATCCAGGGCCCTATCGAGAGGCGCACGGGCGCCGGACGACCACAGGGAGATTTTAGATGCGCGCTCGCTTCGGATAGGAGGGAAAGGGAAGTTGGCTGAATTCGATTGCCTGATCCAGTCTCCGCGGAGGCCGCATCCGCCTCTGATCGCCACGGGACACCGCTGCTCGTCCTGGCCCCTTCGTCGACGCCGGTAACCTCAGCGGGTGACGGCTGATCGCCCGTCATCTCCGGTTGCTAGCAAGGCGAAAGGGAGACAATGCCCGAGGATCAGGCACACACCGTGGAGCGCACACTCGTCCTGCTGAAGCCCGATGCGCTGGCGCGTGGCCTGGCAGGCAGGATCATCACGCGATTCGAGGACGCCGCGCTGAAGATCGTCGGAACGAAGATGAAGTGGATGGACGCGGAATTCACCCGCCGCCACTACTTCGACCTGGAAGAACGACTCGGGGCGGAGGTCTACAACGTCACCTCCACATTCATGCAGCAGGGTCCGGTCATCGCCCTGGTGCTGGAGGGCTACGACGCCATCGCCACGGTCCGCAAGATCGTGGGCAGCACCTACCCGAACCAGGCTCCCGCCGGCACCGTGCGAGGCGACCTGTCGCACTACAGCGCCGCAGCCAGCATCGCCTCCGGCAAGGCCGTCGCGAACCTCGTGCACGCCTCCGGCAACGCGGAGGAGGCCAAGCAGGAGGTGGAGCTGTGGTTCGACAAGGACGAGCTGCAGGACTACAAGACGCTGGCCGAGATCTACACGTACTGATGGCGGAGTACGGCGTCACCGGTGGGACGCCGATGCGTTGAACACCACTGGGGTACGACCGTCTGATCTGAGAGGGCACCATGACCAACCAGACCCGCCTGGCCTCCACCGACGAGCTGGAGTCGATCTTCCAGCGTGAGCTGGTGAGCGACCGCTGGGCGGCGACCGAGACCGCCTACGCCCTGGCGGTACGCCACCGCGATCTGGGCAACTGGCCCACGTCCCGTGAGTGGGTCCAGCAGTGCCTCCGGCTCCTGGAGGGCTTCCCCAGCGAGACGGAGGAGCAGGTCGCCACGAGCCGCTCGTCGGTGGGCGGCGTCCAGCTGCCCACGTACCTGCACTCCGGTGTGGTCCAGGCCCGCTTCGGCGACCTGGGCTGACACAGCAGAGCTCCACGAGCGGTGCGGCGGGGCCCGGCCCGGCCGCACCGCTAGCCCCACCCCCATCCCGAGCCCCAATTCCATAGCGCCTGGCCAACCGGACAGGGCCCCCACGGCAGGGTCCGGCTGGCTTCGCCATGCCTGAAACGAGGAGACACCACCCCGTGGCCATCGAGATCGAGATGCGGGCCCGCTTCCCCAAGGAGTCCCACGACCAGCTGGTCGCCCGCCTGAAGGCGGATGGCGAGGACCTCGGCAACGACGACAAGCACATCTACTTCTACGTGCTGCCCGACCAGCTGCTGAAGGTCACCGACAACAGCGCCGCCGGCACCGCCAAGATCACCCTCAAGGGGAGCAAGATCGGCCAGGGCTCCGCATTCGCGGAGACGGAGTTCGCGATCTCCCCCGCCGACGTGTCCGCCGCAGTGAAGGTGTTCAACAGCCTCGGCTTCGAGCCCGCCATGCACGAGGCGTTCAATTTCCGGCACAACTACCGCTTCGACGGCGTCGAGATCGCAGTCAAGTGGAGCGAGGCGTGGGGCTACCACGCCGAGTTCGAGCTGCTGCTCGACGACGGCGCCTCGGACGCCGCCCGCGACGAAGCAGCGGCCAAGATCATGGATGTGGCAGCGGAGCTGGGCATCACGCTGATGACCGAGCAGGAGCTGGCCGATTTCACCGCTGCCTTCGAGGCCGCGGAGCAGGAGCGGAAGGAGCGCGAGCAGCAGGCCGCGCCCCTCAGGTAGGAGCACGTCACCGCGGAGACCACCAAAGGGGGTGGGCACACATGAGCACGACCCCAGCAACCGCAACCCTGATCGACCAGGCTGCCCGTCGGCAGTTGCCGCTCCACCAGTACATGGACCGGGCCACCGTTGAGTGGATCGAAGAGAACCGGCCCGACTTCACGACGACAGCGCAGCCGGCCTTGGCTTCGGCCGCGCGGGGTCTACTGAAGCAGTCCGCGCTGCCAGCCGCCTGGATGGCGACGCCTCGCCTGTACACCTCGATCCACGGCGTCCGTCACAGCATGCGCACGGCAGCGCTGGCCGCCGTGCTCGCCGAGGCCCACGGGCTCGACGACGCCGACACCGCCACGGTGGTCGTGGCCGCGGCCGTCCACGACTGCCAGCGCCGTCACGACAAGGACGACCAGGGGCATGGCGCCCGGGCGGCCATCTGGCTCGCCGCGAACGCCGACACCGTATGGGGCCACTTCGGCCTCACGGCCACCCCCCGCCGGATCGTGCAGGCGGCGACCGCCGTCCGCCTGCACGACGTCCCATACGACGCCTTCACCGCCGACGACTGGCACGACCACTCGAAGGCGGAGTCGCTGGCGGACATCCTGAAGGCCGCCGACGCCCTCGACCGGTACCGGCTCCCGAAAGCCACTTGGTGGCCGGACGCCCGGCACGTCCGCGAGCCGGCCTTCGACCAATACCGCGGCCTGGCCTTCGACATGGTCCTCACCGCCGAGAAGGCCCACCTGGCAGGAGCCAGCAGCCCCGAGGCCGTCCGCTTCGGGCTGGCCCAGGCAGGGCTGGTGTGACCATGGACTTCCTCGATGCCTACCACCTGTGGGCCGATGCCCACGCCTTCTACGGCAGCGGCCTCATCCCCAGCCCTGCCGACCCCGTCGACCCGCTCGCGGCCCAGTCCGCCGCATGGGACCAGCGCCTCGCGGAGGGCACCCCGAACGGCCACTTGCTGCGCCGCAACGCCCTCTTCGACGCCCTGAGCGGCGAGGACAAGCTGCACCTCCTCCACGTCACCCACGCGCTGGAGGAGATCAACCAGGAGGGCATGCTCTACCCCTCCGGCGGCTGCCTCGTCGGAAGTATCTACTGCGCCCCGCTCACACCCACCGAGCAGGGCTTCCGCATGCACAACCTGGCCTCGTACGTCCTGACCAGGGAGGCGCCGGCCTTCCTGGCCAAGCTCGGCATCACCGACCGCAGGCCCACCCCGCTGATCATCGAGATCGACACGCCACCGGAGTCGTACCGGGGGCTGGCCGGCATCGACTACCTCAGGCTGGGCTTCATCCACCTGCAGATCTACAGCCACCTCGAGTACCTGCTCAGCAAGAACGAGCGGCACCAGCTCCGCGAGACCGTCGTGGCCCGCGTCAAGAACTCCGCCGCCTTCCTCGCCACCGCGGCCACCGTGGCCTACCAGGGCACAGCCATCGCCCCGAAGGCGTTCCTCCAGCAGCTCGACGAGACGATCCCCCGCCTGCCGATCCTCGGCTACCTCTATTTCGAAGCCGTGGCGGAGTACCTGATGCTCCACTCCACGTCGCGCCACACTCGCCGCCTGGCGGAACTGGGGGAGCTGAACAACTGGCTCTACAAAGAGCTGCTGTTCGCCTCGTTCCCTGCTCTGTCCGGCAAGTTCGACCTCGCGAAGTTCCGCCCCCGGCCCGACGAGCTGGCCACGCTCCTCCGCCGTGTCGATCCCGCCATCGACCCCGAGCACGCCGCCACGTACCTCGTCGAGCGCATCAGCCACCTCGTGGCCGCGCGGCTCTTTACCCCCGGCGAGATCCCCGAAGCCTGGCACCACACCCGCTGGGAGTTCGACGCCCTCGCCACCCAGCTCGGCCCGCTCCTGGGCCACCTCATCCACCGGGAGCTGCGGACCTTCGGCCGCTACCCCGACTTCTACTTCTACTTCGACCAGTACAAGGCGCTGCAGGCCTGGAACTACTGGAACCACATGGACATCGTCGCCCCGTTCAACGGCACGATGCCCAAGGGCGAGATCGGCATCAACCCGGCCTACCCCAACCTGGCTTACCGCATCTGGCGCGCCGAGCTGGACGACACCGGCCACCTCCACCCGGCCGAGGAGCTCTCCCTCACCATCGCCCCGCGCCTGGTGGACATCAAGTACACGCTGATGCGCAACAAGCAGTGGACCGCCCCGGCACCCAGCGCCGCATAATCCACCGCCTCACCAACAGCACCACCTCACCCCGCCCCCTTCATGAGCAGGAGTCCTGTCATGAGTACCTCCGGCATGCCCTCGGTCGACCTCCTCGGCGAGCAGATCGCCTCCCTCCTCGACGACCCGGCGACCACCCACGGGCTGGCCCGCGGCCTCCGCGCCGCCGCCCGTGAGATCGAACTCCACCGCTACCACCACACGAGCCGGCGCGCCTGGCCGAACGGCCGGATCGACCACAAGCCCGCCAAGGTCCAGATCGGCGGCGGCGCCCACCGGATCGACGGCTTCTTCAACATCGACGCCGTCCCGCCGGCCGACCTTCTCTGGGACGTCCGCGAGGGCATCCCCCTGCACGACAACACCGCCCGGACGCTGTTCTCCGAGCACTTCCTGGAGCACATCGACTACCCCCGCTCGGCCAAGCAGTACGCCATCGAGGCCCACCGCGTCCTCGCGCCCGGCGGCCAGATCATCACGGGCGTCCCCGACGCCGCCTTCGCCCTCAGCCGCTACCCCGGCTCCCTCGACACCTCCGCCGAGATGATCGAGCGCTGGTACGCCAAGCGGAACTGCCTCGGCGACATCAACACCCAGCTCGACCTCGTCAACCTCGTCTTCCGCGACCAGGACGACGACCCCAAGTACACCCAGCACCTGTGGGCCTACGACCACGAGAAGCTCGTCCAGCTCTTCACCGAGGCCGGCTTCACCACCGTCGAGCCGTGGACCTTCGACTCCACCAAGGCCAACCCGAAGCGCCGCTGGGGCAGCGTCTACGTGATCGCGACGAAGTAGCCCGCGAGACCGGCGAGCCCCCGGGAGGCACCCCTCGCGCCGCCCGGAGGCCGCCCCCTCAGCCCACGGCACACCGCCCGCCACCCGGCCACGCCGTCGAGGAAGCCACCCGCATGAGCCAGCCCCTGCCTCCCGTCAGTGATCTCGCGCTCGCAGCCATCCCGAACGCCGCCTTCTGGGCCCGTTGCCACACCGTCGACGTGCTCCGACGATGGCACTTCCCCGACGAGGGCATAGAGGTGGCCCGTCTTCTCGTTTCAGAGCTCACCACCAACGCGATCGAGCACGCACGTCCACTGGGGCCGCCAGACGCCGCACGGCCCGCTCCAGACACGATCCTCCTGCGCCTCTGGCCGACCGAGACGGGCGTCATCCTGCAGGTCGGCGACAACGACCCCCTGCCGCCGACACCACAGGCCCCCAGCGACAGCGCCCTGGGCGGCCGCGGCCTCCTGCTCACCGCCACCATGGCCACCCGCTGGGGCTACCACCCCCGCCGTCCACAGCCTGGCAAGTTCGTCTGGGCAGAGGTACCGGCCCGGCCTACGGCCACCCTCGGCGAACCGTCTGGCAGCCGACCGCATACGACCCCACTCTTGCTGGGGCAGGTCTTGACCGCGCTTCGGGAGCTCTAGCAAGTCAGCCATGGCAGCAACGTACTGGTCCGTATTGAGGTTGGACCTGTGTGGTGGGAGCGGTACCCCTTGATTATCCGGAAGTTGGGGTCACGCGGCGAGTACCGCACTGACCCCCAGGAGGGCCTCAAGCTCCGCAACGGCCTCGTCCTCACGGATGGCGTGGACGGTGGTGATTCCCAGCTCGGCGGCCGGCGGAAGGTTCACGGCGTGGTCGTCCACGAACACGCACTGCTCGGCGGGCAGGCCGATGCGGTCTAGGGTCAGCCGGTAGATCTCCGGATCGGGTTTGGCCATGCCGACCAGCTCGGAGACGACGTGCAAATCGCACAGGTCCCAGATTCCGACGTGCTCGTACGGGTTGAATGGGTCCAGGCCGAAGCTGTTGGACAACAGAGCGACTCGATGACCAGCCGCCCGTGCCGCACGGGCGAGGGCAGCCATCCGACGAGCTGCGGGCACTCTGGCCCACGCCCGGCCCATCAGGTTCGCCGGGTCCACGTGCGCACCCAGCAAAGCGGCAGTGCCCTCATTCCACTCCGCCTGCCCCATCTCCCCGACCTCCAGGGCCGCGTACAGGCGCCGGCCCTCTGGGTGGTCGTTGAGGGTGCTGCGCCACGCCTCCGGGGCCAGCCCTTCCGACACGCACCAGGCACGGTGGACAGCGAGAGGGCTGGCTGTGAGCACCCCGGCGAAGTCGAGGATCAGGCCGAGCTGTTCCTGTCGGTCGGCGGTGTCAGTGCTGTACGCCATCCAGTGACCGTCCCCTCGGCGCGATTGGTCTCACAGGGGACGCTACCGCGCACCCCGGACACGCGGAGGACGCGGCAAGGCCCGCAGACGTGCGCGGGTCTCATCCGGTTGCTCCCCCGAAGCCGCGGTACCAAGCTTCCCCTCTTTGCGCCGAGAAGCGCGCCTCCCGGCGGGTGCTGTCGAGCAGGACGCTGCCGACGGCACAGTCAGGTCTCGTGGGCGCGGCTTTGGCCGCCTGGGGCGTTCTCCTGCACCTGGCTTCATTGACAAGCACGGGAGCCCTGCATGCCTGCCCTAGAGGTCCCAACTGGATTCACCCGCGACGAGTGGACGACGTACGTCCACCGTGCCCGTCGGATCGTACGCACCAAGAGCACGAGCAACTTCGAACTCGGGGACATGCTCAACGAGATGCTGGATGGTCGTCCGCGCGGTGGCGGGGAGATCGGCCACATCATGTCGCTCTTCGCCAAGCAGATCAGGGTGAAGGAGAGCACCCTCGTGACCTACCGCTGGGTCGCCCGCGCCTGGCCGGCCGACGAGCGCAGGGCGGACGTTCCCTGGAGCGTGCATCAGCGGCTGGGCGCCGTTCCTGACCGGTTCCAGCTTCTCCGTCAGGAGCCTTCAGACGACCTGGACCCGAACGAGCGCGGTGTCTGGCACTCCGACGCCGCGCGCCGTGCCAGGCACTCTCTGCCCGAAAACCCGGCCACAGCAGGCGAGCGCATCGAGACGGCGAAGCGGCTGCTCCGTGACACGAGTGAGGCAGCCGAGGCCATCACGCAGCTCGCCGATCGGACGGAAGTGCTCAAGCAGGCTGTCGAGGATCCACGTTTCCGGCGCGCCGTCCGAGATGCCAATCGCGACCGCGCGCACAGGCTGGAGGCGGGAACTGAACTGCCGCGCACCCCTGGTGACCTGGGCACGACACAGCAGGACCACGGCGTCCCCGGTACGTTGTCGAGCCCCACCGTCAACTATCGCGAGACGCCGTCCGCAGTGCTCAGGATCCTGGGCCAGTGCACCAGCTTCTGCGTGTCCATGCAGAATGCCGTCGTGCTGGCCCAAGAGGAGTTGCTGACCACTGAGGAAGAGGAAGCCGTCCTCGACAGCATCAAGAAGGTCCGGGCGGTCTGCGACTGGTGTGAGCACGTCGTCACCACCGGCCAGACCGACATGGACGACGAACTCGCCCGGCTCCTCGGTGGCGGGGAAGGGGATCAGCTGTGAACTCCCGACGCAGGTCGCCGTCCGATCTCGGCCTCGAACTGTGGGACCTCGTCAAGGAGGCCGGCGAAGACGGTATGCCGCGAGAGGCCGCTCTTGACCACATGACCCCCAGCCAGTTCGAAGTCGCCAAGGTCTGGGACCGGGACAACATGTGCGAGAAGGAGCACGAGTGCTTCCTCTACGTACTCGGGCAGTACCTCATCACCCGCGACCCCCAGATGTCCGTCCTCGCCCTCAATCGCGAGATCGAACTGCTCTACCGGCGCGCCGTCCGACTGCACCGCAGCTCCATAGCCCCGCTCGGCGAGAGCGGCCGACAAAGCCCACAGCTCCGGGTGGCACACACCGCACTGGCTGGCATGATCGAGGCCGCCGCGCCGCTGCGGCACGCCGGCTTCTCGGCTGACGTCGTGGTCCGCCACGGCTCAGGGGCCTGAGCTGGCTCGGGGCCCGAGGCTGAGGGCGGTCCACGGGCGGGGAAGCTAGACGACGACTCCAGACAAGCGTCTCACCGCGGACAAGGCCAACCCGTCCTACACCTGCTGCTGAGCGGCATACCTATGCACCTCGGACCGGCTGAGGTGCATAGGCCGGCAGTCATGTCCGCCGGCTCCCCGAGACTCTGTTGAAGGAGGAGCTGTTTGCGCCACTGACCGCTGGGTTGTCCTCGCGTGCATCGGACAGGTCACGACCGTGGCCTGGGGTTCGCCCAGTCAGAGCGCGAGCTTGAAAGGCCCCTCATAGGGGCCGAGGAACCGCGAGCCGTTCAGGTGGATCAGGTGATCAGGCGCGTCAGCCACCCAGGCTTCGGTCTCCCATGCGAGGTCGGCCAGCCACTTGCGCATCGTGGCGCGGTCCGGGAAGCAGTTCACGAACACCAGCCCCGCTTTGTCCGTCGCGAAGAGTTTCTTAAGGTGCTCACGCCGTCCGAAGTCGATCGGTCCGTGAGAAGTGACGGCCTCCATCAAGAAGAGCCAACCGCGCTTCTCGTCATAGACCACGAGGTCCGGGTTCTTGCCGTGCTCGTCGAAGGTCAGCCCGAGACGTGCGAAGGCGTCGTCATGGCGGATGTCGTAGCGGTGATCCTTGGCGTCCCCCAGATAGAGCAACTGTCCGCCGCGGGCGAAGCGAGGGCAGAACTCCTCGACCATGTCCCGGATCAGGGGGTTCTGGCCACCAGGAGAGAGTCGGAACACAGAACCGTCGGGCAGCTTGACTGGGATCATCTGCATGTCGCGGGTGGCCTTGTAAGCGGCCTGCTGGGTGGGAGCTTCGGCTATCCAGGCGTCGAGGGCGCCTTGGAACCCTTGGGTGCCGAAGAGACGCACTACGGACAGAGCGGCCGGAGCGATCCGGTAATTGTTCTTGGAGGAGTTGACCGCGCGCCCTTCGGGGGCGTCGGAGTTGTGCTCGGCGAACCCCGCGTCGACAAACTGGTGGAGCGTCTGCTTGCGGAAGGTCTCACGCGAGTTCGGGGCGTACGTTTTACCCCACTTCTCCGCAATGACGCCCATGATTTCTGTGACGCCGAGACGCTGGTTGGTCGCCGCGTCCCACGGCTCGCCAGGTTCCAGGCCGAGCAGCGCGAGAGCTGTCAGGGCGGACCTGCTATTGCAGCGGACCTTGTCGAAGCCGAAGGCTTGCAGGAGGACGCCGGCGTTTTCGACGGATGCTTCTAAGGTGCTGGTCACTCTGCGGAGCCTACGACAGGGGGGAACAAGTCAGCTACGAGGGCGTCGAGCTTCGCCTGTTCTGGGAGCCATTCCGGCGCGTTCTCCGCCAGGCGCACCAAGTCGTCACGGGAGGGGAAGGGGAGTGTCTTGACGTCCCCGGCGTTGACCTGAGTGTGCCCGGAGAAGGTGCGGAAGATCGCGTCGAGCGTCGAGGAGTTCAGCCAGAGCATCAGCCCGTGCGCGAGCTGAGGGTCGATAGGCCCCTTCTTCTCGTGCAGGTAGTTGGTCTTGTTGTCCAGGGCAACCGGGCCGTCATGCTTCCAGACGCCAGCGACCACGCGCCGCTTCTCCTCCTTCGCAGAGAAGCGCTTGATGACGACGTAGTGCCCTTCGGGCAGCAGCAGCTTGCGGGCGGCCTCGGTGCTGGGCAAGAAGCCCTGCGGCTTTTTCGTGGGGCGCTGTGGCCACTCGATCTCTCCACCGCGCACGTTGGCCTGGTAGATCATCGGCACGACACCGTCGGCACCGAGGTCTTCGGTCAAGTGTTCGCGGTTGCGGAAGTCGACGACCTTGCCCGTGCTGACGCCCAAGCCCAGGTCGGCCAGGGTGAACGAGACGGCCGACGGCACGATGGCGGAGTCGTCGAAGCGGACGAACTGCTCGCTATCCCCGGGCAGGACCACCGCGTCGAACGGGACGGTGCGGCGCAGCGGGGCGTCGTGGTGCGCAATCGAGGCCGACAGGACGACCTGTCGCTGCTGGTCACCCCGCGTGCCAGCCACGATGACGTTTTCCTGGAGAACGCCAGTGTCGGCGAAGACCGTGTTGCGGCTCTCGAAGACGTGTAGGAGGTCGAGGCTGGTGCGGTCGAGCATCCACTGACGAAAGGCTCGGTGGTATGTGCCGTTGGCCCAGGAGCGGGGCACGATGATCGAGATCTGGCCGCCGGGTGCGAGGGTAGCTGTGGCCCTGGCCCAGAAGGCCGTGTAGATGTTGCTGGCATCGACCAGGTGGTGCGCAGTGCGCGTACGGTGCAGGCTGCCTGCGGCGAGCTTTCCATAGGGTGGATTGGCGACGACGAGGTCGAACGGCCCGTCGATGAGTGCGTCATCGTCGATGAGGTAGTCGCCCTGCACGAGCTCGAACGCGGTGCCGTAGGTTGCCTTGCATTCCTCGAGTGTGGCCCGCAGGTAAGGCATGACCTGCGGGTCGGTCTCCACAGCAACGACATGAACATTCAGGTCAGGGCGCTCTTCGTGCAGCCGGGTCACCAGTGCGGCGGTTAGCGAGCCGACGCCGGCACCAGGATCCAAAACGCGCACGGTATTGCTCAGGGCGCCTAGACGAGGCATCGAGGCGATCAGGCCGGCGGCTGGGGCAGGGGTAAAGAACTGCCCCAGGGCGGCCTGGGTCCGAGGGTCAAGGACACTGAGCGCCTCCACCCGTCGTGCCTCGGTGTTCTCGATCAGTTTCACGTCCGCGATCCTCTCACGGGGCACCCCCGTGAAGCCGTTTGATGGAGATACATACTAAGCCCGCCATTCCCTGGCAACCTCGAGAGGCAATTACTGAAGCGCGAGAGAGCCCATGGCGCCCGGGAACCGTGTGTCATTCGTTGATCACCGACTCTCGGTGGACATGGTGACCGATCTGATCAAGGCGAATGTGCTCTCGCGGATGGCCTTCGCCGTCTCCTCCCTCGCCGACAGCCGGGCGAACCTGGACCAGCCGGGCGCCGAGAAGCTGGTCGACAAGGGGGGCAGGCTGGTCCTGCCGGTGGGGCGAACAAGCCGGTCCACCTACAGAGCGCCTTCGTGGCCGGGACCTGCTGTGCCGGGCGGCCGAGCTGGCGTCTCGACGCAGGTCGGGTCCACCTCGGTGCTTCAGCGCAAGGCCGGGCGGCTGATGGGCCTCATGGAGTCCCAGGGGTTCGTCGGACCGATCGAGGGGGCGAAGGCGCGCGACGCGCTGCTGAAGGCGACGAGCTGGTCATGGTGCTCGCCGCCATTCGGGGGAAAAGACCATGTGGTGAGGCGAGGCTGGCGTCACCAGATCCTTGGAGTGCCTCTCACGCCCGCCACTGTCGGTTCCGTGAGCCGATGGTCCGACAACCGCCACAGAGGCGCCATCAGCGGCATGTAAGATGTCGCCTAGGCAAAGGGAAGCTGCTCTGAGTAGCTACCTGCCAAAACACTTCGGTGGTCATAGCGTTGGGGAAACGCCCGGTTACATTCCGAACCCGGAAGCTAAGCCCGATAGCGCCGATGGTACTGCAGGGGGGACCCTGTGGGAGAGTAGGACACCGCCGGTTTCTTCATATAGCTAGACCCCGCAGCATGCTGCGGGGTCTAGCTATATGTGGTGCCGGGATGCGGGGGCCGGGCGGGTACTGGTTGCCACGGCCGTCGCGCAGAGCCCGGACAGCTGCCTCACGGACGGCCTCCAAGGGCTTCGCGCCGGTCGCCGGTTGCCGGCAGTCCGGGACGTCACCTGGAAATCGGTGCCCTGGGAGCCCTCGCCGAGGTGCCGGTACATCGTCTCGCTGGGCCAGGCCACCTGGCCTGAAGCCGCCAGACCTGCCTCCGCCGTCGAGCGCGACAGCTTCCGCGTGGCGCCCTAATTGTCCACGGTCGTGATCACGATCAAGAAGTCAGCCATGAGGGCAACGTACCCGCTTCCGCCGTGGATCCAGTTCAGATCCGGCAAAGCCGTGGAGGCGAGTGCGTGGCAGCCCCTGGGTCCTCCCGGGAGGCGAATTCAGCCTGGGTACCGGCGACTTTTGACCCTGGTGTCTCGTAAGCCTCCCCACGAGACTTCAACCATGTCTTCCTGGGTAGCGATCGATTTCGAGACGGCGAACGAGCACCGCGGCAGCCCGTGCTCCGTCGGCATGACAGCAGTTGACGGTCACACCGTCACCGGCACCTGGAGCACGCTGATACAGCCGCCCAAAGGGCTCGGCTACTTCAACCCGTACAACGTCCGGGTCCACGGCATCACGGCAGGCGATGTAGCGACCGCACCCGCCTGGAAGGCCGCGCTCGCCGAGATCGTCGCGTTCGCCGACGGGCGCCCCCTGGTCGCGCACAATGCCGGCTTCGACTTCAGCGTCATCCGCGCCGCCTGCGATGCCGAAAGCATCGCCTGGCCGGAACTCCGGTACACCTGCTCGCAGGTCGTCGCCCGCCGGACCTGGCAGCTGCTGTCCTACGGGCTGCCCCACTGCATGGACGCCGCCGGCCACGCCTTCACCGATCACCACCAGGCGGAAGCCGACTCCCGCGCATCTGCCGAGATCATGCTCGCGGCGATGCGCGAGTCCGGCACGACGACGCTCGACGAGCTGCTCGACAAGCACCAGATCCGCTGGGGTTCCATGACCGCCGACGGCCAGTGGCGCGGCAGCCAGTACCAAGGCTCTGGGCGCCGTGACCGCTTGCCCGTTCCCGGGGCCAACCCCGATGCCGATCCCGACGGAGCCTTGTACGGGCTGACCGTGTGCCTCACCGGCACGCTCACCTCGATGGAGCGGGCCGAGGCCTTCACCCGCCTCGCGGAGGTCGGAGCCCAGCCGACGAAGACCATGACCAAGAAGACGGACCTCCTGGTCTCCGCGACGCAGACTCAGCTGAAGCCGGGAGACACCCTGAGCGGCAAGCTGAAGAGCGCGCAGGCCCTGCTCGAAGCCGGCCAGGCCATCGAGGTCGTGGACGAGGACGAGTTCCTCCGCCGTCTCGGGGCCTGACCGGCCCCTGCGGGCGCCAAGAGCCCAGGTCACCAGGGTCAGATGCGTGAGCGATGCGTGAGCGGACGCGACGGGAAGGCGGGGTCTGGAGTGGACGCAGCAGCACGGCGCATCCGTCTGACCAGGAACTTCTGGACTCCACCGAACTGAGCGGGAGGGCCCGGCATGATCTTGCCGGGACTTTTAATCCGTTGGTTGTCGGTTCGAGTCCGACATGGCCTACAGCTCACAGAGCGCCCCACCTGGTTTCGGCCAGGTGGGGCGCTCGTTCGTTTCCGGGGCGGGCCGCGGGGGTGTCGGCTACTGCTCCGTCATCGCCGCCGGGATGTCGACGCGGGAGGCCCTGCGGGCGGGCCAGAGCGAGGCGAGCAGTGCGCCCGTCATGGCGATGAGCACGCCGAGCGCGAGGCGACCCCAGGGGATGACCAGGGCGTAGCCCGCGACGTTCTCCTGGAGGGTGTGCCCGAGCGCCCAGCCGAGGAAGACGCCGAGGACGGTGCCGACCGAGGCGCCGAGCGCGCCGAGGACGAGGGCCTCCAGGCGGATCATCCGGGCCACCCCCGGGCGGTCCACGCCGAGGGCGCGCAGCGTGCCGATCTCCCTACGCCGTTCGAGTACGGACATGGCGAGCGTGTTGGCGATGCCGAGGGCCGCGATCGCCAGGGCCATGCTGAGCAGCGCGTAGAAGACGTTGAGCTGCTGGCCGATGCCGCCGCTCTCGCGGGTCTGGAGGTCCGCCGCGTCGAGGACGGCCAGGGCGGGGTTGTCGCCGAGGGCGCGGGTGACCTTGCCGAGCGCGGCCCGGTCGGCTCCGCCGTCGGTGGCGATCAGGATGCCGTCGGTGTGCGGGGTGGGGTCGTAGCGGGCGACCAGGGAGTCGGGGGCGGTGATGCTCGGCAGCAGCTTGCTCTGCTCGTCCGCACGGTAGATCGCGCCGATGGTGACGGAGCCGCGCTGGGTTCCCGCGTCCTGCTTGCCACCGGGAGCACCGGCGTCCTGCTGGGGCTTCGGTCGTTCCAGGGGGAGGCTCTGGCCGACGTGCCAGCCCTCCTTCGCCGCCTTGAAGTCGGCCACGGCGATCTGGCCCTTGGCCAGGGAGTCCAGGGAGCCCTCGACCATGTCGTAGCGCAGCAGCCGCCCGATGGTGGCCGGGTCGACGCCGGTCAGTACGGACGGGGCGCCCGCCAGCCGGTACTGGGTGGACTGGTTGAGCGGGCTGAAAGCGAGCCCGGGCACCTTGGCGAGCGGCGCCGCGGTGGTGGGGGTCAGCTGCGCGCCGCCTTCGGCGGGCTGCACCAGGTAGTCGGCGGCGAAGTCGTGGGTGGTCGCCCGGTCGAGGTACTGGGCGGCGGAGGCCCCGAGGACGGACAGGCCGGAGGCGAGGGTGAGGGCGATGGCGAGCGCGGCCGCGGTGGCTCCGGTACGCCGGGGGTCGCGCACGGTGTTGCGGGCGGCGAGGTCGCCGTACACCGGGTGGAGCCGGGTCAGCAGCGGCCGTAGGAGGGCGACGAACGGGCGCGACAGCAGCGGGATGAAGCCGATCGCCCCGGCCAGGGTGAGGGCCGCGCCGCAGCCGATGACGAGCCGGTTGTCCTCCGCCGTGCTGAGGGCGCCGTAGATCACGGCGACGGTGCCGGTGAGCGCGAGCGCGGCGCTGAGGCCGGTGCGCAGGGAGGCGGTGCGGGCGGGCGCCGCGGGCTCGGCCGCGCTGAGCGCGGCGACGGGCGGGATGGCCATGGCACGGCGGATCGGCAGCCAGGCGGAGACCATCGGCAGGGCGGTGCCGACCAGTAGGGCCACGATCACGGTCGTCGGGGTGAGGACCAGCGGGGCGGCCGGCGCTCCGTCGGTGGCGAAGGCGCTCTGGAGCACCAGGGCGACCCCCGTGCCCAGGGCGATGCCCGCCGCGGAGGCGAGCGCGCCGACGAGCAGGGTCTCGGTCAGCAGGATGCGGCGCACCTGCTGGCGCGAGGCGCCGACGGCCCGCATCAGGGCCAGCTCCCTGGTGCGCCGGGCGACCAACATGGTGAAGGTGTTGGAGATGAGGAAGGTGGCGACGAAGAGGGAGACCGCGGCGAAGCCCAGCAGGATCTGGCTCATGGTGTCGCTCTCGCCGGTGGCGAGGTTGGTCCGGATCCGGGCGAGCTGGGCTCCGGTGACCGCGCCGAGGCCCTGCGGCAGCTTCGCCTCGACCCGGCCGAGCAGCTGCTGGGCGCTCGTGCCGGGCGCGGCGGTCAGCGCGACGCTCTCGAAGCGGCCGCTCTGGAGGAAGAGCCGCTGGGCGGTGGCGTCGGTGAACAGCGTCAGGCTGTCGCCGGTGGAGGTCTCGGGCCCGTCGGCGCGGAAGATCCCGCTGAGGGTGTAACTCGCGGCGCCCTCGTTCGTACCGACGCGGACGGTGTCGCCGACGCGGAAGCCGCCCTTCGCGGCGGTCTTCTCGTCGAGGGCGATCCGGTCGTCGCGGGTCGGGCCGGAGCCCTGGGTGAAGCGGTAGGCGGGGTCCTTCCCGTCCGGGCCCGGAGTGAAGTTGCCGGCCTTGTGCTCCACGCCGCTGCCGAGCAGACGGCCGCTGCGGTCGGCGACGGCGGCGAAGCCGTCCACCCGGCCCGAGGCCGTGCCGACGCCCTCGATCCTGGCCAGGGCGGCCACGGTCGCGGCGTCGACGCCCGCCCGCGGTCCGCCGCCCGCGCGGGTGTCGTGGGCGGAGACGCTGACGTCGACGCCTCGGAAGGCGTCGGTCACCCGGGCGGTGGCGGCGCGGTTCAGGCTGTCGCCGTAGACGAGGCTTCCGGTGATGAAGGTGACGCCGAGCATGACCGCGAAGGCGGTCATCACCAGGCGGGCCTTGTGCGCGAACACGTTGCGCAGAGCGGTTCGGAACATGGGGTGCGGGTCCTGTGAGGGGTGCGGGCTCGGCGGATGCGAGCGGGCGGACGGGCGGGCGGCCGGTACGGTTCCGGGCGGTCAGCCGGCGGCGTGCGCGCGGGTGTCGAACGCCTTCATCCGGTCCAGGACCCGCTCCGGGGTGGGCCGCGCCATCTCGTCGACGAGGCGGCCGTCCGCGAGGAAGAGCACCCGGTCCGCGTAGCCCGCGGCGATCGGGTCGTGGGTGACCATGACCACGGTCTGGCCCAGCTCGCGCACCGAATCCCGCAGGAAGCCGAGGACCTCGGCCCCGGCCCGCGAGTCGAGGTTGCCGGTGGGCTCGTCGCCGAAGACGATCGCGGGGCGGGAGACCAGCGCCCGGGCCACCGCGACGCGCTGCTGCTGACCGCCGGAGAGCTCGCCGGGCCGGTGGCCGAGGCGCTGGGCGAGGCCGACCATGGCGACGACCCGGTCCAGCCAGGCCCGGTCGGGCCGCCGGCCCGCGACGGTCAGCGGCAGCGTGATGTTCTCCAACGCGGTCAGCGTGGGCAGCAGGTTGAACGCCTGGAAGATGAACCCGACCCGGTCGCGGCGCAGTTGGGTGAGCTGGCGGTCGTTCAGCGCGCCCAGTTCGGTGGTCCCGATGCGCACGGATCCCGAGCTGAAGGAGTCGAGCCCGGCGGCGCAGTGCATCAGGGTCGACTTGCCGCAGCCGGAGGGACCCATGATCGCGGTGAACTCGCCCTCCCGGAAGGAGACGCTGACCCGGTCCAGGGCGACGACGCGGGTGTCGCCGCTGCCGTAGACCTTGGTCAGGTCCGTGGTGGCGGCCGCCGTCCCGGGACTCACGTGCGGTGCGTACGGGGCAAGGGGATCGACGGTCACGAAGGACTCCTCTACGGGCGCGGACGGTGCACTCCGAAGGGTGTCCGGGGAACGTATCGGCCGCCCGGTCCGTCGTGTATCGGCCGGCGCTCCGGCGCGTACCGGTCGTGTAGGGGAGGCGGGATCTCAGCCGGGCAGCCGCAAGGTGGCGACGGCGCCGCCGTCCGGCGCGTTCTCCAGGAGCAGTTCGGCGCCGAGGACCTGGGCCTGGCCCATGGCGATGGTCAGGCCCAGCCCGTGGCCCGTACCGCGCTCGGCGGCGCCGGTGTGGAAGCGGCGCGGGCCGCCGGCCAGCAGGTCCGTGGGGAAGCCGCGCCCGTGGTCGCGCACCACGACCGTACGGGCGCCCGCGTCGACGGTGACCCGCACGGGCGCGCCCCCGTGCCGGTGCGCGTTGACGACGAGGTTGGCGACGATCCGTTCGAGGCGGCGCGGATCGGTCTCCACGGTCGCACCGGCGCCGGCCCCGCCACCCACGTCGCCCCCACTGCCCCCACCGCCCCCACCGCTCCCGTCGGCCTCGGTGACCTCGGTGACCTCGGCGTCGAAGCCCGTACGGGCCACCGCCTCCGTGACCACCGCGGCGAGCGGGACCCGGGCGCGGACCGGCCGCTCGGCGCCCGCGTCCAACCGGGAGATCTCCAGCAGGTCCTCGACCAGGCCCCGCAGGTCGCGCACCCGGGCCCGCAGCAGGTCCTCCGTCTCGCCCTCCGGCAGCAGATCGGCCGCGGCCAGCAGGCCGCCGACGGGGGTGCGCAGCTCGTGGGCCACGTCGGCGGTGAACCGGCGTTCGTCGCGCAGCCTGCGGCTGAGGGTGTCCGCCATCAGGTCGACGGTCGCGGCGATGTCGGAGACTTCGTCACCCCCCTTGGTGGGGCCGGTACGGGCGTCCAGGTCCCCGGCGGAGATCCGGGCCGCGGTCTCGGAGACCCGCCCCAACCGCCGGCCGAGCAGCCCCGCCCCGAACACGGCCAGGGGCGTGGTCACGGCGAGGGCGATCACCGAGGCCACGGCCATGGTCGCGTCGAGCCGGTACAGCTCGTGGAACTCCGTGGTGATGGCGACGTGGACGGCGAGCACCGGGCTGCCCGGCCCGCCGGTCCGCTGCGCGCCCCAGACCGTCGGGTCCATGCTGCCCGGGAGGCTGCCGCCGTAGGAGACGTGGCGGTCGCCGTCGGTCGGGTCGCGCAGGGCGTAGGGCAGTTGGGGCGGATCCAGCTCGGCGCCCCTGGGGAGGGCGCCGGTGCGCCGGTAGGTGTCCATGGCCGCGTACACGCCGTTGAAGACGTCGCGCTCGGCCCGCTTGCGGATGTCGTGCGCGGTCCACGCGTGCACCAGCAGGCCCACCGCCACCGCGACCAGGCACGCCGTGGCGGCGGCCAGCGCGGCGATCTTCCAGCGCAGGGGCAGGCCGCGCGGCGGCCGCGGTCCGCCCGGGGGACGCACCGCGCTCAGCGCGCTCACCGCCTGAACTTGTAGCCGAAACCGCGGACCGTCTCGATCCGGTCCCGGCCGACCTTGCCGCGCAGCCGCTGCACGCACAGGTCCACGACCCGGCTGTCGCCGTCCCAGCCGTACTCCCACACCTCGCGCAGCAGCGTGTGCCGCTCCAGCACGATGCCGGGGTGGGCGGCGAACTCCAGCAGCAGCCGCAGCTCGGTCGGGGTGAGTGCCACCGGGCTGCCGGCGAGGGAGACCTCCAGGCCGCCCGTGTCGATGGTCAGGTCCCCGAAGACGAGCACATCCCCCTCCGGGTCCGCGGACCGGCCCGGGGGCGCGGTGGGCGCGTAGGTCGCCCGCCGCAGCAGCGAGCGGATGCGGGCCACGAGTACGTAGGTGTCCACGGGCTTGACCACGTAGTCGTCCGCCCCGGCCTCCAGACCGGCGACGACGTCGAGCCCGTCGCCGCGGGCCGACATCATCAGGATCGGTACGAGGCTGGTCTCCCGGACCTTGCGGCACAGGCCGATGCCGTCCAGGCCGGGCAGCATCACGTCCAGGACCAGCAGGTCGAAGGCTTCCTCGCGGAAGAGCTCCAGCCCCGTCAGTCCGTCGGCGGCGGCCTTCATCCCGTAGCCGTAGCGCTCCAGGGCGATGGTGAAGGACCGGCGCATCAGGTCGTCGTCCTCCACGAGGAGCACGCGCACGGGGGGCTCGGGCGAGGACACTGCGGGCGGCTCCTGTTTCGGGCGGCGCGGGCGGGGTGGCCCGTGAAGGGCGGGGCCCGTGATGAACGATAGGCAGAGCGCGGCTCCGGCCGCAGCCGCGCGCCGCGCGGCGCGCGGAACCGATGGCCGACCAAGCGGTCCCCGATGCCCGCCCGATACAAAGCCCGCCGGGAACCGCCGGAGCCGGCCGGGAGCCGGCCGCGAAACGCGCTCGGCCCCCACCGCACCGGAGTGCCGTGGGGGCCGAGCGGACGCCTGGGGTCAGGCGTCAGGTGTCACAGGTGCTGACGATCAGCCGTTGCGCTTCCAGCGCGGCTTGTCGTCGCGACGGCCGGCGCCGGCGGCGCCGCCGCCGAAGGAGCCGGAGCCGGAGCCCGACGGGCGGTGGTCGTCACGACGGCCGTAGGGACGGTCGCCGCCACCGGAGCGGAAGCCGCCGGAGGGACGGTCGCCACCACGGTCGTCACGGTTGAAGCCGCCCGAGGGGCGGTCGTCGCGACGGAAGCTGCCACCGGACGGACGGTCGTCACGACGGAAGCCACCACCGGCGGGACGGTCGCCACCGGAGCGGAAGCCGCCCGACGGACGGTCGTCGCGGCGGAAGCCGCCACCGGCGGGACGCTCGTCACGACGGTCGCCACCGGAGCGGAAGCCACCGGACGGACGGTCGTCACGACGGAAGCCACCGGAGGGGCGGTCGTCGCGACGGTCGCCACCGGAGCGGAAGCCGCCACGGTCGCCACCGCGGTCGCCACCGCGGTCGTCACGGTTGAAGCCACCACGGCCGCTGCGCTCGCCGCGGTCGTCGCGACGCTCGAAGTTGCCACGGTCGTCGCGGCGCTGCACGGCCTGCGCCTCGGCGGCGGCAGCCGCGGCGGCGGCCTCGGCCGCCACCTCGGCCTCGGCGGCCTCGGCGACCTCGGCCACAGCGGCCTCCGGGTCCTCGCCACGCTCACGGGCGGAACGGGCGACGAGGCGGTCGGCCTCCTCGCGCAGCTCCACGGCGCGGCGCTGGACGCGCTCCAGCTGCTTGGTGAGGTCGGCGACCTCGCGCTCGGCCTGCTTCGCGGCGTTGTTCGCGGAGTCGGCCTGGACCTCGGACAGCGAGCGGGCACCGGTGATCTCGGCGACCTCGGGCTCGAACGCGCCCGCACCACCGACGATGTGGCGCGAGGCGTCGACGCCCGCGTCCTCCATCAGGCGGAAGATCTGGCGGCGCTGGTGCGGCAGGGACAGCGAGACCACGACGCCCGACTTGCCGGCGCGGGCGGTACGGCCCGAGCGGTGCAGGTAGTCCTTGTGGTCGCCGGCCGGGTCCACGTTCAGGACCAGGTCGATGCCGTCGACGTGGATGCCGCGGGCGGCGACGTCGGTCGCGACGAGCGCGTTGACGTAGCCCTTCTTGAAGTCTTCCAGGACGCGGGTGCGGGCACCCTGCGTCATGCCGCCGTGCAGCGCGTCGGCCTTCACGCCGGACTCGATGAGCTGCTCGGCGATGCGGTCGGCGCCCAGCTGGGTGCGGACGAAGATGATCGTGCGGCCCTTGCGGGCGGCGATCGCGGCCGTGACCGGCGCCTTGTCCTTCGGCTTCACGACGAGGACGTGGTGGGTCATGGTCGAGACGTTGCCCTGCGCGCTGTCGACCTCGTGCGTGACGGGGTTCGAGAGGTAGCGCTTGACGAGCGTGCCGATCTCGTTCTCCATGGTGGCGGAGAAGAGCATGCGCTGGCCGCCGCCGGGGATCTGGTCGAGCAGCTCGGTGACCTCGGGCAGGAAGCCCAGGTCGGACATCTGGTCGGCCTCGTCGAGGACGGCGACCTGGACGTTCTCCAGCGAGCAGGCGCCGCGGTTGATGATGTCGCGCAGACGGCCCGGGGTGGCGACGAGGACGTCGACACCGCGCTCCAGGGCGTAGATCTGGTTGCCCATCGAGGTACCGCCGCAGACGACCTTGAGCTTCAGGCCGAGCACGTCACCGTACGGCTGGAGCGCGTCGGCGACCTGCATGGCGAGCTCACGGGTCGGCGTGAGGATGATCGCGCGGGGCTTCTTCTTCTCGGTGGTGCCGCCGGCCAGCGAGGCCAGGGTCGGCAGACCGAAGGAGAGGGTCTTGCCGGAGCCGGTGCGGCCACGGCCGAGGATGTCCTTGCCGGCCAGGGCGTCCGGGATGGTCGCGGCCTGGATCGGGAAGGGGGCGGTGACACCGTTCTGCGCGAGCTTGCGGACGATCCCGTCCGGCAGACCGAGGTCGCCGAAGGTGATCGTGGGCTCGGCGTCGGCGGCCTCGTCGGCTGCAACGGCGTCGATGGACTGGTCGTTCGTCATGTCGGCCTCAATTGCATCGATGTCGGCGGCGAGCGAGTCGGTGAGGGTCGGGTCGATCACGTGGGTGTCGACTGCTTCGACGATCTCGACGGACTCGACGGCCTGGGCGGCGTCGATGGAGTCGTTCTCGGGCATGACGGGACGGTCAGAACTGGAAATGGACATGCGAAATGCGAAACCTTCCGGAGTCTCGGCACGCGCCCAAACTCCGTGAATCGCAAATCGACCGCCTCAATGCGGTCAGCCACGGTTGGGGAGAGTACGCGCCACGCGGCGCTCTTCGGAGTCGGCGCCGGGCAATGGGATCAAACGATCTATAACCATACACACCCTCCCCCCACTCTGGCAAGTCACCCCGACCAACAAGCGGCTGACCTGCAAGAACGTCACTGCGTCGAACGGGAGTACGTATCAAGCGCACCCGCGCGGCACGACCCGGAGAGGGCCCCGGACTACACCCCGGGACTCGCCGAGGGCTCCGGCGACGGGGGCGTGGGAGTGGGCGGAGTCACAGGCGACGGCTCCGGCGTGGGCGTGGGAGAGGGCTGTGAACCTCCACCCGTCCCACCCGCCCCCGTGGTCGTCCCGCCCGCCGAGGGCGGCAGCTGGGTCCCGGGGCCGGGGCCCACCGGTCCGCCCGTGCCCCCGCCGGCCGCCGCGCCCGGTCCGGCCGACGGCGAGGGGCCGCCGGGCAGCCCCGCCGTCACGGCGCCGGGGCTGGCCGAGGCGCCCGGGGGCAGGGCCTTCCCGTCGGGGCCCACGGCGCTCCCCTTGTCGCCCGCACCGCCCTTCTTGTCGTGCCCGCTGCCGTGCGCCCCACCGGCCCTGCCTCCGGAGGAGGCGCCCTCGGAGTCGGCGGCGGCTCCCCGGCGGCCTGCCGGGGAGGTGGCGCCGGGCTTGGCGGCGTCGGCGCCGACACTCATGCAGCCCGCCGTGGCCGCGAGCGCGAGGGTGGCGACGGCCAGTCGGACGGAAGCGGACAAGTGGCGCACGGGTGGCACCTCCGGGACAGGGCAGGGTTCCGCGGTGAACGGGTCAATGTGCCCAACTCTCTTTGCCCCGTAAGAGACACGCCCCTTGCGCCACCGGCTGCACGCGCCCCGGCGCTCAGCCCCCGGCCAGCGCCCGCGCCACCTGCGACCCCAGGTGTACGGCGCCCAGTCCGACCAGCACGGAAGCGGCCACGTTCGCCACCGCGAGGAACTTCCAGCCCCGTTCGGCCAGTCGGAGGGTCTCGTAGGAGAAGGTCGAGTACGTGCTCAACGCCCCGCACAGGCCCGTCCCGAGCAACAGGCTCAGCCTCGACGAGGCCGCCCCCTCCAGCACGGCCCCCGTGAGCGCGCCCAGCACGAGGCAGGCCCCCGCGTTCACCACGAACGTCCCCCAGGGGAAGACGGAATCGTGGCGCGCCTGCACCGCGCGGTCGGTCAGATAGCGCAGCGGAGCGCCCACGACCGCGCCCAGGACCACCATGAGCCAGTTCACCGGGCCGCCCGTTCCCGCCGGTCGCCCAGCGCGAGCCGGGTCAGCCGGGCCGCCGCGAGGACCGCGCCCAGCGCGGCCACCACCGTGAGGCCGGCGTAGGCCAGCGCGGTCCCGGCCTCACCGGCGTCCAGCAGGCGCTCGAAATCCACGGCGTAGGTGGAGAAGGTGGTGAACCCGCCGAGCACCCCCACCCCCAGGAAGGGCCGTACGAGGGGGTGCGCCGACCGGCCGCCCTCGCTGATCAGCACCATCAGTACGCCGATGAGCGCGCAGCCCACCGCGTTGATCCAGAGGGTCCCCCACGGGAAGGCCCCGGGCGCCGCCGGCCACAGCAGCCCGACCGCGTACCGCGCCGAGGCACCGGCGGCGCCGCCGGCCGCCACGACCGCGAGCACCCGGCGCTGCGGTTCGGTGCGCTGCGCCGGGACGTGCAGGTCGACGTCCGGGTCGATCGCCTCGGCCCCTTCGCCCCGGGAGGCCCCGCCCTCGGCCGGCCGGGTCATCCGCGCCGCCCCTCGCCCATCGACACTGTCGCCACCGGTCCATTCTCACGCGCCGGGGCGCATCCCTCCCGGTCGGCGCCCGGCTCCCGGACAATGGACGGGTGCTGCAGATGACGCGCGACGACTTCGAAGAGCTGGTGGCCCAGGCCCTGGACCGGATCCCGCCCGAGCTGACCCGGGTGATGGACAACGTGGCCGTGTTCGTGGAGGACGAACCTCCCGCGGACGATCCGGAACTGCTGGGCCTCTACGAGGGGACGCCGCTCACCGAGCGCGGCGAGTGGTACGCCGGGGTGCTGCCCGACCGGATCTCCATCTACATGGGCCCGACCCTGCGCTACTGCGAGGCGCCCGACGACGTGGTGCACGAGGTCGCCGTGACCGTCGTGCACGAGATCGCCCACCACTTCGGCATCGACGACGAACGGCTCCACGAGCTGGGCTGGGGCTGACCCGCAGGCAGGGGCGGCGGACCCGCGGATCGGGCGGGGGAAACCGTTTTGGCGATCGCCGCCCCGATCCCATATGCTTCTCACGTCCCCGACGCGCTGGAAAGTGCCTAGGCGGGCCTTTAGCCCTCATCGTCTAGTGGCCCAGGACGCCGCCCTTTCAAGGCGGTAGCACGGGTTCGAATCCCGTTGGGGGTACGCAACACCATGTGCGAGACTTGCGCTCGCACATAGCAAGGACCTGTGGAGCAGTTGGTTAGCTCGCCACCCTGTCAAGGTGGAGGTCGCGGGTTCAAGTCCCGTCAGGTTCGCTGAAGCTCGTAAGAGTTTCGTGGCTGGGTAGCTCAGTTGGTACGAGCGATCGCCTGAAAAGCGATAGGTCGCCGGTTCGACCCCGGCCCCAGCCACTAGAAAGAAGGCCCCGTCCATCGGACGGGGCCTTCTTCGTCATCCCTCCTCCGGCTCCGTCCCGTCGACGTCGACGGGGCGGGCCTTGCGGCGCCACTGCACCAGGCCCGCGACCAGCGCCCCGGCCACGACCAGCCCGAGCAGCGCCCAGTCCGGCACCGCGTCCGCGGCGGAGCGCACCCATTCCTCCACCGCGAACGAGTCGTCCACGTCCAGCAGCCCCGGCAGTGCGCTCGCCCCGTCGTAGGCCAGGAACATCGCGCCGAGCGCGATGAAGAACAGGCCGGACAGCAGCGAGGTGGTGTGCAGTTCGAAGCGGCCCGCCCGGACCACCCGGCCGCGCAGCCAGCGCCGCCGCCCGAGGTCGAACCGCTCCCAGAGCAGGGCCAGCAGGAAGAGCGGCAGGGCCATCCCCAGCGCGTACACCGCGAGCAGCAGGCCGCCGTAGACCGGGCTGCCGCTCACCGCCGCGACGGTGAGGACGCTGCCCAGGATCGGCCCGGCGCAGAAGCCGGCCAGCCCGTAGACCGCGCCCAGCGCGTACACGGACAGCACGGTGGTCGGGCGGATCCGACCCGACAGCTCCGAGATCCGGCGCGGGGCGAAGCCCAGGCCCAGCACCTGCGCCAGACCGAGCGCGATGATCAACCAGCCGCCGAAGAGGACCAGGGCGTCCCGGTTGCCGTGGAAGAAGCGGCCCGCGTACGAACCGGCCGCGCCCAGCGGGACCAGGGTGGTCGCGAGCCCGGCGTAGAAGATCCCGGTCCGGGCCAGCAGCCGGGAGGTGGAATCGATGGAGTACGCGAAGAAGGCGGGCAGCAACAGCGCGCTGCACGGGCTGAGCAGCGCGAGGAGACCGCCCAGCAGGGCGGCCAGGTAGCCGATGTCGCTCACTTCGCCGCCGCCCGCGCGGCCTGCTCGGCCTTGGCGATGGCCGAGGTGAAGGCCGAGATCGGCTGGGCGCCCGCGATCGGCTGCCCGTTGACCAGGAAGGACGGGGTGGAGGTGACCCCGATGCGGTAGCCCTCCTCCTGGTCCTTGCGGACGGCGGCGGCCGCCGGCTCGCCGCCCATGTCCTTCGCGAAGCGGTCCAGGTCGGGGACCCCGGCCTCCTTGGCGATCTCCAGCAGGCGGGGCTCGCCGAAGCCCTTCTCCTTGGCGCCGTCCGCGTAGGCGGCGGCGTGGAAGGCGGCGAAGCGGTCCTGCTGGGCGGCGGCCCAGGCGGCCTTCGCGGCCGCCTCGGACTCGGCGCCGAAGATCGGGAAGTTGCGCCATTCGATGCGCAGGGTGCCGTCCTCGACGTACTTCTTCACCAGTTCGGGTTCGGTGTCGCGGGCGAACTTGCCGCAGTAGCCGCACTTGAAGTCGGAGTACTCGATGAGGACGACGGGCGCGTCGGCGCGCCCGGTGGTGAGCTTGTCGTTCGCGTCGCGCCGGGCCAGTTTCATCAGCTCGGCCCGGCCGTCGGGGACCTCGGGCGCGGACGCCGAGGAGGGCGCCGAAGCGGCTGCGGGGTCCTCGGTGGAGGTGGCCTGCCAGGAGACGATGCCGAGGGTGACGGCGGCGAGCGCGACCCCGGCACTGATCAGCAGGGGCTTGCGGGACGGGCGTCCGGCCCCCTTGGAGGGGGAGGAGGAAGAGGACATGAGGGTGCTCCGGAGTGACGTACGGGAAGGGACGAGGACGGACCAGGGGTACCGGTCGGCCTAGACCCGCATCACGGACAGCTCCAGCGGCCCCGGCGCCGCCCGGTCCGGCCCGCGCGCGGGCGCTCGTACGGGGGCGCCCCGGGCGTGCTCGACCTGCTCGGGGGCGCACCGCGCCAGCGGCGTGCAGCCGTGGTCCCCGGGCCCGCGCAGCGGCAGTGCGGGCACCCGCCCGCGGTCGGGGTCGCCCGGCGCGCAGGAGGGGCCCCGCTCGGGCGAGACCTGCGGCTCCGCGGCGGCGCGGGTCCCGACCGGCCCGTCCGCCGCCCGGGCGAACGCGGTCGCGGGGGCCGGCGCGGAGGCCGGCGACCGCGCCGGTACCTGCGCCGCACACCCCAGCAGCACCGCGAGAACGGCGCTCCACAGGCACCACAGGCGCGGACCGGGGCGGGACATGACGGGCCTCTCACGGGAACGACGGAGTTACTTGGGGTGACTCGTCCGGAAATGGTACGGGGCCGCCCCACAAATGCGTTCGCCACCCGGCGCCCACGGGTGAGATCCTCGACCAGGTATGTCTACTTCCTTCGCCGCCCTGCAGACGCTTCTCGGTGAGATCTCCCTCCGCGACGCGCACCGCCTCGGCCGCCGCCTCGAAGGCGCCCGCCGCATCCGTAAGCCCGAGGCCAAGCAGGCCGTGCTCGACGAGATCGCCGCGGAGGCCGAAAAGGCCGCCGCGCGACTGGCCGGCCGCGCCTCGCGCATGCCCGAGGTCACCTATCCCGAGAACCTTCCGGTCAGCCAGAAGAAGGACGAGATCGCCGAGGCGATACGCGACCACCAGGTCGTGATCGTCGCCGGCGAGACCGGCTCCGGCAAGACCACGCAGATCCCCAAGATCTGCATGGAGCTGGGGCGCGGCGTCCGGGGCATGATCGGGCACACCCAACCCCGCCGGATCGCCGCCCGCACGGTCGCGGAGCGGATCGCCGAGGAGCTGAAGTCCGAGATCGGCCAGACGGTCGGCTGGAAGGTCCGGTTCACCGATCAGGTGGACCAGGACGCGACCTTCGTGAAGCTGATGACCGACGGCATCCTCCTCGCGGAGATCCAGACGGACCGCGAGCTGCGCGCCTACGACACGATCATCATCGACGAGGCCCACGAGCGGTCGCTGAACATCGACTTCCTGCTCGGGTACCTGGCCACGCTGCTGCCCAAACGCCCCGACCTCAAGGTGATCATCACCTCGGCGACGATCGATCCCCAGCGCTTCTCCCGGCACTTCGGCGAGGCCCCGATCGTCGAGGTCAGCGGCCGTACGTACCCGGTCGAGGTGCGCTACCGCCCGCTCCTGGAAGAGGAGGGCGACGACAGCGACCGCGACCAGATCACCGCGATCTGCGAGGCGGTCGACGAGCTCCAGTCCGAGGGGCCGGGCGACGTCCTGGTCTTCCTCTCGGGCGAGCGCGAGATCCGCGACACGGCGGACGCCCTGAACAAGCGCAACCTGCGCTTCACGGAGGTCCTGCCCCTCTACGCGCGCCTCTCGCACGCCGAGCAGCACCGCGTCTTCCAGCAGCACACGGGACGCCGGATCGTCCTCGCCACGAACGTCGCCGAGACCTCGCTGACCGTCCCGGGCATCAAGTACGTGATCGACCCGGGCAATGCCCGGATCTCCCGCTACAGCCACCGCACCAAGGTGCAGCGGCTGCCGATCGAGCGGATCTCGCAGGCCAGCGCCAACCAGCGCAAGGGCCGCTGCGGCCGCACCTCCGACGGCATCTGCATCCGCCTGTACTCCGAGGACGACTTCGAGAGCCGTCCGGAGTTCACGGACGCGGAGATCCTGCGCACCAACCTCGCCTCCGTCATCCTCCAGATGACCGCCGCGGGCCTCGGCGAGATCGAAAAGTTCCCCTTCATCGACCCGCCGGACCACCGCAACATCCGCGACGGCGTGCAGCTGCTCCAGGAGCTGGGGGCCCTCGACCCGGCCGAGAAGGACCACACCAAGCGGCTCACGCCCATGGGCCGCCAGCTGTCCCAGCTGCCCGTGGACCCGCGGCTGGCCCGCATGGTGGTCGAGGCGGACAAGAACAACTGCGTGCGCGAGGTCATGGTCATCGCCGCCGCCCTGTCGATCCAGGACCCGCGCGAGCGGCCCTCGGACAAGCAGACCCAGGCCGACCAGAACCACGCCCGGTTCAAGGACGAGACCAGCGACTTCCTCTCGTTCCTCAACATGTGGCGCTACGTCCGCGAGCAGCAGAAGGAGCGCGGCTCCTCCTCCTTCCGCCGGATGTGCAAGCAGGAGTACCTGAACTTCCTGCGGATCCGCGAGTGGCAGGACATCTACTCGCAGCTGCGCACGGTCGCCAAGACGATGGGCATCCACGTCAACGAAGCGGATGCCCCGGAGCAGCACATCCACGTGTCGCTGCTGGCGGGCCTGCTGTCGCACATCGGGCTCAAGGACACCGACAAGAACGAGTACCTGGGCGCGCGGTCGGCGAAGTTCGCGATCTTCCCCGGTTCGGCGCTGTTCAAGAAGCAGCCGAAATTCGTCATGTCCGCGGAGCTCGTGGAGACCTCGCGGCTGTGGGCGCGGGTCAACGCGAAGGTCGAGCCCGAGTGGGTCGAGCCGCTGGCCCAGCACCTGATCAAGCGCACGTACAGCGAGCCGCACTGGGAGAAGGACCAGGCGGCGGTGATGGCGTACGAGAAGGTCACGCTGTACGGCGTCCCCATCGTCGCCCAGCGGAAGATCAACTACGGCCGGATCGACGCCGAGGTCTCGCGCGAGCTCTTCATCCGCAACGCCCTGGTCGAGGGCGACTGGCGCACGCACCACAAGTTCTACGCCGACAACCGCAAGCTGCTGACCGAGGTCGAGGAGCTGGAGAACCGGGCCCGGCGCCGGGACATCGTGGTCGACGACGAGACCCTCTTCGACTTCTACGACCAGAAGATCCCCGAGCACGTGGTCTCGGGCGCGCACTTCGACTCCTGGTGGAAGCACAAGCAGCGCGACGAGCCCGAGCTGCTCGACTTCGAGCGCGAGATGCTGCTCACCGAGAAGGCGGCCGGGGTCACCAAGGACGACTACCCGGACTCCTGGCGCCAGGGTCCGCTCAAGTTCCGCGTGACCTACCAGTTCGAGCCGGGAGCGGACGCCGACGGCGTGACCGTGCACGTCCCGCTGACCGTGCTGAACCAGGTCACCGACGAGGGCTTCGACTGGCAGATCCCGGGGCTGCGCGAGGAGATCGTCACCGAGCTGATCCGCTCGCTGCCCAAGCCGATCCGCCGGCACTACGTGCCCGCGCCCAACTTCGCGACCCGCTTCCTGGACACCGCCGTCCCGCTCCAGGAGCCGCTGACGGTGACGCTCGCGCGCGAGCTGAAGCGGATGGTCGGGGTCCCGGTCACGGCCGAGGACTTCGACCTGAGCCGGATCGCCGACCACCTGAAGATCACTTTCCGGATCGTCGACGAGCGCCGCAAGAACCTCGCCGAGGACAAGGATCTGGAGGCCCTGCGGCTGCGACTGCGGCCCAAGGCCCGCCAGGCCCTCTCCCAGGCCGCCGCGGCGACCGCCGAGCGCGCGGGCGGCGAGACCATCGAGCGGACCGGGCTGACGGACTGGACGATCGGCACCCTGACCAAGGTCTTCGAGACCCGGCGGGCGGGCCAGCCGGTGAAGGCCTATCCGGCGCTGGTGGACGCGGGCGCGAGCGTCTCCGTACGGCTCTTCGACACGGAGGCCGAGCAGCAGCTGGCGATGTGGCGCGGGACCCGGAAGCTGATCCTGCTCAACATCGCGGTGAACCCGGCCAAGTTCGCCTCCGACAAGCTGGGCAACCAGGCGAAGCTGGCGCTCTCGCGCAATCCGCACGGCTCCATCCAGGCCCTGTTCGACGACTGCGCGACGGCGGCGGCCGACAAGCTGATCGCCGACCACGGCGGGCCCGCCTGGGACGAGGCCGGCTTCCGGAAGCTCTACGACGCGGTGCGGACCGACCTGGTGGACACGACCGTACGCACGGTCGCCCAGGTGCAGCAGGTGCTGGCCGCCTGGCAGGCCTGTGAGCGCCGCCTGAAGGCGACGAACAGCCTGACCCTGGTCAAGAACGTGCAGGACGTGCAGAAGCAGCTGGCGGCCCTGGTGCCGGCCGGCTTCGTGACCCTCACCGGGCTGCGGCGACTGCCCGACCTGATGCGCTATCTGGTGGCGGCCGACCGGCGCCTCCAGCAGATGCCGACCTCGGTCCAGCGCGACACCACGCGCATGGAGAAGGTCCACGAGATGCAGGACGAGTACGCCTGGCTGCTGGAGCAGTTGCCCCAGGGCCGGCCGGTGCCGACGGCGGTCACGGACATCCGCTGGATGATCGAGGAACTGCGGGTGAGCTACTTCGCCCACGCCCTCGGGACGGCCTATCCGGTCTCCGACAAGCGCATCGTGAAGGCGGTCGACGCCCTGGCGCCGTGACGGCCGCGTGATCGGGTTCGACCTCACCCCCCAGCTGTTGTACAGTCGGTTTCGCAGCCACCAAGTGGCCGCGAACGAGGACCTGTGGAGCAGTTGGTTAGCTCGCCACCCTGTCAAGGTGGAGGTCGCGGGTTCAAGTCCCGTCAGGTTCGCAGTAACGACAGGGCCCGTATCCCCCAGGGATACGGGCCCTGTCGCATTCCCCGACGGCACGGCACGGCGCGCACGACCGGCCCGGAGGATCACGGGCCGTACAGCCGCCGCAGGCACGGGAGGTGTTGCTTTCCCCCATGAACGCCCGTGACGAGCTCAGAGCGCTCCTGAGGGCCCACCTGGCGGCCTCGGGCGGACGCCGCCACCTCACGCGTCACTGCCTTCTCTGCAACCGGCTCATGCGGCTCGCACGGGAGGCCGCGCGGGAGGCGGAGCGGCGGACGGAGGGGGAAACCCCGCCGGGGGTCGAAGGTCCCTCTCCGGCATGACTTCTGCCGTCCGGCCGGCCCCATTACGGGCGCAATGCCGGATGTACAAGAGTTGTTAGCTGTGACGGGAGTCACCACATGAGTTTTTGAGATGCCCACGTTTATCACGCGCCTACGCCTCTTCGATTTAATATGTGCAATGGCACCCCCTCTCAGGGGACCCCACCGACGCGGCACCCGCACCCCGCGTCAGGGCATAAAAAAGATCGCGCTGGACCCGGCGGAGTCCAGCGCGACCGACGGCTGAAGAACCTGTTGGGGCAGGTCCGGTGGCCGCATGAAGCTATGCGGGTTTCATCGGATTGGGGGATCCGATATCAACCCGGTAAAAGGTTGTGCTGCGGGACCTCAGGCCTCGCTGCGCTGCTGCGGAATTCCCGCGAGCAGAGCGCGAACCTCGGCCTCGCGGTAGCGGCGGTGCCCACCCAGGGTGCGGATGGACGTGAGCTTGCCAGCCTTGGCCCAGCGAGTGACCGTCTTCGGGTCCACGCGGAACATCGTGGCAACCTCAGCCGGGGTCAGCAGCGGCTCGGCATCAGGGGTGCGAGCGGTCATGAGCGGCCTCCTCGGGAGAACCGAACCATCTCGGTTCTTTCCTCTAAATTCTGCACCTTGGCCCTCGTTGCCCGAAATGGACAGACGAAGGCCGAGTCGGTTATAGGACGAACGGCTTGTCCTCGGCACTACAACTACACCATCTGTCCAGCCTCGTCGGCCAAACCGATGGAATTGCCCTCCGAGGTGTTCATCAGCGGCGGAAGCCGATGGACCGTCCCATAACGGACAGTCACCCCACCGTAACGATCAGTCACAGAGCGACCAGGAGTCGCGAGACCCCCCATAGCGTGCAATGTCGAGCAATCCGCCCAAAGTTGGGCGGAAGGAACCCTCCCCGGACTCCTTGTCCTATTTTGGCACGAGGGTAGGGGAAGGGCGCAAGGGTGTGGAAAGTGCGGTCCGTCACGCTTGAGCCAATGGCCCGGATCGGGACGTAGGTCCTGGCACTAAGACCCTAATGAGTGAATCGTCCTGAAGTACCACGGGTTGTGGCCGTTCGGACGATACGGCTAGTTGGCGAACAGTCTCTCCCGAACAGCCCGCCAACGGTCGGCCAATATGACGTACGTCTCTACGGCGCCTTCGGTGTCCCCCGCCCGCAGCGCCGCGATCCCCGCCGCCAGTTCCGCCGCCGACCGGTCCTCGGCCAGCCCCGCCGCCGGCAGTCCGTGGACCAGCCCGCCGTAGTCCAGCTCGACCATCGAGCGCGGATGGAACTCCTCCAGCCAGCTGCCGACCTCGACCAGGCCGTCCGCCAGCGCCCCGTACCCCTCCGCCTCGCGCAGGGTCCGCAGCCCGCGCGCGAGCCTGCGGCGCGCCTGGACCATCGGCGTCCGGTAGCGCAGCACCTCCCCGGGCACGTACTCCCGCTCCTCGTCGGCGACCAGGACGAACCAGCGCAGGGGGACCTGCCAGACCGCCGTGCGGATCCACGGGCGCGCGTCCGGGTTCCGCTCCCGCCAGGCGTCGTACTCCTCGGCCGCCCGGCGGCGCACCACCGGTGGCAGGGCCGCGTCCAGCACCGGGCGCGGGAAGTCGGCCACCAGCTCCTGGAGCGCCAGCCAGCCGCGCAGCCGGGTCCGCCACGGGCACACCAGCAGCACCCCGTCCCACTCCGCGGTGAAGGCGTCCGCGCTCTCGTGCGCCGGCACCCCCACCAACGGCACGCGCACCAGGTCGGCCAGCGACCGGCGCAGTTCGTCCTGGGCGGTCGGGGTGTGCCCGCGCCGGGCGTAGTCGGCCCAGTGCGTGCGCTCCGGTTCCGCGAAGGCGGCCAGGGGTTCGTACACGCGCAGGTAGGACGCGTAGGGGATGGTCGGGGCCTGGCGCGCGGCGGGCAGCCGGGGATCGGGGGATTCGCTCACGCTCTCGTACTCCCCCGCGCCGGGCGCCCGTACGCGGCCGCGCGCCCCCGATGGGGAGAAATCCGCTCAGAAGTCCGAACGGCCGTCCGATCCCCGGACAGGGCGCTCCGGCGCGGCCCGCAGGTCTTACGCTGCTCCCAACAACGCCCTCCCCACCCGCAGGAGGGCGCTTCCCGCCGCATCTCATCCATGGGAGTCACCACCGTGACCGAAATGACCGACGGCGTCCTGCACACCCTGTTCCGCACGGAACAGGGCGGCCACGAGCAGGTCGTGCTCTGCCAGGACCGCGCCAGTGGCCTCAAGGCCGTCATCGCCCTTCACTCCACCGCACTGGGCCCCGCGCTCGGCGGTACGCGCTTCCACGCGTACGCCTCGGACGAGGAGGCCGTCCTCGACGCCCTCAACCTCGCCCGCGGCATGTCGTACAAGAACGCCCTCGCCGGGCTCGACCACGGCGGCGGCAAGGCCGTGATCATCGGCGACCCGGCCAGTAGGGATCAAGGTGGTCTCAAGAGCGAGGAACTCCTGCTGGCCTACGGCCGGTTCGTCGAGTCCCTCGGCGGCCGCTACGTGACCGCCTGCGACGTCGGCACCTACGTCGCCGACATGGACGTGGTCGCGCGCGAGACCCGCTGGGCCACCGGCCGCTCCCCCGAGAACGGCGGCGCCGGCGACTCCTCGGTGCTCACCGCCTTCGGCGTCTTCCAGGGCATGCGCGCCAGCGCCCAGCACGTGTGGGGCGACCCGACCCTGCGCGGCCGCAAGGTCGGCGTCGCGGGCGTCGGCAAGGTCGGCCACCACCTGGTGGAGCACCTCCTGGCGGACGGGGCGGAGGTCGTCATCACCGACGTCCGGGCCGAGTCCGTACAGCGGATCCTGGACAAGCACCCGGGCAAGGTGACGGCGGTCGCCGACACCGACGCGCTGATCCGGCTGGCGGGACTGGACATCTACGCGCCCTGCGCGCTCGGCGGCGCCCTCGACGACGTCACCGTGCCGGTCCTCACCGCGAAGGTGGTGTGCGGCGCGGCGAACAACCAGCTCGCGCACCCCGGCGTGGAGAAGGACCTCGCGGACCGCGGCATCCTCTACGCGCCGGACTACGTGGTCAACGCGGGCGGCGTGATCCAGGTCGCCGACGAGCTGCACGGCTTCGACTTCGACCGCTGCAAGGCCAAGGCGACGAAGATCTTCGACACCACGCTGGCCATATTCGCACGTGCGAAGTCGGATGGGATTCCGCCGGCTGCGGCGGCCGATCGGATCGCCGAGCAGCGGATGGCCGAAGCGCGCGCCGCGCGGGGCTAGTCGACGGGTTCGACCGACGGGTCGGCGCCCGGTGGAGACCGGCGCCGGCCGCGGTTCGGGACGGGTTCGGGGCGTGTGTGCACCCGCCGGGGTTGCGGAGAGACGGAACTCACTGCGCTTCGGCGGGTCGCTCGCCAATATAGGGTTAAAATCGCAGCTGACCAGCGAGTACGGGGCGTCTCGCAGGCACTGTGCCGGGGCACGTCATGCGGGCGGCGTACCGTATGGCCGCGGAAGCAGGTACCGTTAAAGCCCTACGGACGGTCTCTCCACGGAGAGCCCGCTCCGAACCATGAACGCGTGTCAGACTCTGGGGCCGTCGAGCCCCGTCACCGAGGGGGTCGAGCCATGGGGCGCGGCCGGGCCAAGGCCAAGCAGACAAAGGTCGCCCGCCAGCTGAAGTACAACAGCGGCGGGACTGACCTCTCGCGTCTGGCCAATGAGCTGGGCGCATCGCCGACGGAGCCGCTGCCTGTCAGCGCGCCCGTCGAGGTCGATGACGAGCTGGACGACGACGATGACGACGACCCGTACGCCAAGTACGCGAAGTTGTACAACGGCGATGACGAGGACGAGGACGAAGAGTCCGGCCCGTCGGCGCAACGTCGCGGCGCTTGACGCATCCAGCGTCTACACCGCACCACCAGCATCTGAACAACAGTGAAACCCGGTCCAGGGCCAAGCCCCGGACCGGGTTTCATTGTGTTCCCGGCGCCTCGCGCCAGGTCCTGCCGGGTCAGCTCGCGTAGTCGCCCGTGAGGGTCGAGCCCTCGGTGTGCGCGCCGCGGTCAAGGATCTCGCCGGCGACCCAGGCGTCGACGCCCCGGTCGGCCAGCGCGGTCAGGGCCACGTCCACGGATTCCTGCGGCACCACGGCGATCATGCCGACGCCCATGTTCAGCGTCTTCTCCAGCTCTAGGCGCTCGACCTTGCCGGCGCGGCCGACCAGGTCGAAGATCGCGCCGGGGGCCCAGGTCGAGCGGTCGACCGTGGCGTGCAGGTGGTCCGGGACGACCCGGGCGAGGTTGGCCGCGAGGCCACCGCCCGTGATGTGCGAGAAGGCGTGGACCTCGGCGGTGCGGGTGAGGGCCAGGCAGTCCAACGAGTAGATCTTGGTCGGCTCCAGGAGCTCCTCGCCCAGGGTCCGGCCGAGCTCCTCCACGTGCCCCTCCAGCGCCATCTTGGCGCGGTCGAGGAGGACGTGGCGGACCAGCGAGTACCCGTTCGAGTGAAGCCCGGACGAAGCCATCGCGATGACGGCGTCCCCCGTACGGATGCGGTCCGCGCCGAGCAGGGCGTCGTACTCGACGACGCCCGTACCGGCGCCTGCGACGTCGAAGTCGTCCGGACCGAGCAGACCCGGGTGTTCGGCGGTCTCGCCGCCCACCAGGGCGCAGCCGGCCAGGACGCAGCCTTCGGCGATGCCCTTGACGATGGCCGCGACCCGCTCGGGGTGGACCTTGCCGACACAGATGTAGTCGGTCATGAAGAGCGGCTCGGCGCCGCAGACGACGATGTCGTCCATGACCATCGCGACCAGGTCGTGGCCGATCGTGTCGTACACGCCGAGCTGGCGGGCGATGTCCACCTTGGTGCCGACGCCGTCGGTCGCCGAGGCCAGGAGCGGGCGCTCGTAGCGCTTGAGGGCGGAGGCGTCGAAGAGGCCGGCGAAACCGCCGAGGCCGCCGAGGACCTCGGGGCGCTGCGTCTTCTTCACCCACTCCTTCATCAGCTCGACGGCGCGGTCGCCCGCTTCGATGTCGACGCCCGCGGCTGCGTAGCTGGCACCGGTGGTCTTCTCTGTCATGACAGGGATGAGCTTTCGTGTCGTTACTGCGGTTACTGCGGGTGCGTGATCAGGGACGACGGAGCGCGTCGGCGGCATCCTTGCCACCGGCCAGCTCGGACTCCAGGAGCTGCTTGCCCAGCAGCTGCGGGTCGGGCAGCTCCATGGGGTACTCGCCGTCGAAGCAGGCCCGGCAGAGGTTGGGCTTCTGGATGGTCGTCGCCTCGATCATCGAGTCGAGCGAGATGTACGAGAGGGAGTCGGCACCCATGGAGGTGGCGATCTCGTCGACCGTCATGCCGTTGGCGATCAGCTCCGCACGGGTGGCGAAGTCGATGCCGAAGAAGCAGGGCCACTTCACGGGCGGGGAGGAGATCCGGATGTGGATCTCGGCCGCGCCGGCCTCGCGGAGCATCTTGACCAGGGCGCGCTGGGTGTTGCCGCGGACGATCGAGTCGTCGACGACCACCAGGCGCTTGCCCCGGATGACTTCCTTGAGGGGGTTCAGCTTCAACCGGATGCCGAGCTGGCGGATCGTCTGCGAGGGCTGGATGAAGGTCCGGCCGACGTAGGCGTTCTTGACCAGGCCGACGCCGTACGGGATCCCGCTCGCTTCGGCGTATCCGACGGCGGCGGGCGTGCCGGACTCCGGTGTCGATATCACCAGGTCGGCGTCGGCGGGGGCTTCCTTGGCCAGGCGACGGCCCATCTCGACGCGCGAGAGGTAGACGTTGCGGCCGGCGATGTCGGTGTCCGGGCGCGCCAGGTAGACGTACTCGAAGACACAGCCCTTGGGCTTCGCTTCCGCGAATCGGGAGGAACGCAGACCGTTCTCGTCGATCGCGATCAGCTCGCCCGGTTCGACCTCGCGGACGAAGCTGGCGCCGCAGATGTCGAGGGCGGCGGTCTCGCTCGCCACCACCCAGCCGCGCTCCAGGCGGCCGAGGACCAGCGGGCGGATGCCCTGCGGGTCACGGGCGGTGTAGAGCGTCCCCTCGTCCATGAAGACGAGCGAGAAGGCCCCCTTGACCTGCGGGAGGACCTTGGTGGCCGACTCCTCGATGGTCAGGGGGCGGCCGTCGTCGTCCGTCTGCCCGGCGAGCAGGGCCGTCACGAGGTCCGTGTCGTTGGTCGCGGCCACCTGGGTGGCACGGCCGTCCTGTCGGGGGAGGTCGGCGACCATCCCCGCCAGCTCGGCGGTGTTCACCAGATTTCCGTTGTGACCCAGGGCAATGGAGCCGTGGGCCGTCGCACGGAAGGTGGGTTGCGCGTTCTCCCAGACGGATGCTCCGGTGGTCGAGTAGCGGGCGTGACCGACCGCGATATGACCTTGGAGGGATCCGAGAGAGGTTTCGTCGAAGACCTGGGACACGAGGCCCATGTCCTTGAAGACGAGGATCTGGGAACCGTTGCTCACAGCGATTCCCGCGGACTCTTGTCCGCGGTGCTGCAGTGCATACAGTCCGAAGTAGGTGAGCTTGGCGACCTCTTCACCCGGAGCCCAGACACCGAAGACGCCGCAAGCGTCCTGGGGGCCCTTCTCACCGGGGAGCAGGTCGTGGTTGAGTCGTCCATCACCACGAGGCACGCTTTGAGTGTAGGCGAGATCGACCACTGGTCCGAATTGGCGAAGGCCAGGAAATGTCACAGTGCGGACAGTCCGGTAAACCGGACGCAGGGTGACCATCTCGATATCCGGGATGCCCTGGTTGACAGGTACCTGTGGGTTCGCACAAGCTCCACTCCATGCAGTCCCTCGGTGACCAGCGCGTCACCCTCGTTGAGCGCCGCCACGTAGACCTGGTCCGTGTCGCGAGCGCTATCTGTCGCTGTTCCGCGTAACCACTCACATTTCGCGGTTCTTTTCCCTTTTCTGACCCTTTCTGGGTCTTTTCTGTCTGGGCCGGCCGGAGACTTCCGTCGGCGGCTCCGCCCTGGACTGGAGTACCTCTGTGAGCACGAACCGATCCGAGCTGTCCCGGCGCGCCTTCGGCGGTGCGGTAGGGGCCGGCGCGGCCACCGCCGCCGTCGCACTCGCCGCCTCCCCGGCGCAGGCGGCTCCGGCCGCCGGTCCCACGCCCGAGGCGCAGTACGCGCAGCCCCGGGAACGGGAGTTCAAGGCGGCCCGCGGCCGCTCCGGGCGCCGCCCGAACATCCTGTTCATCCTCGGCGACGACCTGGGCTGGGCCGACCTGTCCTCCTACGGCGCCCCGCACATCAAGACCCCGAACCTGGACCGACTGGCCCGCCAGGGCGTCCGGTTCACCGACGCCTACTCGGGGTCGGCGACCTGCTCGCCGACCCGGTTCAGCCTCTACACCGGTCGCTACCCGGGCCGTACCAAGGGCGGACTGGCCGAGCCGATCGCCGACAGGACGGCGGGGCTGGAGCCCACCCACCCCACGCTGGCCTCGCTGTTGCGCTCCTCCGGCTACGCCACCGCGCTGATCGGGAAGTGGCACTGCGGCTACCTCCCCGACTACAGCCCCACCAAGTCCGGCTGGGACGAGTTCTTCGGCAACTTCGGCGGAGCCCTGGAGTACTACTCCAAGCTGGGCCTGGGCGGCGAGTACGACCTCTACGAGGGCGACGCCGAGTACAAGGACCTGCGCTACTACACCCGGATCCTGACCGAGCGCGCGAGCGAGTACGTCGGCCGCCGCCACGACAAGCCGTGGCTGCTGAACCTGAACTTCACCACCCCGCACTGGCCTTGGATAGCCGACGGCGACACCGAGGCGAGCAAGGAGGTCGTCCGCCGGATCAAGGCGGGGGACGGGCGCGCGCTGTGGCACCAGGACGGCGGCTCGGTCGAGAAGTACACGCAGATGGTCGAGGACCTCGACCGCTCGGTCGGCGAGGTGCTCGCCGCGCTGAAGCGCTCCGGGCAGGAGGACGACACCCTGGTCTTCTTCGCCAGCGACAACGGCGGCGAGCGCTTCTCCTACAACTGGCCGCTGAGCGGCAACAAGGCCGTCCTGCAGGAGGGCGGGATCCGGGTCCCCACCCTCGTCCGCTGGCCCGCCCGGATCGACGGCGGCCAGGTCAGCCACGTCCCGGTGGTCACCCCGGACTGGACGGCGACCCTGCTGGAACTGGCCGGGGCCCGCCCCGACCGGGCCTACCCGCTCGACGGCAGGAGCCTGGCCGGGTACCTGCTGCGCGGCGAGAAGGCCCCGCAGCACGACCTGTTCTGGCGGGTGCGCGGGGAGCGGGCGCTGCGCCGCGGCGACTGGAAGTACTACCGCGGCAAGACGGGCCGCGACCAGCTCTTCAACCTGGCCGGGGACATCCGCGAGCAGGCCGACAAGGCGGCCCTGGAGCCGGCCCGCCTCGCGGAGTTGCGGGCGGCCTGGGAGAAGACGGACGCGGGACTGCTCCCCTACCCGACGACCTGATCCGCACCCGGTCAGCTCATCAGGGGGAGCAGCGCGGAGAGGTCGGCGCGCTCGCCGCTGGCCCGGACCCGGGCGTCCGCCAGGGCCTCGGCCCAGCCCTCGCGGCCGGTGGCGAGCCGGATCCAGGTGATCGGGTCGGTCTCCACCACGTTCGGCGGGGTGCCCCGGGTGTGCCGGGGGCCCTCGACGCACTGGACCACCGCGAACGGCGGCACGCGGAACTCCACCGCTCCGCCCGGCGCCTTCACCGCGAGGGCGTCGGCGAGCAACCGGGTGCAGGCGGCCAGGGCCTGGCGGTCGACCGGAACCTCCACCCCGGTGGCGCGCCGCAGGTCATCGGTGTGCACGACCAGCTCGACGGTGCGGGTGACCAGGAAGTCGGCCAGGGTCATGGCCCCGATCCACAGGTCCAGGACCCGGCTGCCGGGGTGCGATTCCAGCGCCTCGGCCAGCCGGGCCCCGGCCCGGTCGTAGAGCTCCGTGAGCGGGGCCCCCTCCAGGGTCTCCTTGGCCGCCTCGGCGATCTTACCCGCCAGGGAGGCCGTGGCGGAGGGCCACTCCTCGGCGGCCAGTTCGGCGACGGCGGCGGGTGGGCGGGCGAGTCCGGCGGCCAGCGAATCGGCGATCCAGGCGATGTGCGCGGCGAGTTCGGCGACGGACCAGTGCCCGACCCCACTCGGCCCGGCCAGCTGTTCGGGGTCCAACCCCCTTACGGCGTCGCGGACATGACCGAACTGTGCGAGGACGGCCGCGCGGGTCTTGGCGAGGTCGTAGGTGCGCGGCTTCTTCTTGGCGGGCGGCATGGGCCGACCCTACGCGCCCCGGGTCCGCCGGGACGCGCGCGCCGTCAGGACTTCGGGGCCGCCGGCAAGGTGGCCGCGCAGCCCGCCTCCGCCGCCACGCGCAGGGCGGCCCCGCGAGCCAGTCCCGCCAGGAAGCCGGGCTCGCCGCGGCCCGGACCGTCCCCCTCGGTCGCCGCGGTCACCCGCAAGGAGGTCACCGCGCCCGACGCCGTCGGGTCGGCGCACTTCGCGACCGCCGTGACGCTGCGCGGGCCCTGTTCGAAGCGGCTGTCGCCCGGTTCGGCGTCCTTGGAGGAGGTCACCGTGAGGGAGAGGAACTCCGCCATCTCCTGCTGCCCCTCGAAGGTCACCGCGCGCCGCAGCACGCACAGGTGCACCCCCGCCGGGCCCGCGTCCACCGTGTTCCCGCCGACCCGCATCACCTCGTCCGGGTCGACCAACCCCCGGCAGGCCGCGGTGATCTCGGACCGGCTCGTCGCGCGCTCCCCGTAGCGGTCGTAGACGAACCAAGCGGCCACCCCGGCGGCCACCAGGACCACCGGCATCCCGACCCCGAGGAGCCATCGGCCCCGACTCTGCGACATCTCGCCCCCGTTCCCCCGCCGGCCCCGCACCGACGACGGTGCGGGCTGCCCGCTCGACCGAACGGACGAGCCCCCGCCCGGAACGGTTCCGGACGGGGGCTCGGCTCGCGACGGAGCGGCGGCTCAGGCGAGCAGCGCCGGGATGGTCGCCTCGTGCGCGGTGCGCAGTTCCTCCAGGGTGAGCGTGAACTCGCCCTGGATCTCGATCTCTTCGCCGTCCACGACACCGATGCGGGTGGCGGGCAGGCCGCGCGCGCCGCACATGTCGGTGAAGCGGAGTTCCTCGCTGCGCGGCACGGCCACGATGGCCCGGCCGGCGGACTCGGAGAAGAGGAAGGTGAAGGCGTCCAGCGCCTCCGGGACCACGATCCGCGCGCCGTTGCCGCCCTTGAGGCAGGACTCGACGAGCGCCTGGACGACGCCGCCGTCGGACAGGTCGTGCGCGGCGTCGATCATGCCGTCGCGCGAGCCGGAGATGAGGATCTCGCCGAGGAGCTTCTCGCGACCCAGGTCCACCTTGGGCGGCAGGCCGCCGAGGTGCTGGTGGACCACCTCGGACCAGGCGGAGCCGCCCAGTTCCTCGGCCGTGTCGCCCAGCAGGTACAGCAGCTGGCCGGCCTCCGCGAACGCCATCGGCGTGCGGCGGTTGACGTCGTCGATCACACCGAGGACCGCCACGACCGGAGTCGGGTGGATCGCGATGTCACCGGTCTGGTTGTAGAGCGAGACGTTGCCGCCGGTGACCGGGGTGCCCAGCTCCAGGCAGCCGTCCGCGAGACCGCGGGTGGCCTCGGCGAACTGCCACATGACGTCCGGGTCCTCGGGGGAACCGAAGTTCAGGCAGTTCGAGATCGCCAGCGGCTTGGCGCCGGTGGCCGCCACGTTGCGGTACGACTCCGCCAGCGCGAGCTGCGCGCCCGCGTAGGGGTCGAGCTTCGCGAAACGACCGTTGCCGTCCGTGGACATCGCCACGCCGAGGTTGGTCACCTCGTCGATGCGGACCATGCCGGCGTCCTCGGGCTGCGAGAGCACCGTGTTGCCCTGCACGAACCGGTCGTACTGGTCGGTGATCCACGACTTCGACGCCTGGTTCGGGGAGGACACCAGGGCCAGGACCTGCGCGCGCAGCTCCTCGGAGGTCTGCGGACGGGCCAGCTTGTTCGCGTCGTCCGCCTGGAGCGCGTCCTGCCAGGAGGGGCGCGCGTAGGGCCGGTTGTAGACCGGACCCTCGTGGGCGACCGTGCCCGGGGGCACGTCCACGATCTGCTCGCCGTGCCAGAAGATCTCCAGGCGCTCGCCCTCGGTCACCTCACCGATGACGGTGGCGATGACGTCCCACTTCTCGCAGATCTCCATGAAGCGGGCCACGTACCGCGGCTCCACGATCGCGCACATGCGCTCCTGCGACTCGCTCATGAGGATTTCCTCGGGCGAGAGCGTCGCGTCGCGCAGCGGGACGGTGTCCAGCTCGACGCGCATGCCACCGGAACCGGCCGAGGCCAGCTCGGAGGTGGCGCAGGAGAGCCCGGCGCCGCCGAGGTCCTGGATGCCCGCGACCAGCTTCTCCTTGAAGATCTCCAGGGTGCACTCGATGAGGAGCTTCTCCTGGAAGGGGTCGCCGACCTGCACGGCGGGGCGCTTGGTGGGCTTCGTGTCGTCGAAGGTCTCGGACGCGAGGACCGAGACGCCGCCGATGCCGTCGCCGCCGGTGCGGGCGCCGTAGAGGATGACCTTGTTGCCGGGGCCGGAGGCCTTGGCGAGGTGGATGTCCTCGTGCTTCATCACGCCGATGCAACCGGCGTTGACCAGCGGGTTGCCCTGGTAGCAGGCGTCGAAGACGACCTCGCCACCGATGTTCGCCAGACCCAGGCAGTTGCCGTAGCCACCGATGCCCGCGACGACGCCCGGCAGGACGCGCTTGGTGTCGGGGTGGTCGGCGGCGCCGAAGCGCAGCGGGTCCACGACCGCGACCGGGCGGGCGCCCATGGCGAGGATGTCGCGCACGATGCCGCCGATGCCGGTGGCCGCGCCCTGGTAGGGCTCGATGTACGACGGGTGGTTGTGCGACTCGACCTTGAAGGTGACCGCGTAGCCCTGGCCGACGTCGACGACACCGGCGTTCTCGCCGATCCCGACGAGCATCGCGTCGTTCTCCGGGATCTTCTCGCCGAACTGCTTCAGGTGGACCTTGCTGCTCTTGTACGAGCAGTGCTCGGACCACATGACGGAGTACATGGCGAGCTCGGCACCGGTGGGGCGGCGGCCGAGGATCTCGCGGATCCGGGCGTACTCGTCCTCCTTGAGGCCGAGTTCCTTCCAGGGCTGGGAGGCGTCCGGGGTCTCGGAGGCGTTCTTGACGGTGTCGAGGCTCATGCGCTGACCAGCTTCTTCAGGACCGAGGTGAAGAACGGGAGGCCGTCGGTGCGGCCCGTCCCGATCAGCGGTTCCACCGCGTGCTCCGGGTGCGGCATGAGGCCGACCACGTTGCCCGCGGCGTTGGTGATGCCCGCGATGTCGCGCAGGGAGCCGTTCGGGTTCACGTCCAGGTACCGGAAGGCCACGCGACCTTCGGCCTCCAGTTCGTCGAGCGTGTGCTCGTCGGCGACGTAGCGGCCGTCCATGTTCTTCAGCGGTACGGAGATCTCCTGGCCGGCGGCGTAGTCGCCGGTCCACGCGGTCTCCGCGTTCTCCACGCGCAGCTTCTGGTCGCGGCAGATGAAGTGCAGGTGGTTGTTGCGGAGCATCGCGCCCGGCAGCAGGTGGGCCTCGGTGAGGACCTGGAAGCCGTTGCAGATGCCGAGGACGGGCATGCCGGCCCGCGCGGCGTCGACGATCGTCTCCATCACCGGCGAGAACCGGGAGATGGCTCCGGCGCGCAGGTAGTCGCCGTAGCTGAAGCCGCCCGCGAGGACGACCGCGTCGACCTGGTGCAGGTCCTTGTCGCGGTGCCACAGCGAGACCGGCTCGGCCCCCGCGAGGCGGACGGCGCGCAGCGAGTCACGGTCGTCGAGCGTTCCGGGGAACGTGACGACTCCGATGCGAGTGGTCACCGTCAGGCCTCGACCTTCACGGTGAAGTCTTCGATGACGGTGTTGGCGAGGAACGTTTCGGCCATCTTGTGGATGCGGTCGAGGGCGGCCTGGTCGACCGGTCCCTCCACCTCCAACTCGAAGCGCTTCCCCTGGCGGACGTCGGCGATCCCCTCGAAGCCCAGACGCGGCAGCGCACGCTGCACCGCCTGGCCCTGGGGGTCGAGGATCTCCGGCTTGAGCATGACGTCGACTACGACGCGTGCCATCGGGCACTCCCGTGTGGTGGTTGGTGCGAAGGCGGTTCCATCAGCGTACCCGGCCAAAATTTCTACGCGGGTAGATATCGGACGAGGGGGCCCGCCGAGCGGTTTCGGCTTCACCAACGCTTCGCAAAATCCCTCGGAAAAACACGCACCCGGGATTGCGGCGGGACACGCGGAGCGAATTAACTGGGCTTCGCTATACAACGCGAATCACGGTACAAAGGAATCCCCCCGAAAACCGGGGGAAAGAAGCAATGCTCCGAAGCATCCACACAGTCGGCATCACCCCACGTCAACCCGTGCCGGTGCCGCACGAAGGGACCGATATCCGTGGCGCAGCGCGTAGTAGTCACGATCTCCGACGACATCGACGGCGGAGAAGCGGCGGAAACGGTCGTCTTCGCTCTGGACGGTAAGTCGTACGAGATCGACCTCAATGTCGCCAACGCAAAGAAGCTCCGCAAGGGTCTGGCTCCTTACGTGGCGGCGGGGCGCCGGCAGTCCCGCTCCGGGAAGACCTTCAAGCACACGTCGATCGCCCCCGACCCGGCGGTCGTCCGCGCGTGGGCGCGCTCCAACCAGCTCGACGTGCCGCCCCGCGGCCGCATCCCCAAGAAGGTCTACGAGGCGTACAACGCCGCCCACTGACCCCCGATTTGCCATCCACCCCCAGGGATCGGCTAGTGTGTGGATCACGCCGAGGGGCCAGACCGCAGGTCAAAGCCCCGAAGGTCGTGCGGGTGTAGTTCAGTAGCAGAACATCCCTCTTCCAGGGGGAAGGCGCAGTGTGCAATTCCTGTCACCCGCTCTGCACGCTTTACCGACCACTGTGGTGGATCGGGTACAGTGATGCTCGCAACCGCTTGATGGCCCCCTTACGGGAAGCGATCATCGCGAGTTTGCGGACGTAGCTCAGTTGGTAGAGCACCACCTTGCCAAGGTGGATGTCGCGAGTTCGAGTCTCGTCGTCCGCTCTTGATTCAAGAGTTTCATCAGAAGGCCCCAGTCATCGACTGGGGCCTTCTGCGTTGGCGCTCGCACCCCACGGTTCCCACCGGCCCCCGAGCGCCCCATGCCCTCCCGACCTGCGATGACAAATGTCATCGGTCGTGGTGACAGCGCGCACTGAGCCGCTTCCGGAAACGGCCGGAGGCTGGGGTCATGACTGACACCGAGCGGACAGTGATCGAAGCCGAGGAGCTGCGCCGCGGCTACTCGGGCGGGTTCGAGGCCGTGCGCGGCGTCTCCTTCTCCGTCGCCCGCGGCGAGATCTTCGCCCTCCTCGGCACCAACGGGGCCGGGAAGACCTCCGCCGTCGAGCTGCTGGAGGGGTTGGCCGCGCCGAGCGCGGGCCGGGCCCGGGTCTTCGGGCTCGACCCCTTCCGCCGGCGGGCGGCCGTACGCCCCCGCACCGGGGTGATGCTCCAGGAGGGCGGCTTCCCCTCCGACCTGTCCGTCGCGGAGACCGTCCGGATGTGGTCCGGGGTCACCAGCGGCGCCCGCCCGGGCACGGAGGTGCTGGAGCTGGTCCGGCTCGGGGAGCGGGCGAACGTACGGGTCAAGCAGCTGTCCGGCGGGGAGCGGCGGCGGCTCGATCTGGCGCTGGCCCTGCTCGGGCGGCCCGAGGTGCTCTTCCTCGACGAGCCGACCACCGGCATGGATCCGGAAGGGCGCCGGGACACCTGGGCGCTGGTGCGGGCGCTGCGGGACGAGGGCACCACGGTGCTGCTGACCACGCACTACCTGGAGGAGGCGCAGGAGTTGGCGGACCGGCTGGCGATCCTGCACGAGGGGGAAATCGTCCTGTCCGGCACCCCGGCCGAGGTGAGCGCGACCCGGCCGGCCCGGATCCGCTTCACCCTGCCCGCGGAGGTGGCGGCGGCCCGGCTGCCGCTGGCCCTGCGGGCCGCCGCGGACGGGCAGCGGGTGGAGATCCGTACCGACCGGCTCCAGTCGGCGCTCGGCGAGCTGCTGCGCTGGGCCGACGAGGCCGCGGTGGAGCTGGCCGGGCTCGACGCCCGGTCGGCCTCACTGGAGGAGGCCTTCCTGGAGATCGCCCGCAGCCACCGCGCGGACGGGCGCGCCGACGCGACGGCGGGAAGCCGATGAGCACGAACGGCTCGGCCGCGACCCGCGGCGCGACCGGCGGCCCGGGCGGCCCGCGCCTCCCGGACCTGAGGCTGCGGCGGCTCGCCGCCCTCGGCCGGTCCGAACTCACCCTTCTGGTCCGCAACCGGGCCGCGCTGTCCGTGGCGCTGCTGATGCCGCTGGCGCTGGTCCTCTCCCTGCGCTCCACCCTCAGCGCGAACGGCGCGGCCGCCGTCGGCGAAGCCACCCTGACCGGCGGCATCGGCTCGGTGCTGCTGCTCGTCGTCTACATGAACCTCGTCTCGGCGTACGTCGCCCGGCGCGAGGAGCTCGTCCTCAAGCGGCTGCGCACCGGCGAGGCCGGGGACCTGGAGATCCTGGCCGGGACCGCGCTGCCCGCCACCGTGCTGGCGCTGGCGCAGAGCGCCGTCCTGGTCCTCGCGGGGGCGCCCGTACTCCACGTGCGCGGCCCGCGGGACCCCGCGGTGCTCGTCCTCGCCGTCCTCGCCGGGATCGTGCTGCTGGCCGGACTCTCGGCCCTCACCAGCGCGTTCACCCGCAATGTGGAGAGCGCGGGCCTGACCACCCTCCCGCTCCTCCTCGTCTCGATGATCGGCTCCGGGCTGTTCGTACCGGCCGACTCGCTGCCCGACGGCGTCGCCCGGGTGGCCGAACTGCTGCCGCTGAGCGGGGTGATGATCCTGGTGCGGGCAGGCTGGGCGGGCGGGGACGCGGCCCTGCTCGCACCCGCCGCGACCACGCTGGCCTGGATCGCCGTCACGGTGTTTGCTGTGGGTCGGTGGTTCCGCTGGGAACCGCGGCGCTAGGCGGAGGGCGGGCCTTTGTCCAGGTTGACCGGGTGGTGGAAGGACCGCGGGAGCGCGGCCAAGGTCGAGCTGTACACCCGCGGTTCGTTCCACTTCTTCGCGGCCACGGAGGCGCTGTCGATCGGACTGTTCCCGGTCATGTCGGCCGAGCACGGTGGCCGACTCGGCGTCCTGGTCCTCCTGTTGGTCTGCGCGCACGCCGCGCTGTGCGGGCTGCTCACCTCGCGCGCGCTGGACCGGGTGGTGGGCCGGCGCGAGCGCCCGGCGCGCCTGACCCTCGCGACCTCGCTGGTCACCGGCGCGACGGCGGTCGTCCCGCTCGCCCTGATGACGGACCCCGCCCTGCTCGACCTGAAAGTGGGCACGACGGTGGTGGTCGGGACGGTCGGCTTCGGCACCGCGGCGGTGACGATGGCGCTGGAGTCCGCCCGCCGCGCGCGGTACGCGCCCCCGGCCGCGGCGCTCGCCACGGCGCTGGCGGCCCTCGCACTGGGCCACTCCGCCGGGTTGGCGCTCGGACTGCTGGTCGGGGTGCTGCTCAGCGGCCCGCTGCTCTACTTCACCCACGCCTTCTCCACCTGGCTGCTGGCCACGGTGTGGGAGCTGGACCGGGCGCGGGAACTCCAGGCCCGGCTGGCGGTCGCCGAGGAGCGGCTGCGCTTCGGCCGGGACCTGCACGACGTGATGGGCCGCAACCTCGCGGTGATCGCGCTCAAGAGCGAACTGGCGGTCCAACTGGCGCGGCGCGGGCGCGCGGAGGCGGTGGACCAGATGGTCGAGGTGCAGCGGATCGCGCGGGAATCGCAGCGGGAGGTTCGGGACGTGGTGCGGGGCTACCGGGAGGCCGATCTCGCGGTGGAGCTGGAGGGAGCGCGCGGGGTGCTGAGCGCCGCCGGCATCGACTGCCGGGTCGAGCTGTCGGAGCCGCCGGAGCTGCCGGTGGCGGTGCAGTCCGCGCTGGGCTGGGTGGTCCGCGAGGCGACCACCAACGTCCTGCGGCACGGGGACGCCCGCGGCTGCCTGATCCGGTTGGCGGGCGGCGACGCGGGGGCGGTGGTGCTGGTCGTCGAGAACGACGGGGCGCCGCCGGAGCCGGCCGGGGCCGGTCGGGAACGGGGGTCGGGGCTCGCGGGGCTGCGGGAGCGGCTGGCGGCGCTGGGGGGTTCGCTGGAGGCGGGGACCGTGCCGGCCGCGGGTGCGGCGGGTCCGGCGGGTCCGGCCACCGCGTCGGGCGTCTTCCGCCTGCGGGCCGAGGTGCCCGGGCAGCGGCTGCGGGCGGAGAACGCGCACGAGGAGGCACGGACGTGAACACGGGCAGCGCGGGCGCCGCCGTCGGTACGGGCGGTACGGGCGGGACGGGCGGTACGGGCGGTACGGGCGGTACGGGCGGTACGGGCCGCGCGGAGGGGCCCGTACGGGTGCTGCTCGCCGATGACGAGCACCTGATCCGGGGCGCGCTGGCCGCGCTGCTGGGGCTGGAGGACGACCTCCTGGTGGTCGCCGAAGCGGCCACGGGGCCCGAGGCCCTCGCGATGGCGCGGGCCCACCGGCCGGACGTGGCGGTGCTGGACCTCCAGATGCCGGGGGCGGACGGTGTGAGCGTGGCCACATCCCTGCGGGCCGAGCTCCCGGGCTGCCGGACCATGATCGTGACCAGTCACGGCCGCCCCGGGCACCTGAAGCGGGCCCTGACCGCGGGCGTGCGGGCCTTCGTGCCCAAGACCGTGTCGGCGCAGCGGCTGGCCGAGATCATCCGGACCGTGCGCGCCGGAGGGCGGTACGTGGACCCGGAGTTGGCGGCCGACGCGATCAGCGCGGGGGACTCCCCGCTGACCGCCCGGGAGGCGGAGGTGCTGGAGCTCGCGGCGGACGGGGCACCGGTCGCGGAGATCGCGGAGCGGGCCTCGCTGTCGCAGGGCACCGTCCGCAACTACCTCTCCTCGGCGGCGGCGAAGCTCGGCGCCGAGAACCGGCACACGGCAGTGCGTCTCGCACGCGCCCGGGGTTGGGTATAGTAGGTCTCGCCTTACGGCGCTTGCGGACATAGCTCAGTTGGTAGAGCACCACCTTGCCAAGGTGGATGTCGCGCGTTCGAGTCGCGTTGTCCGCTCTGTAAGGAAGAAACCCCTGGTCATCGACCAGGGGTTTCTTCGTGTCCGGCGACCCGGGCCCTGCCCTCCCGGCCCCGCCGCAGCGCATGGCGGCGGGCCCGGGAGGCGCGGATCAGGTCCAGCTCTTCCAGCTCTGGCCGGTGAGCCGCTCGTACGCCTCGATGTACTTGGCACGGGTCTGCTCGACCACGTCCTGCGGCAGCGCGGGCGGCGGGAGCTCACCGTGGCGGTCCCAGCCGGAGGCCGGGGAGGCCAGCCAGTCGCGGACGTACTGCTTGTCGTAGGAGGGCTGCGCGCGGCCCGGCTCCCACAGGTCGGCGGGCCAGAAGCGGGAGGAGTCCGGGGTCAGCACCTCGTCGGCGGCGACCAGGGTGCCGTCCTTGTCGAAGCCGAACTCGAACTTGGTGTCCGCCAGGATGATCCCGCGGTCCCGGGCGATGTCGCGGGCCCGCCCGTACACGGCGAGGGTCGCCTGGCGCAGCAGCGCCGCCGTCTCGGGACCGGTGGTCCGCGCGACCTCCTCGTAGGAGACGTTCTCGTCGTGCTCGCCGACCGCGGCCTTGGCGGCCGGGGTGAAGATCGGGGCGGGCAGCTCGGAGCCGTCCACGAGGCCCTCGGGGAGCGCGAGGCCGCACACGGTCCGGGTCTGCTCGTACTCGGCGAGCCCCGAGCCGGTGAGGTAGCCGCGGGCCACGCACTCGACGGCGATCATGTCGAGGTTCTGGCAGATCAGCGTGCGGCCCGCCCAGTCGGCGGGGGCGCCGGCCGGCAGCTCGGTGCTGATGACGTGGTTCGGCGTGATGTCCGCGAGCTGGTCGAACCACCAGAGGGAGAGCTGCGTCAGGACGCGGCCCTTGTCCGGGATCTCGGTGGGCAGCACCCAGTCGAAGGCGGACATCCGGTCGCTCGCGACCATGACGAGGTTGCCGTCCCCGTCGCGGTAGAGGTCGCGCACCTTGCCGGTGTGGAGGTGGACGAGGCCCGGCACCTGCACCGGCTCGGGCTTTTCGACGAATCCGGACACGGGGTCTCCCTGTGGTTCTGTACGAGCGCAGGCCCATTCTCCCGCATCGGGTGCGGCGTGCCGGCCCAGGGGTCCCGCGCCCCCGTCAGTCGCGCTTGCAGATCCGGTCGAGGAGGTTCGCGGTGGCCTTCTGCACCCGCTCGTCGACGTGGCCGGGGCGGTCGAGCGCCGGGGACCACGCGAAGGTGCCGGAGGCGAAGACGAGGGCGCCGCTGGGCGCGCGGTACAGGGAGGTCTCCTGATGGCGCCGGTGGCCCTCGGTGTCGTCGTACGGGGAGTGCGCGAGCAGGATCCGGTCCTGGTGCTCGGGCAGCTGGGTGCGCGGGAAGTAGCGGTCGGCCTCGCCGGCGACCAGGCCGGGCAGCTCGTCGTTCTCCGTGGCCCCGGTGGAGTCCCAGAGCCAGTGGGTGGCGTTGCGCACGATCATGGGCGCGGGTTCGGGGACGCGGCCTGCGTACTGGATGCCCAGCAGCTGCTGTTCCGGCCGGTCCACCTCGCGCCAGAGGGCGGGGCGGCCGGGGCCGCGGCGTTTTCGACAGGTCAACAGCCGGTCGGGGATCCCGGACGGCGAGGGGGAGAGCTCCACCTGCCAGTACATGGTGTTGGCGGAGAGGAAGACCAGGGAGGTGCCGTGGCTGCGGGCCCGCTCGGCCGTCCGGCGCATCGGGACCGACCAGTACTCGTCGTGGCCGGGGAAGACCAGGCCCCGGTAGCGGGTCGGGTCGACGCGGCCCGCGTGCAGGTCGTTGGTGTCGGCGTAGGCCAGGTCGTAGCCGTAGCGCTCGGCCCAGCGGATGAAGTCGTAGGCGTGGCCGACGTGGAGCGGCAGGCCCGCGCCCGCGTAGGGGCGGTCGTAGGAGACCGTGATGGCCGCGTCCTCCTCGCCCAGGAGGCGGCCCTCCTCGTCCCACGCGTGGTAGAGGCTCGCGCCGGTGCGGCCGTCCTCCGGGTAGAGGTTGTAGGCCTGCCAGGTGATGTCGGGCAGGAGGAGCAGCAGGTCGGCGGGGTGGTCGTCGCGGACCGTGAAGGGGATGTGCGAGCGGTGGCCGTCGTCGGTGGTGAGGACGGCGACGTACGCGCCGAGGTTCCAGTACGAGGGCACCTGGAGCCGCCACGACAGCCACCAGTGGTGACAGGAGACCGTGCGGTCGGCGGTGAGGGGGGCGGGCTGGACGATGCCCGACAGCCGCGGACTGGAGTGGATCTTCGAGGCGCCGTCGCCGCCGTAGTGGCCGATCCGGTAGATGTCGACCGAGAACTGCTGGGGCGGGTCGACGGTGATGCGGAAGTCGATGGCCTCGCCGGGGGCGACGGCCCCGGTGGAGGCGAAGCCCTTGATCTGGCGGTGCACGTCATCGGCGGTGCGGGGGCCGCTGGTGCGGGCGCGGGGGACCTGGCCGGGCGCCAAGGAGGGGTCCACGTACCAGGGGAGCACCTGGCCGGTGTCGCCGATGTACACCTCGCTGCCCCGGAACCAGGGCAACGGACCTTGGCCGAAGGGGTCGTTCACCGCATGCGCGAGCGCACCTGACTCCCAACGCCGGATCTGGTCCGCACCCATACCGTTCCCCTCCCTCGCTCCCCCGAACGCGTATGCCCGACCTCGCCGCGTCCATGCCCGCGACCGGTCCCAGCACATCACATAACGCACGCACTCCGTCACCGTTCGTCGCGAATTGACGTGACCGGAACATACACATCCGCTTACCCGTGCGACCCGTACTCCTCCGCGGCCCGACGCGCTCCCCTCCGCGCCCTCGTCCGGGGCACGGAGGTCGCGCCCGGCGCGCGGGCGCGGATAGCGGCCCCGGGCGACGGGCACGCGCGACGGCCGCGGCGGGCGACCGGCGCTCAGACCAGTCGCACCGGCTTCTCGGGCCGGATCCCCAGGTCCGCGAGCCACTCGCGCAGCGGGGCGGGGTCGCCGTCCTCCACCAGGGCGAGCACCGGCGGCGCCAGGTCCGCACAGCGCGCCCCGGCGACCAACAGCACCGGTCCGTCCAGCCAGTCCAGGCCCGGCGCACCGCCCGCCGAGTCCACGGCCGCGCAGCACACCATCGCCATGACGTGGTCGGCCAGCAGGTCCCGGCCACTGCGCGGGGCCTGCAGCGGGAACAGCGGGACCGCGTCCACACCGCGCGCCTTCGCCCCGGCGCCGGCCGCGCCGGCGCCCACGCCGGCCCGCTCGGCGACGGCCCGCTCCTCGCGCGCCAGGTCCGCGCTGAGCCGCCCGGCCAGTGCGTCCGCATCGGCGCCGTCGGCCCCGGCCGCCCCGTCGGACGCGAGGTGGCGCAGTACGCGCTCCAGCGTCGGTCCGGTCACCGCGTCCCCGGCCTGCGCACCCTGCGGCGCGGCCCCGGCCAGGACGTCCAGCGAGCGGTGCAAGCGGGCCGCCTCCGTGCGCCACTTGCGGTCCACGACCTCCTCCGGATACGCCGCCCAGTCCACCGGCGACCAGTCCGGACCCACTTCGGCCGGACCGCCGTGGAAGAGCCGCGCGGCCAGCAGCGACGCCGCCTCGTCGACCACCCCGGGCTGTTCCAGCAGATCGCAGGCGGGACGCTCGCCGAGGCGGGAGGTGAACCCCTCGGCCAGCCGGTCGCGCCGGGACAGCTCGGTCAGCGCGCGGACCACCCCGGTGTCGAGGTGCGCGGGCCAGCGGCCCATCCGCCAGGCGGGCAGTGCGACCCGGGTCAGCAGCCGGTCCCAGCCCGCGTAGGCGAGGCCGACCTGCTCCTGGGCGACGATGCGCAGCCCGTAGTCCACGCCCTGGGCCCGGTCCGCGGCGGCCGCGGCCACCCCGCGCTCCATCTCGGCCGCGTCCGTGCGGCAGAGCCGCAGCAGCAGCCGGGCCGTCCGCCCGATCCAGCCGAGGCCGGGCCGGTTGCCGACGTCGGCGGCCGCGTCCAACCCGCGCACGAAACGGCGGGCGTCGGCTATGTCGGGGTGGGCGGAAGGGCCCGTGCCCGCGACGACGGGGGCGAGCACCGCCCGTAGCTCGGCGACCCGCATCCACCACAGGAACGGCGAGCCGATCACCAGGACCGGAGCCGCGCCGGGCACCGTCTCCGGGGCGGCCGGCCGGCCGGCGACCGCGCTCCGCCTGCGGTGCGCGGCGTGGGTACGGTCCTCCAACCAGCTGTCGCAGTCGGGGGTCAGTGCTATCGCGGAGGGCGCCGGCACCTGCATCCGGTCGGCCAGCTCCCGCACCATCCGGTAGAGGTCGGGCGCGGCGGCCTCGGCCAGCGCGACCGTCGGCGTCACGGCCGGCGCGGCCCGCAGCACCACCGCGCCGAACACGCCGGCGACCAGCAGCACGAGCGCCGCGACGGCGCAGACGACGAGGGTGACGGTGCCCCAGGGGTCACCGGCCAGCCGCCCGGTCGTACGCGCGGCCACCAGGACCACCGCGAAGGCGGCGGGCAGGAGTGCGAGGGCCAGTGCCCTGCTGCGCACGCGCAGCACGGCCAGGGCCCGGGAGCGCGCGGACTGCGCGCCCACCTCCTTGGTCGATACGGTTCCGGACACGGCCGGACGTCACCCCCTCTGCCCTGCGACGGTCTTGGTCACTCCCTCACTGTGACACCCGCCACTGACATCGCAATGCCGGTGGGCCAAGTGCCGGAGTGCTTGCGCCGCACCATAGTTGGGGCCGGGGCGGCCGTCAGGCGGACCGGGCATCGATCACCCGATGGAATGGCTTTGGGTAAAGCTGGGTGCGTTCGAACGCGGCCGGATGCAGTCGCACGCGCGGGCCCGGAGCGCGTCGAGTGCGCTCCGGGCCCGCGTGAAGGATGGTGGGGGAGACCCCGCTGGTCAGTGCTCCGCGGCCGACTTCAGCGGCCTTCGGCGGCCTTGGCCGCGATGTCCGTGCGGTGCTGCGAACCCGCCAGCCGGATCCGCGCGACGGCCTTATACGCCCTCTCGCGGGCCTGCGCCAGATCGGAACCGGTCGCCGTCACCGACAGCACGCGGCCGCCCGCACTGACGACGGCGTCGCCCTCCCGGCGGGTGCCCGCGTGCAGCACGTACGCCGTCGGGGCGTCCTCGGCCGCGACCTCGGCCAGGCCCTCGATCGGGTCCCCGGTGCGCGGGGTCTCCGGGTAGTTGTGGGAGGCGATGACGACCGTGACGGCCGCGTCCGCGCGCCAGGACAGCGGCGGCTCGGCGTCCAGCGTGCCCCGGGCCGCGTTCAGCAGGACGCTCGCGAGCGGGGTCTTCAGCCGGGCGAGGACGACCTGGGTCTCGGGGTCGCCGAAGCGCGCGTTGAACTCGATGACGCGCACGCCGCGCGAGGTGATCGCGAGACCGGCGTAGAGCAGGCCGGAGAAGGGGGTGCCGCGGCGGCGCAGTTCGTCCACCGTCGGCTGGAGCACGCTCGCCATGACCTCGTCGACGAGCTTGGGGTCGGCCCAGGGCAGCGGCGAGTAGGCACCCATGCCACCGGTGTTGGGGCCCTCGTCGCCGTCGAGCGCGCGCTTGAAGTCCTGCGCGGGCTGGAGCGGCAGCACGGTGACGCCGTCGGTGATGGCGAAGAGCGAGACCTCGGGGCCGTCGAGGAACTCCTCGATGACCACCCGGTCGCAGGCCAGCGCGTGGGCGCGGGCGGCGGCCCGGTCATCGGTCACCACGACGCCCTTGCCGGCGGCGAGTCCGTCGTCCTTGACGACGTACGGGGCGCCGAAGGCGTCGAGGGCCTCGTCCACCTCTTCGGGGGTGGTGCAGACGTAGGAACGGGCGGTCGGGACACCGGCCCCGGCCATCACGTCCTTGGCGAATGCCTTGGAGCCCTCCAGCCGCGCCGCCTCCGCGGAGGGGCCGAAGACGGGGATGCCGACCGCGCGCACGGCGTCGGCGACCCCGGCGACCAGGGGCGCCTCGGGCCCGACGACGACCAGACCCGCCCCCAGTTCGGTGGCCAGCCGGGCCACGGCTTCGCCGTCGAGGGCGTCCACCGGGCGCAGCTCCGCCACCTCGGCGATGCCGGCGTTGCCGGGGGCGCAGTAGAGCGCACTGACGTCGGGGTCGAGGGACAGAGAGCGGCACAGGGCGTGTTCGCGGGCGCCGCCGCCGATGACGAGGACCTTCACGGGTGCAGCCTAGCCCGCCTGCGACGATGCCTTTCGTGCGGCCACCCCAATGACGGGGCCCTAGTCGTTCGTATATTCCTCCACCACGGTGGCTCCGAGCTCGCGCACGATCAGGTCGTGTCCGGTCAGCGCGCTGTCCACGAGATCCGGATCATCCTCTTCCGGTACGTCGTCCTCGGGGCGTACGGGCTCCCGCATCGGAACGGGCGCGGGCGCGGCCGGGGGCTGCTGCTGGTGGCCCTGGGCCTGCGGCGGCTGGTACGCCGGGGCCGCCGGCTGCTGCGGGGCCGCGGCCTGCGGCGGCTGGTACGCGGGGGCCTGGGCGGGGGGCGCGTACGACGGCGGCGGGGCCGCGTAGGAGGTGGAGACGGGGGCGGGCTGACCGCCGCCCACCACGGCCTCGATCTTCCAGTTGACCTGGAACTGCTCGGACAGGACCTGCTTGAGGACGTCCTCGCTGCCGCTGCTCGCGAAGTTGTCGCGGGCTCCGGGGTTGGGGAAGCCGAGCTGGAGGACGGCGCCGTCGAAGCCGACCACCTGGGCGTTCTGGCTGAGCAGGATCCAGGTGAAGCGGCGCTTGTTCTTGACCGCCTCCAGGACGCCGGGCCACATCGCCTGGACCTGTCCGGCCCCGGCGGCCATCCCGGGCCCGGAGGACACCGGAGCGACGGGCGCGGGAGCCGCGGCGACCGGGGCCGGGGCCGGCGCCGCAGGAGCGGCGGCGGGCGCCGGGGCGCCGGGCGCGGCGGCGCTGGGCCACGCCCCGCGCGCGGGCTGCGCGGCGCCGGGCCAGGCGCCCGGGGCGGGGGCCGCGGGCGCGGGAGCAGCGGCGGCGGGCTCGGGGGCCGCGGGCGGGGCCGGGACCGGGGTCACGGGCGCCATGGCGTGCGCCTCGGGACCGGCGACGTAGCCCATGGCGGGAGCGGCAGCGGCGGCCGCGGGCTGCGCGACCGGGGCGGCAGCGGGAGCCGGGGCGGGCGGGGCGGCGTACACGGGCGCGGCGGGCACGGCGGCGGGCAGCGGGGCCACGGCAGCGGCCCCCGCGCCGACGCCCGCGCCCGCGAAGGCGGCTCCGCCGCGCTCCAGCCGGTCGAGCCGGGCCTGGAAGGACCGTTCGTCGTCGAAGGCGGCCGGCAGCAGCACCCGGGCGCAGATCAGCTCCAGCTGGAGCCGGGGCGAGGTCGCCCCCCGCATCTCCGTCAGCCCGGTGTTGACCAGGTCGGCGGCGCGGCTCAGCTCGGCGGCCCCGAACACGGAGGCCTGGGCCTGCATTCGCTCCACCACGTCGGCGGGGGCGTCGATGAGCCCCTTCTCCCCGGCATCGGGCACCGCCGCCAGGATCACCAGGTCGCGCAGCCGCTCCAGCAGGTCGGCGACGAAGCGGCGCGGGTCGTTCCCGCCCTCCACCACCCGGTCCACGACCTCGAAGGCGGCGGCCCCGTCCCCGGCGGCGAAGGCGTCCACGACGGAGTCGAGGAGCGAGCCGTCGGTGTAGCCGAGCAGGGAGGTGGCCATGGCGTACGTCACACCGTCGGAGGTGGCGCCCGCGAGCAGCTGGTCCATGACGGACATCGAGTCGCGCACGGAACCGGCGCCGGCGCGCACCACGAGCGGCAGCACCCCGTCCTCGACGGTGGCGCCCTCGCGGCCGCAGACCTCGCCGAGATAGTCGCGCAGGGTGCCGGGCGGCACGAGCCGGAAGGGGTAGTGGTGCGTGCGCGAGCGGATCGTCCCGATGACCTTCTCGGGCTCGGTCGTCGCGAAGATGAACTTGAGGTGCTCCGGCGGCTCCTCGACCACCTTCAGCAGGGCGTTGAAGCCCGCCGAGGTGACCATGTGCGCCTCATCGATGATGTAGATCTTGTACCGGCTCGCCGCGGGCCCGAAGAAGGCCTTCTCCCGCAGGTCACGGGCGTCGTCCACGCCACCGTGAGAGGCGGCGTCGATCTCGATGACGTCGATGGAACCCGGCCCGTTGCGCGCGAGGTCGCGGCAGGACTGGCACTCCCCGCAGGGCGTGGGCGTAGGGCCCTGCTCACAGTTCAGGCAGCGCGCCAGAATGCGGGCGCTGGTGGTCTTGCCACACCCCCGCGGCCCGCTGAACAGGTACGCGTGATTGACCCGGTTGTTGCGCAGGGCCTGCATCAGCGGGGCAGTGACATGCTCCTGCCCGATGACCTCGGCGAACGATTCGGGGCGATAGCGGCGGTACAGCGCAAGGGACGACACACTCACGAGGTTATCCGGGCCCGCCGACAACGCGACGCAGACGAGGAACACGGGCGCGCACGGGCGAGGTCCACGGGGCGCCGCGGGAGTCCCGCCCGGCGCCGGCACGGCACCCGCCCCGGAACGCAAAGCGCCCCCCACGCACCCGCCAGAGCCCACTTACCCTTGCTGCCTTCCGGCCCTGGGGGAGTTGGGTGAGATAGCGCCACGTGAGGGGCTGACCCCACCCTAGCCGATGGAAGCCCCCGGAATCGAGCCGGACCCCATACGGACCCCACCCGGACCTTCCGCGGACCTCCGCGGACGATCACGTTCGCGAGCACCCCCCAACGTCTTGTATTGTTCGTCCCGGAGGATTCGCCTAGTGGCCTAGGGCGCACGCTTGGAAAGCGTGTTGGGGGCAACCCCTCACGAGTTCGAATCTCGTATCCTCCGCCATTGCTCTCACCGGGCAATACGTCGAAGGGCCCCGCAGCTTGCTGCGGGGCCCTTCGGCGTTGGCGGTCCGGGCGGATCCTTCTGCGCTGCTTGGTCTCAGTTCCGGTCCGGCTCGGCTGCCCCGCACTCCCAAGGGTTCAGCAGGAGCGCGCCCGACCGCGCCAGATGCTTGATGTTGCGGCTCACCAACGTCCAACCGTTCGCCAGGGCAGTGGCGGCGATCAGCGCATCCGGGGGGGGCGATGCTGGTCCCGGTACTGATCGCGCATGTCCGTCAGCGCGCGCTCGAAAACCGTACGCCGCACCGGATCAACGGTTCCCTCAACGCCTGTTTCGATCTCCGCAACCGTGATCACACTCAGGTAGAGGGAAGGGGACGGAACCGATCGAGCCCATGCGACGACGGCCGGGGCGGGATCACTCGCCGTCCGCCGCATCGTCGGAGGACCGCTGCCCGAACTCCAGGCCCTCGAAGGGGGTCGCCGCGAGATGCTCAAGGAATCCGTCGCTGCCCAGAGTCGCCCAGCGGTGGAGCATGTCGGGCAGGGCATCGATGTCGGTGTCCGCCAGCTCGGCGTCGAAGTGCCCCAGCTGGTGCTCGGGAAGAGACTCCCGGATCTCCCGGATCGTCCGCAGCGGATGGGACTCCTCGGGTCTGCGCGGCGGGAGCGGCAGATTCGGGGCAGTGCTCATGATCGGCTCCTCCACGCTGTGGTGACGGGCTCACGCCTGAAGACCAGCCTAGGCGGGGCGGCCCGGGAGAAGGGCGCGAACGACCCGAACCCCCGGCTTCACCGGCATCCTGGTCCCACAGCGCTTCGTCGGCCGCAGCCCGGAGGCCCGCACACACGTCAAGGACCTTCGCGCCGCCCACTCACCGCCCCGCACCGGGCCGCCGGCCGGGGCTGCGGGAGTCCCCGCCCGGAGGCCGTGTCACGCGGGGAGGGTGGCTACCAGAGGTTGACGCCGTCGCCGGACGGGGGCGCCGGCTCCTCGGGGGCGAGTGCGGGCTGACACGTGAAGCCGAGCCGGGTCAGCGCCCTGACCACTTCGTTGGCCGTGAAGTCACGCGGGTCCTGGCGGGTGATGACCTGACCGACCTGCTTGACCGGGTACACCCGGCGGCCGATGGTCACCGAGGCCACGGAGGCGACGGTGATCGGCTGGGGTGCGACGCCCTTCATGGACGCCTCCACTTCGCCCTTGCTCAGGTCGAAGGGGAAACGGGCGATCACAAGACGCATGGTGGTACCTCCTCGGGCCGGAAGCGCCCCCGCCCGGCAATTCCGGTCAGGGGTCCTACTGGTGACGCGGGTGGTGAAGGTCCTCCTGGCACGACGTGACGCAGGGATGGACGGAGATAAACGAACCGGGGCCCGCACCCAAGGTGCGGGCCCCGGCGAATTCGCCTCGGCGATCAGGCGCTGACGATGTTCTCCGCCTGCGGGCCCTTCGGCCCCTGCGTCACGTCGAACGTGACCTTCTGGCCTTCCTGGAGCTCGCGGAAGCCCTGGGAAGCGATGTTCGAGTAGTGGGCGAAGACGTCGGCGCCGCCGCCGTCCTGCGCGATGAAGCCGAAGCCCTTTTCAGAGTTGAACCACTTCACGGTGCCAGTAGCCATGCCACTTCTCCTTCAAACGGGGGCAGTTCCGGGGGCCGCACTGTGCGAGCCCCGCATCGCCGCGATGATTGCCCCGTACCCGGAAAGCACCGGAAACAAAAAGCGCGTCCGCCGGGAGAACACCAGGTCGGAAGCGCTTGTCGTCTTTTGGGAACCACAACTGCAACTGATTCGACAGTACCACGGCCTTGAGCGGCACCGCTGTGGTTCAGTTATTCGAATTAGCATGATCGGGCGGCTGCTTGAACACAGTTTCGGTATCCGCGACAGCAGGTATTACGCCAGTCCATAGGTCGACAAAAGCACCGCGAACCATCCGTGGATTTCCCGGGCCCTCGAACAGTCCGTGCCGGGCCGACCGCTACAGTGCGGGCGTGCCGTCGTACTCGATCGGGCAGGCCGCGAACCTGCTGGGCGTCAGTCCGGAGACCGTCCGCCGCTGGGCGGACAGCGGTCGCCTGCCCGCTTCCCGACCGCCCGACGGCGCGGGAACGACCGGGGCCGGACCCGGGGCCCGGGTCATCGACGGGGTGGCGCTCGCCGCCTTCGCCAAGGACCGCGCCGCCGGGCTGCGTCCGGTGCCCGAGAGCGGGGTGAGCACCTCGGTCCGCAACTCCTTCGCCGGGATCGTCACGGGCCTGCGCGTGGACGACGTGGCGGCCCAGGTGGAGATCCAGTCCGGCCCGCACCGCCTGGTGTCCGTGGTCACCCGGGAGTCGGTCGAGGAGCTGGGCATCGAGGTCGGGGTGACCGTCACGGCCCGGGTGAAGTCCACGAACGTGCACGTCGACCTGCCGGCGCACTGACCGCGGACCGCGGCCCTCCCGGGTCCCCTACGCGCAGTGCAACGCCGCGTACAGGTCCAGCTTGTGGTCCAGCCGGGACAGGTCCCGACCGGTCAGCGCCTCCACCCTTTCGATGCGGTAGTGCACGGTGTTGACGTGCAGGTGCAGCGCCTCGGCCGTGCGCGCCCAGGAGCAGTTGTGCGCGAGGAACACCTCCAGGGTCTCCCGCAGCATCCCCTCCCCGAGCGCCCCCAGCGTTCGCGCGCCGAACACCGATCTGACCTCGGCCGGTACGCCCGCCAGCAGCGCGGCCAGGGTGTCCAGTTGGTCGATCACCCGGACCGCGGACCCGTCCCCCGCCGCGGTCAGCGCGAACCGTGCCTGGTTCAGCGAGGCCCGCAGGTCCTCCGCGCCCCGCGCCACCGCGCCGACGCCCACGCGCAGCTCCGCCTCCGGACGGCAGGCCCGGAGCAGCGGCCACAACTCGCTCAGCTCCGCGCCCAGGTCGACGCCGGGGACACCCTCGGGAGCGGGTCGCGAGGCGCCCTCGTGGAGCACCGCGACCGTCCCGCCGACCGCCGCCGCCCCGCCCAGGTGCCGCAGCGCCTCGGCCAATGCGTCCCCGGAGGTGGCCACGAGCACCCGGTACGGGCCGCGCGCGGGCAGCCCGGCCGCGACCAGCGCGTCCTCCAGCGCCCCCGGGTCGGCGCTCGCCGCCCCCTCCACCAGGGCGACCAGCTCCTCGGCCCCGGCCCGCTCCGCCGCGACCCGCCGCGCCTGGCCGTCCCGGTACTGGGCGAGCACCTCGGCGATCTCGTGCAGCACCCGCGGCGGAGCCGCGTCCGCGTCCGGCAGGTGCAGCCGCCAGGCGTCGTACGGCGTGCCCTCGGCCTCGACGTTCAGCCAGACCCCGCCCATGGCGCCACCCACCGCCCCCGCCCCGCGCTGCGCCGGGAGGGCGGGCGCGGACGGCGTACGGGCGATCGTGCGCCCGCTCGCGGTCAGCAGGTAACAGGGCACCCGGCCCAGGTGCGCGCAGGCCCGATCGAGGAGTTCGGCCGGTCCCGCGCCGCGCTCCAGCAGGCCGCTCAGCTCGCTGCGCACGTTCTCCGGCAGCGCGAAGAGCCGGGTCGGGCGGCGGCTCAGGTCCCCCCACTGGCGCAGGTACACCGCCTCCGTGACGGCCCGGAAGCTGGTGCGCGCGGGCACGGCGACGATCGGCACGCGGCGGGCCCGGCAGGCGGCGACCAGCTCGTCCGGGACCCGGCCGTGGGTCTCCTCGCCGGCGAGGAGGGCCGTGGCCCCGGCATCCGCGAGCGCGGCGACGAACCGGTTGGCCTTGTCGGGGTCGTCCCGCGCCCACCAGACCAGTCCGCTGAGCACCAGCTCCCCGGGGCCCAGGAAGCGGCCCGGGTCCTCCAGGTCGGTGGCGGTGACCCCGCTGACCTCCTGGCCGAGAAGGGCGTCCTCGCCCCAGAGCAGGGTGAGGCCCAGGTTTTCGGACTGGAGCAGGTCGAGGACGTGCACGGCGGGGACTCCTTGCGGCAGGTGGGACTCCATACGGCGGGTGGCAGCCCACATTCGCCAGGCAAATACAGGGGGGCCCATAGTAAATGCCAGGGCAAGAGCCTCATAGTCCTCTTGGTTGATAATCCAGGGCGAGAGCCGTCGGGTCCGTTCGTTTCCGTGCCCGTGACCAGTCGTCCCGCCCCCCGCGCCATTGCTTCACTGGCTGGAAACCTGCGGATCAACCGCGCGACGCACGCGCGACGGAGGGGAACAGAAGGGGCTGGTGGCCGACCTTGGACCTCAACACCGTGCTCGATGTGCGCGACCCGCGGCGCCGCGAACCCTGGCGGCCCGGCGACGCCTACCTCGGCGGGGGCACGTACCTCTTCTCCGAGCCCCAGCCCCACGTCCGCCGCCTGATCGACCTCTCGCGCATGGAGTGGGCGCCCCTGTCCTGGACCCCGGACGGGTCCCTCGACATCTCCGCTACCTGCACGATCGCCGAGCTGTCGCGCTTCGGCCGGGCCCTGCCCGCCACCGCCGCCCCGCTCATCGAGCAGTGCTGCCGCGCCTTCCTGGCCTCCTTCAAGATCTGGAACATGGCGACCGTCGGCGGCAACCTCTGCAACGGCCTGCCCGCGGGCCCGATGATCTCCCTCACCGCCGCGCTGGACGGCGTGTGCCTGCTCCGGGGCCAGGACGGCGTGCTGCGCCGGATCCCCGTCGCCGACTTCATCACCGGCGCCGGCCGCAAGGACCTGGGCGAGGGCGAACTGCTGCGGTCCGTCCGCCTCCCCGCCCGCGCGCTGGCGGGCCGCACCGCCTTCCGGCAGGCCTCGCTGTACGGGCTCGGGCGCTCCGCGGCCCTGGTCATCGGCGTCAGCGACCCCCGGGACGGCTCGCTCACCGTCACGATCACCGCCGCGACCGTGCGCCCCTTCCGCTTCTGGTTCCCGCTGCCGCCCAGCGCCGCCGAACTGCGCGCCGCGATCGAGGCCGGGGTCGCGGAAGCCGACTGGTTCGACGACATCCACGGGCTCCCCGCCTGGCGCCACCACATGGGACTGCGCCTGGCCGAGGAGGTCCGCCGCGAGCTCTCCCCCGATCCCCACGACCGCGCCGATCCCCACGCCCGCACCGGCTCCCGCACCCGCGGTGACTTCTCGGAGGTACCCCGATGAGCTTCGAGATCGACATCAACCGGCGCCGCTGCGAGGTCGCGCCGCGCCCCGGCCAGTGCCTGCGCACCTACCTGCGCGACCAGGGCTGGTTCGGCGTCAAGAAGGGGTGCGACCAGGGCGACTGCGGGGCCTGTACGGTCCACGTCGACGGTCGCCCGGTGCACAGCTGCCTCTACCCTGCTGTCCGCGCCGAGGGCCGCTCCGTCACCACCGTCGAAGGTCTGGCCCGGCCGGACGGCGAGCTCCACCCGACGCAGCAGCGCTTCCTCGACGCCCAGGGCTTCCAGTGCGGCTTCTGCACGGCCGGGTTCCTGATGACCACCACCGCCCTCGAAGCCGAGCGCGGCACGCCCGCCGACGACGGCAAGCTCGACGACCTGCCGCGCGCCTTCAAGGGCAACCTCTGCCGCTGCACGGGCTACCGGGCCATCGAGGACGCGGTGCGCGGGGTCAAGCACACCGAGTCCCCGGAGGCCGGGCAGGCCGTCGGCAGGTCCCTGGGCGCCCCCGCCGGCCCCCAGGTCGTCACCGGCACCGCCCGCTACACCTTCGACGTCGAGGTGCCCGGGCTGCTGCACATGAAGCTGCTGCGCTCCCCGCACCCGCACGCCCGGATCGTCTCCATCGACACGGCCGACGCCCTGCGGGTGCCCGGCGTGCGCGCGGTCCTCACCCATCACGACGCCCCCGACCGGCTGTACTCCTCCGCCCGGCACGAGCACCCCACCGAGGACCCGATGGACACCCGGGTCCTGGACGACGTGGTCCGCTTCGTCGGCCAGCGGGTGGCGGCGGTCGTCGCCGACAGCGAGGGGGCGGCCGAGGAGGGGTGCCGGCGCGTGATCGTCACCTACGAGGAGCTGCCGTACGTGATCGACCCCGAGGAGGCCATGCTCCCCGGCGCCCCCGTCCTGCACCCCAAGGGCCCCGAGTCGGGCATCTTCCGCGCCGAGAACAACGTGTGCGGCGAGGTCCACCACACCCTCGGCGACATGGAGCACGGGTACGCGCAGGCCGCCGTCGTGTACGAGGAGACCTTCCGGACGCAGCGGGTACAGCACGCGAGCCTGGAGACCCACGGCAGCGTCGCGTACTTCGAGCCCAAGGAGGACGGCGAGGGCGAGCGCATCACCGTCCGCTCCTCCACCCAGGCCCCGTTCCTGACCCGGCGGGCCCTGTGCGCCCTCTACGACCTCGGCGAGGACGAGGTCCGCGTCGTCGCGGGCCGCGTGGGCGGCGGTTTCGGCGGCAAGCAGGAGATGCTCACCGAGGACATCGTGGTCCTCGCCGCCCTGAAGCTGCGGCGCCCGGTGAAGCTCGAATTCACCCGGGCCGAGCAGTTCTACGGCGCCACCACCCGCCACCCCTTCAAGATCACCATCAAGATCGGGGCCGAGGCCGACGGCACGCTCACCGCGCTGCGCATCCGCGTCGTCTCCAACACCGGGGCGTACGGCAACCACGGCCCGGCGGTGATGTTCCACAGCGTCGGCGAGTCCTTCGCCGTCTACAAGGCGCCGAACAAACAGGTCGAGGCGTACTCCGTCTACACCAACGTGGTCCCGGCGGGCGCCTTCCGCGGCTACGGCCTCGGCCAGGTCCTCTTCGCCCTCGAATCGGTCATGGACGAGCTCGCGATCCGGCTCGGCATGGACCCGCTCGCACTGCGCGAGAAGAACGTCATCGGCGCGGGCGACCCCATGGTCACCCCGATCGGTCACGAGGAGGACCTCTTCATCGCCTCCTACGGGATGAAGCAGTGCATGGACGTCGTCCGCCGGGCCATCACCGAGGACCGCAGTCACGAGGACGTTCCGCCGGGCTGGCTGACCGGGACGGGCGCGGCGGTCGCGATGATCGCGACCGGCCCGCCGGGCGGCCACTTCGCCGACGCCAGGGTCGGCTTGCTGAGCGACGGGACGTACGACATCGCGGTGGGCACGGCCGAGTTCGGCAACGGCACCACGACCGTCCACAAGCAGATCACCGCGGGCGCGCTGAACACCACGGTCGAGCGGATCTCGGTCCGCCAGTCGGACACGGACGTCGTGCGCCACGACACCGGGGCCTTCGGCTCGGCGGGCACGGTGGTGGCGGGCAAGGCCGTGATGCTGGCGGCCCAATCGCTCGCGGAGCGCCTGGTGACCTTCGCGGCCCGGCACACGGGCGTCGCCCGGCACCTGTGCGCGCTCGGGGCCGAGGCCCTCGACTGCGCGGGCCGCGTCGTCACCCTCAAGGAGCTGTACGAGGCCGCGCACGAGAAGGGCGCGCCGGCGGAGATCGCGGCGGACGGCCACTGGGGCGGCTCCCCGCGCTCGGTGGCCTTCAACGCCCAGTGGTTCCGCCTCGCGGTGGATCCGGACACCGGCGAGACGAAGATCCTGCGCAGCGTCCACGCGGCCGACGCGGGCAAGGTCATGAACCCGATGCAGTGCCGCGGCCAGGTCGAGGGCGGGGTGGCGCAGGCACTGGGCGCCACGCTCTTCGAGACGGTGCGGGTGGACGAGCGCGGGGAGGTCACCACGGCCGCGTTCCGGCGCTACCGGCTGCCGCAGTACGCGGACGTCCCGCGCACCGAGGTGCACTTCATGGAGACCTCGGACGCGATCGGGCCGCTGGGGGCCAAGTCCATGTCCGAGAGCCCGTTCAACCCGGTGGCCCCGGCCTTCGCGAACGCGCTGCGGGACGCGACGGGGGTGCGGTTCACCGAACTTCCTGTCACCCGGGACGTCATCTGGCAGAAGATGCAAGGCCACATCGAGTAGTCCTCGCACAGATGCCACCCACATCGTGAGATGGGCCTGGCAGATGAGTTCTGACGGAGCTCCGCCCGGGCATGACATCGGCATGGCCAAACTCATGCTGCACGGAGACCTGGACCACCCGGCCGTCCTCAGCGTCGCGGACCTGCGGGACCGGCCGGCGCACCGGGCCGAGGTGACCTTCGACTGCGCCACCAACGGCCCGCAGCACCACGTGTTCGAGGGCCCGCTGCTGCGCGAGGTCGTGGCGGACGCGGGCCCGGCCTTCGACGCCCGGCGCCGCAAGGACCGCTCGCGGTTCCTGCTCGCGATCAGCGGCGGGGACGGCCACCACGCGGTCCTGGCGTGGGCCGAGCTGGACGCCGACTTCGGCGCCAGCCCGGTCCTGCTGGCCACCCGCATGGACGGGGTGGACCTCGACGCGGTGGGCAGCCAGCTGGTGGTCCCCTCCGACCGCTGCGGGGCGCGCTACGTCAGCGCGGTCACGCACATCTGGTTCGGCGCCCTGACGGCGCCGAACCTGGGGAGCCGACCGCCGTCCGCCCCGCGGCCCTACGGCGCCGCGGCGCGCAGCCGGGCCACGGCGTAGAGCGGCGCACCGAGGGTCAGCAGCCGGAAGGTCACCGCTCAGGCCGTGGCCACTGCCGCCGTCGGCACCGGCGCCGGCGCCGTGCTCGGGATCGGGACCGGGACCGGGGGTCTTCGACATGGGCGTGCGCTCCTCGGATCGACGGGACGGGCCCGCTGCTCAGCGGCGGTGGAAGACGACCTCGGGGTCGGTGGCCGTCTGGCCGTCCAGGCGGGGGGCCGGGACGCCGCGCAGGTGCAGGTCGAAGAAGTCACCGACGTACGCCCGCGTGATCTGCTGGGAGCGGGTGCCCGAGAGCGGGGTCTCCGGGTGGTCGTAGCCCACCTGGTCGCCGAGCACCGGCCAGTCGGTGAAGCCCGGGTGACCCGCGCCCGTGACCGTCAGCCAGCGCTTCCAGCCGTCCAGGCGGGGCCAGGTGTCCTCCCAGGAGGTGTCGGGCAGGTCCGGCGGCACCAGGGCCGGGTCCTCGGCGAGCATCAGGAAGGGCCGGCCGCCGAGGCCGCCCTCGGGCACCGGGGTGAAGAAGGTGCCGTCCATGTTCACCCCGGCGTCCACGCGGGGGTCGGCGGCCATGGTCGCCGAGGCCGCGGCCCCGCCGATGGAGTGCCCGGCCATGCCGATGCGCCGGGGGTCGATCAGTGCGGAGTGGCGCCACGCGGCCCGCGGGCCGGTGAGCCGGTCCAGGACGAAGGAGACGTCGCGGGCCCGGCCGTCGGAGACCCGGCGCAGGGACCCGTCGGGGAAGACCTGCCCGCAGGCCGTGCAGGGCAGCAGCCGTCCGCCGGGGAAGAGCGTGCCGTCCGACTCGTAGGCGTGGTCCACCGCGGCCACGACGTACCCGCGGCTGGCCAGGTCCTCCGCGAGGGTGCTCAGTGTCGCGCGCGGCATGGTGAAGCCGGGGGAGAGCACGATCAGCGGGTAGCGCCGCGCGGCGGGCCGCGGGAGCGCGCCGGACCGGGCGTGCGTGCGGGTCGCGGCGAGGCGCTCGGGGGTGACGTACTCGCCGAGCCGCCCCCGGTCGGTCAGCAGCGCCTTGGCCTCGGGAACGGCCAGGTAGGGGGCGGGAGTTCCGGTGTGCGCGAGCGCCGGGTAGTAGAGCGACAGCAGTAACTCCCGGTCGGCCGTGGGCACCCAGGGGTCCTTGCGGTCGTGGTCCACGAGGTGGAGCGTGTCGCGGCCCACGGCCGACGGGCCGGTGGGGGCGGGGAGTTCGAGACGCGCGACCGGGGCGGGCGCCGCGAGGGCGGCGGGGGTCGAGAGCGCCAGAGCGGCCGCCGCGGCGGCCAGTGCGCGGATGATCCTCTTCATGGCCCCACCCTAAGACGAATAAGGCAAGGCTTACCTAACTATTCTCGATTCCAAGCGACTCCGACGGGAAATACCCCCTCGACAACGGTTACCGATGAGTAGCAACGGCGGTAGCGTGAGCCGCCGAGAGACGAGATCGGAGTGCCATGCCCCGCACCTTCAGCGTGTCCGACAGCATCCTCATCGACGTCAGCCCGGCCACCGCCTACCTGCGGGTCTCCGACCCCGTCGACATGGGGAACTGGAGCCCGGAGAACCTGGGGGCGACCCTGCGCGACGGGCGCCGGGAGGGCGCGTACGTCGGCATGGCCTTCGACGGCCACAACAAGCGCGGCGCCTTCCGCTGGACCACCCGCTGCACGGTCACGGCGGCCGACCAGGACCGGCTCTTCCGCTTCCGGGTCCACTCCATCGGCTTCAAGCGACCGCGACTGCCCGGACCCATCGCCACCTGGGAGTACCGCTTCGAGGCGGCCGAGGGCGGGACCCGGGTGACGGAGACCTGGACCGACGACCGCCGCTCCTGGCCCGATCCCGTGGCCCACGCCTTCGATCGGGTGGCGACCCGCGGGCACACCTTCGCCGACTTCCAGCGGCGCAACATCCGGACCACCCTGCGGAACCTCAAGGCGGCCCTCGAAACGGCCCCGCCGGCGCGCTGAGCGGTCCCGGCGCGCCGGCGGCGGCGCCCTCAGCCCAGCTTCGGCATCTCACCCACCGTGGTCGTGACGTCGATCAGGGCGAGGGCCGCGCCCTGCGGGTCGGTGACCGCCGCGAACCGGCCGAAGGGGCTGTCCATCGGCCCGAAGTGCAGCGTCCCGCCGAGCTCGGTGGTCTTGGCGACCGCCGCGTCGCAGTCCGGGACCGTGAAGTAGACCTGGACGTAGGACGGGATCTCCGGCGGGAACTCGGAGCCCATCGTCATCCGCCCCAGCACCGGATTGTCCGGGCCGCCCAGGCCGAAGACCTTGAAGTCCATGCCCTCGGCCTCCGGGCCGTCGCCCAGGTCGACCTGGTGCGCGGTGTACGGGAACACCTTCGGCAGGAAGGCGTCCGCCGCGGCCGCGTCCCGGGTGAAGACCTCCGCCCAGCAGTACGCGCCCGGCTCGGCCACCTTCTCGAAGCCCTTGTGCTCCCCCGGCTGCCAGACGCCGAAGACCGCGCCGCTCGGTTCCTTGGCGATCGCCATCGTGCCGAAGGTGCCGACCTGCATCGGCTCCATCAGGACCTCGCCGCCCGCCGCCCTGATCTTCGACGCGGTCGCGGCCGCGTCGGGCGAGGCGAAGTAGAGGCACCACTGCGAGGCCCCCTCCTGCCCCGGCATCGGCGGGACCACGGCCGCCACCGCCTTGCCGTCGGCGTAGGCCTGCGTGTAGTTGCCGTACTCGCTGGAGGCATCGCCGAAGGTCCAGCCGAGCACTGCGCCGTAGAAGCTCTTGGCACCCTCCACGTCGGTGAACATCGCGTCCACCCAACAGGGCGCGCCTTCCGGGAAATCGGTCATCGCCATCGACTCCTGAGTCTGTTCCCTCACCGGGTTCCTCACCGGGTCCCCCACCCGGTCCCTCACCGGTCATCCCTCCCACGCTAGGCGCGCGGTGCGTCCCCCGCGCGCGGAGCACGGGCGCGCGGGACGCTGGAGCCATGGACATCACGATGCGCCTCGCCCAGCAGCCGGAGGCCGACGCCCTGCTCGGGCGCAGCCCGCTGGCCGCCCTCGTCGGCATGCTGCTGGACCAGCAGGTACCGATGGAGTGGGCGTTCACCGGCCCCTACACGATCGCCCGGCGGATGGGGGCGGACGACCTGGACGCGCACGCGATCGCCGCCCACGACCCGGACGCCTTCGCGGCGCTGCTGTCCGAGAAGCCGGCCGTCCACCGCTATCCGGCGTCGATGGCGAAGCGGGTGCAACAGCTGTGCGCGTACCTGGTCGAGCACTACGACGGGGACGCGGCCGCTGTGTGGACCGGCGTCGGGACCGGCGCCGAGTTGCTGCGACGCCTGAAGGAGCTGCCGGGCTTCGGCGAGCAGAAGGCCACGATCTTCCTGGCGCTGCTGGGCAAGCGGCTCGGCGTACGGCCGAAGGGATGGCGCCGGGCCGCGGGGGGCTACGGGGACGCCGGGGTCTACCGGTCCGCCGCCGACATCACCGGGCCGGAGTCCCTCGCGAAGGTACGGGCGCACAAGCAGGAGGTGAAGGCCGCCGCCAAAATGGCCGCCCACGACGTCCGACCCGCCGGGAATTGACCGGAGAAACAGTGGTGGAATTGGCCCCTGAATCCGGTCAACAAGGCCCGTAGATTAGGGGACATGAACACCGAAGCCGCACAGCAGACCGCGCACCTGACCCGCTCCGCCACCGCCGAGGCCATCTCCGACGCCCCCGGCAGCCTGATCACCCTGCTCGCCGACTCCGACACCACCGGCGGCGCGCTGACCTGCAACACCGCGGTCTTCGAGGAGGGCGCGGCCGGCGCCCCGGTGCACTTCCACACCAAGGCGACCGAGTTCTTCTTCGTGACCTCGGGTCAGCTCGACGTGCTGGTCGGCGACGAGGTCCGGACGCTGGGCAAGGGCGACTTCCTCGCCGTCCCGCCCGGCGTCAAGCACGCCTTCGCGCCCGCCGCCGGGCACACCGCGGACGTCCTCGTCGGCTTCACGCCCGGCATGGGCCGCTTCGACTACTACCGGCTGCTGGGCCGGGTCAACGCGGGCGAGGCCACCGTCCAGGACATCAAGGACTCCTCGCCCGTGTACGACAACCACTACGCCGAGAGCGCCGCCTGGAGCGGCCGCCGGCGCAGCGCCGAGCCGTAGGTCTCGTCGGCGTCCAGGCGCCGCAGCTCCTCCGCGATCAGCTCGGCGTCGCTGCGGATCTTCAGCGCGACCGTACGGTCCGGACTCCCCGGCAGCACCAGCGTCGCCAGCGCCCCCTTGGGCCGGTCCACCCGTATCTCGCCGCCCGTGGTCTCCAACCGGACGCGGGTGATGACGGGGCCCTCGGTGGTCACCCGGGTGAAGGGCACCCCGAGCCGGTCCTCCAGCCAGCGGGCGAGCAGCTCGGCGCTCGGGTTGTCCGCCTCGCTCTCCACGGACCCGCCGGTCACCGGGAGCGGCTTCTGGTCCAGCGCCGCGGCCAGCAGCGCCCGCCAGGGCGTCAGCCGGGTCCACGCCAGATCGGTGTCACCGGGGGCGTACACCGCGGCGCGCTCGTCCAGCACCGCGACCGGGTCGAGCGCCGCCTGCGCGTCGGTGATCCGGCGCTTGGCCAGCGCGCCCAGCGCGTCCCGGGCCGGATCCGCCGGGGCGTCGGCGGGCCACCAGGCCACGACGGGCGCGTCCGGCACCAGCAGCGGCAGCACCACGGAACCGGGGTGGCCGGTCAGTTCGCCGTGCAGCCGCAGCAGTACGACCTCCCCGCTCCCCGCGTCCGAGCCGACCCGCAGCTCCGCGTCGAGCCGGGTCTGGCGCAGCTTGTGCGGACCGCGCGAGGTCCGCTTGATGACCGCGATGATCCGGCAGGGGTGCTCGCGCGAAGCCTCCGAGGCCGCGCGGACGGCGTCGTAGGCGTTCTCCTCGTCGGTGACCACGACCAGGGTCAGGACGAGGCCCATGGTCGGGCTGCCCACGGCCCGGCGGGCCTCCAGGAGGGCCCGGTTTACCTGGCTGGACGTGGTGTCGGTGAGTTCGGTCCGCATCCCAGGAGTCTCTCAGCGTCCGGTACGGCGGCGTCACCCGGATGGCTCGATTCCCCCTGGAAGCGCCGGTCCGGGGCCCCTGGGAGGGCCCGCCCGCGGCCCACGGGAGCGCCCGCCCGCGGCCCGGGACCTCAGCGGCGCCGCTTCGCCGTGCCGAAGATCGAGCGGGAGATCTCCCGGCCCAGCTGAGTCCCGATCGAGCGGGCCAGCGAGCGGAACAGCCCACTGCCCACCACCTGTTCGGCCAGCGAGGGATCCGGCTTCGGAGCGCTGCGCGCCGCCTTCTCGGCCGCCTTCGCCTGCTTCTCCGCCTCCACCGAGGCAGCCGCCGCCTCCGCCGCGGCCTCGGCGGCCGCCTGTTCGGCGCTGATCTTCTCGTACGCCGATTCCCGGTCGATCGGTTCGGCGTAGCGCGAGTAGAGCAGCGATGCCTTCACCGCCTGGTCCAGGACGGCCGGCTCGACCGGACCCATCAGGGACTGCGGCGCGCGCAGCCGGGTCGCGGCCACCGGCGTCGGCGCGCCCTGCTCGCTCAGCACGGTGACGACGGCCTCGCCGGTGCCCAGCTGGGTGAGCAGCTCCTCCAGGTCGTACTCCGAATGGGGGAACGTCTTCACCGTCGCCTTCAGGGCCTTGGCGTCGTCCGGGGTGAAGGCGCGCAGCGCGTGCTGGACCCGGTTGCCGAGCTGCGCGAGGACGTCGGCGGGCACGTCCTTCGGCGTCTGCGTCACGAAGAAGATGCCCACGCCCTTGGAACGGATGAGCCGGACGGTCTGGGTGATGGAATCGAGGAACGCCTTGGACGCGCCGTTGAAGAGCAGGTGCGCCTCGTCGAAGAAGAAGACGAGCTTGGGCTGCTCCAGGTCGCCGACCTCCGGCAGGTCGGTGTAGAGGTCCGCGAGGAGCCACATGAGGAAGGTGGAGAAGAGCTGCGGTTTGTCCTGGACGGCGGGGAGCTCCAGCACGGAGACCGTGCCGCGCCCGTCCGCGGCCGTACGGAGGAATTCACTGGTGTCGAATTCCGGCTCCCCGAAGAACTCCGAGGCACCCTGCTGCTCGAACGCCGTGAGCGCGCGCAGGATCACCCCGGCGGTGACCGTGGAGAGCCCGCCGATCCCCTTCAGCTCGGGTTTCCCCTGGTCGGAGACGAGGAATGCGACGGTGGCCCGCAGGTCCTTGAGGTCGATGAGTTCCAGGCCCTTGGCATCGGCGTAATGGAAGATGAGGCCGAGCGACTGTTCCTGCGTCTGGTTGAGCTGGAGCACCTTCGACATCAGTACCGGACCGAAACTGGTCACGGTCGCCCGGACCGGAATTCCCGGGCCGATCCCGCCCAGCGCATAGAACTCGCAGGGGTGGCCCGTGGGCTGCCAGTCCTGCGCCACGTCCTTCGCCCGCTCCTGGACCTTCTCGCCGGGCGCGCCCGGGGCCGAGATGCCGGAGACGTCGCCCTTGACGTCGGCGAGGAAGACCGGCACCCCGTTCGCCGAGAGCTGCTCGGCGATCAGCTGGAGGGTCTTGGTCTTGCCGGTGCCGGTCGCACCCGCGACCAGGCCGTGGCGGTTGAGCATGGACAGCGGGATGCGGATCTGGTGGTCCGGCAGGCAGGTCCCGTCCCAGAGCAGGGCCCCCAGATCGAGTGCCGGTCCGGTGAAGGCGTACCCGGAAACGATCCGGTCGGCCGATTCGCTGCTCTCGTGGCTGCTCTCGCTCATGCATCACTCCCGTAATAGGGCTATCTGTCACTTTTGCACCAGGGAGGCAAGGCTGCGCCCGCAGGCCCTTGACCGGTAGGCTTTCCGTGTGATCTTCAAGCGCATCGGAAGCGGCCGGCCGTACCCCGACCACGGCAGGGAAACCACCCGGCAGTGGGCGGACGTAGCCCCGCGCCCGGTCCGGCTCGACCAGCTGGTGACCACCAAGGGGCAGCTGGACCTCGAAACGCTGCTCGCCGAGGACTCGACCTTCTACGGCGACCTCTTCGCGCACGTCGTGAAGTGGCAGGGCGACCTCTACCTGGAGGACGGGCTGCACCGCGCCGTCCGCGCCGCGCTCCAGCAGCGCCAGGTGCTGCACGCGCGCGTCCTCGAAATGGGCTGAGTCCCCGCTGCGTCCCGGCTGAGCCCCGGCCGGGTCCCGGCCGGACGTGGCCGGGTCGGGTGCCGGGAATCCCCGGGATTGCGCCTTTCGGGTCTCCCTTGGCCTATGAACAGATCATTTAGTAGGCATCGTCACCGGGCCGCACTACGCTGCCGCCCATGAGCATGCTCACTCCCCCCGGCATGGGCGGAAAGTACCGCGTCACGGGAGCTGCCTACCCCCGCATGCACCGTCCCCGGCGTCGCCGGAGGATCGTGTTCGCCGTGCTCGGTGCGGTCGTCGCGCTCGCGCTGCTCGGCTACGGGGCACTGCAGCTCATCGGCGTCTTCAGGGGCGACAGCAAACGCCCCGCGGCCATGGCCGCCAAGGACTGTACGAAGGTCGCCAAGGCCGGGACCGCGGGCGGCGCGCGGGGCGAACCGGCCGCCGCGCCCAAGGCCAGCCCCCCGGCCGTCGCGCTACCGCAGCCCGGCCAGATCACCGTCAACGTCTACAACGCCACCCCGCGCGCGGGGCTGGCCAAGGCCGTCGGCGACGAACTGAAGAAACGCGGCTTCGTCATCGGCCAGGTCGGCAACGCCCCGGCCGACTTCGACAAGAAGGTCACCGGAGCCGGGATACTGCTGGGCTCGCCCAAGACCGACAAGGCCGTCTTCTCCGTGCTCGGCGCCCAGCTGGCCGGCGCCACCCCGCAGACCGACGCCCGCGAGGGCGCGGACGTCGACCTGATCCTCGGCGACTCCTTCAAGGAACTGACGAAGAAGGAGGACGCGGACAAGACGCTGGCCCTCCTGGCCCACCCGAGGCCCGCGCCCGCCGCGACCTGCTGACGTGCCGGGGCGCTGACGTGCCGGGGCGCTGACGTGCCGGGGCGCTGACGTGCCGGGGCGCTGACGTGCCGAGGCACTGACGCGCCGGAGCGCCCCCGAGCCGTGCTCGGGGGCGCTCCGGTGTGGGGGCCCGCTGTTCTCCGCTGTTCCGCTATTCCGCGGAGCCGTACATGCGGTCGCCCGCGTCGCCCAGGCCCGGCACGATGTAGCCGTGCTCGTTGAGGCGCTCGTCCACGGCGGCCGTCACGACGGTCACCGGCGCGCCCGCCAGCTCGCGCTCCATGACCTCGACACCCTCGGGCGCGGCCAGCAGCACCACGGCGGTGACGTCGTCGGCGCCGCGCTTGATCAGTTCCTGGATCGCCGCGACCAGCGTGCCGCCGGTGGCGAGCATCGGGTCGACGACGTAGACCTGGCGCCCGGAGAGGTCCTCGGGCATGCGCGTCGCGTACGTGGAGGCCTCCAGGGTCTCCTCGTTGCGGACCATGCCCAGGAAGCCGACCTCGGCGGTGGGCAGCAGCCGCACCATGCCGTCGAGCATGCCGAGACCGGCGCGCAGGATCGGCACCACGAGGGGGCGCGGGTAGGAGAGCTTCACGCCCGTCGTCGGGCCGACCGGAGTCGTGATGTCGCTCTGCTCCGTGCGTACGTCCCGGGTGGCCTCGTAGGCGAGCAGGGTCACCAGCTCGTCGGCGAGCCGCCGGAAGGTCGGGGAGTCCGTGCGCCGATCGCGCAGAGTGGTGAGTTTGTGCGCCACCAGCGGGTGGTCGACGACATGAATCCGCATGACTCCACAGTAACCGGGCGGACCGCCTCCGGAGCCCGCGCGAACGGGCCGCGGCCTGTGACCTACCTCGTGGCCCGATCCGGGACCTGCCTCGCGACCCGCCCCGGGCCTGCCCCGTGGCCCGCTCTTCGGATCCACCGCCCGGACGGCCCGGCCACTCGCGTGACCTGCCGAGATGCCGCGGATCCAGTGGCATCAACCCGCAGGTCCGGGGGAAGGTGGGTGGCGGGGGGACTGCTTCGCGACGCGGAGGAGGACGACCGGACCAGCCGGGGTGGTGGCCGATGCCCGACGTTCAGCCGACCGAAGAGGACAGGGAAGCACCGCAGCCGCAGGAGAGCGCCGCGCAGCGAAGAGCGCGACGCGCGCAGTTCCTGCGCGATCTCAACGAGGCCCGCGAGCTGCGCGACCGGGTGCAGCCCCGACGCGCCCGCGCGGCCCGGATGCGCCAGCAGATGCGGATGCGCACCTTCCGCTGGTGACCGGTGCATGGGCAGCGCCCGCGCACCCGCCCGCCCGGTGTCCGCACGGGGATCCGTGCGACCGCGCACGGCCTCCGCCACGCCCGCCCGTACGCCGCCCGCGCCACCCCGGACGCCCCCTGCACAGGCCCCCCGAGCGACCCGCGCGCCCCCGCCGGACACCCCCCGAGCAGCCCACCGGCGACACGGCACGGCACGACGCAAGCGCGGAAGACCTCTCGCAAAGCCGCTGTTTCTGCCACGATGCCGATTGGGCGGGGCACGACGGCGAGCACGACGGCCGTTCGACCCCATCCTCCGGCCGGGGGGACCTCCATCCGGCACGCCTATCACCAGTGGGAGAGTCACGGTGTACTTCGCCGCACTGCTCGCGCGCACCGAAGACGGGTGGGAAGCGAGCGACACGGATCTCGACAACGTCGAGTCGCTGACCGATCTGATCGATCTCGCCCGTTCCACCGCTGTCGATGACGACACGGTGGTCGCCCTCATCGAGCAGGAGGACGCCTGGTTCGGCGTCGTCCGCGTGGACGGGGAGGAGGACCCGCGGATCTTCGTCTCCAACGCCGCCGCGGCCTCCCGCAGCTCCTACGGCTCGATGCTCACCGAAGAGCTGCTCGGCAGCGACGAGGAGGAAGACGAACTCGACGAGCTGGACCTCGACGGCACCGAGGACGGCGAGACGGAAGTGGTCGCCGTGTTCGAGCAAGGGTCCTCCACCGAGGACGACATCGACGACGACGAGGACACGGGCGTCGAACCGGTGCCCGCGGGGCCGCTCGGCGACCCCCGGCTGCTCGACGACCTCGGCGTGGGCCACAAGGAACTGCTGGACCTCGACGGGGACGCGCTCTCGCAGATCGCCGAATCGCTCGGCGCGACCGAGGTGCTGGAGGCCGTCCGCTAGTGGGCCCTTCGCACCACCCCGTCCCCGACCCCCCTGTCCACCCCGACACCGACACCGACCCCGGCGCCGGATCCGATCCGGTCCGGGACCCGTGGCGGACCTCCATGCGCCTGGCGCTGTCGGAGGCCGCCCGGGCGGTACCGGCCGGTGACGTACCGGTCGGCGCCGTCGTGCTCGGCCCGGACGGCAGCGTCCTCTCGACCGGGTACAACGAGCGCGAGGCGACCGGTGACCCGACCGCGCACGCCGAAGTGGTCGCCATCCGCCGGGCCGCCGCGCGGCTCGGCGAGTGGCGGCTGCCCGGGTGCACCCTCGTGGTGACCCTGGAGCCCTGTGTCATGTGCGCGGGCGCGCTCGTACAGTCCCGGGTCGCGCGCGTCGTCTACGGCGCGAGCGACGAGAAGGCGGGCGCCGCCGGGTCGCTCTGGGACCTCGTGCGGGACCGCCGGCTCAACCACCGGCCCGAGGTGATCGCCGGCGTGCTCGCCGAGGAGTGCGCGCAGCAGCTGACGGGCTTCTTCCGGAACCGTTGACCGGAACCTCTGACCGGAACCTCTGACCGGAACCTCCGGCTGACCCTCCGGCTGACCCTCGGAGGGGACGGCTCACCCCCACCGCCTATCGATTTCAGAGCACGGCCCACCGTGGGCTAAGCTCTCTCTCGGTAGCGTGTCCGAGCGGCCGAAGGAGCACGCCTCGAAAGCGTGTGATGGTGCAAGCTGTCCGTGGGTTCAAATCCCACCGCTACCGCTCTGAATCCGAGAGCCCCGCCCCGCAAGGGTCGGGGCTCTCGGCGTTCCAGGGCCCGACGATCGGCGCCGCCGGGCCCGGCAGCCGGCATTCCGAGGCCCGACGATCGGCACTCCGGGGCCGGCTCCGCGCCGCATCCCGGCACCCCCGACGTACTCCGCACCGGTGAGCCCCGGGCCGCGTCGGACCGGGCGGGCGTGACCGGGCGGGTACTCGGCCGTTGACACGGCATGACCAAGACCCAGCGCATGCTCGCCGCCCTGGCCCTCGCGGGCGCCACGGCGGGCTTCGCCGCCGCCACCGCCCCCGTCGCCTCCGCCGCCCCGATCACCCTGCCGGACCTGCCGGTCGCCGCCCCCGGGATGCCCGAGGGCGCGACGCCGGGATCGGTCCAGGAGATCGGCGCGAAGGTCAGCGAGCCGCTGCAGCAGCTCAACCAGCTGATGACCCTCCCCGACCAGCTCTCGCCCCTGACGGACACGGTGTCGCCGGTGACCAACCTCGCGACCGGCATCGAGTAGGTCGAACAGGCCGAACGGATCGGACGGATCGGACGGATCGAATAGGGGCCAACGCGCAGAAGCACAGAAACACAGAAGGCCCAACGCGCAGAAGGCCCCGACCGGAGTCGGGACCTTCATACGGTTGGGACGGGGGAAGTGACATCGGGGGGACAAGTCACTTCCCCCGATGAGGACGGAACCTGCCAGCCCGAGCCGCAGTCAGGGGGGAAGCTTGCGGCTCGGACCCCGCAGTGAGGTCCTGTCCCTAGCTCACCGATTTCCTGCCAGAACCGGTGGGCTCGTCTTCAATCCTGCCCCTCCCGCCCCCGCCCCTGCAGCGGCAAAGGGCCTGGACCGTCGGGTCATTGGTCCTTAAAGGACAGGTGAGTGATCGAACCCGAGCGGTTAGACTCACTCGACGTTGCAAGGATTGGCAGGGGAGGCCGAGCCCGCTCGTGGACATCAAGAAGATCGTCGTGGGCGGACTCGTCGTCTTCGTGCTCTATGTGATCATCACTCAACCGGTCAAAGCGGCGGAATTCGTTCAGATCGGATTCCAGGGCATCTCGGATGCCGCTTCCGGTATCGGCCAGTTCATGACCGAACTGGTGCGCTGAACCCGTACGCTGTTGCGGCTTCCGGACCTCCGGTCCCCCACTCCGACGGGTGGGGGACCTTTTGCGTTCTCCGTCCGCTTCCCCTCCGCGTTCCCCGTTCGCACTCCCGGCCATACGCGCCGTTCGATTTCACATTGCCCCTGAATACCCGCCAAATGCCCAACTTGCCCTCAACACGGCGATATACGGTGCTTGCGCACAGTGCACATGTCTTGTGATGCTATGACCGCTTTTGACTGATTGGTTAACTTGACTGAAGGGGTGGCGTGACCGTGCCGGCCAGTACTGCGCCTCAGGTGCCACCCCAGCAGGACCCCCAGGACGATCCGCCGTCCGACGCGGTCGGCACCCTCCTGGCCCTGGCAGCCGCCGACACCGCGAACGGGGCCACCGCCGTGGACACGGCAACCGGCGCGGACACGGCAACCACCACCACCGTCACCACGGTGACCACCGCCCCCTTCGCCCCCATGGCCCCCCGCGCCCCCAGCACCCGGGGCGCCGACACCCGGGCCCTCACCCAGGTGCTCTTCGGCCGGCTCAAGGGCCTGGAGCCGGGCACCAGCGAGCACAGCCGGGTGCGGGGGGCCCTCATCGAGGCGAACCTCCCGCTCGTCCGGTACGCGGCCGCCCGCTTCCGCAGCCGCAACGAGCCCATGGAGGACGTCGTCCAGGTGGGCACGATCGGGCTCATCAACGCGATCGACCGGTTCGATCCGGAACGCGGGGTCCAGTTCCCCACCTTCGCCATGCCGACCGTCGTGGGCGAGATCAAGCGGTACTTCCGCGACAACGTCCGCACCGTGCACGTACCGCGCCGCCTCCACGAGCTGTGGGTCCAGGTCAACGCCGCCACCGAGGACCTCACCACGCTCCACGGCCGCATGCCCACGACCCCCGAGATCGCCGAGCGGCTGCGCATCGGCGAGGACGAGGTGCTGTCCTGCATCGAGGCGGGCCGCTCGTACCACGCGACCTCGCTCGAAGCCGCCCAGGAGGGCGACGGTATGCCCGGCCTGCTCGACCGGCTCGGCTACGAGGACCCCGAGCTGACCGGGGTCGAGCACCGCGACCTGGTCCGCCACCTGCTCGTGCAGTTGCCCGAGCGCGAGCAACGGATCCTGCTGCTGCGCTACTACAGCAACCTGACGCAGTCGCAGATCAGTGCGGAGCTGGGCGTGTCCCAGATGCACGTGTCCCGACTGCTCGCCCGGAGCTTCGCGCGACTGCGGTCCGCAAACAGGATCGAGGCGTAACCGGAACGGGTGAAAGCCTCCGGACGCTTTACCGACAGAACCGCTGACACCCCTTCTGTCGCTGGAGTTATATGTCGACTTGGCGCTACAGCGTGTTGCCGACATGTGACATTCTGCTGGAACCGCGTTTGCCGCAGCCCCGCCTCCGGTATTCAGGTGGAGGCTGCGTTCCTCCGACGGGCGCGCCCGCCGCGACCGTCCGCGATCCCAAGGGGGTGGCATGTCCGTAGAACAGGGCAGCTCCAAGGTGCTCACGCTCGTAAAGAGCGAGACGCCGGCTGTGTCCGACCGCACGGAAGCCCCGCCAGCGCCCAAAGCGCCCAATGACACCCGCACGCTCTCCCGCTCCCTGTTCCACCGGCTCGCCGCGCTGGACGCGGACAGTCCCGACCGGGCGTACGTGCGCGACACCCTGATCGAGCTGAACCTGCCCCTGGTGCGCTACGCGGCGGCCCGCTTCCGCAGCCGCAACGAGCCGATGGAGGACATCGTCCAGGTCGGCACGATCGGCCTGATCAAGGCGATCGACCGGTTCGACTGCGAACGCGGCGTGGAGTTCCCGACCTTCGCCATGCCGACCGTCGTGGGCGAGATCAAGCGCTTCTTCCGCGACACCTCCTGGTCCGTCCGCGTCCCGCGCCGGCTCCAGGAGCTGCGCCTCGCGCTGACCAAGGCGAGCGACGAGCTGGCCCAGAAGCTGGACCGCTCGCCGACCGTGCCCGAGCTGGCCGCCGTGCTCGGGGTCTCGGAGGAGGACGTCGTCGACGGCCTCGCCGTCGGCAACGCGTACACCGCCTCCTCGCTGGACTCGCCCTCACCGGAGGACGAGGGCGGCGAAGGCTCGCTCGCGGACCGCCTCGGCTACGAGGACACCGCGCTCGAAGGCGTCGAGTACCGCGAGTCGCTCAAGCCGCTGCTCGCCAAACTGCCGCCCCGGGAGCGGCAGATCATCATGTTGCGCTTCTTCGCGAACATGACCCAGTCGCAGATCGGCGAGGAGGTCGGCATCTCGCAGATGCACGTCTCCCGGCTGCTGACCCGCACTCTGGCGCAGCTGCGCCAGGGCCTGATCGGCGAGTAGCCCGGACCGCGGGCACGTCGGGCGAGCCGGGTAACCATGCCGCGGGCGCTTCCCAATTGACGATCCGTCAGGAAAACTGGCGCGATGCGAAAGGGATCGCTCACCCTGCTTGCCGTGTGCGTGACCGCCGCGACCCTGACGGGATGCGGCGGTCCGCCGCGCGACGGTTACGTCGCCGTGGGCGCCGTCGCTCCCGGCCCCGAGCGGGGCGCGGGGGAGACCGTGGCCCCCAAGGGCGCGGTGGAGTACCAATCCCTCACCGGCCCCGCGGGCGCTTCCGCCCCGTCCAGCGGTACGTCGCCCGATGCACCGGGACACCCACCGACCGCCGGCTCCGGCGCGGGTGGAGCCGTCCCGGGCGCCCCCACGGGCTCCGCGAGCGCCCCCGGATCCACCGCGGCGGGCGGACCCGGCGACGCCCCGGGCACCACCGCACCCCCACCCACCGCGGGCAACGGCGGCACGGGCACGTCCGGCGGCTCGGGTGGCACAGGCACGTCCGGCGGCTCCGGCACGTCCGGCGGCTCGACCACGCCCCCGCCGTCCAAGCCCCCGGCGGCGACCCCGGCCCGGCTCCAGCTCGGCGCCCCCGCCCGGTCGGCGGCCGCGGACCGCTGGTGCGAGCGCGTCGGCATCACCTTCACCAACACGGGCACCACGGCGGCCCGTTCGGGCACGGTGACCTTCTCCACCCACATCATCGGCGCGCTCGGCATCGACTGGGCCACCATCACCTCGACCCAGCCCCTGCCCGCGCCGATCGCGGGCGGGGCGGCGAGGACGCAGACGTACACGGTGTGCGTGGATTCCTGGCGGGTGCCCCTGGGCATGCACATCGAGACCCAGCGGGTCACCGCCACCTGGAGCTGAGCCGCCCAGCGCGAGCCTTCCGGCCCGGCGCGAGCCCAGCGCTCGTCGGGGCCGGCCCGGCGCTCGTCGGGGCTAGCCCAGCACTCGTCGGGGCTAGCTCAGCGCGAGCCAGGCGACGACGCCGATGACGACCGCGAGTGCGACCACGACGGCCAGCCACACCCCCGTCCTGGAAGCCTGCTGCCGGTGCGAGGCGGCCGCGGCCGCCGGACGGGCGGCCTCCGCCTCGTCCACGAAGGCACGGAACATCTGGGTGCTGCCCGCGGGGTCGTAGTTGCCCTCGGGGCCCTGGGAGTTGGTGTGTGCAGCCATGGCTCAGGACCCTAGCGGGTTTTCCGATTCCTTTACCGCCCTCCACCCCAGATTCATTTGCCTGTAGCAACCATCTGCTTCTATGGTTGCTCAAAGCAACAAGATGGGGAGGGGAGCGCGGTGCTCACGCGAGACGAGACACGGACCGGCACGCAGTACGAGCTGTACGAAGAGCTGGCCCGCCAGCTCACGGGGATCGGCGCGATCAAGCGCGACCTCGCCCGTACCCTCCCGCCCGACTGCCCGCCCGGTTCCGCCGCCGTGCTCACCGTCCTCGACCGGCACGGCGAGATGCGGCTGAGCCACCTCGCCGAGCGGCTCGCCATCGACATCTCGGTCACCAGCCGCCACGTGGCCCACGTGGCCGAGCGCGGCTGGATCGCCCGCGAGGCCGACCCCGGCGACGGCCGTTGCCGGATCCTGCGCCTCACCCCGGCGGGCCGGAGCCTGCTGCGCGAACTCGGCGTCCGCTACACGGCCGCCCTGGAGCGGACGCTGGGCGACTGGTCCGCCGAGGACGTCACCACCTTGACCACCCTGCTGGCCCGACTCCGATCGAGCTTCTAGAACATAAGGATTCACATGGCTACGACCACACCCACCGGTGTGCGGGGAGGCGGCCAGTCGGAGCCCATGCCCGACGGCGCACCCATGACGCACCCGCAGATCATGAAGGCGCTGTCCGGGCTGATGCTCGGCATGTTCGTGGCGATCCTCTCCTCCACGATCGTCTCCAACGCGCTGCCGCAGATCATCAGCGATCTCGGCGGCACCCAGTCCTCGTACACCTGGGTGGTCACCGCCGCCCTGCTGTCGATGACCGCCACGACCCCCCTGTGGGGCAAGCTGTCCGACCTCTTCAGCAAGAAGCTGCTGGTCCAGATATCCCTGGTGATCTACGTCCTCGGCTCGGTCGTCGCGGGGCTGTCCCAGAACACCGGCATGCTGATCGCGTGCCGGGTGGTCCAGGGCATCGGCGTCGGCGGCCTGTCCGCCCTCGCCCAGATCGTGATGGCCGCGATGATCTCCCCGCGCGAGCGCGGCCGCTACAGCGGCTACCTCGGCGCGGTCTTCGCCGTCGCCACCGTCGGCGGACCGCTGCTCGGCGGGGTCATCACCGACACCGAGTGGCTCGGCTGGCGCTGGTGCTTCTACGTCGGCGTGCCCTTCGCGATCATCGCGCTGATCGTGCTCCAGAAGACCCTGCGGCTCCCGGTCGTCCGCCGCGACGTCAAGGTCGACTGGCTCGGCGCCTTCCTCATCAGCGCCGCCGTCTCCACGCTGCTGATCTGGGTCACCCAGGCCGGCACCTCGTACGACTGGGTCTCCTGGCAGACCTGGACGATGACCGGCGGGGCCGTGGTCCTCGGCCTGCTCTTCCTCCTCGTCGAGTCCAAGGCGAGCGACCCGATCATCCCGCTGCGCCTCTTCCGCAACAAGACCATCACCCTGGCCTCGGCCGCCTCGCTGTTCGTCGGCGTCGCGATGTTCTCGGGCACCGTGTTTTTCAGTCAGTTCTTCCAGTTGGCCCGCGGTGAGAGCCCGACGATGTCCGGAATCCTCACGATTCCGATGATCGGCGGCCTGTTCATCTCCTCCACGGTTTCCGGTCAGGTCATCACCAAGACCGGCAAGTGGAAGGCGTTCCTGGTCTCCGGCGGCGTCCTGCTGAGCGCCGGACTGGGCCTGCTCGGCACCCTGCGCTACGACACCCCGTACTGGCACATCGCGATCTACATGGCGCTGACCGGCCTCGGTCTCGGCATGATGATGCAGAACCTGGTCCTCGCCACCCAGAATCAGGTGGCCCCTCAGGACCTGGGCGCGGCCAGCTCGGTCGTCACCTTCTTCCGTTCGCTCGGCGGCGCCGTGGGCGTCTCCGCGCTCGGCGCGGTGATGGCGAACCGGGTGACGCACTACGTCAAGGACGGCCTGGCCGAGCTCGGCCCGAAGGCCGCGGCGATGGGCCACGGCGGCACCGGCGGCGGGGCCATCCCCGACCTGAAGACGCTGCCCGCGCCCTTCCGCACGGTCATCGAGTCCGCCTACGGCCACGGCGTCGGCGACGTCTTCCTCTACGCCGCCCCGACCGCGCTGCTCGCGCTGGTGCTGGTGGTCTTCATCAAGGAGGTCGCGCTGCGCTCGAAGCCGATGGCCGAGGCTCCGGCCGCCGCCTCCCCCGCCGCCGGCACGGCCGCCGTTCCCGCGGTCGCGGAGGCCCAGGTGCCGGCCCAGGTACCGGCCCGTTCCGAGTCGAACGGTTGAGTCGATCGCCTCAGGTGATCGATTGAGGCGATCGATTGAGGCGATCGACGAGGTGATCGATCAAGGCCCCGTCTTCGCCTCGATGCCCGCGATGAGGACATCGAGGGCGAAGTGGAAGTCGCCCTCGGGCGCCCGCCGGACCGGACCCCCACAGCCGTGCAGGAACTGCGACACGGCGAGGTGGGCTCCGGTCCGGCCGCCGTTCGTCAGCCCGGTGGCGTCGAGCAGCCGCAGCAGCGCCGCGTCGAAGGCCCGGGCGTGCGGGCCGATGTTGGGGTACTCGGCGGCCAGCGTCGCCACCCACGGCCGTTCGGCGAGCAGCCCGCGGTATCCGCAGGCCAGCGACCGCAGTCGGCCGGGCCATCCGGCCGCGGGTGAGTCCGCGGGCAGGGTGAGCTCCCCCAAGGCGCTGTCCAGGGCGAGTTCCAGCAGGTCGTGCTTGGTGTCGACGTACCAGTACAGGGACATCGCGGTCACTCCGAGACGGCCCGCGAGGCGGCGCATGGAGAAGCGGGCGAGGCCGTCGGTGTCGAGCAGCCCGACCGCGGCGCCGGTGATCCGGTCCCGGTCCAGTCCGGAGGTGTCCTCGCTGCGCCGTCTGGCCCCGGACGCGGGCCGCGCGGCCAGCCACACGCTGGTCCGGATGGTCACGGGGTCCGCCGTGGTGGCCATGGAGGCACCCTCCTCAAGACGGGTGGATCGACCCGGAATGCCCGGTCCGCCCTCTTGCTGATGCTAGAGGGTGCCCCTCGTGTTGTGGTCGCTTCAGGACGGGGTGAGGTCGTAGAAGGTGGCTCCCCCCACCGTGGTGGGCCGGTAGTTGGCCTTCACCCAGGTCTCGATGGAGCTGCTCGCACCGCCTCCGGGGCCCCCGCCGCCGCGGGTGACGGCCCGGCCGCCGGCCCCTGCTTCGGCGCCCTCCTCCGTACCCTGGCCGATGAAGTAGTGGATCTTGCCGGCCTTCACGTACGCCTGGAACTGCGCCAGGGTCGGTGACGGGTCGCTGCCGTTGAAGCCGCCGATCGGCATGACCGGTGCCCCCGAGGCCAGCTGGTAGCTCGCGGCGTTCTGCGCACCGACGGCCGCGGCCGCCCAGGTGTATCGGTCCGCGTCCGCGCGCAGGGCCGCCGTGGCCGCCGCGCTCGTCCTCGTACCGCCCAGCAGCCCGCCCATGCCCCCGCCGCCACCCGCGCGGCTCCCGCCGAAGCCGCCCTCGGCCCGGGCGCCCGTACCGCCGGTGCCGCCCGGGGCGCCCTGGCCCGCGGGCCCACCGCCCGGCATTCCCGCACCCGGCCCGGTACCCCGGCCCGCCCCCCGCGGCGGTGCGCCCTGCGGGAAGCCACCCTGACCGGGACCGCCTTCCGTCCCGGCGAACCGCGGACCCATGCCGCCCGGCCCCCGGCCGCCCGCGACCGCGGGACCGGCCGTGACGATCGAGCCCGTGTGCGCCGTACCCACCGTGTCCACGGTGTAGGCCAGGGGCCCGGCCAGTACGGCGGCGACGCCCACCGCGGCCGCGACCAGCACGGCCCGGCGTCCGAGGCGGGCGCCCAGCAGCAGCGCCGCGGCCGCGAGGAGCCCGGCCACCAGCACCGTCCAGCGCAGCCAGGGCAGATAGCCCTCGGCCCGGCCGAGCAGGACGTAGGACCACACCGCGGTCAGGGCGAGGACACCGGACAGGGTGATACCGGCGGCCCGGCCGCCCCGCTCCTCCCACAGCACGGCCACTCCCATGCCGGTCAGCGCGGCCACGTACGGCGCCAGCGCCACGGTGTAGTACTCGTGGAAGATGCCCTGCATGTAGCTGAAGACGAGTGCGGTGATCAGCAGGGAGCCGCCCCAGGCCAGGAAGGACGCCCGGGCCATGCTCTCCAGGGAGTCGGTGGCCCGCCGGGCGCGCCAGGTGATCACCAGTCCGGCGACGAACAGCACCAGGGCCGCGGGCAGCAGCCAGGAGATCTGGCTGCCGATGTTGGCCGAGAAGAGCCGATCGATGCCGGTCTCGCCCCAGCCACCGCCCCCGCCGCCGCCCGCGCCGCCACCGGCCCGCGCGCCGCCGCCCACGCTGCCGGTCTCGTCGCCGTTGATCCGGCCGAGTCCGTTGTAGCCGAGGGTGAGTTCCAGGAAGGAGTTGTTCTGCGAACCGCCGATGTACGGGCGGGAGGACGCGGGCCACAGCTCGACGACGGCCACCCACCAGCCTCCGGCGACCACCATGGCGACTGCGGCGAGGCCGAGTTGGCCGAGCCTGCGGCGCAGCCGGGTGGGCGCGCAGACGGCGTAGAGCAGGGCGAGCGGCGGCAGGACGACGAACGCCTGGAGGGTCTTGGTGAGGAAGGCGAAGCCGACCGCGACCCCGGCCCAGACCAGCCACTTGGTGTGGGCACCGTCCAGGGCGCGCAGGACGCAGTAGACGGTGACGGTCATCAGCAGGGCCAGCAGCGCGTCGGGGTTGTTGAAGCGGAACATCAGCGCGGCCACCGGGGTGAGCGCGAAGACCGAGCCGCTCAGCAGCCCGGCCACCGGGCCGAACCGGCGGCGTACGGCGGCGTAGAGGACGGCGGTGGTGCCGACTCCCATGAGGGCCTGCGGGACCAGGATCTGCCAGCTGCCGAGGCCGAAGAGCCGGACGGACAGGGCCATCGGCCACAGGGCGGCCGGGGGCTTGTCGACGGTGATGGAGTTCCCCGCGTCGGAGGAACCGAAGAAGAAGGCCTTCCAGCTCTCGCTGCCCGCCTGGACGGCGGCGGAGTAGAAGGAGTTGGCGTAGCCGGAGGCGCCCAGGTCCCACAGCATGAGGACGGCGGTGACGAGCAGGAGCGCGCTGAGGGCGGGGCGCTCCCAGCGGGGCCGCAGCGGGATCGCGGCAGCCGGAGCGCGCTCGGGGAAGGGTGAGTCCAGCAGGGGCACGGCCGTGGTCATCGGAGGTCGTCCTTGGTCATCGGAGGGTGTCCTTCACAGGGGCGGAGCGGTCCGGGAAGACCCAGGCGCGCAGGAGCAGGAAGCGCAGCACGGTCGCGGCGAGGTTGGCGGTCACCAGGACGGCCAGCTCGGTGCCGTGCGCGGGAGTCGTGGTGGCCGCGCCGAGGGCGGCCAGGGAGCCGCTGGTCAGGGCCAGCCCGATGGCGAAGACCACCAGGCCCTGGGCCTGGTGGCGCACGGCCCGGTCACGGCCGCGGACGCCGAAGGTCAGTCGGCGGTTCGCGGCGGTGTTGGCGACGGCGGAGAGCAACAGGGCCGCGGCGTTGGCGAGCTGGGGTCCGACGCCCGCGCGGAAGGCGGAGTAGAGCGCCAGGTAGAGCAAGGTGCTCAGGAGGCCGACCGCGCAGAAGCCCATGAGCTGGCGGGCCAGGCCCCGGGGGACGCCGCCCAGCGCGCGGTCGCGCGGGTCGTCGCCGAAGGGGCGGGCGATCCGGTCGAGGGGGAGGGCGCCGACCGCGAGGGCCCGGCCCACCCGCCAGACCCCTTTGAGGTCCTCGGTGGCGGTGCGGACGATGTGGACCGTGGAGTCGGGGTCGTCCACCCAGTCGACGGGCACCTCGTGGATGCGCAGCCCGGCGCGCTCGGCGAGGACGAGCAGCTCGGTGTCGAAGAACCAGCCGGAGTCCTCCACCAGGGGCAGCAGCCGCTCGGCGACGTCGCGCCGGATCGCCTTGAAGCCGCACTGGGCGTCGCTGAAGCGGGCGGAGAGCGAGGAGCGCAGGATCAGGTTGTAGGCGCGGGAGACGAACTCGCGCTTGGCGCCGCGCACCACCCGCGAGGAGCGGGCGAGCCGGGTCCCGATCGCGAGGTCGGAGTGCCCGGAGATCAGCGGGGCGACCAGCGGGAGCAGCGCGTTGAGGTCGGTGGAGAGGTCCACGTCCATGTAGGCGAGGACCGGGGCGTCGGAGGCGGACCAGACCGTGCGCAGGGCCCGGCCGCGGCCCTTCTCCAGCAGCCGGGTGCTGCGGACCCCGGCGACGGTCCGGGCCAGGGCGTCCGCGACCTCGGGGGTGCTGTCGGTGCTGGCGTTGTCGGCGATGGTGATGCGGAAGGCGTAGGGGAAGGTGCGCGTCAGGTGCTCGTGGAGCCGGCGCACGCAGGGGCCGAGGTCCTTCTCCTCGTTGAAGACCGGGATGACCACGTCGAGTACGGGCGCGCCGGGCACGGGGGCGAGCGGCGCCCGGGCGGGCAGGGTCCCCGTCCCGGGGAAGAGGTCGGTTGGCATGCACCGACTCTCGCGGGGCGGGCTGTCACGGCTGTGTGGTGAGCCTGTGGCCCGTCTGTGAGTGGCCGGCCTCCGCGTGGCCGGCCTCCGCGTGGCCGGCCTCCGCGTGGCCGGCCTCCGCGTGGCCGGCCTCCGCGTGGACGGCCTCCGCGTGGCCGGCCTCCGCGTGGACGGCCTGTGAGTCCATGGCCGCCGGAAGTCCGGGCTCGGTGTGGAGGGGGAGCCGGACCTCGAAGCGGGTCCGTCCGGGCGTGCTGCGGACGCCGACCGTCCCGCCGTGGGCCGAAACGACGGCCTGCACGATGGCGAGCCCGAGCCCGGTGGAGCCCGCGTGGCGGGAGCGGGAGGCGTCGCCGCGCGCGAAGCGCTCGAAGACGTGGGGGAGCAGCTCGCTCGGGATGCCGGGGCCGTTGTCCTCGATCTCGACGCGGACGGAGGTTGTTTCACGTGAAACACGGGCGGTGACGGTGGTGCCGGGCGGGGTGTGGGTGCGGGCATTGGCCAGCAGGTTCACCAGGACCTGCTGGATCCGGGCCGGATCGGCGGCCACCGGCGCCGCCTCGGACGGCAGCTCCAGTCTCCAGTGGTGGTCGGGTCCGGCCGCCCGGGCGTCGCTGACGGCGTCCACGACCAGGGGTGCCAGGTCGGTGGCGGCGTAGGACAACGGGCGGCCCGCGTCGAGCCGGGCCAGCAGCAGCAGGTCTTCGACCAGCCCGGTCATCCGGGTCGCCTCGGACTCGATCCGGCCCAGGGCGTGCCGGGTGTCGGGGCCTGGTTCCTCGCGGCCCCGGCGGGTGAGTTCGGCGTACCCGCGGATGGAGGCCAGCGGTGTGCGCAGTTCGTGGCTCGCGTCGGCGACGAACTGCCGGACGCGGGTCTCGCTCTGTTGGCGGGCGGTGAGCGCGGCGGAGACGTGGCCGAGCATCCGGTTGAGGGCGGCGCCGACCTGGCCGACCTCGGTCCGGGGATCCGCCTCCGCGTCCGGGACCCGCTCGTCGAGGGCGGGCTCGCCGCTGTGCAGGCGCAGTTCCGAGACCCGGGTCGCGGTGGCGGCCACCCGGCGCAGCGGCCGCAGGGCCACGGCGACCAACGCCTGCCCGGCGAGGGAGGCGGCGATCAGGCCGGCGAGGGTGACACAGACCTCCACGCCGATCAGGGTGTTCACGGTGGAGTCGACCCCGTCGAGGGGGAAGCCCAGCACGAGGCTGCCGTCGGCGGCGGTGAGCACGCGGTAGTCGCCCAGGCCGTGCAGGCGTACGTCGACGGGCCGTTCCTCGCCCGCCCTTGCCTCCCCGGCGGCCGCCAGCAGGGCCTTGGTCTGGGGATCGGTGAGCGTCTGACGGTGGTCGGGGGCGGGCCCGTCGGCGGGCACGCTGCGGGCCGCCGCGATGACCTTGCCGTCCGAGTCGAGGCGCACTCCGGCGGCGCCGAAGGGGCTGCCGGGTCCCAGGACGAAGGCGAGGGTGTCCCGTGACGACTTCTCGGCTCCGGGTCCCCGGGAGGCCATGTTCACCGAGGTGGTGAGCTGACGGTCGAGCTGGCCCACGAGGTAGGAGCGCAGGACCAGGATGGTGACGGTACCGATGGCCGCGCCCACCACCGCGATGAGCAGCACGGCCGAGACGACGAGCCGGGTCCGCAGGGACCAGGGCCGCCGACCGGGGATCCGCAGCGCCACTACTCGCTCGGCTTGATCAGGTATCCGGCGCCGCGCCGGGTGTGGATCAGCGGGGGGAGGCCGGGGCCGCTCTCCAGCTTGCGCCGCAGGTAGGAGATGTACAGCTCGACCACGTTGGCCTGGCCGCCGAAGTCGTAGGACCACACGCGGTCCAGGATCTGCGCCTTGCTGAGCACCCGGCGCGGGTTGCGCATGAGGTAGCGCAGCAGCTCGAACTCGGTGGCGGTCAGGTGGATCTCCCGACCGCCCCGGCTCACCTCGTGGCTGTCCTCGTCGAGCCGCAGGTCGCCCACGGCCAGTACGGATTCGCCGCGCGCGGCCTGGGCCGCGCCGGAGCGGCGGACCAGACCGCGCAGCCGGGCCACCACCTCTTCCAGGCTGAACGGCTTGGTGACGTAGTCGTCGCCGCCCGCCGTCAGACCGGCGATGCGGTCCTCGACCGAGTCCTTCGCGGTGAGGAAGAGCACCGGGACGTGCGGGAGCCGGCGGCGCAGCTGGCCGAGGACGGCCAGCCCGTCCATGTCCGGGAGCATGATGTCGAGGACGACCACGTCGGGATGGAACTCCGCCGCTGTCCGCACCGCACCCGCTCCGTCACCCGCGCTGCGGACCTCACAGCCCTCGTAGCGCAGGGCCATGGACAGCAGCTCGGACAGCGATGCCTCGTCGTCCACGACGAGGACCCGGCACGGGCCGCCATCGGGCCGGACGAGGGCCATGGGGTTGCTGGTGGACGTGGACGCGTGGGAAGTGGTCGTCGCAGTCATGGCGCCCACGCTCGCCTGCGCCGGTGAAAGCCCCCTTGGCCCTTTCTGTGATTCTCCTGAGAATCCCCGGCGCGGGCCGTGGGGGCGCCGGGTCCGCCGGGGCGGCCGGAAGCGCTACGGGAGGTCGAAGAGCCAGGCGGCGTTGTCGTGGCAGACGGCGCGCAGCCAGTCGTCCCCGAGGCCGAGTCCTTCGAGGGCGGCCAGCTGGTGTTCGTAGGGGTAGGGGATGTTCGGGAAGTCGGTGCCGAGCAGGATCCGGTCGCCGAGCGCCGCGAGCCGCCCGAGCTCCCGGACCGGGAAGGGGCTCATCCGCTCGGAGAAGTCGGTGAAGGCCATGGTGGTGTCGAAGCGGACCTCCGGGTGGCGGTCGGCGAGGTCCAGGAACTCGGTGTACTCCGGCATCCCCATGTGCGCGATGACCAACGGCAGCCGGGGGTGCCGGGCGAGCAGCCGGGCCACCGGCTCGGGCCCGGTGAACTTGGCCGGGGTGGGCATGGAACCGCAGTGGATCACCGTGGGGACACCGGCTTCGGCGAGCAGCCCCCAGACGGGGTCGAGCAGCTCGTCGTTCGGGTCGTACGCGCCGACCTGGAGGTGTGCCTTGAAGACGCGGGCGCCGCCCTCCACCGCCCGGCGCACGTATCCCCCGGCCCCCGCCTCGGGGAAGAAGGTCGCGGTGTGCAGGCAGTCGGGGGTGCGGGCGGCGAACTCCGCGGACCAGGAGTTGAGCCAGGCGGCCATGGCGGGCTTGTGCGGGTACAGCATCGCCGTGAAGGCCCGGACGCCGAACTCCCGCAGCAGGGCCACCCGGTGCTGCTCCTCGTGCCGGTAGGTGATGGGCCATCGCGTGCCGGTCAGCGGACCGACTGCGTCGAAGTAGTCCCACACCTTGGCCAGCACGCGCTCGGGCATGAAGTGCGTGTGGACGTCGATCAGCCCGGGGAGCCCGAGCCGCTCCCGGAAGGCGCGGACCGCCCCGGTCGTACCGGGCGCGGCCGCCGCGCCGCTCAACTGGTTGCTCATGGCACCCACCTTCGACGGCGGCCCCCTCGCGTGTCCATGCCCGGGGTCAGAAGAGCCCGTCCTGCTCGGCGGCGGGCGGGGGCGCGAGGTCCGTCCACGGCGCGGGTACCGGCGGATGCGGACCCTGCGGGGCGGCGAGCGCCCAGCCGGCCAGCAGCCGGGTGTCCACCACCAGCCCGTCGGCGAAGTGCAGGTCCGGCCCGGCCGCGCCCACCAGCAGTCCTTCGACGGCTCCGCCGGGGATCATCCCGGTGATCACCCGCGCGGGCACCGGCAGGGCGTCCAGCCGGAACAGCCCGGCGTGGTCGGCGACCTCGCACCCCGTGCGCTCCAGCGACTCGGGCCAGCCGGCGAGCGCGCCGGCCCGCGCGTGCAGCTCGGCCACCTCCCGGGCCCGCTCCTCGGCGGGCGGCAGCTGCGCCCGTACGACGCGCTTGCGGGCGTAGGCGATCCGGTCGGGCACCCCGAGGGCGGCCCGCAGCAGTTCCTCGGTACGCCGGGCCGCCATCAACGGTCCGCGCCCGAGCCAGCTCCAGGTCACCGCTCCCTGCTCGCGCAACCGGTCCGGACCGCGCTCCTCGGCGGTGATGCCGACCTTGACCAGGCCGGGCCCGAACCAGGCGAGGTAGACGCGGTAGGTGCGCGGATCCGCGACGTTGGTGTCGGCGGCCACCGAGAAGGACCGGTCCAGCCGGGCGCACTCGGGGCACTGGGCGTTGCCCGCGCGCTCGGAGACGGTGGCGGCGGTGGGGCAGGGCGTCCGCTTCCCGGCCCGGCGGACCCCGAGGCAGCGCCGCTCGCCCCGGCCGACGAAGGACAGGCGCTGCCCGTAGGCGAGCACGCTCCTGCGCTCACCGGCCCCGTGGCCCGGGCCGCGGCTCTCGGCGTACCAGCCGATGGAGGGCTGCCCGCCGCTCCACCCCATGCCGGTGCACCGCCAGGTCACAGCGGAAGCGGCCGCTCGAAGAAGGTCTCCAGGACCACGGTCGCCTGCGTACCGCTCACACCTTCGATGGCGTAGAGCCTGCGCAGGACGTCCTGGAGCCGCTCGGTCGTGGCCGTGCGGACCTTGACCAGGACCGAGGCGGTGCCCGCGATGATGTGGGCCTCCTGGATCTCCGGGATCGCCGCGAAGGCGGCCTCGGACTCACCCATCCAGGCGGTGGAGTCGACGTGGACGTAGGCGAGGACCCCGCTGCCGACGGCCGCGGGGTCCACGTCGATGGTGGTCCGCCGGATGACCCCGCGCTCGCGCAGCTTGCGCACCCGCTCGTGGGTGGCCCCGGCGGACAGCCCGACGGCGACGCCGAGGGCGGCGTAGGACTGTCCGGCGTCCTCCTGCAGTCGCAAGATCAACGCCCGGTCGATGTCGTCCACGTGTGCCTACCGCCCCGCCGGTGTCCCGCGGGCCCCGGCGACTCCGGCGACCCTCATCGAGACGGTACCCCATCCTGCAATACCACCATCAGGCCAAATTTCATTCGGCCCGCCCCCGCTAGCGTGCGACGAACTGCGTCAGGATCGCCTGGACCTCATAGATGTCGACGCCCTTGGTGAAGGTCTTCTGCAGGGGCGCCGCGGTGCCGGAGATCCAGATCTTCAGCTCGGCGTCCAGATCGAAGTGCCCGGCCGTCTCCACGGAGAAGTGCGTGATGCTGCGGTAGGGCACCGAGTGGTACTCCACCTTCTTGCCCGTGATCCCCTGCTTGTCGACCAGCACGAGCCGCCGGTCGGTGAAGAGGATCGTGTCGCGTATCAACAAGTACGCGGCGTGCACCTGCTCCCCGTGCCCCAGCAGCCGCGCGTAGTCCCGCTGCGCCGACACGGGGTCGACCGTGTGCGCGTTCCCGAACAGACCCATGAGGGCCCCCCTCGTTCCGTTGACAGGCTCACCGACAGGTTCAACGCAAGAGGCCCCCTGGATTTCTCCAGGGGGCCTCTTGGGCTGTGCACTCGGCAGGATTCGAACCTGCAACCTTCTGATCCGTAGTCAGATGCTCTATCCGTTAAGCTACGAGTGCTTGTGCTTCCCGGGGTTTTGCGCCCCGTTGGCCTTGCGAGAACAACAATACATGGACCTCGGCGGGACGCGAAATCCATTGGCCACATGGCCTCTGACCTGCGGAAACACCCTGGAACGGGTGATTCCTCGGCGGGCGTCCCCCACGCCTCCACGGCCGGATCGCGAGGGTCTGCGCCGCCTTTCGCGCCCGGAACGCACCGAAGCCCCGGTCCAAGAGGACCGGGGCTTCGGCGAGGTGCGGAGGCGGAGGGATTTGAACCCTCGATGGGGGGTAAGCCCCAAACCGCATTAGCAGTGCGGCGCCATAGACCGGACTAGGCGACGCCTCCAGCACACCTCCGCGTACGAAGGTGCGTGCAGATGATGACACAGGCGCAGGGCCGCTCACCAATCCGCTCTCACGGTACTAGGCAGCAAGCCCCCAGGGCAAAGCCTTAAGAGCACGCATTGCCCACGGAACATCGGGGCGGGCGCGTCGTTGGGCAGGTGTACGACGTACGGACGACCTGGAGTGCCCCATGCTGCGTCTCGCCGCCTTCGCCGTCACCACCTCCGCCCTGGCCGCCGCCGCCACCGGACCGCTCCCACCCCTGCCCCTGGGCCTGCTGGCACCACCCGACCGGCTCACCGTCAGCGTGTCCGCCACCGGCAATCCGCGCGCCGACGGGGAGTACCGACTGGAGTGCGGTCCGCCGCCGAGCGGTACGCACCCGCAGGCGGCCAAGGCGTGCGCGCGGCTCGCCGAATTCGCCAAGGAACACAAAGACCCCTTCGCCCCGGTCTCCAAGCGGCAGATCTGCACCCTGCAGGACGGCGGTCCGGCGACCGCCCGGGTCACCGGAACCTGGCACGGACACGAGGTGAACGCCCGGTTCGACCGCAGCAACGGGTGCGAGATCCACCGGTGGAACGACTTGGAACCTCTGCTTCCGAGTGCGCGTTCCTGACCAGGGAGGATGCGGTCGGGATGCGGGATATGCCCGACTCGGGCACCGCATCCGCCGTCCCGCCGGGGGGAGGTGGCCTTAGACTCCTCCCGTGACATGCCGGTAGTCGTGGTCAGGGAGGAAGCTCGTCGTGAGCAGCAGGCCATCCCGAGGCGCTGCTCGCCTCGCAGCAATACTCGATGCTCTTCCTGACGCACTGTTGCTCGTGAACGCCAACGGCACAGTCGTCAACGCCAATTCGATCGCGCTCGAGATGCTGGAGAGTCCCGGAACGGGACTCGTGGGGCGCGGAGTGCTCGACCTCCTGCCCGGATTCGACTCGAAGCTGATCCCGGGTTCCATGCGCCGTCCCGACGAGGACAAGGAACAGCGCGCCACGCCGACGCGCATGGTCGCGCGCCGCACCGACGGCAACGAATTCCCGGTCGAGGTCACCAGCGCCAACCTCGACGGCCGCGACGCCTACCGCGACCCGAGCCCCGGCTACACGGGCGACGAACTGCTGATGCTCGTCGTGCGCGACCTCACGGGAACCCTCGACACCGAGAACGAGCTGGCCCGCTCGCAACGCCAGACCGAGATGATCCTGCGCGCCGCCGCCGAGGGCGTCGTCGGCACGGACACCGACGGACGCGTGGTGCTGGTGAATCCGGCCGCCGCGCAGATCCTCGGATACCGCGCGACCGACCTGGGCAACCGCGAACTGCACGGCCTGATCCAGCACTCGCGCGCCGACGGTTCCCCGTTCCCCTTCGACGAGTCCCCGCTCGCCGACACCCTGCGCAGCGGACGCAAGCACCGGGTGCGCGGACAGGTGCTGTGGAACAAGAGCGGCAAGCCCGTCGCCGTCGACCTGACGACCTCACCGGTGCGCGACGGAGAACTTCTGGTGGGGGCCGTGATGACCTTCACCGACCGGCGCCCCTACGACGCCCTGGCGGCGCGCCACGCGCAGCTCCTGGCGGTCCTCGGTGACTCCCTGCGGGGCCCGCTGGAGGAGCTGCGGGGCGAACTGGCCACCCTGGCCGCGGACGACGCCGGGCAGTTGTGGCCCGAGGCGAACCAACTGCTGCACCACCTGTCGGCGGGCTACGCCCGGATGACCACGCTGGTCGACAACGTGCTGGCCTTCCAGCGGCTGGACTCGGGCACCGAGAAGCTCGCGAAGAAGAAGGTGCTGATCGACGAGGTCGTCACGGCCGGTGTCGACGGCGCGGTCGAACTGATCGGGCCGGGGCGCGTGCAGTTCGCCGTCCACGCCCCGACCATCGAGGCCGAGGTGGACGCGGACCGGATCTCCACGGCGCTGGCCCACCTGATCGCGGACGTCGCCGGGGTGGACGCCACCGGCAAGACCCCCCAGGGCAGCGGCTACACGGACTCGACGATCGTGGTCGCCGCCGCACAGCGCGGCAAGGTCGTACGGATCGAGGTGCGCGGCCCGTACAGCGGGGGCAACGCGGTGCACGAGCCGATCGTGCGGGGCATCGTGGCCGCGCACGGCGGAGTCCTCCAGACCGTGAAGGTGCCCGGCGCGCCCGGCGGCGCATTCGTCCTGGAACTTCCCCTGGGGGCGGGGGCGGGCACGGTGACCCTGCCGGACCCGCCGCCCGAGCCCGCGGCGGTCGGCCCGGGCAAGGACGACGCGGGCAAGGACGGTCCCGGTGGCCGTCGGGCCCGGCGCGGCGTGGACGCCTTCCTCGACGACGAGGTCCGTTCCGGTCGGCCCCCCGCGGGAGAGCCCGCTACGGGCGGCGCGCTCGCGCTGCCGTCCGGGCGACGCCGCGCGGGCGATGCCGTGGAGGCCGCCGACACCCCCGCGGGCGGCGGTCTGGCCCAGTCCCCGGTGAACCCGGCCGGTCTCGGTACGGGTCGCAGGCGCGGCCGTGCCGGTGACGGCGACAGCGGTGACACGGAGGGCGGCAACGGCGGCAACAACGGCCACCGACCCGAGGACGGCCCGGCCCGGCGGCCGGTGCCCCCGCAGGGCATGCCCGCCCTTCCGCCCGCTCCCGTGCAGGGACCGCCCGGCGAGGCCCCCGCGGGCCGCCGCCGCGCGCTGGGCCCCGCACAGGGCAACGACGGAGCGGACCGCCCCCAACAGCCCGTACCGGCCACGGGCCTGGCGCCCGCGGCTCCCGTGCCCGGCACCGGGACCAGCAACGCCGGTGTCCGGCGGGCGCTCGGCAGCCCGCAGGCTCCCGCACCGCAGCCCCCCGCACCGCAGACCTCCGCTCCGCAGGCTCCCCTCGCGCCCCCGGCACCGGCCAAGGCCGCGCCGCTGGTCGAGGCGGAACCCGACGCTTCCCCCGAGTCGCCCACCGGGCGGCGCCGGGCCCTGCCGGCCACCCCCGCCTGGCCGGTCCCGGCCGCGCGGACCGCTCCCGAGGACGAGGAGCCGGCCGCCGCGGTGGCGCTGCCCGGTGCCCGGCAGTCCGCGGACACCGCGGCCCCTGCTCCGGCCGGCCAGCCGATCAGCGTGCGTCCCCTGGGCAGCACCCTGGGCCAGGGCATTGCCGTGGACTCCGGCTCCGGCCGCAGGCGGCGGCTGTCCGAACCCGCGCCCCAGGGTCGGGCCTTCGCCATAGGAGCACCCGAAGCCGGCGCCGCGGAGGGGCCCGAGCCGCTCGACGGGCCCGGTGGCGCCGTCGAGGTGGTCAACCGGCCCGCACCGCGCCCGATGGACGACGAGCTGCCGCCCGAGCCGCTGGACAACCCGCGGCGGCTGTTGGTCTGGCCCGCCCCGGACGTACAGACCGAGCAGGCACTGAGCGAGCGCGGCTACCGTCCGGTGATCGTGCACTCGCGCGAGGAAGTGGACGCGCAGATCGCCGCGTTCCCCGCCGCGCTGTTCGTGGACCCGCTGACCGGACCCATCACCCGGACGGCCCTGCAGTCGCTGCGCCAGGCCGCCGTGGCAGCCGAGGTGCCCGTCCTGGTGACGGCCGGGCTGGGGCACGCGACGCGCGAAGCGGCGTACGGCGCGGATCCCGCCGTGCTCCTCAAGGCGCTCGCTCCGCGCGACAGCGAGCAGCACCCCTCCCGCGTGCTGCTGATCGAGCAGCACGACGAGATCGCCACCGCGCTCACCACCGCCCTGGAGCGGCGCGGGATGCAGGTGGCACGGGCGGGCGCCGACACCGACGCGGTGGACCTGGCCAGCCGGATGCGGCCGAACCTCGTGGTCATGGACCTGATGCAGGTCCGTCGGCGGCGGGCCGGGATCGTGGACTGGCTGCGCGCCAACGGGCAGCTGAACCGGACCCCGCTGGTCGTCTACACGACTGCCGGGATCGACCCGTCCGATCTGCCGCGGCTGGGCTCCGGCGAGAGCGTGCTGTTCCTCGCCGAACGGTCCACCACGGCGGAGGTGCAGGGCCGCATCGTGGACCTGCTCGCCAAGATCGGGACCAATTAGCCACCCTGGTCCGATGGCCATCATCGACACGACCGAGCACACCGTCCCCGCCGACAACGGAGAGGTGAGCCTCCTCATCGCCCGGCAGGTGGAGCCGGGCCACGAGGAGGCGTTCGAGGTCTGGGCGCGCGGGATCCTGGAGACCGCGGCGACCTTCCCGGACCACCTCGGGTACGGCTTGTTCCGCCCGGCGACCGAGGGCGGGCCGTGGTTCCTCGTCCACCGCTTCCGCCATCAGGCGGCCTTCCAGCGGTGGCAGGACTCGGCCGAGCGGGCCGAGTGGTTCGCCAACTGCCACGGCCATCAGCACACCGAGATAGCCCGGCGCGAACTGCACGGCATGGAGACGTGGTTCGCCAAGCCCGGTACCACCCGGCCGGCGCCGCCGCGCTGGAAGATGGCGGTCAGTTCGGGCCTGGCCATCTTCCCGATCTCGCTGCTCGGCAACGCGCTGCTCGGGCCCTACCTCGCGAACGTGCACTTCGTGCTGCGGACGGCCGCCTTCGCCGTCGTCTTCAGCACCCTGATGACGTACGTCGCCATGCCCGCCGTCAGCAAGCTGCTGCGGCCGTGGCTCACGCGCGGCTGACCCCGGGGGCCCGGAACCTTCCGGGCCCCCCGTCCTCAGCCGCGGGGCCGGCTAGTCGAGCGTGGTGACGTCCAGGGCGCCTTCCGCGTACTGCTTGCGGATCACCTTCTTGTCGAACTTGCCGACGCTCGTCTTCGGTACGGACTCGATGATCGACCAGCGCTCCGGCAGCTGCCACTTGGCGATGGACTGGGCGAGGAAGGCCCGCAGGCCGGCGTAGTCCACCGTCGCGCCCTCCTTGAGGACCACCGTGGCCAGCGGTCGCTCGCCCCACTTCTGGTCCGGGACGGCCACCACGGCCGCCTCGGCGACCTCGGGGTGGGCCATGATGGCGTTCTCCAATGCGACGCTGGAGATCCATTCCCCGCCGGACTTGATGACGTCCTTGGCCCGGTCCGTCAGCGTCAGGAAGCCGTCGGGGCTGATCACGCCGACGTCACCCGTCTTGAGCCAGCCGTCGGCGCTGAACTTGTCGTCGGGGCGCAGCGGTTCACCCGTCGCGCCACCGAAGTAGGCGCCCGCGATCCAGTTGCCGCGCACCTCCAGCTCGCCCGCGGACTCGCCGTCCCAGGGGAGCACGTCGCCGCCCGGGCCGACCAGCCGCGGTTCCACGCCCGCCGGGAAGCGGCCCTGGGTGAGGCGGTACGGCCACTCCTCCTCGGCGCTCAGACCGGCCGGCGGGTGAGCCATGGTGCCCAGCGGTGAAGTCTCGGTCATGCCCCAGGCGTGGCAGACGCGGACGCCGAGCTTGTCGTACGCCTCCATGAGGGAGGGCGGGCAGGCCGAGCCGCCGATGGTCACGTGCTTCATGGAGGTCAGGTCGCGCGGATTCGCGGTGACCTCGGCGAGCAGCCCCTGCCAGATGGTGGGGACGGCCGCCGCGTGTGTGGGGCGCTCGCGCTCGATCATCTCGGCGAGCGGAGCGGCCTGCAGGAAGCGGTCCGGCATCAGCATGTTGATGCCGGTCATGAAGGTGGCGTGCGGCAGGCCCCAGGCGTTGACGTGGAACTGCGGGACCACGACGAGGCTGGTGTCGCGGTCGGTCAGACCCATCGACTCGGTCATGTTGACCTGCATGGAGTGCAGGTAGATGGAGCGGTGGGAGTAGATGACGCCCTTGGGGTCCCCGGTGGTGCCGGAGGTGTAACACATGGCGGCGGCCTGGCGTTCGTCCAGCTCCGGCCAGGCGTAGGCGTCCGGGCGGCCGGCCAGCAGGTCCTCGTACTCGTGCACCTGGACGTCCAGGCCGTCGAGCACCGAGCGGTCACCGATGCCCGACACCACGACGTGGTCGATGGTGGGCAGGTGCGGCAGCAGCGGAGCCAGCAGCGGCAGCAGGGTGCCGTTGACGAGCACGACCCGGTCGACGGCGTGGTTCACGATGAAGACCAGCTGCTCGGGAGGCAACCGCAGGTTCAGCGTGTGCAGGATCGCCCCCATGGAGGGGATCGCGAAGTACGCCTCCACGTGCTCGGCGTTGTTCCACATGAGCGTGGCCACGCGGTCGTCCTGCTGGACACCCAGCTCGTCCCGCAGGGCGTTGGCCAGACGGGTGGCACGGACACCGATCTCCGCGAAGCTGCGCCGGTGCGGCTCGGCCTCCCCGGTCCAGGTCGTGACCTGGGACTTTCCGTGGATCGTCATGCCGTGTCGAAGTATGCGGCTGACGAGCAGTGGTACGTCCTGCATGGTGCTCAGCAAAGCGTCCTCCCGGTGGGCGCTGCAGCGCTGCGGCGGCTACGGATGCTGCCGATTCTGCTCACGTACCGGTCGGCATGTCACTACCCGGAGAGGGCGAGTCACTGTTTCACGTGAAACATCAGCGGACGGGAGTGAGCTCCGGATCCTCGCGCAGCTTGACCAGGGCCCGGGAGACGGCGCTCTTGACCGTGCCGACCGAGACCCCGAGCAGCTCGGCGGTCTGGGCCTCGCTCAGGTCCTCGTAGTAGCGCAGCACCACCATGGCCCGCTGCCGGTCGGGCAGCCGGGTCACCGCGCGCCACATCGCGTCGCGCAGTGCCTGCGCCTCGGCGGGATCGGCGGCCGGTGCCACGTCCGTCTCCGGCAGCTCGTCGCAGGAGAACTCGTCGACCTTGCGCTTGCGCCACTGGGAGGTGCGGGTGTTGACCAGGGTCCGGCGGACGTAGCCGTCGAGGGCCCGGTGGTCCTCGATCCGGTCCCATGCGACGTAGGTCTTGGCGAGGGCCGTCTGCAGCAGGTCCTCGGCATCGCACGGGTTGGCGGTCAGCGAGCGCGCCGTACGCATCAGGGACGTCCCCCGGGTCCGTACGTACGACGAGAACGACGGGTACGACGGGTAGGACGGGTAGGACGGGGAGGACCGGTGCGACGACGGGTGCGACGACTGGTTCGATGCGTACGTGCACACTGGCGTGGTCATACCCCCCACGCTAGGAGCGGCGGCAGCTCGGGGGATCGGCCGCAGGTGCCGAAACCGCGTCCCTCTCAGGTTGTAGGCCGGGGGTTTCCCCCACCTCCTGTAGGTGGAGGAGGTGGGGGACCGCGCGCCTGGGGCTCCGCGGCGTACCCGGCCCCGGGCCCTGGAGCCGACCTAGACGTCCACGCCCAGGACCAGGCCGGAGGTCGGCACCCCGGTTCCGGCCGTGACCAGGGCGTGGGCCGCGCCCGCGACCTGGTTGACCGAACTCCCGCGCAGTTGGCGCACCGCCTCGGCGATGCCGTTCATGCCGTGCAGGTACGCCTCGCCGAGCTGGCCGCCGTGGGTGTTGAGGGGGAGCGCGTCGGCGGCGACGTAATCGGCGGCCTCCCCCGGCTTGCAGAAGCCGAACTCCTCCAACTGCATCAGCACGAAGGGCGTGAAGTGGTCGTAGAGGATGGCGACGTCGATGTCGGAGGGGCGCAGCCCGCTGGTCCGCCACAGCTGCCGGGCCACCACGTCCATCTCCGGCAGGCCGGTGAGGTCGTCCCGGTAGAAACTCGTCATCGCCTCCTGGCGGCGTCCCGCCCCCTGCGCCGCCGCCGTGACGACGACGGGTGCCCGGCGCAGCTCGCGGGCCCGCTCCACGCTCGTGACGACGATCGCCTGACCGCCGTCCGTCTCCTGACAGCAGTCCAGCAGCCGCAAGGGCTCGACGATCCAGCGCGAGGCGGCGTGATCGGCGAGGGTGATCGGCTTGCCGTGGAACCAGGCGGCCGGGTTGGTGGCGGCGTGCCGGCGGCCGGTGACGGCCACGTGCCCGAAGGCCTCGGGGGTCAGCCCGTACGCGTGCAGGTAGCGCTGCGCGGCCATCGCCACCCAGGAGGCCGGGGTGAGCAGGCCGAAGGGCAGGGACCAACCGAGCGCCGCGCCCTCCGCGGACGGCTCGCGCTGCTGCACCCCGGACCCGAAGCGGCGGCCGCTGCGCTCGTTGAAGGCGCGGTAGCAGACGACGACCTCGGCGACTCCGGTCGCCACGGCCAGCGCGGCCTGTTGCACGGTGGCGCAGGCCGCCCCGCCGCCGTAGTGGATGCGGGAGAAGAAGGACAGTTCCCCGATGCCCGCGGCCTGGGCGACGGTGATCTCGGGACTGGTGTCCATCGTGAAGGTGACCATGCCGTCCACGTCGGCGGGGGTGAGCCCCGCGTCGTCGAGCGCGGCGTGCACGGCCTCGACGGCGAGGCGCAGTTCGCTGCGGCCCGAGTCCTTGGAGAACTCGGTCGCGCCGATCCCGGCGATGGCGGCGCGGCCCCCGAGGGAGTCCCGGGCGTGGACGCTCATACCGCGCCCTCCGTCAGGGTCGCGGTGACCGTGCCGGTGACGTGGTGGCCGATGCCGTTGGCGCCGACCACCTTGATCTCGACGGTGTCCTCGGCGACGGCGGTGACCGTGCCGGTGAGGGTCATCGTGTCGCCCGGATGGTTCGGCGCGCCGAGGCGGATCGCCACCCGGCGCAGTACGGCGCCCGGCCCGAGGTGGTCGGTGACGTACCGGCCGACCAACCCGTTGGTCGTCAGGATGTTCATGAAGACGTCCGGAGAGCCCTTCTCCCGCGCCAGCGACGCGTCGTGGTGCACGTCCTGGTAGTCGCGGGAGGCGATCGCGCCCGCGACGATCAGCGTGCGCGTGACCGGTATCTCCAGCGGCGGCAGGCTGTCGCCCACCCTCATCGCGTCGGCTCTCATCCCTCAGACCTCCCGCGCCAGTACGGCGCCCAGTTCCGCCAGTAGTTCGCTGCCACAGCCGAGGTACGCGTCCAGCTGACGCCCCCAGAGGAAGTGCCGGTGGACGGGGTGGTCCAGGTCGGCGCCCATCCCGCCGTGCAGGTGCTGGCCCGCGTGCACGACCCGCTTGCCCGCTTCCGAGGCCCACCAGGCGGCGGTCACCGCGTGCTCGTGCGCGGGGAGCCCCTGGTCGATGCGCCACGCCGCCTCGTACGCCGTCACCCGGATGGCCTCGGTGTCCATGTACGCGTCCGCGGCGCGCAGCATGACTGCCTGGTTGGTGGAGAGCGGGCGGCCGAACTGCTCGCGTTCGCCGGTGTGGGCGACGGCCCGGGCCAAGGAGCCCGCGCAGACGCCCGCCTGGAGGCCGGCGAAGGCGGTGCGCGCGCTCGCGAGCACCGCTGCGTACGCGTCGCCGTCCCCGCCCGCGTCGCTGGCACCGCCGCCGCCGAGTCGTTCGGCTTCGGCGCCGTCGAGAACCAGCCGACCGGCCGACCACGGGGCGGTGGTCTCCTGCGGGGCCGTCTCGGCGCCGGACGCGTCCGTCCGTACGAGCCACAGCTGCCGGTCGGCGCTGGGGACCAGTACGTGCGTGGCATCGCGCAGCCACGGCACGGCCTGGGCCGTACCGGTCAGCCGGCCGTGCGCGTCCGCGGTGAAACGGCCGCGCGCCGGGAAGGCGCCGGTGGCCACCGCCTCGCCGGCGGCGAGTGCGGGCAGCAACCGGGCGCGCTGCTCGGCGCTGCCGTGGGCGGCAACGGCGAGCAGCCCGTACGTGCAGGTGGCGGCGAAGGGGACCTGGGCGGTGGTGCGGCCCTGCTCCTCCAGCAGCAGCACCAGGCCGAGCAGTCCGACGTCCTCGACCGCGGCGATCAGCCCGGACCCCGCCAGGGCCTTCCACAGCTCGGCGTCGGTCCCGGTGCCCGCGGCCGCGAGGCGCTCGTGGGTCGCCAGGTCCCGGAAGATCTGCGCGGCGAGACCGACGGCGGCGGCCTGCTCCTCGGTGGGCCGGAAGTCCATCAGCCCTCACTTCCCCGGAAGACGGGCAGTTCCAGTTCCTCGTCGACGCGCAGGAACTCCAGCTGGACGGGCATGCCGATGCGCACCTTGTCGTAGGGGACGCCGGTGATGTTGCTGACCATCCGGACGCCTTCGGCGAGTTCGACGACCGCCACCGCGTAGGGGGGGTCGAAGGCGGGGAAGGGCGGGTGGTGCATGACGACGTAGCTGAAGACCGTCCCGGCGCCGGACGCCTCGACGGTGTCCCAGTCCAGGCCCGCGCAGTCGTTGCAGCCCGGCAGCCAGGGGAAGCGGAGGGTCGCGCAGGAGGCGCAGCGCTGGATGAGCAGCCGGTGTTCCTGGACCCCGTCCCAGAATCCCCGGTTGTCGCGGTTGACGACGGGGCGGGGGCGCAGGGCCTTGGCCTTGGCTCGGGCCTGGGTTTGGGCCTGGGTTTGGGCCTGGGCTCGGGCCGGGTCTTCGGGTCGGGGGGCGGGGGCGTACTTCAGGATGCGGAAGCGGTGGGTGCCGGCGGGTTCGCCGTCGGCGCGGACGTCCATCCGGGTCGTCACGAAGTGCCCGGTGCCCAGCTTGGTGGTCTTGCGCGGGGAGACGGATTCGATCACGGCGTCGAAGGTGACCTCGTTGCCGGGGCGCAGGGGTCGCAGGTACTCCTGCTCGCAGTCGGTGGCGACCACGGAGGTGTATCCGGCGCCGTCGAGGAGGGCGAACAGCTCGTCGTAGGCGGAGGAACGGTCGGTGTGGCCGGAGAGCCCGCCCATCGTCCAGGCCTGGAGCATGGTGGGCGGGGCTATCGCCTCGGGACCGGTGTAGGCCGGGTTGGTGTCGCCCATCGCCTCGCACCAGTGCCGGATCATCGGCTCGTTGACCGCGTCCTTGCCCCGGCCCGCGGTGGCGGCGGCCCGCCCTTCGAAGGCCTTGAGCAGCGGGTACAGCGTGTCCACCGGCCCGCTTCCGGTCTCCGACCGCTCTTGTCCCTGGCCCTGGCTGTGGCTGTGGCCCTGGCCCTGGCCCTCGCCCTGGCTCCGTGTTGTCGCGGTCACCGCTTCCTCCCCTTCATGCCGAGCCGCATCATGGCGACGATCTCGCGCTGGACCTCGCTGACCCCGCCGCCGAAGGTGTTGATCTGCGCGGCGCGGTTCATCCGCTCCAGCTCGCCGCCCGCGAAGGCTGCCGGACCGCGTACGAGGGCCTCCTCGCCCACCACTTCCTGGCACATCCGGTACACCTCGACGGTCGATTCGGTGCCCAGGAACTTCACTCCGCTCGCGTCACCGGGGGCCAAGCTGCCGGCGCCGACGTCCTGTACGAGGCGCCAGTTCAGCAGGCGTACGGCGGCCAGCCGCGCGTGTGCCTCCGCGAGCCGGGACTGCACCCAGGGCCGGTCGGCCGGGCGCTCGCCGGTGACGGGGTCCGCGGTGCGGGCATGGGTCAGGGCGGCGTCGTAGAAGTCCTCGGCCTGCATCCCGATCGCGGCGAGGGCGACGCGCTCGTGGTTCAGCTGGTTGGTGATGAGGCCCCACCCGCCGTGCTCGGGGCCGACGAGGTTCCCGGCCGGCACGCGGATGCCGTCGTAGTAGGTCGAGGTGGTGGTCAGACCGCCGACGGTGTCGATGGGGGTCCACGAGAAGCCCGGGGCGTCCGTGGGCACGAGGATGATGGAGATGCCCTTGTGCTTGGGGGCCGCCGGGTCGGTGCGGCAGGCGAGCCAGATCCAGTCGGCGTTCTGGGCGTTCGAAGTGAAGATCTTCTGCCCGTCGATCACCCACTCGCCCTGCTCCGCACCGGCGTCGTCCCGCACGGCCCTGGTGCGCAGGGAGGCGAGGTCGGTGCCGGCCTCCGGCTCGGAGTAGCCGATCGCGAAGACGATCTCTCCCTTGAGGATCCGGGGGAGGAAGAACTCCTTCTGCTCCTGGGTTCCGTACCGCATCAGTGTCGGGCCGACGGTGTTGAGCGTGACCATGGAGACGGGCGCTCCAGCCCGGTACGCCTCGTCGAAGAAGACGAACTGCTCGTCGGGTCCGCGCCCTTGACCGCCGTACTCGACGGGCCAGCCGAGGCCGAGCAGACCGTCGGCGCCGATGCGCCGCAGCAGCGCGCGCTGCCCCGCGGGGTCCTGCGGCGCACCGTCCGGCATCACGTTCTGGAAGTACTCGCGCAGTTCGGCACGCAGCCGCAACTGGTCTTCGGTCGGGGCGAGGTGCACGGCGCTGGCCTCCCGGCATCACACATCATCAAGTGGACCTGACTGTCCGTCAGATTCACTGTCGATGTCAAGGTCGGGAACGCGCGAGGGCGCCCGCGCCTACCGGACCCCAGCCGGTCCGGTCGCGCGGGCGCCCTCAGCGCTCAGGGGGCGGCTACCACCAGGGGTGGAAGTTCACCGCGACGTTGCTGTTCGACTGATGGATCGCGGTGAAGGCGGAGCCGTTGACCTGCGCGGAGTTGTTCTGGTTGGACGCGCCGGCGCCGGTGGCCACCTGCTGCGTGGTGGCGGAGTTGCCGTGGTTGTTCCCGCCCACGCCGCTGCCGATGATGCTGGCGACGCTCGCATTCGACCCGTCGTTCGCGAAGCCGCCGTTGTCGGCGTGCGCCACCCCGCCGAAGAGGGCGAGGGCGAAGGGGAGCGCGGCGACGGTGGCGATGACGCGGGCGGTACGGATGCTTGCCATGTCTTTATCCTCCAGAGAACCTGAAATGGGGGTGTTTTCAAGGCAGTTGGCCGACCGCCTCGATCGTTCTGTGGTGACGACGTCGCTGGACCAGAGTTGCCCACCGAATCCCCGGCGAACCACCCCGGAGCCCACGATTCCCCCGCAAGCATGAGCAACATCGGATAAACCCCATTCACGCCCCCAGAGCCCCTGATCAGCGCACGCGCAACGGGCGAAACCCCCGGCGCACAAGAGGCGAAGCGTTCCGCCAATCCCACTGGCCCCAGGCATGCCAAAGAGGACCGCTCCGTCCGGGAACCCCACCGTCTCCCGGGTCTGCGGTCCTGCACACGCGCTCGCGCGCCCCCTGCACGCCCCCGGCGCTCGCCGGGGTGGCCGAGCGGTACGCCCCCACGGGCGCTCTCGCCGACCTGATGTCCACCTGAAGTCACTGCCCGACCGTGCGCGAACGACCGGCGCACCACCTGATCGGGCTGGCTGTCCCACGAAACCTGCGTACTGCGTACTACCTGCTACCTGCTACCTGCTACCTGCTACCTGCTACCTGCTACCTGCTACCTGCTACCTGCTACCTGCGAACGGTCCGACCTGGTCCGACGTGACGAGCAAACCCACTTCTGCACCACTGGACTGCTGCACCACTGAACTGCGGTACCACCGCGCTGCCGTACTTCTGCGCTGCCTCGTTCTGCACTGCTTCCGAGCCGCTTCCGCACCGCTTCCGCACCGCTTCCGCACTGCCGACCCACGTCAGGCGACGAGTTCCAGCGCGTCCCGGGACCGGTCCGACTGGGCGTGGGCGGCGGCGGTCGTGGAGCGGCTGCGTACGGAGGGGGTGGAACCGTGGGCTTCGGCGCGGATCCGCTGGGCGATGGTCGGCGGCAGCGATCCGCCGCGCATCATCGCCCTCCAGCTCCGCCGGGACGGCACCGCCGTCGTCCGCGCCACGGATCCGGCCGGGACGGCGGGAGCCGAGACGGAAGCCGCGACGGGAGCGGCGACGCTGCCACCGAGACCCAGGGCTGCGAAGAGCGCCACGAGTGCGGCGAGGACACTGGTCCAGATCGACTTGAAGGTGCTGCTGTTGGCCATGACGAACCCCTCATTCCAGGATGTTCCGACGGGCGGATCTGAATACATTCGTCATGATGTGACCGCAAGCGCAGCGAGCCCCACACCCGCGCCGATCTTCCGACAAACACCACTCGGTCGGCCCATCACCGCTTGCGGAGTTCCAGCGGGACCGGACGCAGAACGGCCCCTGACCGGGTTTTCCGGTCAGGGGCCGCTCGTTTGCAGTGCGGTGGGTGTGGGATTTGAACCCACGGTGACATCGCTGCCACGACGGTTTTCAAGACCGTTCCCTTAGGCCGCTCGGGCAACCCACCTGGCGGGTACAGAGTACCGGGCAGGTGGGGTGCACGGGGGCTGCGGTCAGGAGGAGGTCTGGGCCCTGTCGTAGGCCGCCTTCACCTCGTCGCCGAAGTACGGGCCGTACATCCGGTTCGGCAGGAAGGTGTAGCCGAAGCTGTTCACCGAGACCTGCGTGCCGAGGCCGGTGGCCTCGTCGAAGTTCTGGAGCCAGGGGCCACCGCTGGAGCCACCCGTCATGTTGCAGGACAGGCTGTGGTCCTTGGTGAGGAGGAAGTCCTTGCCCGTGTTGCCGCTGCAGTAGACGAGCTTCGTGCCGTCGTACGGAGCGGCCGCGGGGAAGCCGAAGGAGTACATCTTCTTGTTGTAGCCACCGTTGAACTGGATGCCCTGGGCCCCGACGACCTCACTGAGCTTGCGGCCGCCGAGCGGGGCGACCACGGCGAGGCCGACGTCCATGTTCATGTCCTCGCTCGCCACCCACTGGTCGGTCGAGAAGGTCTTGGTGGCGGACCACTGGCCGTACGGCGCGCTGCCGTTGTTGTAGGCCGGGACGAAGATCCAGTTGGTGTGCCAGGCGCCCTGGTACTTCACGCAGTGGCCGGCGGTGATGACCGTGCTGCCGTTGGCGCTGGTGATCGAGTCGCCGGAGCAGGAGGCCGTGCGGTCGCCCATGGTGAAGAAGACCCGGCCGGAGGTCTTCACGATCGCGCCGCCGCCCGTCCAGGCGCCGCCCGCCTGCGGGAACGCGCTCGGGGACGCGTCTTGGGCCGACGAGGCGGACGGAGCGGTCGGGGCGAACGTCGTGGGGCCGGCGACCGCCGTCGGGGCGCTGCGGGTGGATCCGGGGGCCGCCGTCACGTCGAGCGGGGTGGCCGCCCTCATCCGGGCCGCCGTCCAGAAGCCGGGGTCCGGGGTGAGGGGGGACGCCGCGGACGCGGGCGCGGCCGTGAGCACGCCCGCTATCAGGGCGCCTGCGGCCAGGAGGACGGACGCGGCCGTTCGATGACGATTCACGCATGACTCCTTCTGCCGTGCCCTGGGCCCGTCGGACCCGGGCAGGGGTGGGGTAGGAAGAGTTGTCGGTGCGGATCGGCAGTGCGGCAGTGCGGCAGTGCGGCAGTGCGGCAGTGCGGCAGTGCGGTGGTACAGCAGTGCGGCGGTGCGGCTTGCCCGGGCAGCGTGGCACGGTGGTGCGTGATTGTCAGCGGGGTGTCGCACCGATTGGCCGGTTCGGCCCGCTACGGCCGAACTCTGCCTCGTCGAGCGCTACATGGTGAGCAGGACCCCGGCGTACGAGACCCCCGCCACCACGGCCCACGAGCTCAGGCCCAGCACCGCGGCCCGCCCTCCGGTCCGCGCCAACGTCGGAAGGTGCACCGCGCTCCCCAGACCGAACAGCGCGGCGGCCAGCAGGGCCTCCTGCGCCGAGTGGGCCCACCCCAGTGCGGCCTCGGGCACGACCCCGGTGGCGCGCAGCGCGGCCGCCGCCAGGAACCCTACGACGAACAGCGGAACCGGTGTCGGCCGCCGCCCCGAGGCGGTGCGCATCCCGCGCCGGCGGGCCCGTACCGAGAAGGCCACGGCGGCCACCAGCGGGGCCAGCAGGGCCACCCGCATCAGCTTGACGAGGACGGCTTCCCCGAGCGCGTCCGGGCCGGCGGTCTGAGCGGTGGCCACGACCTGGCCGACGTCGTGCACGCTGGCCCCCACCCACCGACCGAACTCCGGGTCGGTGAGCCCCAACGGCCCCTGGAAAAGCGGCAGGACCGCGATGGCGAGGGTGCCGCACAAGGTGACCAGTGCCACCGAGGCGGCCACGTCCTCCTCGTCGCTGCCGGAGACCTCGCTGACCGCACCGATCGCCGAGGCTCCGCAGATCGAGTACCCCGTCGCGATCAGCAGCGGCTGGTCTCCGCGCAGCCCGAGCCGCCGGCCCAGCCACAGAGTGCCCAGGAAGGTCGCGGCGACCACGGCGACGACCATGGCCACCGTGGCCCAGCCCAGTCCCAGCACGTCGTCCAGACCGAGCCCCAGGCCCAGCAGGACGATCCCGATCCGCATCAGCCGTCGGCCGGCGAGCGACAGGCCCGGCCGGGCGGCTCCGCGGACGAAGGTACGTATCCGGGGCAGATGCGCGGCGGCGATGCCCAGCACCACCGAAGCGGTGAGCCAGGGCACGCCGGGCACGAGCCGATGCACGGCCCAGGCGATCGCGGCCCCGACCACCGCGGCGGCCAATCCGGGCCAGGGAGTGGGTGTTTCACGTGAAACAGGCCGGTCCCCATCGACGCGCGGTGTGGACCGGTGCAGCAGCGCCATCAGTCGGTGGGGAGCGTGTAGACCCGCCGGACGCTGCTTCCCAGGCGGGCGACGTCGGCGCCGTAGACGTGGAGGGATATCGCCTTGGTGCGACAGGAGTTGCGCACCTTGTGGATGTCCCCGGGGGGCGCGAACCCGCAGACGTCGCCGGGGCCGTTGAGGATCTCCTCGGTCGCCACCAGCCGGGCTCCCGCGGTGCCCGTCGCCGGGGCGAGCCGGTAGCGCCGTTCGCTCTCCGTGCCCTCGTGGACTCCGGCCACGCACCACGAGACGTGGTCGTGGATGCTCGTCTCCTGGCCGGGCAGCCACACCAGTGCCACCACCGAGAAGCTGCCGTCCGGCTCCGCGTGCAGGATGTGCTGCCGGTAGCGGTCGGTGTGGCCCTCGCGCTGCTCGTCGGTGAGCAGGTCGGGCGTACCCAGCTGCGGCGCGACGAGCTCTCCGACCAGATAGGCGGTGAGGTCGGGTGCGAGCCCCCGGTCCACGACCGTACGGATCTCAGCGACGAGGGCGGCCATCCTCGCGGTGGTACGGGCCGGTGTGGTGGTGGTCATATCGGCAGCATCCGGCAGCCGATCCATCACGTCCAACGACAGTTTCGACCCGAAATCCCAAGTGCCGCTTATGGATTGGGGGAGAGGTGGTGTTCGTCGGGTCAGCAGCCGACGCGGTTGGCGGCCACTCGCTTCAGCTCGTCCAGGACGGCCGCCGTCGCCGGTATTCGCAAGTGGTCCCGGTAGACGTAGGCGGCGATGTGGCGGCGGGCCATCGGCGCCAGCGGCCGTCCGCACACCTTGTTCAGGGAGAGCGAGGGAAGGACCAGCGCCGGCATCATGGCCACACCGAGCCCCTGGGCCACCAGGCTCTGCACGACGAGGTTGTCGTCGGTGGAGAACCGGATGTCGGGGACGAACCCCAGCTCGGCGCACTCGTGCAGCAGGTTGGCCCGGCACCGCGGGCAGCCCGCGATCCAGCGCTCCTCCGCCAGGTCCGCCAGGTGCACGGCGCGCCGGCGGGCCAGCGGGTGGCCGGTCGGCAGCAGCACCGTCAGCTGGTCCTCCAGCAGCTTCACCTCGGCCACCTCCTCCGGTATCTCCTCGTGGAGACCGGGGTAGGTGAAGGCCAGCGTGATGTCGCACTCCCCGCGCTCCAGCCTGCGCAGCGAGTCCGGGGGTTCCCCTTCCAACAGCTCCACCTGGACGCCGGGGTGGTCCTTGGCGAGCCCGCTCAACGCCTCGGGAACGAGGGTGACATTGACGCTGGGGAATCCGCACAGCCGGACCCTTCCGGCACGCAGTCGCGCATAGGCCTTCATCTGCGCCTCGGCGGCGGAGAGCGATCCGAGGATCGACTCCGCGTGCCTGGCCAGCGAATTGCCCGCCTCGGTGAGCTGCATGCGGCGGCCGACCCGGGTGAAGAGCGGGGTGCCGACGGCCCGCTCCAGGGCCTTCATCTGCTGGGTGATCGCGGGCTGGGTATAGCCCAGGACGCGGGCGGCCGCCGAGTACGACCCGGAGGCGACCACCTCGTGAAACGTGCGTATGTGCCGCGAATCGAACACGACCGAAGCATAAGCGGACGTTGGGAGGGGCCGTAGGCACAATCGTGCCTACGGCCCCTCCCGACAGGATTTCCTGTGGCCCGGACTATCCGTCGCCCGGGATCACCGGCCCGGAATCACTTGTCGCCGACCCGCGACCCGAGCGTGATGTCGACCGTGGTCGGCTTTCCACCGCGCAAGTACGTCAGCTTCACCGTGTCGCCGGGCTTGTACGTCCAGATCTCGCTGATGAGCGTCGGGCCGCTGTCGATCGTCTTGTCACCGAACTGGGTGATCACGTCGCCGGGCTTGAGGCCGGCCTTGCCCGCCGGACCGGCCGGGTCGACCAGCTCGTTGGCCGCGGCGCCCTGCTCGGAGATCTTCGCGCCGTCCGTCTTGGACTGGAGGTCCACGGAGACGCCGATCACCGGGTAGGTCGGCTTGCCGGTCTTGATGAGCTGCTGGGCGACGTTCTTCGCCTGGTTGATCGGGATCGCGAAGCCGAGGCCGATCGAACCGGCCTGGCCGCCGCCGAAGCCGCCGTTGCCCGCCGACTGGATGGCGGAGTTGATGCCGATGACCGCGCCGCGCCCGTCGAGCAGCGGACCGCCGGAGTTGCCCGGGTTGATCGAGGCGTCCGTCTGGAGGGCGCTCATGTACGAGTTCTTGTTGCTGGCGCCGTCGCCGGAGGCCACCGGGCGGTTCTTCGCACTGACGATGCCGGTGGTCACCGTGTTCGACAGGCCGAAGGGCGCGCCGATCGCGATGGTCGTGTCACCGACGGCGACCTTGTCGGAGTCACCGAGCTGGAGCGGGTTGAGCCCGGTGGGCGGGTTCTTCAGCTTCAGCACGGCCACGTCGTAGCCCTGGGCCCGGCCCACGACCTCGGCGTCGAACTTCTTGCCGTTGGAGAAGGTGGCGGAGAGCTTGCCGCCGTTGGCGGCGGAGGCCACGACGTGGTTGTTGGTCAGGATGTGGCCCTCCTGGTCGTAGACGAAGCCGGTGCCCGTACCGCCCTCGCCGTCACCGCCCTGGGCCTCGATGGTCACGACGCTGGGCAGCGCCTTGGCCGCCAGGCCCGCGATCGAACCGGGCTCGCGCTTGAGGTCCTTGGGCGCCTCGCCGGAGGAGCTGACCGTGGTGGAGCCGGAGCCGTCGAGGCTGCCGTCGGCCAGCTTGTAGCCGATGCCGCCGCCCACCCCACCCGCGAGCAGGGCGGCCGCGAGCACGGCCGCGATCAGGCCGCCCCGGCCCTTCGCCTTGTGCTGCGGAGCGCCGTCGCCGAGCGGGGGCGCGCCCCAGACCCCGGCGCCGTCGCCACCGTCGTGGCCCCCGGCGCCGTACGCCGGAACGGCCGGCGGAGGCGGCGGCCAGGCCTCGGCGCCGTGCGCGGCGGGAGCGCCGTACGGAGCCGCGGGCGGGCCCGGGACCGGAGCCGTGGCCGGAGCCCCGTACGGGTCCGCGGCGGGGGTCGGCGGCAGCTGCTGGGTCGGCTCGGCCCCGGGCGGCGGGGTCGGCGGGAGCTGCTGGGTCGCGGGCTCGGCGGCGTACCCCTGGTCGGCGGCGACCGGTGCCTTGCCCATGTCCACGGGGGGCGCGTCCGCGGGGGCCGCATCCGCCGGAGCCACCGGCTCAGGGGTCGGCGCGGCCACCGGCACGGGAGGTGCGGACGGGGCCGCGGGGGGCGTCGGGGCCGCGGTGCCCTCGTTCTCGGTGCTCACAGCGCTCTCTCCTCGTCACACACGGCGTGCTGGATATCGGACGGTACATCCGGCGGGACATCGGTCCGGGTGAACGTTCGACCGGTCGTACAAGTTCCTGGGCGAAGCCTTTCCCATCAACCGTCAGAGCACTGTAAGCCGGACCTGTGTGTCCTGACCCCATCCTTTATGCCGGGCATTTCGGACGCATCTCCAGGGGCCCGCCCCGCGCCGGAGGGCCGGACCCTGGCACCATGACCCGGTGACCCACGCAACGCCGCGCCCCATCCAGGTCGTCGCCCACCGCGGTGCCTCGGAGGACGCCCCCGAGCACACCCTGGCCGCCTACCGCAAAGCCGTCGAGGACGGAGCGGACGCGCTCGAATGCGACGTCCGGCTCACCGCCGACGGCCATCTCGTGCTGGTCCACGACCGCCGGGTGAACCGCACGTCCAACGGCCGCGGCGCGGTCTCGGCCCTGGAACTGGCCGATCTCGCCGCCCTCGACTTCGGCTCCTGGAAGGATCGCGAGGAGTCCCCCGACTGGGACGCCGGAGCGGGCGCCGCCGGTGAGTACGGCAAGGAGCCCGATCCGGAGCGCACCTCCGTGCTCACCCTGGAGCGGCTGCTGGAGCTGGTCGCGGACGCCGGGCGGCCGGTGCAGCTCGCGATCGAGACGAAGCACCCGACCCGCTGGGCCGGACAGGTGGAGGAGCGGCTGTTGTTCCTGCTCAAGCGCTTCGGCCTGGACTCCCCGCCCGCCGAGGGCCCCCACCCCGTACGGATCATGAGCTTCTCCGCGCGCTCCCTGCACCGGGTCCGCGCGGCCGCGCCGACGATCCCGACCGTGTATCTGATGCAGTTCGTATCGCCCCGGATGCGCGACGGGCGGCTGCCCGCCGGGGTCCGGATCGCCGGGCCGGGGATGCGGATCGTCCGCAACCACCCCGGCTTCATCCGCAAACTTCAGGCCGCCGGGCACTCGGTCCACGTGTGGACCGTGAACGAACCCGAAGACGTTCAGCTCTGCGCTGATCTGGGTGTGGAAGCAATCATTACGAACCGACCCCGCCAAGTTCTGTCACAACTTGGACGCTGACGCACCCTTTTGCCCACCCGTCCCCTCTTCATCTCCCGTGACAGGGTGTGCCCCGGCGTATCCGCTCCGCATTCAGTCGTCATGAATGCGTCAGAGGCTCCCTCCACAGCGGTTTCCGGTCCAGGCCAATGGGGCATCCAGACCATGGCGTGGGGCTAAGGAGGTTCCGGGGGTGACGTTGGTGATGGCACAGGAAGTGCCCACGTCGTCGTGCATGGCCGTACCCCATGGCCCTGCGGGCGTGGGTACGGCGAGGCACCGCATGCGTGAGCAATTGCGTATCGGCGGACTGCCCGATTCGGTCGTGGACGACGCCGTCCTGATCCTTTCCGAACTGCTCAGCAACGCCTGCCGGCACGGCAGGCCCCTGGGCGCTCAGGAGATCGGCGACGGGGACATACGCGCCGCATGGCGCGTCGACAAGGCGGGGCGACTGACGGTCGAGGTCACGGACGGGGGCGGGCCCACCCGTCCGGTTCCGGCCACGCCTTCGGTCACCGCGCGCGGCGGCCGGGGGCTGAACATCATCAGCGCCCTGGCCCAGGACTGGGGCGTCCGGGACGGCGCGGGCGGCGAGGTCACCGTATGGGTGACGGTCGCGTGCGGACCCCGGCACGACGATTTCGCTACGCGCGTCGCTGCGCCCGCGATCGGCTTCGGCGCCCCCTTCGACGACCTGGATCCCTGACCCGATCTCGCACCCGAGCTCCGAGCCGGACGCGAACCCGAGCTCCGACCCGAACGCGAACCCGAGCTCCGACCCGAGCTCCGACCCGAACGGGAACCGAACGCGAACCCGGGAGCGCACGCCGACCGTGCTCCCGGCCGCGCTCCCGGCCGCACCCGCCCGGTTGCGGCGGTACGAACGGCTAGGCTCGCGCCGTCACGTACCGACGTACCGCCGCAACCGGGAGACACCCACGATGGCCAAGAAGCGCCCCGCAGCGAAGACTGCAAAGCCGCAGCTCAAGGACGGGGAGATCCCTGTGGTGGGCGCCCGCGAGCCCTGCCCCTGCGGATCCGGGCGCCGCTACAAGGCCTGCCACGGCGCCGCCGCCTCACACGCCGTCACCGAGCTGGTGCAGCGCCCCTTCGAGGGCCTGCCGTCCGAGTGCGACTGGGTGGCGCTGCGCGAGCTGGTGCCGGCCGCCACCATCCCGCTCACCCTCAAGGGCGGCCTGCCCGAGGGCGTACCGTCCGTCACGCTGGTGACCGTACTGCCCATGGCCTGGCCGGCGCTGCGCCGCGAGGACGGCTCCGTCCTGCTCGGCCTGCAGAACGAGTCGTCCAGCGGGAACCTCTCCCGCGACCTCGCCGACACGCTGGAGCGCGCGCTCGTCGCCGAGCCCGGCAACCCGGTCGCCGCCCGCCGCGTGCCCGCCGAGGGGCCCCGACTTCAGGATCTCCTGGACCCGGACGGCGTTTTCGAGCCGGTTGTACACAGCGGCTTCGAATTCTGGATTCCGGATGCGGAGACCGCCCAGGCCTCCTCTCCGGAGATCGCCGCCTCGCTGGAGCGCGCCAACGCGGCCGCCATCCCGACCGTCAAGCTCACCGGCGTCGACGCGGCCTACTGGTGCGAGACCCCGGAGAAGAACCACCTGCGCTGGGTCATGCCGCACCCCGAGGAGCAGCTGCTCGACGCCCTGGCGCGGCTGACCGCGGCGGGCGGGTCCTCGCTCGGCGAAGGCACCAAGCTCGTCGGGTCCTTCCGCGCGCACGGCCTGATGGTCCCCGTCTGGGACCTGCCCGTCGGCTACACCGCCGACCAGGCGGAAGAGCCCGCGGCCCGGCTGGCGGAGCGCCTCGCCAAGGCCCTGACCACGGACGCCCCGCTGACCCCGGAGGAGCGCCGGGCACGCGGTGGCCTGACCAACCGCCAGGTCACCCTGAGCTGACCTCCTGAGCTGACCTCGGGTGTCCGTGCGGGCCCACGACGGGCCCGCACGAGCCCCGAAGGCGCCCCACGGGCCCTCCCGGAGCGCGCCACGGGCGGTGACCGGAGTCACAACTCCCGCTAATCGTCTGCAAATCGATGTCCGAATATCCGAGATCGAATTTGCGAACAGGCGATCTCTTGTTACCGTTCTTGTAGCCCGGTCGCTGGTGCATCCCCCGTCGCCAGCGACCGGGCCCTTCCATTTCCGGTGGCGCTCAACCGCCGCCCGGTCCCGGTGAGTTGCTCCCGGACCGCAGGAGCAGGGGTCCTTCAGCATCCGGAACTGCAAATTCCGCTACTGCGCTGTACCGGTCCGGGGTCCCCAGGGAGTCCTCCTTGGGCGTCTCGCACAGACCCGGTTCGTCGCCCGTCCCGATCGCGCAGCGGATCTGCACCGTCCGACCCGCCGGACCCATCACGGTCAGCACGGATTCCAGCGCCCGCCCGCTGGTGTTGCGGTAGTAACTGCGCCCCCAGCTCTGCCCTTCACCGGTCAGCACGCACGTCTGCGCCTCGACCCCCTGGGGCGAGGAGAGTTCGGGGCCGCAGCGCGAGTCCGTGCGGGGCTGCTCGGCCGGTCCGGGCGGCGCCGGCTTCGCCCCGCCCTGGCGGCCGGAGGGATCCGACAGTCCCAGCGAGGAGAGCAGTCCGCCGCCCTTTCCGTCGTCCCGAGCGGCGAGGTCCGGTCCGGCGATCGCACCCGCGAGCGGAAGCGACAAGATGATCAGCACACCGGCGCCGATACCGATCAGGCGGAGATTCATTCGCCGAAGATAGCGATGCGGCGATGGACCGAGGAGATGCCCGCGCCCAATTCCCTTGGAATCGGGCACTGGTGACACCCGTTCGAGTGATCCGGCGGTCGGGCCTGTCGCCAAGGTCGGGTCGGCGCCCGCGGGGCAGCCCGGACCTCGACGACAGGCCCTACCGCCGGTGCGCCCGTACGCGCGTCAGTACGCAAGTCGGCTGCCGCCGCCCGGCGCCCCGCTGCTCGCCTCCACCAGCGCGTCCACGACCGCCTCCACCTCCGGCAGCCACGGCGGCCCGTCCTGCGCCACCGGTTCCCGCTCCCAGCGCACCTGACCGCCGCAGGACGCGGCGGAGGGCGGCAGCAACAGGTATCCGCCCTCGCCGTGGAAGCGCAGCGAGGACGGCACGTGGTCCTTGGCGTAGAGGAGTTCACCGAGCCGCTCCAGCGAGTACGGCGCCACCAGCAGCGACCAGCGCGTGGGCGTGGCGACGACCGGACCGAGCCGCAGGCCGCGCTGGTCGAGCCGGACCAGCGCCCGCGCGGCCGCCGCCGCCGGCAGGCTCACCGCGCAGGGTGCGGCCCCGCCGGTGGCCAGGAGCAGGGGAGCGCTCGGCCGGTTGGTCCACCACCAACCCACCATCCGGGGATCGGTGGTGGCCGCGAGGAGACCCGGGTCGAAGGGGTGGGCGCCGGGAACCACGCAGTCCGGGTCCGGGCAGGCGCAGCGCGCACCGTCCGCGCCGGCCCGGCCCACACCGGGGAGCACGGGCCACGCCCAGTCGGCGGCACACACCAATGCGGCGTCGAGGGACGGCGGGTGGGCGGGGGCGGACCCCGGCCGGGACCCGGCCCGCTGGGCGAATCGGAGGGACTGAAGGGTCCGGAGAGGCTGGAGGGTCCAAAGGGACTGGAGCGTCCGAAGGGGCTGGAGCGTCCGAAGGGACTGGGCGGTCCGAAGGGAACTGCGGAGTCGCTGGAGACGCCTTCCGAGGATCTCGCGCATGAGCGCTCGTTCCTTTCCGTTGAACGCCGAGGGCCACATCACACCATGTATGCGGTGTTTCACCACACGTACACGTTTCGCGTCACTGTCCGCCAGAAGCAGGTTCACACGGTTCGTGCAGTTTTCGTACGGGTCCATGGAACGTCCAGCAAGGGCGGTGCGCGACCCGTGGCGGGCCGCGCCCAGCCGCCGCCGCTAAGGACGGCGGCCCGTACCGGACGGTTCCCGGCGGGTCCGGGGTGGCGTCAACTCACCCCGCGCACCACCGTTTACGTACCCGTGCCGACGGAGACGCCCGCCCAGTCGACCGCAAAAAGGCATCCCATCCAACCTTTTCCGGCCAAGTTTTACCCTTGACTGAACGGTGAGTTGTCGTCCCACGGACACCAGGATTCCCACCTGGGCAATGCTGGACATCGATCCACGTGTGCGTGTAGATGTGGATCCATTGATGGCGGCGCAGAACGATCTGGGGGTTTGCGATGCTATTCGGCGAATCGCACCAGGTGGAAAGCCGGACGCCATGAGCGCCCCGCATCCGCCGAAAGTGGCTGGAATCGATTCAGTAGTTACGGCTTCCCCTCACACTGCGGCACCCGTGCCCCCGCGCACCGCTCCCGCACCGACCGCGGTACCCGCCCCCAGCACCCTGATCCAGGACCGCCTGGCGGGCATGGTCTCCGACCTGACCACCCTGCACGAGCTGACCGAACGCCTCGCCCGGTCCGCCGGCCTCGACGCCTGCCTCCAGGAGTTCCTGCGCGCCGGAGCCGCCCTCGTCGGCGCCCGTCGTGGGCTGATCGTGCTGGAGCCCGCCGACGGACTCGGCCCCGCCACCACGATCGGGCTGGGCCTGGGCCGCGCGGACCTCGGTCACATCGAGACCGTGCCGCGCGCCGCCACCTCGTACGGCCGCATCCTCGACGGAATCCCCGGCGCCGCCGGCGGCTCCGAGGTGCTCCCCGAAGTCGGCGCGCCCCCCGGTTCCGGCGGGTACGCGACCCCTGTCGACCCGCAGCACCGGGAGGTCGCGGCGCGTCTGGCGTACGCCGCCAGCTACGCGCTGCCGCTGACCGCCGAGGCCACCGGCCGGCTCGGCGCCGTCGTCTGGCTGTACGACGACCAGGTCGAGCCGAGCGACCGCCAGCGCGACCTCGTCGGCCTCTACGTACGCCACGGGGCCGAGCACCTGGCCCGCGTCCTGGAGGCCCAGCGCGCCCGGACCCGGCTCGCCATCGTCACCGAGGAACTGCTGCCGAGCAGGCTGCCCCGGGTACCGGGGGTCCAGCTCGCCGCCCGCCACCACACCGGACCGCACGGCGGCGGCGATTGGTACGACGCCCTGCCACTGCCCGAGGGCGCCCTCGGACTGGCCATCGGGTCCGTCACCGGAGCCGGGCCCAGCGCGATCGCCGCGATGGGACGGCTGCGGGCCTCGCTGCGCGCGTACGCCGTGATGGAGGGCGAGGACCCGGTCGCGGTCCTGTCCGACCTGGAGCTGCTGCTGCGGCTGACCGAACCCGCGCGATCGGCCACCGCGCTCTTCGCCTACTGCGAGCCGGGATCCCGGAAGATCGTCCTGGCAGGCGCCGGACACGCGCCGCCGCTGCTCATCGGCGAGCACCGCACCGAGTACGTGGAGACCACGCTGTCCGCGCCGCTCGGCATGCTCGCCTGCTGGGAGGCGCCGAGCGTGGAGATCGAGCCCGCCGCTGGAGAAACGGTGCTGCTCTACACCGACGGGCTGCTGCGCCGTACCGGTGACGCCATGGACCGCGCGTACGCACGGCTGCACGCGGCCGCCGCCTCGGTACCGCGGGCCGCCCGGGAGGACCCGGCCGCGATCGTGGACCACGTCCTGCGCACCGTGCTGCCGGACGAGGACTTCACGGGCGGGACCGGAACCGGGTCGACGAGCGGCGCCGCCGAGGACATCGTCCTACTGGCTGCCCGGTTTGACTGATTTATCACAGCCCTGCGGGGCCACTTCCTCTCGCACATACGATGGACGGGGTCCGTACCCGGTCCTGTCGTAGCTGAGGAGATGACGTGGCTGACGAGCTCACCCCGGAGACCCCGGAAGAAGAGCAGCCCAAGAAGACGCACAAGCAGCGCAAGAACGGGCTGTACCCGGGCCTCAGCGACGAACTCGCCGAGAACATGCGCACCGGCTGGGCGGACACCGAGCTGCACGGCCTGGAGCCCATCGCCCAGGCCGCGCACACGGCCGCGCGCCGCGACACGCTGTCCGCGAGCTTCCCCGGTGAGCGCCTCGTCGTCCCCGCAGGTCGCCTCAAGACGCGCTCGAACGACACGGAGTACCCCTTCCGTGCCTCGACCGAGTACGCCTACCTGACCGGCGACCAGAGCGAGAACGGCGTCCTGGTCCTGGAGCCCACCGGCGAGACGGGCCACAGCGCCACCATCTACCTGCTCCCGCGCTCCGACCGCGAGAACGGCGAGTTCTGGCTGTCCGGCCAGGGCGAACTGTGGGTCGGCCGCCGCCACTCCCTCACCGAGGCCGAGCAGCTCCTGGGCATCCCGGCGAAGGACGTCCGCACCCTCGCCGAGGCCCTGACCGAGGCCACCGGCCCGGTCCGGATCGTGCGCGGCCACGACGCGGTCATCGAGGCGGCCCTGGCCGACAAGGTCACCGCCGAGCGCGACGGCGAGCTGCGCACGAGCCTCTCCGAGGCGCGCGTGGTCAAGGACGCGTTCGAGATCGGCGAGCTGCAGAAGGCCGTCGACTCCACCGTCCGCGGTTTCGAGGACTGCGTGAAGGTCCTCGACAAGGCCGAGGCCACCAGCGAGCGCTACATCGAGGGCACCTTCTTCCTGCGCGCCCGCGTCGACGGCAACGACGTCGGCTACGGCTCGATCTGCGCCGCCGGCCCGCACGCCTGCACCCTGCACTGGGTCCGCAACGACGGTCCCGTCCGCTCCGGCGACCTGCTGCTGCTGGACGCCGGCGTGGAGACCCGGTCCCTGTACACGGCCGACGTCACGCGCACCCTGCCGATCAACGGCCGGTTCACCGAGATCCAGCGCAAGATCTACGACGCGGTGTACGAGGCCCAGGAGGCCGGCATCGCCGCCGTGCAGCCGGGCGGTAAGTTCCGCGACTTCCACGACGCCGCGCAGCACGTGCTCGCCGAGAAGCTCGTCGAGTGGGGTCTGGTGGAGGGTCCGGTCGAGCGTGTCCTGGAGCTGGGTCTGCAGCGCCGCTGGACCCTGCACGGCACCGGTCACATGCTCGGCATGGACGTCCACGACTGCGCGGCCGCCCGCACCGAGGCCTACGTGGACGGCACCCTGGAGCCCGGCGTGTGCCTCACCGTCGAGCCCGGCCTGTACTTCCAGGCCGACGACCTGACCGTGCCGGAGGAGTACCGCGGCATCGGCGTCCGGATCGAGGACGACATCCTCGTCACCGAGGACGGCAACCGGAACCTGTCCGCGGGTCTGCCGCGCCGGTCCGACGAGGTCGAGAGCTGGATGGCCGCGCTGAAGGGCTGACCCTTCCGCCGCCGCACCACCGCCGATGGGCGGGGTCCCCTGTACCGGGACCCCGCCCATCGGCCGCTCAGGACGCCTTCAGCAGCGCTCCGTCCTGCCATTTGAGGATCTTGTCGAAACTGACGACGGCTCCCCGGCCCGGGCGGTTGCGGAACCGGGCGTGATCGGCCAGCTCGGCGATCAGCGACAGCCCCCGGCCGTGCTCCGCCAGCGAGGGTCTGCGGCGGGAGACCGTCGTGGGCGGGAAGCCCGGGCCCGAATCGGTCACCTCGATCCGGCAGCGGTCGCCGTCGAGATAGGCCGTGACGCGGTACGCCGCACAGGCCGCGGGATCGGCGGGAGCCGGCCCGACGCCCCCGGCGGGAGCGTCGTCACCGTCCCCGGCCACCGGCCCGCCGTGCTCCACCGCGTTCGCGCACGCCTCGCTCAGCGCCACCGACAGGTCGAAGGAGATGTCGGGGTCCACCCCCGCGGTCTCCATCGTCCCCAGCAGCAGTCGCCTGGCGAGCGGAACGCTCGCGGCCTCGCGCCTCAAGTGGAGAGACCACCAGATGCTCATACCGTTACCTATTGCCGCCCGGAGCACTGTGTAAGCCCCGTGCGGCCGTCGGAGCGCTCGTTCGGCCGATGCGACCCGCCCGGACGCCGGTGTATGCGGCGGTCCGGTGGGCCGGCGGGCGGACTCCGTCCAGGGGGACTCAAGGGACCTTCCGGACCTGCCGTATGGGAGACCTAAGCGCAGTGCGATGATGGCCCGGCCATGACTGCCCCCCACACGATGCGTGCAGGAGCCGGGCTCCGGATCCTGCGGGCCGCGGTGTTCACCGCGGTCTGCGTCGTGCTGTCCGCCGTCGGGCACGCCCTCGCCTCGTGCGCCACTGTTCCCTGGTGGACGCTCTGCGCGGGCTTCCTGGCCGTGTTCACGGTCGCCTCCCTGCTCGCGGGCCGCCGGCGCACCCTGCCGGGTCTCGCCGCCGCCCTCGCCGTGGGCCAGCTGGGGCTGCACACGCTGTTCGGCCTCGGCCAGCACGGCGCCGCCACCGCGGGCGCTTCCGCGCAGGCGGCCTCCGACACCTCGCTCGCGGCGCTCGCGGCCCGGCTGGTCTGCGGGGGCAACTCCGTACCGCTCAGCCCCTCCGACGCCCGACAGGTGCTGGAGAGCGCGGGGCTGAATCCGGCCGCGCTCGCGGTCCCCGCGCACGACGCCCACGCCCACATGGCGCAGGCGGTCACGGCTCCCTCGACCGGGCTGCTCAGCCTGCCGATGCTGCTGGGCCACCTGGTGGCCGCGCTGGTCGCCGGCTGGCTGCTGAGCCGCGGGGACGCGGCCCTGTTCCGGCTCGTCGAACTGTCCCGGCTCGCCGCCCCGGCCGCCCCGATCCGCGCCCTGCGGACCGCCCTGGCCCTCGTGCGCATCCTGGGCGCCGGACTTCCGGGCACGCCCGGACGTACCCCGCGGTCGCCGCGCAGCACCCCGGACCGGGCCGTGGCCCCCGGCCGGACGGCACTCCACCACACGGTGATCAGGCGCGGCCCACCAGCGGCCCTCGCCCTCGCAGCCTGACGCGGCACCACCTCCACTCCCCGGGACACCCGGCGGAGCACCGGTGCCGCGAACTCCGCGCGCGCCTGTGCGCCGGAGCCACCGTCACCCCTGCTTCCGTGGAGTGTTCCTGCCATGAAGACCTCTCGCGTCTCCTTCGCCGCCGCCCTCGCCGCCGGTACCGTCCTCGTCCTGTCCGGCACCGCCTTCGCCCACGTCGGCATCCAGCCGGGCGAGGCCGCCAAGGGCGGCTACGCGACGATCAACTTCAAGGTCCCGAACGAGCGCGACAACGCCGCGACCAACAAGCTCGAAGTCAGCTTCCCGACCGACCACCCGCTCTCCTCGGTCATGCCGCAGGACGTCCCGGGGTGGACGGTCACCGTGGAGAAGAGCAAGCTCGACAAGCCGCTCACGGTCCACGGCAAGCAGATCAACGAAGCCGTCACCAAGGTGACCTGGACCGGCGGCAAGATCGAGCCCGGTAAGTTCCAGCAGTTCCCGCTCTCGATCGGCCAGCTCCCCTCGGACGTCGACAAGCTCACCTTCAAGGCCGTCCAGACGTACGACAACAACGAGGTCGTCCGCTGGATCGAAGAGGCCAAGGACGGCGCCGCCGAGCCGCAGAACCCGGCGCCCGTGCTCAAGCTGACGGCCGCGGCCGGTGGCGACCACCACGACGACGGTGCGAAGAAGACCGACGAGGCCAAGAACACCGACCACGAGAAGGGCGCCGGCGCCGAGAACACCGCGTCGGCCGGCTCCGACACGACCGCGCGCGCCCTCGGCATCGCCGGGATCGTCGTCGGCCTCGGCGGGGTCGCCTTCGGCGTGGCCTCGCGCCGTCGCACGTCCTGACCGCGTCCGCAGATATCCGAACCACCCCCGATCTCAGGGACATCCCATGCGCACCACACGTGTGACGGTCGCCGCCCTCGTGGCGGCGACCGCCCTCGCCCTCACCGCCTGTGGCAGTGACACCGGCAAGAGCACGTCGCTCGCGGAGGTCAACGCCCCCGCCAAGAGCAAGCCGGGCACCGTGCTCGACCGCCCCTTCGACAAGCCGGACCTGGTGCTCACCGACACCAACGGCAAGCCGTGGAGCCTGCGCGAGCAGACCAAGGGCAAGCCGACGCTCATCTACTTCGGCTACACCAAATGCCCGGACGTCTGCCCGCTGACGATGAGCAACCTCGCCGTCGCCAAGAAGGCGCTGCCCAAGGCCGACCAGGACAACCTCCAGGTCGTCTTCGTCACCACCGACCCCGACCGGGACACCCCCGAGTCCCTCGGCCAGTGGCTCAAGTCCCAGGACCCGGCCTTCATCGGACTCACCGGGGACTTCGCCAAGATCCAGGCCGGTGCCCGCAGCCTCGGCATCGGCATCGAGGCCGCCAAGAAGGAGGCCAACGGCGACATCGTCTCCATGCACGGCGCGCAGGTCATCGCCTTCTCGCCGAAGACCGACGAGGGCTACGTCCTCTACGGGGAGTCGACCACCGTCGAGGACTACACCAAGGATCTGCCGAAGATCATCAAGGGAGAGAACCCGTGAACCGCCGCACCACCCGCACCCTCGCCGCCGTCCTCTCCCTGTCGGCAGCGCTCGCCATATCCGGCTGCTCCTCCGATTCCGACGCGGGCGACGGCAAGCCCGAGCTGAAGGTCAGCGGCGGGTACATGCCCGAACCGATCGACGACAAGATGGCCGGCGCGTTCATGGTCATCAAGAACGACTCGAAGGCGGCGGACAAGCTCACCGCCGTCACGAGCACGCTCTCGGGCGACGTGACGATCCACGAGACCAAAGACCAGAAGATGCAGCAGGTCCAGGCCCTCGACGTGCCGGCCAACGGCGCGCTGAAGCTCGCGCGCGGCGGCGACCACATCATGTTCATGGGCCTGAAGAACAAGCCGAAGGTCGGCGACAAGGTGACCGTCGAGCTGCGCTTCGAGAAGTCGGATCCGGTCAAGGTCGAGCTGGACGTGAAGGAACGCACGTACCAGCCGCAGAAAACCAACTGACGGACCGAGGGACTGACAACGCCATGACGGCCATCGCCCCCGCCCCTTCCACGGCCCGCACGGCCGCGGCGGCATTCCTGCCGCGGCTCCTGCTGGTCCTCGCCGCTCTGGCCGCGGCCCTGTTCACCGCGGCCGGACCGGCCTCGGCACATGCCGCGCTCACCGCGAGCGACCCCAGGGACGGGGCGGTGGTCGCCACGGCCCCCGCCCAGGTCACCCTTTCCTTCTCCGAAGGCGTCGCCATGAACGGCGACTCCATCCGGGTCATGGACCCCCAGGGCAAGCGGATCGACACAGGGGAGCTGCGCGACCTGTGCAGCGGCTCCACCATCCGTTACGGCACCGCGTTGCACAGTGGCCTGCCCAATGGCACCTACACCGTGGCCTGGCAGGCGGTCTCCGCCGACAGCCACCCGGTCTCCGGCGCCTTCACCTTCTCCATCGGCGCCCCCTCCGCGACCAGCGTCTCGGTGTCCTCACAGGTGGCAGGCGGCGGACCCGTGGGCATCGCCTACGGCATCGCGCGCTACGCCGCCTACGGCGGGTTCGCCGTGCTCGTCGGCGGCGCGGCCTTCATCCTGCTGTGCTGGCGCCGGGGCGCCGCCGAACGGCCGCTGCAAAAGCTCGTACTGCGCGCCTGGGTGACGCTGACGGCCGCCACGCTCGCCATGCTGGTGCTGCGCAACCCCTACACCGGCTCGGGCGACTTCTCCGACGTCTTCGACCTCGACGGCCTCAAGGCCGTCCTGGAGACCAAGACCGGAGCCTCCCTGGTGTCGCGGCTGCTGCTGCTCGGCGCCGTGGCCCTCTTCATGGCCGTCCTCTTCGGTACCTTCGCCCGCAAGGTGCAGGGCAGCGGCGCGAGCGAGGAAGACGCCAAGGACACCAGCGACCTCACCTTCGGGCTGGCCATCGGCGGGGCCGTGGTCGCCGCCGGCATCGCCGCCACCTGGTCGCTGTCCGAACACGCCTCCACGGGCATCCAGCCGGGCATCGCCATGCCGGTCGACATCGTCCACCTGCTGGCCGTCGCCACCTGGCTCGGTGGTCTCGCCGCGCTGCTGATCGCCCTGCACAAGGTCCCGGACATCGAGCGGGAAGCCATCCGGCGCTTCTCCCGCGTCGCCTTCGTCAGCGTCCTCGTCCTCACCGCCACCGGTGTCTACCAGTCCTGGCGCCAGCTCGGCAGCTGGTCCGCGCTGACCGGCACGGAGTACGGCCGGTACCTCCTCATCAAGGTCGGCCTGATCGCCGTCCTGGTCGCCATCGCCTCCGTCTCGCGGAAGTGGACCGGCCGGCTGGCCGGGGACGCGGCCGGCCGCGCCCCGCAGGTCGCCGCCCAGCGCGATGTTTCACGTGAAACAGAAGCGCCGGTCACCGTCCCGCCGAGCGCCAAGCGCGCCGCCCAGCTGGCCCGTCAGCGCGCTGCCCGCGAGAGCGCGCGGGACAAGCGGATCCGGGACGCCGATCCCGATCGCGCGGGACTGCGCCGGTCCGTCCTCGCCGAGGCGGCCGTCGCTGTCGTCCTGCTCGCCGTCGCCACTCTGCTGACCGGGACGGAGCCCGGCCGGGCCGCCGAGCTGGAGGGCACTCGCGCCGTCACCGCCGTACCCGACCGCGCCGTGAAGATCACCCTGCCCTTCGACACCGGCGGCCAGAACGGAAAGGGCAGCGTCCGGATCGAACTGGACCCGGGCCGGGTGGGCGCCAACAGCCTCCACGTCTGGGTGGACTCCCCGGACGGCCGGCCCTTCGACATCCCCGAGGTGAAGGTCGCCTTCACCCTCCCCGCCAAGGACATCGGCCCGCTGCCGCTCGCCCCCGATCACTTGGCGCCGGGGCACTGGAGCGCCTCCGGCGTCCAGCTGCCGCTGGCCGGTGAATGGCGCATCGACGTAAGCCTCCGTACCTCCGACATCGACCAGACGACCGTCCAGAAGACCGTCAAGATCGGCTGAACAGCATGACCGAGAGCAACCCCGACATCGAGATCTCCCGGCGCCGGCTGCTGGGCACCGTAGGTGCCGCGGGCGCCGTCGGTCTCGCACTCGGCGCCACCGGTGGCGCCCTCGCGCATGCCGCGATCGCGGGTACCGACGGCAGCGCCCCGGCGGCCTCCGTCGGCGCCACCGAGATCGACTTCCACGGCGAGCACCAGGCGGGCATCACCACGCCGCTCCAGGCCAAGGGTCATGTACTGGCCTTCGACCTGGCTCCCGGGGCGGGCCGCAAGGAAGCCGTCGCCCTGATGCGCCGCTGGTCCGACAGCGCCCGCCGGCTGATGGCCGGCGAAACGGCGGGGGCGGCCGACTCGGGGATCGCCCTGGACGCCGGACCGTGCTCGCTCACCGTCACCTTCGGCTTCGGCCACTCCTTCTTCGACCGCACCGGCCTCACGGCGCGCCGGCCCGTCGCGCTCGATCCGCTCCCCGAGTTCTCGGCGGACCGGCTCGATCCCCAGCGCGGCAACGGAGACCTGTGGGTCCAGATCGGCGCCGACGACGCACTCGTCGCCTTCCATGCGCTGCGCACCCTGCAGAAGGACGCGGGGCAAGCGGCCCGCGTCCGCTGGCAGATGAACGGTTTCAATCGGACGCCGGGAGCCACGGCCGAGCCGATGACCGCCCGCAACCTCCTGGGCCAGATCGACGGCACGGGCAACCCCAAGCCGTCCGAGGCCGACTTCGACAAGCGGATCTTCGTGCCCGGCGCCGGCCCCGGCCCGGCCGAACACGCGTGGATGGCCGCGGGCTCGTACGCCGTCGTCCGACGCATCCGGATGCTGCTCGACGACTGGGACAAGCAGCCGCTCACCAAGCAGGAGCAGGTCATCGGCCGGAAGAAGGCGGACGGGGCGCCCCTGACCGGCGGCACCGAGACCACCAAGCTGGACCTCGACAAGTTCGGCGGCGACGGCAAGCCGGTCATCCCCTCCAACGCCCACGCCCGGATCTCCGCCCCCGCGCAGAACGGCGGGGCCGCCATGCTCCGGCGCCCGTTCTCCTTCCACGACGGCATCGGCTCCGACGGCACCCCCGACGCCGGTCTCCTCTTCATCTGCTGGCAGGCCGACCCGATGCGCGGCTTCGTCCCCGTCCAGCGCAAGCTCGACCGGGGTGACGCGCTGTCGGAGTTCATCCGCCACGAGGCGAGCGGGCTGTACGCCGTCCCGCGCGGCCCGCGCACCGAGGAGTACGTGGGACAGCCGCTGCTCGAAGGATGAACAGCACCTCGGGGCACGGGGCAGCGGCATTAGGCTGATCACATGTCGGCCACCCGCTTCACGTATCTCGGTCCCGAGGGCACCTTCACCGAAGCCGCCCTGCGCACGCTGCCGGAAGCCGCGACCCGGGAACTCGTTCCCATGGTGTCGGTCCCGGCGGCACTCGACGCCGTAAGGAACGGGGAGGCGGCAGCAGCCCTGGTTCCGATCGAGAACTCCGTGGAGGGCGGCGTCACCGCCACCCTCGACGAGCTGTCCTCCGGCGAGCCGCTGATGATCTACCGCGAGGTGCTGCTGCCCATCGCCTTCGCCCTGCTGGTGCGGCCGGGGACCAAGCTGTCCGACGTCAAGACGGTCACCGGGCACCCGGTCGCCCAGCCGCAGGTGCGCAACTGGCTGCGCGCCAACCTGCCCGACGCCGTGTGGGAGTCCGCCGCCTCCAACGCGGACGGCGCGCGGCTCGTCCAGGAAGGCCGCTTCGACGCCGCCTTCGCCGGTGAGTTCGCCGCCGCCACCTACGGGCTGGAGCCCCTCGTCACCGAGATCCACGACGCGGAGAACGCCGAGACCCGTTTCGTCCTGGTCGGCCGACCGGCCCGGCCCGCGGCGCCGACCGGAGCGGACAAGACCTCCGTCGTGCTCTGGCTCGGCGAGGACCACCCCGGCGCGCTCCTCGAACTCCTCCAGGAGTTCGCCGTCCGCGGGGTCAACCTGATGTTGATCCAGTCCCGGCCCACCGGTGAGGGCATCGGCAACTACTGCTTCGCCGTCGACGCCGAGGGCCACATCTCCGACCGCCGGGTCAGCGAGGCCCTCATGGGTCTCAAGCGCACCTGCCCGCAGGTCCGCTTCCTCGGCTCCTACCCCCGCGCGGGGGTCGCTCTGAGTGAGGTGCGCGCGGCCCGCCCCGGAACCTCGGATGGCGATTTCACGGCCGCTTCCGACTGGCTGACCCGCTGCCTGGACGGCCGGGCCTAGCTCGCACACAGGACGGCGTCACTTATCCACAGAGTTATCCACAGGAGCGTGTGGAGACCTGGGGACAAGTCGACAGTGCGGCGCGACAAGGTCGACAAATCGGTCGGGGGCCCAGGTTTCGCGCTGGGGATCGGAGGGTGAACGGCGTCACCCACGCATCGCTGATCAACTCTTTGGGGCGAGCCATTCCCACCCGAATGAGTGCGTGAGGGGGGTTTGAACCCCGATTCGCCCCCGAGCCGCATCGCCCGGGAATGATCTCTTTTCGTGTCCACAGATACGGCACACAGCCTGTGGATAAGCCGGCCGGGATCGCAATTCCTGTGGACAAGAGGCCGCTTCGCCCCTGCTCAGCCCCAGGGGCGGGAGCGGTCGATGCGCCCCATTTCGGGGATTCGGGCAGTTTTATCAGCCCGGGATCAGGTGTGGATCGGACCGGTGCGGAGGTCCACTTCCGGCCACGTGTCAGGAGTTTTGCATTCGCGGCAATTGGGACATAGCGCCACGCAGCGTTATATCGGTACGAGGCCTCGAAGCCGGCCCGGTAGCCTGGTGGGGTGATTGACCTCCGGCTGCTCCGTGAAGACCCTGACCGTGTCCGCGCCTCGCAGCGCGCCCGTGGAGAGGACGTCGACCTCGTCGACGCACTGCTCTCCGCCGACGAGCGCCGCAGGTCCTCCGGCACCCGCTTCGACGAGCTGCGCAATGAGCAGAGGTCCCTGGGAAAGCTGATCCCCAAGGCCTCGCCCGACGAGCGTGCCGAGCTGCTGAAGAAGGCCGAACAGCTCAAGACCAACGTCAAGGCCGCCGAGGCCGAGCAGAACGAGGCGGACGAGACCGCCAAGCGACTGCTGCTCCAGCTCGGCAACATCGTGCACCCTGACGTCCCGGTCGGCGGGGAAGAGGACTTCACCGTCCTGGAGACCCACGGCACCATCCGTGACTTCGGCGCGGAGGGCTTCGAGCCCAAGGACCACCTGGAGCTCGGCGAGTCCCTCGGCGCCATCGACGTCGAGCGCGGCGCGAAGGTCTCCGGCTCGCGCTTCTACTACCTCACCGGCGTCGGCGCCCTGCTGGAGCTCGCCCTGGTGAACGCGGCGATCGCGCAGGCGGGCGAGGCCGGCTTCATCCCGATGCTCACCCCCGCGCTGGTCCGCCCGCGCGCCATGGAGGGCACCGGCTTCCTCGGCCAGGCCGCGGAGAACGTGTACCACCTGGAGAAGGACGACTTCTACCTCGTCGGCACCTCCGAGGTCCCGCTCGCGGCCTACCACATGGACGAGATCCTGGAGGCGGACCAGCTGCCGCTGCGCTACGCCGGGTTCTCGCCGTGCTTCCGCCGCGAGGCCGGCACGTACGGCAAGGACACCCGAGGCATCTTCCGCGTCCACCAGTTCGACAAGGTCGAGATGTTCTCGTACGTCGCACCGGAGGAAGCCGAGGCCGAGCACCAGCGTCTCCTGGAGTGGGAGAAGCAGTGGCTCACCGCTCTGGAGCTGCCGTTCCAGGTGATCGACGTCGCCACCGGCGACCTGGGCTCCTCGGCCTCCCGCAAGTTCGACTGCGAGGCGTGGATCCCGACCCAGGGCAAGTACCGCGAGCTGACCTCCGCCTCGAACTGCAACGGCTTCCAGGCCCGCCGCCTGTCCGTGCGGATGCGCGAGACCAAGGACGGCAAGAAGGTCACGCGCCCGCTGTCCACGCTCAACGGCACCCTGTGCGCCGTCCCCCGCACCATCGTGGCCATCCTGGAGAACCACCAGCAGGCCGACGGTTCGGTACGGGTGCCCCCGATCCTCCGTCCCTACCTGGGCGGCCGGGAAATTCTGGAGCCGATCGCCAAGTGACCCCTGCACCGTTCCCGTACAAGCTCGTCGCGACCGATCTCGACGGCACGCTCCTGCGCGACGACGACACGGTCTCGGAACGCACCCGCGAGGCCCTGCTCGCGGCCACCGCGGCGGGTGCGGTGCACATCATCGTCACCGGGCGCGCCGTGCCCTGGACCCGGCACGTGCTGGACGACCTCGGCTACAAGGGCATCGCGGTGTGCGGGCAGGGTGCACAGCTGTACGACGCCGGTGCCCGCAGGCTCCTCACCTCGGTGACGCTGGACCGGCAGTTGGCCGGTCTGGCGCTCGCCAAGATCGAGGCCGAGGTGGGGCCGCTGGCCCTCGCGGCGAGCCGTGACGGGGTGGACGGCGAGGTGCTGTTCGGTCCCGGGTACCAGGTGCAGGAAGGGCTTCCGGCGGTGTACCTGCGGGACCCCGCGGAGGTCTGGACGGCTCCGCTCAACAAGCTGTACATCCAGCACCCCGAGCTCGACGACGACGAGCTGGTCCGTGTGGCCCGCGCGACCGTCGGCAGTCTCGTGGACGTGGTGATGGCCGGACCGGGCGTCGTGGAGATCCTGCCGCTCGGCCTGAGCAAGGCCACCGGCCTGTCGCTGGCGGCCCGTCGGCTGGGAGTGAAGGCGGCGCAGACCATCGCCTTCGGCGACATGCCCAACGACATCCCGATGTTCGGATGGTCCGCGCACGGAGTGGCGATGGCCAATGCCCACGCGGAGCTGAAGGCGGTGGCCGACGAGGTGACCACGTCGAATCAGGCCGACGGCATCGCGGTGGTACTGGAGCGTCTGCTCGGCGCCGCCTGAGCACGAGGACCGCAGGGAAGGTCCGGGACGGCCCGCGCCGCGAGGCGCGCTCGAAGTGGCCGCCCCGGACCTTTTTGTTGCTCCCCGCACAGCTCACTCTGCCCCCGGGCCGTGTCCCTTACCAGCGAATTACCGCCGGTCGGCGGGGCGCGGACCACTTCCTGTTTCACGTGAAACACGGTGGTGGTGCGCGTCGGAGTGCACGTGCGGGTGCGGGTGCCGGGTGAGCGGCCAGGCGATCAGGCCGATGGAGAGCGCGATGGCGTGCCCGGCGTCCGTGAAGGTGCCGCCGGTGAGCAGTGGGAGCCCGAAGAAGGCCACGGCTCCGGCCAGGTAGAGCCACCGCCAGGGGTTCGGCAGCCGGTAGGCGAGGACGCCGATGGCCGCGGCGAGGCCGTAGCTGACTCCGATGTCCACGACGTGGGCCATGCTCCGTGGGGCACGGTGGTCCTGGATCGCCGTGAGGACGAGCTTCTGGCTGATCAGCGTCGCGACGATGTGCGCACTGGCGACGATCATCAGCCAGCGCAGGGTGCCCAGCCAGCGTTCCACCGAGGCGTGGAACACCTCGAAGAGCACGGCGTAGAGGGCCAGTGAGGCCGGGTTCTCGATCCAGAAGGCGCTGCCGATCAGCGCCTGGAAGGGGTGCTTGACGAGCTGGTGGATGTTGCTGCTGTTGCGGTGGAAGAGGAAGTGGTCGACCGCGTCGGGGGAGACGGCCACGATGATGCTGGTGACGGCGATGATCAGGAGCCAGACGTGCGTACCGGGCGAGGCCCGGACCCAGGACCACAGGGGCCTGGAGGGCTCGGGCTCGGAGTGCGACAGCATGTCCCGATCATGACCCGCAAACCTGTGCCCCGCCCGGCATGTGGGCCGGGCGGGGCACGGGTGACGCGGTGCGGTGCGGCGGAGCCTACTCGTCGCCCGCGAGGGTCAGACGGCGCAGCTTCTGACCGGCGTAGACGGTGGCGCCCACGGTGACGGCGGCGAGCAGGACCACTGCCGTGGTCAGGCCGACGGAGGAGTCGACGTACCCGGGACCGCTCACCTTCTCGGCGAGCGCGAGCGCCCACTGCTGGACGCTCAGGGTCTTCGCTCCCTCGACCAGGCTGCCGAAGAGCGACTCCCAGATCAGGGCGTAGACCAGGCCGAAGACGACCGCGTGCCGGCTCACGGTGCCCAGCAGTAGGAACAGCGCGCTGTAGGCGATCGAGGCGACGAGCGCAGCGATGGTGTAGGCGACGGCGATCTGCTGACCGTTGCCGTTGAGGATGAACCCGGCGATCAGGGTGGGGATCGCGGAGAAGGCCATGGTCACGGCGATCGCGACGATCAGCTTGGTCATGATGATCGTGGGCCGCTTCACCGGCTTGGCGAGCAGGTAGACGATCGAGCCGTCGTCGATCTCCGGTCCGATGGCGCCCGTACCGGCGATGACGCCGATCAGCGGAACCATCGTGGCGAGGGCGAAACCGCCGAGCAGATCGGCGGCGACCTTGTCGTCGACGCCGGTCAGGGTGCGGACGGCGATGGAGATGACGATCAGCAGGGCGGGCAGCGCGAAGAGGATCAGCGCGCGGCGGCGGCCGAGCAGGGCTCGGTAGGTGAGCCGGGCAACGGTGGGGTTGTACATCGGGTGCCAGCTCCTTTCAGGCCGCGACGAGGTAGGAGAAGACCGATTCGAGGGACTCGTCGGAGGGCGAGACCGTCATCAGTCGGATGCCGTGCGCGCGGGCGACCCGCGGGAGCAGCTGGGTGAAGCGCCCGAAGTCGACGGCCTGGATCCGCAGGGCGCCCTCCTTGAGGTCGACCTCGATCCCGGCGGTCGACGGATCGGCGATCAGGGCCGCGGCGAGCGCCCGGTCGTCGGAGGAGCGGACCAGGTAGCGGTGGGGGCGGTCCGTCATCAGCCGGCGGATCTTGCGGAAGTCACCGGAGGCGGCGTGCCGCCCGGCGACGACCACCTCGATGTGGGAGGCGAGTTGTTCGACCTCCTCCAGGATGTGGGAGGAGAACAGGACGGTGCGGCCTTCGTCGCCCATGCGCCGCAGCAGCTCCATGAGCTGCATGCGCTGGCGCGGGTCCATGCCGTTGAACGGCTCGTCGAGCAGGAGCACGGACGGGTCGTGAACGAGGGCGGAGGCCATCTTCACGCGCTGGCGCATGCCCTTGGAGTAGGTCGAGATCTTGCGGTCCTGGGCGGACTCCATCTCGACGGTGGCCAGCGCCCGCTGGGCGGCCGCGTCGTCGAGCCCGTGGAGCTCGGCGTTGGCGACGACGAACTCCCGGCCGGTGAGGAAGTCGTACATGGCCTCGCGCTCGGGCACGACGCCCACGCTCTTGTAGACCTGCTCATTGCGCCAGATCGGCGCCCCGTCGAGCTTGACGGTGCCGGTGGAGGGGGCGAGGAAGCCACCCATCATGTTGATGAGGGTCGACTTCCCGGCCCCGTTGGGGCCCAGTAGACCGGTCACGCCGGGACCGATGCGCATGGTCACGTCGTTCACGGCGACGACGTTCCCGAACCAGCGGGAAGCGTGGTCGATGTCGATGATGCTCACAGCCCGGCCTTCCGGTAGCGGGCCATCAGCGCGGCGTAGGAGCCGACGATGAGGCCGAGTACGACCAGCAGATAGACGAATCCGACGCCGACCGTGGGTCCTTCGCCGCCGGGGAACGCGGAGGCGCCGTCGAGGAAGGCGGTCTGGACGCCGTCGATCAGGGTGATCGGGGAGAACAGGCCCATCCACTGGACCGCTTCGGGCGTACCGGTGTTGTAGGCGACGGCCTGCACCGTGGTGACGGCGCCGTAGGGGATGATCAGCAGCCCGATGACGGCGGCGACGCCGAAGCCGCGCCGCGGGGTGAGGGCTGCGGCGACCAGCCCGAGGCCGGAGAAGAGCAGCGAAAGCAGCAGGACGGACACCAGACCCTGCCCGAGCCCCTTCGCCTGGTGGGCGAAGTCGAACTTGGCCAGCAGGGCGCCGATGAACATGATCAGCAGCGGCGTGGCCGTGAGGATGAAGAGCGCGCTGGCCATCGCCGCGAACTTGGCGAGGACGTAGTCGACGCGTTCGATGGGCCGCGAGAAGTAGAGCGGGACCGTCTTGAACCGCAGGTCGCGGGAGACGGACTGCGGGGCCTGGGAGGCCAGGTACAGCCCGATGATCATCTGCGTGGTCAGGGCGTACGTCGTGTACTTGATCGGCAGGTCCGTGTTGCCCGGCACCGCGATCGCCACCGCGACCATGATCAGGGCGGGGACGCACATCACCGCGAAGAGGATCATCGGGAGGACCTTGGACTTGGCCGAGCGGCCGAGCCCGTAGGAACCCCGGAGGGACTGGGAGAACAGCGAGGTGCGCGCGTAGGCGCGGCCGAGCCGGGAGCCCTCGTAGGACCGGTAGCCGATGTTGTGGATCTGGGTCGAGGTGTCAGGCGCCATCGGAACCGGCTCCCTTCTGCTGGTCGTGGTCGCGGAAGACCTCCGCGATGTGGTGGCGGCGCTGTTCCATCCGGACCAGGCCGAGGCCGAGGTCGGACACGATGTCGCGGATGGTGTCGTTGGTCTCCTCACCGACGGCCTCGACGAGGAGGATGTGGCCCGCACCGGGCAGGCCCTGCTCCTGCGCCGCGTGGAGGGTCAGGCCCGCCCCGGTCAGCGCCTCGCGCAGCGCGGCGGTCCCGTCGGGGTGGGCGTCGGTGTCGGTGACCTCGACCGCGAGGGTCGTCGTGGTCTGGGTGAAGTCGCTCGTGGAGCTGGAGCGCAGCAGCTTGCCGCCGTCGACGACCACGACGTGGTCGCAGGTCCGCTCCAGCTCGCCGAGGAGGTGGGAGGTGACCAGGACCGAGATCCCGAAGTCGGTGTGGACTCGGCGGATCAGGTCGAGCATCTCGTCGCGGCCGACCGGGTCGAGGCCGTTGGTGGGCTCGTCGAGGAGGACCAGCTGCGGGTCGTGGACCAGCGCCTGGGCCAGCTTGACGCGCTGCTTCATGCCGGTGGAGTAGCCGCCGATGGGGCGGTACCGCTCTTCGTAGAGCCCGACGTGGCGCAGCGTGTCGGCGGTCCGCTCGCGGGCGGCGGTCGGCGGCAGCCCCGACATGCGGGCCATGTGCACGACGAACTCGGTGGCCGAGACGTCGGGTGGCAGGCAGTCGTGTTCGGGCATGTAGCCGACGCGCTCACGGATGGCACTGCCATGCGTGGCGACGTCGAGCCCGAGCACGGCGGCACGGCCCTCGGTGGCGGGGGACAGTCCCAGCAGAATCTTGATCAGCGTGGACTTGCCGGCTCCGTTGGCACCCACGAGACCCGTTACGCCGGGCCCGATGTCCAGGGAGAGCCGGTCGAGGGCGGTCACTCGGGGGTACCGCTTGCTCAGGCTTTCGGTCGCGATGACAGTCACGGAACCGACGTTAGTGGCCGGTTGCGCGCGGATCGTCAGACCTGGAGCGGGACCCCGTCTCCGCCTTCAGGCGTACACGGCCTGTCGGAAGGCTGATGCGGCTGTCCACATCGCAGGACTTTTCCACAGGTCCGTGCACGGGCCTTGACGTGATCTCCAAGCATTGTCACATTCATCAGTGTCAAGTTACGGACGCGTACGGCTACTCGGACGGACGGCTGGCATGGCAGGGGACACCAAGCAACGGAGCACCGCGCGGGCGGCCGGAGTACGGGCGCCGGGCGGGTCGAAGGCCGGCGTAGGGACCGGCCTACGGGCCGCGGATCTCGACGGATTCAGGGAAGTGCAGCGCCTGTCGTACGCGTGCGCGGAGGCGGTCGCGGCGCAGCTGCGGCCCGGGGTGACCGAGCGCGAGGCGGCCCGGATGCAGCGCGACTGGCTGCGCGAGCGCGGGGTGCGGGACTGGTTCCACATGCCCTTCGCCTGGTTCGGGGACCGGACCGCCTTCGTGAACTTCCGGATCCCGCTCCAGTTCTTCCCCACCCACCGGAAGCTGGAGCCGGGGATGCCGTTCATCCTCGACATGGCACCGGTCTACAAGGGGTACACGGCGGACGTCGGGTACTCGGGCTGTCTCGGGCTCAATCCCGTGCACGACCGGCTGCTGTCCGACCTGAGGGCGCACCGCGAGCTGATCCTGGAGCAGGTGCGCGAGCGCCGTTCGCTGCGCGACATCTACGAGGACGTCGAGCGGCTCATGGTCCGCCAGGGGTACGCGAACCGGCACCGCGCCTATCCCTTCGGGGTGATCGCGCACAAGGTGGACCGGGTCGCCGAGCGGCGGTGGTCGCCGACCGTCTTCGGCTTCGGCACCCAGGCCCTGAAGGGGCTGGCCAGTGACGCGCTGCACGGGCACCGTGAAGGATGGTCCCCGTTGTGGAGCCCGTACTCCTTCTCCGACCACCCGCCGCAGCCCGGCTTGTGGGCGGTGGAGCCGCACCTGGGCTTCCGCGGCACCGGCGCCAAGTTCGAGGAGATCCTGGTCGTGACCGACTCCCGGGATCCCGCGGAGGGCGCCTTCTGGCTGGATGACGATCTGCCGCACGTGCGGCGTTGGGCGGAGGAGAAGGCGGCGTGAGCGAGATGGGACTGGCAGGAGCGCGGGAGCGCCGGGTGAGCACCGGCGGGATCGAGCTGTGCGTCGTGGAACTGGGCGACACCGAGCGGCCGACCGTGGTGCTGGTGCACGGCTACCCGGACAGCAAGGAAGTCTGGTCGGAGGTGGCCGAGCGCCTGGCGGAGCACTTCCACGTGGTGCTCTACGACGTGCGCGGGCACGGCAGGTCCACGGCGCCCGTGCCGCTGCGCGGCGGCTTCACGCTGGAGAAGCTGACCGATGACTTCCTCGCGGTCGCGGACGCGGTGAGCCCCGACCGCCCGGTGCACCTGGTCGGGCACGACTGGGGGTCCGTACAGGGCTGGGAGTTCGCGACCGTACGGCGCACGGAGGGTCGGATCGCCTCCTTCACCTCCATGTCGGGCCCCTCGCTGGACCACTTCGGGCACTGGATCAAGAAGCGGATGTCCCGGCCGACCCCGCGCCGGGCCGCGCAGCTGCTGGGGCAGGGCGCCAAGTCCTGGTACGTGTACCTGCTGCACACCCCGGTGCTGCCGGAGCTGGCCTGGCGCGGGCCGCTCGGCAAGCGGTGGCCCATGATGCTGGAGCGGCTGGAGAAGATCCCGTCCGGTGACTACCCGACCGCTTCGCTCGCCTCCGACGCGGCGCACGGCGCCTGGCTCTACCGGGACAACATCCGTCCCAGGCTGCGCCACCCGCGGACCGACGCCTACGCCCACGTGCCCGTCCAGCTGATCACCCCGACCGGGGACTCCTTCCTGTCCGAGCGGCTCTACGACGACCTGGAGCTGTGGGCGCCCGATCTGCTGCGCCGGACCCTGCCGGCCAAGCACTGGATCCCGCGCACCCGACCCGACCAGCTGGCCGCGTGGATCGGCGAGTTCGTCACCTCCCGCGAGGAGCCCGCGACCCGGGCGCCGGAGCGGAAGGCCCCGGGGCGCTACGCCGACCGCTTCGGCGGGCAGCTCGTCCTGGTCACCGGCGCGGCCAGCGGCATCGGGCGGGCCACGGCCTTCGCCTTCGCCGAGGCCGGCGCCCGCGTGGTGGCCGTGGACCGCGATGGCGAGGGCGCCGCCCGCACCGCCGAGATGGCCCGGCTCGTGGGCGCCCCGCAGGCCTGGGGCGAGTGCGTGGACGTCAGCGACGAACAGGCGATGGAGAAGCTCGCGGCGAAGGTCGCCGCCGAGTACGGCATCGTCGACGTCCTGGTCAACAACGCCGGGATCGGGCTCTCCGGGCCGTTCCTGGAGACCAGCTCGGAGGACTGGAAGAAGGTCCTCGACGTCAACCTGTGGGGCGTCATCCACGGCTGCCGGATCTTCGGCAAGCAGATGGCCGACCGCGGTCAGGGCGGCCACATCGTCAACACCGCCTCCGCCGCGGCCTACCTGCCCACCAAGAGCCTGCCCGCATACAGCACCTCGAAGGCGGCGGTGCTGATGCTGTCGGAGTGCCTGCGCGCCGAACTGGCGGGCCGCTCGATCGGCGTCTCGGCGATCTGCCCCGGCATCGTCAACACCAACATCACCGCCACCTCCCGGTTCACCGGGGTGGACGCGGCGGAGGAGAAGCGCCGCCAGCAGAAGTCCTCCCGGCTCTACGGCCTGCGCAACTTCCCGCCGGAGAAGGTCGCCGACGCGATCCTGCTCGCCGTGGTGAAGAACCAGGCGGTGGTTCCGGTGACCCCCGAGTCCAAGGGCGCCCGGTGGATGTCCCGCTTCGCCCCCGGTGCGCTGCGGGCCTTCGCGAAGCTGGAGCCCCGGCTGTGAGCGGGGCGTACCGGATCGCTCCGCGCCGGGTGGCCTTCGACTGGCGGACCACCCCGCTGCACTGGATACCGGACGAGCCCACCGCCACCCACGTGATCAATGTGCTGCACCTGCTGCTGCCCGCCGGGGAGCGGTGGTTCGTCAAGGTCTTCAAGGAAGCCCTGCCCCTGGTCACCGATCCCGGGCTGCGCCAGGAGGTCAAGGGGTTCATGGGGCAGGAGGCCACGCACAGCGTGCAGCACTCCTACGTCCTGGACCACCTCGCCGAACAGCAGCTCCCGACGGCGGAATTCACCCGGTACGTCGATTTCCTCTTCGAGAAGCTGCTCGGTGAGACCCCGCCGTTCGGCGCGCCGCTGCCCGCACAGGAATGGCTGCGCTTCCGGCTCTCGCTGGTCGCCGCGATCGAGCAGTTCACGGCCGTGCTCGGCGACTGGGTGCTGCGCGCCGAGGGGCTCGACCGGGCGGGCTCGGACGAGATCATGCTGGACCTGCTGCGCTGGCACGGCGCGGAGGAGGTGGAGCACCGCTCCGTCGCCTTCGACATGTACCAGCACTGCGCAGGCACCGGCGCGGCCCGGTACGCGCGTCGGATCGAGGGCATGGCCGTGGTCGCCCCGGTACTGGCCTGGCTGTGGGTGTGGGGGACGGCGTACCTGATACGCAACGACCCGGAACTCGCCGGCCGGCTGCGGTATTCACTGCGCGCCCACAACCAGGCCGTGGCCAAGGGCCTGCTACCGACCTGGAGAGAGCTGGGCGCGGCCATACCCCGCTACTTCCGGCGGTCGTACCATCCCTCGCAGGAGGGCTCGCTGCGCAGGGCGGTCGAGTACCTGACGACTTCGCCCGCCGCCCGCGCCGCGGCGGGCGCGGTCGGCCGAGCCGCCGTGTCGTAGGGCCTGTCGTGGGCCCCTGGTGGGCCTGTCGTGGGCCTGTCGTAGGGAGTGGGATTGTCCGATCAGGCGGTAGCCGAGTACCGGATCGAGGACCTGGCGCACCACAGCGGGGCGACGGTGCGCACGATCCGGGCGTACCAGGACCGAGGCCTGCTGCCGAAGCCGGAGCGGCGGGGTCGGTCCAACGTGTACCGGGACACCCATCTGGCCCGGCTGCGCCAGATCGCCGACCTGCTGGACCGCGGCTACACCCTGGCCTCCATCAAGGAGCTGCTGGAGGCCTGGGACGCGGGGCGCGGGCTGGGCGGCGTACTCGGTCTGGTCGCCGAGGTGCACGGGCCGTGGACGGACGAGGAGGCGGCCCGGATCAGCCGGGCCGAGCTGAACGAGCGGTTCGGCGGCAAGCCCGACGACACCGCGGTGGACGAGGCCTGCGAGCTGGGTGTCCTGGAGCGGATCCCGGGGCGGGAGGACGAGTTCCTGGTCCCCTCGCCCCAGGAGCTGGCGGTGGCCGCCGAGCTGTATGCGGCCGGGGTGCCGCTGGCGGCGATCACCGGGCACCTGCGGGAGCTGCGCGGCCAGGTCGAGCACATCGCCTCGCGCTTCCTGGAGTTCACCACCGAGCACGTCTTCGCCCGCTACCTCGGTCACCACACCGACGCGACGGCCGCGATCGACCCCGCCTGCGCCGTGGAGCTGACCCTGACGGACGCCGCGGCGACCGCCGCGGCCGCCATGGTGCGCAGGCTGCGGCCGCTGGCCCAGCAGACGGTGGACGCCGAGCTGGCCCGGGCCATGCGACTGTTCGCCACCCGGCACCTCCAGCGGCACCTGGGTACGGTCGGTCCGCCGCAGCCTCCCGGGCCCACTCCGGTGGTGCTGCCGGCCGAGACCGTACGGGCGGTACAGGAGCTGGTCGGGGCCGATCACGTGGCGGCCTTCGTCCGGGCCGCGACGGAGCGGGAGTTGCAGGCGAGGACGATGAACGAGCTGGCGCGGCGCGGCGGTTAGTTTCCACAGGCTGGTCACCCGTTTGCCGACAAACCCCACCGAATCAGCTGTGGACAAGTAGGGATTTCCTGTGGACGGACCCTCCGACGCCGATGCCGGGCCCTCCGATGCCGGGCCCTCCGACGCCGGGCCCTCCGACGCCGGGCCCTCCGACGCCGACGCCGGGTGCGCCGGCCCGTACCGGCTCGACCGGCGTCGGCTCAGCCGGCGCGCGCGTAGTCGGCATCGGGCCCGGCCGCCACGCCCTTGGCCGCCACGACGACCACCTCGCCGGCCCCGGCAGCCGCCGCCTCGCCCTCGCCGGACCCTGAACCCGACCCCGACCCCGACCCCGACCCCGACCCTGAACCCGACTCCGCACCCGCACCCACACCCGCACCCCGCCCGTACAAGAAGGCCGCGAGCAGCAGGCCCAGCACCCCGCCCACCAGCTGCGCCAGGACGAACCCGGGCAGCGAGCGCGGCGCGATCCCGGTGAAGGAGTCGCTGAAGGCGCGCCCGACGGTCCCGGCCGGGTTGGCGAAGGAGCCCGATGAGGTGAACCAGATCGCGGCGGCGATGTACGCGGCCACCGCCACCGGTATCAGCCGCGACCGCCCGATCCGCCCCAGTCCCTGGATGACCAGGACCAGCCCGGCCGTGGCCACGACCTCGCCGACCAACAGGTGACCACCGCCCCGCACCTGGGTGGCGAAGTTCCCCGGCACCCGCCCGAACATGGCCTCGGCGAGCACCGCGCCGCCGATCGCCCCCAGCGTCTGGGCCACGGTGTAGACGAGGGCCTCACGACCGTCCAGGCCCTCACCCCCACCCCGGCGCGCCCACCAGGAGGTGAGGCTGACGACGGGATTGAGGTGCGCTCCGGACAACGGCCCGAACAGCGTGATGATCAGGCCGAGGCCGATCGCCGAGGCCAGGGAGTTGGCCACGAGGGCCACGCCCACGTCCCGGCTCAGGGCGGCGGCCTGTATTCCGGAACCGATGACGACGACGAGGAGCCCGCCGGTGCCGATGAGCTCGGCAGCCGCGCGGCGCGGCAGCGAGGCCGCGGCGGGTGCGGTCACAGCCGGTGCGGCGGGCGCGGCCGATGCGGTCACCGCGGGTGCGGTCACGACGGGTGCGGTCATGGTGTCTCCCCCAGGATTCGAGTCCAACGGAAAAAGTATTCCGTATGCCGAAAGCGCGATAGAGGGGTCTCACCGGGAGCCGGAGGGCCCGAGGGAACGTAAAGCCGTTGGCAGGCCGCCCTCCACCGGGCAACCTGGCGTCCATGGACGAGAAACGCACCGTGAAGGTGTCCAAATACGTCTCGAAACACCTGCGACATCAGCCGGAACGGATCGGACTGGTGCTCGACGCCCAGGGCTGGGTCGAGATCGACGACCTCCTGCGCGCGGCCGCGGACCACCGCTTCCCCATCACCCGCGCCGAACTCGACCACGTCGTCGCCGCCAACGACAAGCAGCGCTTCGCCGTGGTGGGCACCCGTATCCGGGCCAACCAGGGCCACACCGTCGACGTCGACCTGGACCTCCCCGAGGCCGAACCGCCCGCCTACCTCTACCACGGCACCGTCGCGGCCGCCCTGGACCCGATCCGCACCGAGGGCCTGCGCCCCATGCGGCGCCACCACGTGCACCTGTCCCCCGACCGGGAGACCGCCACCCGGGTGGGCGCGCGGCGCGGCCGGCCGGTGGTGCTCAGCGTGGACGCGGGCGCGATGCGGGCGGCCGGGCACGTGTTCCGGGTGAGCGCCAACGGGGTGTGGCTCGTGGACGCCGTCCCTCCGGAATTCCTGCGCCTGCCGTAGCCGGGCGGACACCGCCCGACCCCGGACCCCGCCCGGACCCCGGACCCCGGACCCCGGACCGCAGACCGCAGACCGCAGACCGCAGACCCCACGCCCCACAACCCCACGCCCCCGCTCCTCCGCATCCCCCGAGAAATTGCCGGGGCGCCCTGTCAGGACCGCCCCCTACCCTGGTGCGCACGGTCGGTTGAGAGGGGGGTACCTCGCGATCACCGGACAACCCCAGCACACGCGAGGTGACTTTCCATGACGTCCACCATCCCGCCCACCGGAGCTGCGGACACGCCGTCCGAAGCGGCTGCCAACTCCTTCCAGGTCGACCTGCGCGGACTCGTCGACCTGCTCTCCCACCACCTCTACTCCAGCCCGCGCGTCTACGTCCGCGAGCTGCTCCAGAACGCGGTGGACGCCGTCACCGCCCGCCGGGCGCACGATCCGGACGCGGTCGTCCGCATCCGGCTGTCCGCCGGTGCCGGGCGCGTCACCATCGAGGACACCGGCATCGGCCTGACGGCCGCCGAGGCGCATTCGCTGCTCGCCACCATCGGCCGCAGTTCCAAGCGCGGCGGCGAGCACGGCCTGGAGACCACCCGCCAGGAGTTCCTGGGCCAGTTCGGCATCGGCCTGCTGGCCTGCTTCGTCGTCGCCCGGCAGATCCGCGTCGTCACCCGCTCCGCCCGCGACCCGCAGGCCGCGCCCGTCGAGTGGCTCGCCACCGACGACGGCTCCTACACCGTGCGCGAACTCCCCCACGAGGCCCTCCCCGAGCCCGGCACCACCGTCCACCTGGAAGCGCGTCCGGGCGCCGAGGAATGGACCGTGCCCGCCAAGGTCGAGCAGCTCGCCCGCGACTACGGCTCCCTGCTGCCCTACGACATCACCTTCGAGGAAGAGGAAGCGGCGCGGGCCACCGCCCCGGGCTCGGTCGGCGCCGCCCGCCCGATCACCGACCGACCCGCCGTCTGGGACCGCCCGTACGCCACCCCCGACGCCCGCCGGGTCGCCCTCGCCGGACACTGCACGGCCCTCTTCGGCTTCAGCCCCCTCGACAGCATCGACCTCGACCTGCCCGTCGCGGGCGTGCGCGGCGTCGCGTACGTGCTCCCCGAGTCGACCAGCCCCGCCCACCGCGCCGGTCACCGCGTCCACCTCAAGGGCATGCTGCTCACCGACCGGGCCGACAACCTGCTGCCGGACTGGGCCTTCTTCGTCCGCGCCGTCCTCGACACGGACACCCTGCGGCCCACCGCCTCCCGCGAGAACCTCTACGACGACGAGACCCTCGCCGCCGTGCGCGAAGCCCTCGGCGCCCGCATACGCACCTGGCTGGCCGAGCTCGCCGCCAGTGAGCCGGACCGGCTGGCCGCCTTCCTGCGCGTCCACCACCTCGGCGTGAAGTCCCTCGCCCGCCACGACGCCGAGCTGCTCGGGCTGATGCTGCCCTGGCTGCCGTTCGAGACGAGCGACGGCTCCATGAGCCTGGAGGAGTTCGCCGCGGCACACCGCGAGATCCACTTCACCCGCACGGTCGAGGAGTTCCGCCAGATCGCCCCGATCGCGGCGGCCCACGGCCTGGGCGTCATCAACGCCGGATACACCTACGACGCCGATCTGTTGGCCCTGCTGCCGACCGTCCGCCCCGGCATCAAGGTCACCGAGCTCGACGCGGGCGCCGTCACGGACCGCCTCGACCCCGTTGCGGCCGAGGCCGAACTGGCTCTCACCGCCTTCCTCTCCACCGCGCGGATCCGGCTGGAGGCGCAGAGCTGCGACGTCGTGCTGCGCGCCTTCCAGCCCGTCTCCGTGCCCGCGCTCTTCCTCGACGACCGCCGGACCCGGCAGGAGCGGGACCGGGCGAGCGCGCAGGAGAGCGCCGATTCGCTGTGGAGCGGCATCCTCGGCTCGCTGCGCGGCGCCGCCCCGCGCGCCCGGCTCGTGCTCAACCACAACAACCCGCTGGTCCGCCGGATCGCCTCGATCCCGGACCCGGCACTGGCCGGTACGGCGGTCGAATCGCTGTACGGACAGGCCCTGCTGATGGCGCAGCGCCCGCTGCGCCCCGCGGACTCCAGCCTGCTCAACCGGGCCTTCCTCGGACTCCTGGAATGGGCGACCCACTCCACCGGAACCGAAGGGACCCAGAAGTGAGCGCGATGACCCCCCACGAGATCCGCCAGGCCCTCCAGGCCAATGCGAGCACGCCCAACGGCGCCGCGCGCAACGCGCGCGCGGAGGAGATGAGCGCCGCCGCCGAGGCCTGCGGCGACCGGGCGCTCTTCCGCACGGCCCTGGACCAGCAGATCAACGCCTACGAGTACTCCTCCGAGCGGCCGCGGATGCTCGTGCCCTTCGCCCGGCTGCTCCAGGAGTACGACCGCGATCCCGGCGCGTTCGCGCAAGGGGAGGTCAGATCCCTCTTCTGGCAGTTCAAGTGGGTGGCCTCGGCGATAGCCAACTCCCCCGAGATTTCGCTCGACCAGGCCAGCGGCTGGCTCACCGAAATGGAACGCCGCTACCGGCTCGCGGGCTACACGGAACGTCCGGTGCGCGAGGCCGAGCTGTTTCTCGCGGACGCCCTCGCCGACGACGAGCGCGCCGAGCTGGCCGTCTCCCGGTGGATGGCCGCCGATCGGGACAGCATGACGGACTGCCACGCATGTGAGATCAACGTCCAGGGCTGGTTCCGGGTGCACAAGGGCGACGATGCCAAGGCCATCGAGGTCTGGCAGCCGGTCCTGGCGGGCGAACAGGTCTGCGCGGAGGAGCCGCACCGGGTGCTGGCCCAGTCCCTGCTGCCGCTGCTGCGCCTGGGCCGCCTCGACGAGGCCCGCTCGCACCACCTGCGGGGCTACCGGATGGCCCGGGGCAACGACAGCCTGCTGCGCTCGATCGGCAAGCACATCGAGTTCTGCGCGCTGACCGGCAACGAGCCGCGCGGACTGGAGATCCTCGCCGAGCACGCGACGCACCTCGGCCGGCCGAACGACGTCGACGCCCTGGTGGTGTTCTACGGGGGCGTCCTCGTCCTGTTGCGCCGACTGACCGAGCTGGGCCTCGGCGACGGACCGGCCGTCGCCCACCAGGGAGCCGTCCGGAGCGTGCGCGAGCTGTACGCGCTGCTGCACGCCGACGCGTGGGAAGGCGTCCGGCGCTTCGACGCGCGCAACGGGAACTCCCGGGCCTCCGACCGGTTCACGGCGCGGATCGAGCAGGCACCGCTGGCGCGGGCACTGCCGCTCGGGGTGCGCAGCGCCCCGCTGCCCGGTGCCCGCCCGGACGGGACCGCGGCCTCGGCCTCGGCTGCGGATCCGACCACGACTGCGGCTTCGACTCCGGCTGCGGTCGCCGCGGGGACGGCCCCGGGGGCGATCGGTTTCGCGGAGCTGGTGGCCCGGGCCCGGGCGGCGCGGGCCGAGGGCCATCCGGGGGCGCCGGCGCTGTGGGCCCAGGTGGCGGCGCGGGCCGCGACCGCCCCGGTGGACGGGGCTGCTCGGGAGGAGACCAGCGCGTCCGACCCCGCCGCTCCGGTGGACGCCGCGCTGGCCGCGGACCTGCTGGAGCACCGGGCCCTGACGGCCGCGCGGACCGCGGGCCAGGAAACGGCCACGGGGGCGACCGCCGGCGACGCCGGGCCCGAGCGGGTACGGGTCCTGCTCGCGGAAGCCCGCGACGCCCAGCGAGCCGCCGGCCAGCCGGACCGGGCGGCTCTGGCGCAGCTGTGGCTGGTCAGCGCGGCCTTCCAGGCAGGCGCCGAACCGGCCGAGCTGCGCGAGCTGCTGGCGGCGGCCGTCGGCGCCGCCGCGGCGCTGGACCCGGCCGATCCGCTGCGCGCGCGCCGGATCGCGTCGGCCGAGCTGACCCGGATGCGCGTGGAGTCGTACCTGCGCGCGGCGCAGGACGACCACGACCACCGCGAGGTGGACCCGGAGCTGAGCGCCGGGCTCGACGCCCTCGTCGCCGCCACCACGGGCACGGACCTGTCCGACCTGGCGGCCGACGCCGAGGAGCTGCTGGCGCGCCTGCGGCTCCAGGAGGGCGACGCGCAGCGGGCGGTGGCCCTGCTCGCCTCGGCCGCCGAGCACGGTGTCGGGGTGGGCCGGCCGTGGCTGGCGGTGGACCCGCTGGCCCTGCGGGCGCAGGTGCTCCTCTCGCTCGGGCGCCCGGCGGAGGCCGAGGAAGCGGCGCGCTCCGCCGTGGCGCACTCGGCCGAGGTGACCGACGCCGAGACGCACGGCTCCGTACGCCTGACCCTCGCGGAGATCCTGCTGCGCGGGGACGAGGAGGCCGTGGCGGAGGCCGCCCGGCACGCCCTGGACAGTGCGCACTGGTTCGATCTGGCCGGCCTCGCCGAGGCCGGCGGGGCGCGGGCCCGGCTCCTGCTCGCCCGCGCCTACGCGGCGGCCGGGCGCACGGTCGAGGCGGTGGAGGTGCTCCAGTCCGCGGTGGCGGACCTCGCCGGACAGGGGGAGTACCCCGAGGTACAGGCACGGGAGCTGCTCGGTGACCTGCTCGGCGCGCTGCACGACGCGGCGGGCGCGGCCGAGCAGTACCTGCTGGCCGCCGACGTCACCAAGGGCTGGGAAGATCCCCGGCCCCAGGCCCACCTCGCTCAGTCGGCGGCCGACGCCCTGTCCACCGCCCGCAGGTGGTCGGACGCGGTCGCCGCCTACGAGCGGGCGCTGGAACTGCGCCGGGCGATCGGCGACAACCCGGTGTCCGAGGTGCGGATGCTGCGCTCACTGGCCTGGCTGACGGTGCAGGGTCAAGGGCAGGACAAGCAGGGGGAGAGCGCCGACGAGCGGTTCGCCCGGGCCCGTGCCCTGATGGAGGCGGCGGTGGCCGTGCTGGAGGCGGCGGCCGGGGAAGCGTCCGGTGAAGCGGCCGACGACCCGCAACTGCGCTTCGAACTCGCCCAGACCTGGCAGCAGCTCGCCCAGCTGATCGACCGCCGGCTGGCACCCGAGGACGAGGGCCTCATCGACGAGGACGTCGATGAGGGCGAGGAGGAGAACGGCACCAACGGGTACCTGCCGCTGACCGAAACGGAGGTGCGGCTGCTCAGGGAGGAGCAGGTCGACCTCTGGGACCGGGCGGCCTCGCGCTACGCCGGACTCGGGTCCGAGCGCGTATCGGAGCGGTTCTGGTGCGTGCGGAGCGCCGCCCGGGCGGACCGGGAACTGGGCCGAGCAGAGCGGGCGACGGCCCGGCTGACCACCCTCGTCGAGGACCTGCGCGCGCTGCCGCAGGGGGCGGCGCCGGACTGGCTGCTGACCCGGGCCGAGGCCGCACGGGACCAGCTGGCGCCCTGAGGACGATCGGGGTGGGCGGTTCGGGACGGGCGACGAACCGCCCACCCCGAACCGCCCGCCACCCGAACCGCCCGGGCACCCGGCGCGTCAGGCACCCGGCGCGTCAGGCCAGCTGTGCGAGCCCCTCGGTGGCGATCTTCTCGAACACGTCCTGGTCCACCGCGAAGTCCGAGTCGGGGATCGGCGCGTGGATCACCAGCTCGCTGAAGCCCAGCTCACGGTGGCGTCCCACGAAGTCGACGAACGCGTCGAGCGAGCTCATCATCGTGTTCGCCTCCGGGGTGAACCCGGTCAGCAGGATCTTCTCGACCGACCCCGGATCCCGGCCGATCTCGGCACAGGCCTTGCCCAGCTTCTCGATCTGACCCCGCAGCGCCTCGACCGACTGCTCCCCGGTGCCCGCCTCGAAGAGCTTCGGGTCGCCCGTGGTCACCCAGGCCTGCCCGTGCCGGGCGGCCAGCTTCAGCCCGCGCGGGCCGTTGGCGGCCACCGCGAACGGCAGCCGGGGCCCCTGGACGCAGCCGGGGATGTTGCGGGCCTGGTCCGCGGAGTAGAAAGTGCCCTCGTGCGTCACCGACTCCTCGGTCAGCAGCCGGTCGAGCAGCGGCACGAACTCCGCGAACCGGTCGGCCCGCTCGCGCGGGGTCCACGCCTCCTGCCCGAGCGCGGTCGCGTCGAAGCCGTTGCCCCCCGCCCCGATGCCGAGGGTGATCCGGCCGCCGGAGATGTCGTCCAGCGACATGAGGTCCTTGGCGAGGGTCACCGGGTGCCGGAAGTTCGGCGAGGTCACGAGGGTGCCCAGGCGCATCCGCCCGGTCGCGGCGGCCGCGGCGGTCAGGGTGGGCACGGCGCCGAACCACGGGCCGTCGCGGAAGGTCCGCCAGGAGAGGTGGTCATAGGTATAAGCGGTGTGGAAGCCGAACTCCTCGGCTCGCACCCACTGGTCGCGGCCGCCTTCGTGCCAGCGACGTACCGGAAGAATCACAGTGCTCAGACGCAGACTCATGCCCCAGAGCCTACGGCGGTCCGGACGAGCACCCCGTCCGCCGCGGCCCTGGTCGGGCCGGGCGGGCCCATGGGCGAAGATGGAGCGGTGACCTCGGCTCCCCAGCGCCCGGACGGGCCCGCACCCACGCCCCGCCTCATCGCCACCGACCTCGACGGCACCCTGCTGCGCGACGACAAGTCCGTGTCCGACCGCACCGTCGCCGCCCTCGCGGCCGCCGAAGAAGCCGGCATCGAGGTGTTCTTCGTGACCGGCCGGCCGGCGCGCTGGATGGACGTCGTCGCCGAGCACGTGCACGGCCACGGCCTCGCCATCTGCGCGAACGGCGCCGCCGTCGTCGATCTGCACGCCGGCCGGGAATTCGTCCAGGTCCGCGAACTGCCCCGGGCCGACGCACTGACCGTCGTGCACGCGCTGCGCGCCGCCGCCCCCGGCAGCTCCTTCGCCGTCGAGCTGACCACCGGCATCCACTACGAGCCCGCGTACCCGCCCTTCTACCAGGACCCGGGCGCCACGGTCGCCACCGCCGAGAAGCTCCTGTACGCGGACCCGGCCACGCCGGCCGCGCCCGTGCTCAAGCTGCTCGCCCACCACCCCGAGCTGTCGCCGGACGCGTTCTTGACCCTGGCCCGGGCCGCCGCGGGGGAGTTCGGCTCGATCACGCGCTCCAGCCCGACCGCGCTGCTGGAGATCAGCGGCCTCGGCGTGTCCAAGGCCAGCACCCTGGAACTCTGCTGCGCCGAACGCGGCATCTCCAGCGCCGAGGTCGTCGCCTTCGGCGACATGCCCAACGACGTGGAGATGCTGAGCTGGGCGGGCACCTCGTACGCGATGGGCAACGCCCACCCCGCCGTGATCGCGGCCGCGTCAGGACGCACCGTCGCCAACAACGAGGACGGGGTCGCCCTCGTCATCGAGCAGATCCTGGCGGACCTGGCCCACCGCCCGCACTGACGCGGGACGCCCGACCGCCCCGGTCACAGGCGTCCCGGTCAGAGCGGGGCCTCCCACACCAGGGTCGTCCCGCCGCCGTCCTCGCCGATGCCCGGGCCGTACGAGCTGGACCCGCCCAGCGACTCCGCCCGGCGCCGCAGGTTCCGCAGCCCGCTGCGCCGACCGCCCTCGGGGATGCCCACCCCGTCGTCCGCGACCTCCAGCCGGACACCGGGCCGCCCGTCCGCGAGCGTGATCGTCGAGTCCAGCACCACCTCGATCCGGCCCGCCTCCGAATGCCGGAACGCGTTGGACAGCGCCTCGCGCAGCGCGGCGATCAGGTTCTTGCCGACCAGCTCGCCGACCACCGCGTCGATCGGCCCCAGGAAGCGGTGCGCGGGCTTGAAGCCCAGCGGTACGGCCGCCATGTTGATCTCGCGCAGCACCCGCGTGCGCAGGCCCGACGGGGCCTCGGCCGGACCCTGCTGGAGGGCGAAGATCGCGGTGCGGATCTCCTGGATCGTCACGTCCAGCTCGTCGACGGCCTTGCCCACCCCGTCACGCACCTCGGGAACGATGGAGCGGCGTTGGGCACCCTCCAGCATCATCCCGGTGGCGAACAGCCGCTGGATGACCAGGTCGTGCAGGTCACGGGCGATCCGGTCGCGGTCCTCGAACACCGCGAGCCGCTCCCGGTCGCGCTGGGCTTCGGCCATCATCAGGGCGAGGGCGGCCTGCGAGGCGAACTGCGTGGCCAGGGTCCGCTCCGCCTCGCTGAACGGCCGCTTCCCGCGTGCCCGGGGCGTCACGAGCGCGCCCAGCACCCGCCCGCCGCTGTGCAGCGGGAGCATCATGCAGGGTCCGTACTGACTGGTCAGGCGGCCGATCATCCGCGGGTCCGCGGACGCGTCGTCCACGAACACCGGCTCCCCGTGGAGCAGCTTGTCCACCACGGGGCTGTCGCCGGGGATCAACACTCCGAGCGAGTTGCCCGGGTGGTCGGCGGAGACCGCCACGATCTCCATCCCGCCCTCCTCCGAGGGCAGCATGACGATCCCGGCCGCCGAGTCCGCCAGCCGACGGGCCTGTTCCGCGACGACGGCCAGCGCGTCGTCGGCGTCCCCGCCCGACAGCAGCGCGGTGGTGACGGCCACCGATCCGTCGATCCACCGCTCGCGCTGGGTGGCGGCCTCGTACAGGCGGGCGTTGCCGATGGCGATGCCCGCCTCGGTCGCCAGCACCCGGACCATGTGGACGTCGTAGTCGTTGAACTCGGCGCCGCCGTGTTTCTCGGCGAGGTACAGATTGCCGAAGATCTCCCCTTGGACGCGGATCGGTACGCCGAGGAAGGTCTTCATCGGTGGGTGGCCCGCCGGGAAGCCCGCCGAGCGCGGGTCGCTCGACAGATCGGCGAGGCGGACCGCGTCCGGATGCTCGATCAGCGCCCCGAGCAGGCCCCGCTTGCCGTCGGGGCGGTGCCCGATGAGCCGGGCCGTCTCGTCGTCGATGCCGTAGGTGACGAAGTCGGAGAGGCCTCGGCCCTCGGTGTCCACCACGCCGATCGCCGCGTAGCGGGCGGCGGCCAGCTCCGCGGCGGTCTCGCAGATCCGGTCCAGCGTGGAGTGCAGTTCGAGGCCGGTGCCGACCGACCGCATCGCCTCCAGCAGCTGCGGGACACGGGCGGTGAGCTCGGTGGACAGCCCCTGCAGACTCCGGGTGGCCTGGGTGGCGGCCTCCATCGGGTCCGGCGATTCCTGCGACTCCTGCACTGACATGTCCTTGAGACTAGTTAGTCCCTTTTGCTGGGGAAAGTCGGCACCGGCCTTCCCACCGCCCGATCAAGCCGATTCCAGCTGCCCGGCACCGGCCAGGTCCCCTTCCCGTTCCCGCTCGACCATCCGCCGCAGCGGGCCCGGTACGGCGACGAGCTCGGTGTACGAACCGCGCTGCACCACCCTTCCGCCGTCCAGCACGAGGATCTCGTCCACCGCGTCCAGGCCGGCCAGCCGGTGCGTGATCAGCACCGTCGTCCGCCCCTCGGTCGCGTGCAGCAGGTCCTCGGTCAGCGCGTCCGCGGTGACCACGTCCAGATGCTCGGCGGGCTCGTCCAGGACCAGTACGGGGAAGTCGGCCAGCAGCGCCCGGGCCAGGGCGAGCCGCTGGCGCTGACCGCCGGAGATCCTCTCGCCGTGCTCGCCGACGAGCGTGTCCAGCCCCTCGGGCAGCCCGTCCGCCCACTCCAGCAGCCGGGCGGCGGCGAGGGCCGCGCGCAGCTCCGCTTCGCTCGCCCCGGTCCGCGCCAGGCGCAGGTTCTCCCGGACCGAGCTGTCGAAGATGTGCGCGTCCTGCGCGCACAGGCCGACGCTGCGGCGTACGTCGTCCCCGTCCAGGGTCCGTACGTCGACCCCCGCGACGGTGTACGCGCCCTCGGCCACGTCCAGGAACCGCAGGAGCACCTGGGCCAGGGTGGTCTTGCCCGCGCCGGAGGGTCCCACGACGGCGACCCGGCGGCCCGCTTCGAGGGTCAGGTCGATCCCCCGCAGCGCGTCGCTCTCCTGCCCGGGGTGGCGGGCGGCGAGCCCGGCCAGCCGCAGCGGGAAGGCGGACGCGGGCGCCCGGCCGGGCGCCGCAGGCTCGACGACCGGCGCCGGGGCGTCGATGACCTCGTGGACCCGCTCCGCACTGCGCCGCACCCGCTGGCGGTACTGGACGGCCAGCGGAAGCCCGTTGACCGCCTCGAAGGCGGCGAGCGGGGTGAGCACCGCCACGGCCATGGCCACCCCGCCGAGCCGGCCCTGGTGCACCGCGCCCGCGGCGACGGCGGCGGCCGCCGCCACGGTCAGGCCGCAGATCAGGGCCGACAGCCCGCTGCCGATGCCGGTGGCCGCGGCGCCCCGGGCGGCGATCCGTGTGAGGACCGCGTCGCTCTCGCGCGCCCGCTCCTTGCGGCTGCCCAGCGCCCCGGCGACGGTCAGCTCGGCGGTGCCGGACAGCAGATCCGCCACCCGGGTGGCCAGCTCGCCGCGTGCGGGGGCGAGCCTGCGCTCCGCCCGCCGTGCGCAGGCACCACTGACCAGGGGCACCACGATCCCCGCGGCCAGCAGCCCGACGGCGAGGACGGCTCCGGCCTCCGGCAGCAGCCAGGCCGTGAAGCCGACCGAGCCGAGCCCGACGAGCACGGCGGTGCCGACCGGCAGCAGCCAGCGCAGCCAGTAGTCCTGCAGGGCGTCGGCGTCGGCCACCAGACGGGTCAGCAGGTCACCGCGGCGCCGCTCGCGCAGTCCGCCGGGCGCGATCCGCTCCAACCGCCGGTACACGGAGACCCGCAGCTCCGCGAGCATCCGCAGCACGGCGTCGTGGGAGACCAGCCGCTCCGCGTAGCGGAAGACGGCACGGCCCATTCCGAAGGCCCTGGTCGCGGTGACCGCGACCATCAGGTAGAGCACGGGAGGGTGTTCGGAGGCCCGGGAGATGAGCCAGCCGGAGACTGCCATCAGAGCGACTCCGCACCCGACGGCCAGCGCGCCGAGGAAGAGGCCGAGCCGGAACCGCCCCTGCCACTGCGCCGCGGCCGCCCGCACCCGGGCCAGCGGGTGGTCTCCACCGCGCCCGCCACCGGTCACGGCGGCCGCCTCCCGCTCGGCGACCTCCCCGAGGATCCAGCCCCCGGGTTCGGCATGCGGCTCCGCCGGCGCGTGGGGCGCCCGGGGCGACGCGGGCACCGGGGTCGCCGATGCGGCTCCGGTGCCCACCGTCACCACCCGGTCCGCCACCGCCAGCAGCGCCGGCCGGTGCACCACGAGCAGTACCGTGCGACCGGCGGCCAGTCGGCGCACGGCGTCCACCACCGCGGCCTCGGTCTGCCCGTCCAGCGCGGCCGTGGGCTCGTCCAGCAGCAGCACCGGCCGGTCCGCCAGGAACGCCCGGGCGAGCGCGAGCCGCTGCCGCTGGCCGGCGGAGAGGCCGACCCCGCCCTCGCCCAGCAGGGTCCCCGCTCCGGCCGGCAGCGCGGCCACGAACTCCTCGGCCCCCGCGTCCCGCAGCGCCCGTGCGACCTCTTCGTCCGAGGCCCCCGGGCGGGCCAGCCGTACGTTCTCCGCGATGGTCCCCGCGAACAGGTGGGGGCGCTGCGGCACCCAGGCGATCCGCTCGCGCCACTGCTCCAGGGAGAGCTCGGACAGGTCCACGCCCCCGATCCGTACCCGCCCCTCGGTCGGCGTCACGAATCCGAGCAGCACCTGGAGCAGGGTGGACTTGCCCACCCCGCTGGGACCGGTGAGCGCGACGCACTCCCCCGGCGCGACCGTCAGCGAGACCGGCCCGGGCGAGGGCTCGGCCCGGCCCTCGTAGCGCACGGCGACGCCCTCGAAGCGCAGTCCGGCGGTCGCGACGGGCGCCGGGGCGGCCGTCCCGCCCGTGCCGGTCACCGGCGTCTCCAGGACCTCGAAGATCTCTTCCGCCGCCGCCAGTCCCTCGGCAGCCGCGTGGTACTGCGCACCGACCTGGCGCAGCGGCAGGTACGCCTCGGGCGCCAGGATCAGGATGACCAGCCCGGTGTACAGATCGAGGTCACCGTGCACGAGCCGCATGCCGATGGTCACGGCGACCAGGGCCACCGAAAGGGTGGCGAGCAGTTCCAGCGCGAAGGACGAGAGGAAGGCGATCCGCAGCGTGCGCATCGTGGCGCGCCGGTAGTCGTCGGTGATGGTCCGGATGGACTCGGCCTGGGCCTTGGCGCGGCCGAAGACCTTCAGCGTCGGCAGTCCGGCGACCACGTCGAGGAAGTGGCCCGAGAGCCGGGACAGCAGCCGCCACTGGCGGTCCATCCGGGACTGGGTGGCCCAGCCGATGAGGATCATGAAGACGGGGATCAGCGGCAGCGTCACCACGATGATGGCCGCCGAGACCCAGTCCTCCGTGACGATCCGGGCGAGGACCGCCACCGGCACCACGATCGCGAGCCCGAGCTGCGGCAGGTACCGGGAGAAGTAGTCGTCGAGTGCGTCCACGCCCCGGGTGGCCAGTGCCACCAAGGAGCCCGTCCGCTGCCCGCTGAGCCAGGACGGGCCCAGGTCCGCGGCCCGCTCCAGCAGTCGGCCGCGCAGTTCCGACTTGACCGCGGCGCTGGCCCGGTGGGCGGCCAGCTCGGTGAGCCAGGCCACCAGGCCCCGGCCCAGGGCCACCGCCGCGAGCAGCAACAGGGGCGTCCGGAGCGCCTGCCCGTCGAGCCCGTCCTCGAAGGCGCCGACCACGATCTCGGCGATCAGCATCGCCTGACCGACGACCAGCCCCGCTCCGGCGAGTCCCAGAGCCACCACGGCCCCCAGGAAGAGGCGGGTGGAGCGGGCGTACCGGAGCAGGCGCGGGTCGATCGGTTTCACGTGAAACATCCCCCAAGGAGGGTCGGGCAGGAGAGTGGGATCAGTGCGCGTCGGCGATGTGCTGCGTGCCGATCCGCTTGCGGAACACCCAGTAGGTCCAGCTCTGGTAGAGCAGGACGAGCGGCGTGGCCACTCCCGCGCACCAGGTCATGATCTTGAGGGTGTAGGGCGTGGACGAGGCGTTGGTGACCGTGAGGCTCCAGGCGTCGTTCAGCGACGAGGGCATGACGTTCGGGAAGAGCGTCAGGAACAGCATCGCGACCGCGGCCGCAATGGTGACCCCGGACAGCGCGAACGACCAGCCCTCACGGCCCGCCAGGTTGAAGCCGAGCGCGCCGACCAGGGCGAGCACCGCGATGGCCATCGCGACCAGGCTCGCGCCGTCGCCCTTGGTGACCTGGGTCCAGATCAGGAAGACGAGCGCCAACACGGCGGTCACCACACCCAGCCGGGTGGCCAGCGTCCGCGCGCGGACCCGGATGTCACCGACCGTCTTGAGCGCGGCGAAGACCGCGCCGTGGAAGGTGAACAGGGTGAGGGTGACCAGACCGCCGAGGATCGAATAGACGTTGAGCAGGTCGAAGAAGGTGCCGACGTACTCCTTGTGCTCGTCGATCTTCACGCCGCGCACGATGTTGGCGAAGGCGACGCCCCACAGGAAGGCGGGGATCAGCGAGGTCCAGAAGATGGCGTGTTCCCAGTTGGACTGCCACTTGTCCTCGGGCCTCTTGTGCCGGTACTCGAAGGCCACGCCCCGGATGATCAGGCACACCAGGATGATCAGCAGCGGCAGGTAGAAGCCCGAGAAGAGGGTGGCGTACCAGTCGGGGAAGGCCGCGAAGGTCGCGCCTCCCGCGGTGAGCAGCCAGACCTCGTTGCCGTCCCAGACGGGCCCGATCGTGTTGATCAGGACCCGCTTCTCCTTGCGGTCCCGGGCCAGCAGCTTGGTCAGTACGCCGATCCCGAAGTCGAATCCCTCCAGGAAGAAGTAGCCGATCCAGAGGACGGCGATGAGTACGAACCAGACGTCGTGGAGTTGCATGGTGTGGTCTCCCCAGCCTCAGTACGAGAAGGCCATCGGCCGGTCGGCGTCGGCGTCGTCGCCACCGATCCTGGTGGGCGGGTTGAGGTCGGCCTCGGTCAACTCCGGCGGCCCGGCCTTGACGTACTTCACGAGGAGCTTCACCTCGATCACGGCGAGGACGGCGTAGAGCGCGGTGAAGACGACCATCGAGGTGATCACCTCGCCCTGGGAGACCGACGGCGAGACCGCGTCGGCGGTGCGCAGGACCCCGTAGACGGCCCAGGGCTGACGGCCCATCTCGGTGAAGATCCAGCCCCAGGAGTTGGCGATCAGCGGGAAGCCGAGCGTCCAGATCGCACCCAGCCAGTAGAGCCGGGTGAGCCGCGGGCTCAGGGCGCTCTTGAAGAGGACCAGGTGGGGCCGCTCGTCCTCGCCGGTCCGCAGGGCCGGTGGGAGCAGGAACTTGCGTCGGGTCAGCCAGAGCCCCAGCGCGCCGATGGCGAAGGAGGTCATGCCGAAGCCGATCATCCAGCGGAAGCCCCAGTAGGCGACCGGGATGTTCGGGCGGTAGTCGCCGGGCCCGTACTTCTGCTGCTCCGATTTGTTGACGTCGTTGATGCCGGGCACGAAGGAGTCGAAGTCGCTGTCGGCGAGGAAGGACAGCAGGCCGGGCAGCTCTATGGCCACCTTGTTGTGGCCCTTGTCCACGTCCCCGACGGCGAAGACCGAGAAGGGCGCGCTCTTCTCCCCGTCCCACAGCGCCTCGGCGGCGGCCATCTTCATCGGCTGCTGCTTGAACATGACCTTGGCGAGGGTGTCGCCGCTGATCGCGGTCAGCAGGCCACCGATCACCACGGCGACCAGACCGAGGCGCAGCGAGGTGCGCATCACGGCGATGTGGTTCTTGCGCAGCAGGTGGAAGGCGGCGATGCCGACCATGAAGGCGCCGCCGGTCAGCAGGGCCGCCGTCAAGGTGTGGAAGACCTGGCTGAGCGCGGTGTTCTGGGTCAGCACGAGCCAGAAGTCGGTCAGCTCCGCGCGGCCGGTCTCCTTGTTGAAGCGGTACCCGACGGGGTGCTGCATCCAGGAATTGGCCGCGAGGATGAAGTAGGCGGACAGGATGGTGCCGATCGACACCATCCAGATGCAGGCGAGGTGGATCTTCTTCGGCAGCTTGTCCCAGCCGAAGATCCACAGGCCGATGAAGGTCGACTCGAAGAAGAAGGCGATGAGCGCCTCGAAGGCCAGCGGGGCGCCGAAGACGTCACCGACGAACCGCGAGTAGTCGGACCAGTTCATGCCGAACTGGAACTCCTGGACGATGCCGGTGACGACGCCCATCGCGATGTTGATCAGGAAGAGCTTGCCCCAGAACTTGGTGGCCTTGAGGTACTTCTCCTTCTCCGTCCGCACCCATGCCGTCTGCAACACCGCGACGAGGGCGGCGAGCGAGATCGTCAAGGGGACGAAGAGGAAGTGGTAGACGGTGGTAATGCCGAATTGCCATCGCGCCAGGGTCTCCGGTGCCAAAGCTAGGTCCACGTCGTCTTCTCCTTCGCGTCGCCGTGGTCACAGCCGCAGTGTGTCCCTTACATCCCACCCAATACGGGATGAACAAGACACGCTTGTGAAAGCGTTCACATTCACAAGCATTATGTCGCACACCTGTCGGCATCTTTGCGGCGGGGTACCTCTAGCCAATTGATTCAACAGATTGTTGAATGCGGCCCATGCAGATACGAATCTCCTGGCCCTCCGGCCAGCTCACCGCGACCCTCGACGACACCCCCACGGCCAAGGCCCTGCTGGAGGCACTCCCGATCTCCGCCTCCGCCAACACCTGGGGCGAGGAGGTCTACTTCGACACCGGGGTCTCCGTGGCGCTGGAGGACGACGCCCGGCAGGTCGTCGACCCGGGCACGGTCGCCTTCTGGACCGAGGGCGACGCGCTCGCGCTCCCCTACGGCCCGACCCCCATCTCACGGGGAGGCGAGAGCCGCCTGGCGAGCCCCTGCAACGTCCTGGGCTCGTTCGACGGCGACCCCCGCCTGCTGGCCACCGTCCATGACGGCGACCCCATCCGCGTGGAACTGGCGTAACAGTTCCACGCGGGGCGCGGCCTGCGGCCGCAGCCCCTCACAGCTCCTTGAAGAAGGCCTCTGCCGTGTGCAGGAACAGGTCGTTCGCCTCGGTCTCACCGATCGTGACCCGCAGGCCCTCACCCGCGAAGGGTCGGACCACCACACCGGCCTTCTCGCAGGCCGCCGCGAAGTCCGCGGTGCGCTCCCCCAGTCGCATCCACACGAAGTTCGCCTGGGTCTCGGGAACCACGGACCAGCCCTGCGCGATCAGCGTCTCGTACACCCGCGCACGCTCGCCGAGCAGCGAGCCGACCCGGCCCATCAGCTCGTCCTCGGCCCGCAGCGACGCGACCGCCGCGTCCTGGGCGAGCTGGCTGACGCCGAAGGGAACCGCCGTCTTGCGCAGCGCCGCCGCCACGGGCTCGTGCGCCACCGCGAAGCCGACCCGCAGGCCGGCCAGCCCGTACGCCTTGGAGAAGGTCCGCAGGACCGCCACGTTCGGCCGGTTCCGGTAGATCTCGATCCCGTCCGGCACCTCGGCGTCGCGCACGAACTCGCGGTAGGCCTCGTCCAGCACCACCAGGACGTCCGAGGGCACCCGGTCCAGGAACCGCTCCAGCTCCGCCCGGCGCACGACGGTGCCGGTGGGGTTGTTGGGGTTGCAGAGGAAGATCAGCCGGGTGCGCTCGGTGATCGCGTCGGCCATCGCGTCCAGGTCGTGCACGTCACCCGCGGTCAACGGCACCTTCACCGAGGTCGCCCCGGAGATCTGGACGATGATCGGGTACGCCTCGAAGGACCTCCAGGCGTACATGACCTCGTCGCCCGGACCGGCCGTGGCCTGGATCAGCGACTGCGCGACGCCGACCGACCCGGTGCCGGTCGCCACGTGCTCGACCGGCACGCCGAAGCGGTCGGCGATCTCGTTGACGAGCCCCGTGCAGGCCATGTCGGGGTAGCGGTTGAAGTCCCCGGCCGCCGCCACGACGCTCTCCAGTACGCCCGGCAACGGCGGGTAGGGGTTCTCGTTGGAGGACAGCTTGTACGCCACCGGGCCTCCGGCGGCGGCGGGCTTCCCCGGCTTGTAGGTGGGAATGCCATCCAGCTCGGCGCGCAGCCTCGGGCTCTTCTCGCTCACCGCAGGTCCTCCTCGACCATCCCGTGCAACTCAATACTGCTCACCTTATGAGGATTCCGCGCTCCCGAGAATGGCCGGCGCCGGGAATGAGGGGGAGCGCATGCATATATGCGTGCGCCGGTGGCCTGCGCCGTGGCGCGCGTCCCTCGTGCAGGTGAGTTGAGACCGGTCCGAGACCTCCTCACTTTGGCATGCTCGTACCCGACGACAAGCGCCATGGTCACTCATTGCTACTAAATGCCTTTATTTCCAAGGTCATTGGGGGTGGCGAACCATGCAGAACCGTTCCTGTCAACGCCTGCATATGCATACGGACCAGCCACCCCACCGAGCCCTACTATCGGCTCGCCATGACAGCAGCAGGGAAGCATCAGGTGAGCCGGACCGACACCCCCCGGCGGACCGCAGGCCGTCCGGGCCGCGCGGGAATCAGGGACGTGGCCGCCGCGGCCGGCGTCTCGATCACGACCGTCTCCGACGCGCTCAATGGCAAAGGGCGGCTCCCGGACGCCACCCGCCGCCACGTCCGCGAGGTGGCCGACCGGCTGGGCTACCGCCCTTCCGCCGCCGCCCGCACCCTCCGTACCGGCAAATCGGGCCTCATCGGCCTGACCGTGACCACGTACGGGGATGAACCTTTCACCTTCACCGAGTTCGCGTACTTCGCCGAGATGGCCAGGGCGGCCACCTCCGCCGCGCTCGCGCGCGGCTACGCCCTGGTCATCCTCCCCGCCACCTCCCGACACGACGTCTGGTCGAACGTCGCCCTCGACGGCACCGTCGTCATCGACCCCTCCGACCACGATCCCGTCGTCACCGAGCTGGTCCGCCAGGGCCTGCCGGTGGTGTCGGACGGCCGCCCCGCGGGGTCGCTCCCCGTCACGGCCTGGGTCGACAACGACCACGAGGCCGCCGTCCTCAACCTGCTCGACCACCTCGCCGCCGCGGGAGCCCGTCGCATCGGACTCCTCACCGGCACCACCACCGACACCTACACCCGGCTCTCGACCACCGCCTACCTCAGCTGGTGCGAGCGGGTCGGACAGGATCCCGTCTACGAGTCCTACCCCGCCCACGACCCGTGCGCCGGAGCCGTGGCCGCCGACCGGCTGCTCGCGCGCCCCGACCGCCCCGATGCCGTCTACGGGCTGTTCGACCCCAACGGCACCGACCTGCTGGCCGCCGCCCGGCGGTACGGCCTGAGGGTCCCCGAGGACCTCCTACTGGTCTGCTGCAGCGAGTCCACCGTGTACGCCACCACCGAACCGCCCATCACCACCCTCTCCCTCAAACCGCGTCGCATCGGCACGGCCGTCGTGCAGTTGCTCATCGACGCGATCGAGGGAGTGGACACCGGACGACCCGTCGAACAGGTGGTTCCGACCGAACTGATCGTCAGAACTTCCTCACAGCGCAGGCAGCCGCGCACCACCGTCAGTCCGCCCCGATCCCCGGCCGGAGACTGACCTTCGAGGATTCCCGCACCATCCCGCAACACACATATCGGAAGAAATCGGCAGGAACGAACCGCTCCGGCCAGGATTCACCACCCCTGGTGCGTCACAGAGCGCGAGCCACATTCCTATGATGGGCGCACGACATCACGGACCCTCCGACCCTGGAGGTCAGGAGGGTCCGCAGATGTACGGCAGCGCGACGGTGGTGGAGGGGTCGATGACTCAGGGGGCCGGTCAGGGACCCGCGATGCGGACGGCGACGCTGCGGGACTTCCGAGTGCCGACCGCCCCACCCGTCGCGTACGGCACGGACACAGCTGCGGCCGCGATGCCCGGCGAGGTTCCCGTCTACGGCGAGTACCCGGCGTACTACGACGACGGCGCGCCCGTGCCGCCGCCACGGCCCGCCTACGCTCCCACCCCCGCCCCTGGGCACGGCCCCGCCCCGCACTCCGCTCCGGATCCCGACGTGGCCTTCGCCGCGGTGCTGCCCGAACACCCCGAGCAGCACGGCCGTTCCGATCACGGCGCGGACTCCGAGGACTACACGCCGACCCAGCGCGACCTCCCCGTCATCAGTCGCGGCGGACCGGGCGACACCGTCCAGGTCCAGTACGTCCACCAGGACGCGCCCGCCGACGGACCCGGGCCGCTCTACGTCGTCGGCGACGTGCACGGCTACCTGGACGAGCTGTACACCGAGCTCCAGGCCCAGGATCTGATCGACGCCGACGGACACTGGTCGGCCGGCAACGCCAGGCTCTGGTTCCTCGGCGACTTCACGGACCGCGGGCCCGACGGCATCGGCGTGATCGACCTGGTCATGCGGCTCTCCGCCGAGGCCGCCGCCGCGGGCGGCTACTGCAAGGCCCTCATGGGCAACCACGAGCTGCTCCTGATCGGCGCCAAGAGGTTCGGCGACACCCCGGTCATGTCCGGCGCGGGCACCGCGACCTTCCAGGCCGCCTGGCTCCTCAACGGCGGCCAGCGCACCGACATGGAGCGCCTGGAGGACGTACACCTGCAGTGGATGTCCCGGCTGGACGCGGCCGCCCTGGAGGACGGCCACCTGCTGCTGCACTCCGACACCACGGCCTACCTGGACTACGGCGACTCCATCGAGGACGTCAACGACAAGGTCCACGAACTGCTCAACCAGCACGACGCGGACGAGACCTGGGACCTGTTCCGCAAGTTCACCAAGCGCTTCGCCTTCCGTGATCAGGAAACCGGGCCGCAGGCCGTGCGCGAGCTGCTCGGTACCTACGGGGGCGGGCGCGTGGTGCACGGGCACAGTCCCATCCCGTACCTGCTGGGCGAAGTGGGCGCCGAGGACGGCGAGCACACCCACGGGCCCGAGTCCATCGACGGCCCCCACGTCTACGCGGACGGCCTCGCGATCGCCATGGACGGCGGGGTCACCATGGCCGGGAAACTGCTGGTCGTACAACTCCCGCTGAACGACTGAGTGTTCTTGGAGCTGGGTATTTCCGGAAAGCCCCTGTCACCGCGTGGCGTGGGCGCTCTACCATCGCACTGTCCGTAGCAGGCTCTCCTCCGTTTGTGCCGGCGCCCGGTCTACGCGGGCCAACCGGCCTCCACGGAGCATCGGGGGATGCACATGACCAGCGCTCCGCACCTGCTGACCGAAGACCGACCGGAGTTCGATCGGCTCCTCGACGAGGCGTTGCGCACCGCACACGAACGGCCCGAACTCGCGAGTCTGGGCGAACGGCTGAACGCCGAACAGTTGCGCACCATGGCACTCGACGCCAGTGCGCTGCTGACGGCCGCGGCCGCGGCCGAGTACGACCACTACGTGAAGATCCGCGGTGAGCTGCGGGAGGAGACAGCGACCACCCCCGCGACGGCGTCGGACGACGATCCGGGCGGCAGCGGCGCCGGAGTGAGCGCCGTGGTCGCGGTCCTCGCGCCGGTCCTGGCCGGCACGGCCATGCTCATCTTCCTGCTGGTGGGCTACATCCTGAAGATGATCGAACCGGAGCCCGCCTTCGCCGAGACCATGCTGACGGCGGGCTGGCTCTTCGGCGCCCTCACCGCGGCGGCGATCCTCTTCGCGGCGATAGGCCTGCTGGTCACCGCCATCCGCAACAGTTCCACCGAAGTGACGGTGAATGTGGCCGAGACCGTCCCGGACGAGGTCTCGCGCGCCCGGGAGGCCTGGCGGCACGCGCTGCTGGAGCGGGGCATCATGCCGTTCCTGCGGGACGCGCTGGCAGATCCCAGCGCCGGTGGCGGATTCCCGGCACCGCGCCGTCAGCCCCGACGCATCCCTCAGCTCGGCTACACCCCGCCCGATTTCACCAGCCCCGGGGGTACGGGTGGGCAGAGCCCCCGCCCCGGCTACACACCGCCGGACTTCACCAGCCCCGACTTCGGCGGCCCGGAGCACGAGCCGGAGTGAGGCCGGCAGGGTCGACGGAGCGCTGTTTCACGTGAAACAGCGCTCACCGTTACGCCCCCTGCCCTCGCCCGCTGTCGCTCCCGAGGGGGACGGCCCCCGGAAGCGACGCGACGGCGCCGGTGTCAGTCGGCCAGCGGCAGGTAGACACGGTTGCCCGCGGCCGCGAACTCGGCGGACTTCTCCGCCATGCCCGCCTGGATCTCGTCGGCCTTCAGGTCCCCGCCGTGTTCGCGGCGGATGTCCTGGGAGATCTTCATCGAGCAGAACTTCGGACCGCACATGGAGCAGAAGTGCGCGGTCTTCGCCGGCTCGGCCGGCAGGGTCTCGTCGTGGAACGACCGCGCCGTGTCGGGGTCGAGCGCCAGGTTGAACTGGTCCTCCCAGCGGAACTCGAAACGCGCGTCGGACAGCGCGTCGTCCCACTCCTGTGCACCGGGGTGTCCCTTGGCCAGGTCGGCCGCGTGCGCGGCGATCTTGTAGGTGATGACTCCGGTCTTGACGTCATCACGGTTGGGCAGGCCCAGGTGCTCCTTGGGCGTCACGTAGCAGAGCATCGCGGTGCCCCACCAGGCGATCATCGCGGCGCCGATGCCCGAGGTGATGTGGTCGTAGGCGGGTGCGACGTCCGTGGTCAGCGGACCCAGGGTGTAGAACGGGGCCTCCTCGCAGATCTCCTGCTGAAGGTCGATGTTCTCCTTGATCTTGTGCATCGGGACGTGGCCCGGGCCCTCGATCATGGTCTGGACGTTGTGGCGCTTGGCGATCGTGTTCAGCTCGCCCAGCGTCCTCAGCTCCGCGAACTGCGCCGCGTCGTTGGCGTCCGCGATGGAACCCGGGCGCAGGCCGTCACCCAGCGAGTACGTGACGTCGTAGGCGGCCAGGATGTCGCAGAGTTCCTCGAAGTTCGTGTAGAGGAAGTTCTCCTTGTGGTGCGCGAGGCACCAGGCGGCCATGATCGAGCCGCCGCGGGACACGATGCCCGTCTTGCGGCGCGCGGTCAGCGGCACGTACGGCAGCAGCACGCCCGCGTGGACGGTCATGTAGTCGACGCCCTGCTCGGCCTGCTCGATGACCGTGTCCTTGTAGATCTCCCAGGTCAGGTCCTCGGCCCGGCCGTCGACCTTCTCCAGCGCCTGGTAGAGCGGGACGGTGCCGATCGGGACGGGGGAGTTGCGCAGCACCCACTCGCGGGTGGTGTGGATGTTGCGCCCGGTGGAGAGGTCCATGACCGTGTCGGCGCCCCACTTGGTGGCCCAGGTCATCTTGTCCACCTCCTCCTCGATGGAGGAGGTGACGGCCGAGTTCCCGATGTTGGCGTTGACCTTCACCAGGAAGCGCTTGCCGATGATCATCGGTTCGATCTCGGGGTGGTTCACGTTCGCGGGGAGGACGGCACGACCCGCCGCGATCTCTTCACGGACGACCTCGGGGGAGACGTTCTCGCGGATCGCGACGTACTCCATCTCCGGGGTGATCTCACCGCGGCGGGCGTACGCGAGCTGGGTGACGGCCTGGCCGTCGCGGCCCCGGCGGGGCAGGCGCGGGCGACCCGGGAAGACCGCGTCGAGGTTCTTGAGTCCGCCACGGGGCGAGGTGTGCTTGATGCCGTCGTCCTCGGGGCGCGCGGGGCGACCCGCGTACTCCTCGGTGTCACCGCGGCTGATGATCCAGTTCTCGCGCAGCGGCGCGAGGCCCCGGCGGACGTCGGTCTCGATCTGCGGGTCGGTGTACGGGCCGGACGTGTCGTAGAGCGTCACGTCCTTGCCGTTGGTGAGGTGCACCTGGCGAACCGGCACGCGGAGGTCCGGGCGGGAGCCCGCAACGTACCCCTTGTGCCAGCCGGGCTGGCGCTCTTCCTGGCCGTTGCTGTCCTGGCTGACGGCAGGCGTGTGTGCGTCCTGAATGGTCATGAGACCTATCTCCCTACGCCGGCATTACCCGGTAACAGGTTCGGCGGTCGGCGCAGCCTCTTCCCGTACGTGTCCACGTACGGTGATCAGCGCCCTCTCAGCCCGGTGCTCCGAGCTCCCGCGTTGTGCAAAGGTGCCCCCACGCTAGCGTCATCCTTGGCGTGCTGAACAGTGGGCCCCCTCATCTCTTGCGATGATCACTCGGTGACGTCCTCGCCGCAGCCCCCCACCGAGCCCACGGATCACACGGAGCACTCGGGCCATGCCCACCCTCCCCGCGGGTCCTCGCACGAACCGTCCGCCGGCGCGTCCCACGGGCACTCGCACTCGCACAGCCACGGCCCGGCGGCCCCCGTCTCGAAGCACTTGCGCAAGGTCATCGCGGCGGTCCTGATCCCCTTCGCCGCCGCCGTCCTCGTCGGCATGATCGTCCTGTGGCCGGGAGGCGCCCCCGCGCACGAGCGCACCGGAGTCGGCTTCGACCGACAGACCCAGCAGGGCAAGGTCGTGTCGATCGAGCTGGTCGACTGCAAGTCCGTCAACGCCGCCCAGGTCCCGCCGTCCAGTGGCACGTCCGCTCCCAAGGGGGGCAAGGCCGCCCCGTCCGGCGACTGCAAGAAAGCCACGGTCGAGATCGGCACCGGGCCCGATCGAGGACACCGGTTCGTCGAGATCGTCCAGCCGGGCGCACCACGGCAGTTGGAGACCGGCCAGGGGATCGTGGTGGCGTACGCACCGGCTGCTCCGCGCGACCTGCAGTACTCCGTGATCGACGTGAACCGGAAGCTTCCGCTGGCCCTGCTGGCCGGGATCTTTGCCGTCGCCGTGGTCGTGGTCGGCCGGCTGCGCGGCCTGTTCGCGCTGATCGCCCTCGCGGTCAGCTTCTCCGTGCTGACGCTCTTCATCCTGCCCGCCATCCTCCAGGGTTCGAACCCGCTGGTCGTGGGGGTGGTCGGCGCCAGCGCGATCATGCTGATCGCGCTCTACATGTGCCACGGCCTGACCGCCAGGACCTCGGTCGCCGTGCTCGGGACCCTGGCCTCGCTGCTGCTGATCGGGCTGTTGGGCTCGGTGTTCATCGGCTGGGCCTTCCTCAGCGGCAACACCGACGACAACACCGGGCTGATCCACGGGCTCTACCCGCACATCGACATGAGCGGCCTGCTGCTGGCAGGCGTGATCATCGGATCGCTCGGCGTGCTCGACGACGTGACGGTCACCCAGACGTCCGCGGTCTGGGAACTCCACCAGGCGGACCCGTCGATGGGGCCGCGCGCGCTGTACCGGGCGGGCATCCGGATCGGTCGCGACCACATCGCGTCCGTCGTCAACACCCTGGTACTCGCCTACGCGGGCGCCGCGTTGCCGCTACTCCTGCTGTTCTCCATCGCGAACAGCAGTGTGGGAGCGGTGGCCAACAGCGAGCTGGTGGCGGAGGAGATCGTACGGACCCTCGTGGGCTCGATCGGTCTCGTCGCCTCGGTCCCGGTGACCACGGCCCTGGCCGCACTCGTCGTCTCCGCCGACCGGCCGGGGTCCCCGACCGCCGGAGCGGCCTCGGGGCCGAGCCGCAGAGGGCGCGGTCGTCGCCGGAAGCGGTGACTCGGTGTGACGGCGTGACAGTGGCTCAGCCGGCGTTCTGCTCGTTCTGCCGGGCCTCGGCCAGGATCTTGTCCAACGCCTCCTCCAGGTTCTCCTCGAAATCACCGAGGTTGCGCTCCTGACCGAGCGGCACGATCCGGTCGGTGCGGTCGAGGAACGCCACCAGGGGCGCCGCACTCGCCCGGAACAGGGCCCGGTCCGTACCGACCTGAAGTCGGATGTGCACGTCCGACAGCTCCTCCGGATCACTGGGAGCGATGTGCACATCGCCGTCACCACACGGCTTGTTGATGCCGTCGAGAAGCAGTTCCCGACCGAACGCCCAGGTCACGGGCGCATCGCCGGGGAGGTGGAACGTCAGACGCACCGCGTAGGGGTCCCGTGCGTCGTACCGGAGTTCCACCGGGATCCGGAACGAAAGCTCCTCGGAAACGAGGAAGCTCATCATGACCTCTGCCTGTACCGACTCGCGCATTGACTACCCCGCTGTTGTGGAAGTGGCCAGGAATGGTCCCTCAAGGCCCTCTTGACAAGAGTGGTGTAAGCGCCGGGAGATCACAAGGAGTGAGTTTTCAGATACTGATAGAGAACGAAAGCGAGCTCAACAGCGCGCCTACTTCACTCCGTAGCCGTTCGAGCGCATAGGGCAACCGGCCTTCCAAGTGCAGCGGAAGGGAAATAGCCATGGTCGCAGCGGTGTCTCCGGCCGTGATGGGGATGGCCGCGCACACCGTGCCGAGAGAATATTCCTGACGCTCCGTAACCGGCTGCATCTTGCCCAGCGTTCCGATCTTCTGCTCCAGAGCGTGCACGTCCGAAACCGTGTACGGGGTGACGGGCTGGACCGGATGGCGGGCGTAGTGGTCCTTGCGGACCTTCTCGTCGAGCTGTCCCAGCAGGCACTGCCCGATGGCGTGCGCGTGGCCGGTCTCGCGGAAGGCGGCCCATTCCTCAACGGCTGGGCCGGTCGGCGTGTCCGAGACGCCGACGACCTCGATCTCACCTTCGCGGTAGACCGCGAAGTACACGGGGGCCCCGACCGTCTCGCGGAAGTGCGCGAGGGAGTCGAGGATCATGGTGCGACGTTTCTGCTGGAGTCCACCGCCGGCCAGTCGCCCGATGGCGTCCCCGAGGATGAACACCCCGCCCTCGCGGCGCAGATAACCCTCGTGGGTGAGGGTCCGCAGCAGGTGGTACGCGGTGGGGAGCGGCAGCCCCGCCTCGCGCGCCAGCTGCTTCGCCGGGGCTCCCTCACTATGGGAGCCGACCGCTTCGAGCAGCCTCAGGGCCCTTTGCACGGAGCCGATCAGAGTCGGCACACCGGCATTGTGAAGCGATGCCAAAGCTCACCCCCAGGCGTGGCGGCGGACCTTGGGGCCGGCCCGCTCGCGGGGGCCGCCCCCGCATGTCCGCGCTTCCTGGGGGTCGTGCTCGGCTGATACGTGAAGGCACCGCGGGTCAGAGCGGATCACCGGCGTCGGTACCCAGGAAAATGCACAGATTGCCACTGTATCGGCGGCCTCCTGCGGAACGAGCTGTCCAGGGCTCCATGTTCGCCCACCTGGGTTAATCCGCTGCGAAGCCGCTCCTACCAGTCGCTGGACGAGGACTTCGAACCGCCGCCGGCGAACTTCTTCACGACGAAGATCAGCCCGCCGACGAGGCCGACGAAGAGCAGCAACTTGAAGATCAAACCGATGAGGGCGGTGAGCAGGCCGCCGAAGACGAACAGCGCCAGCAGCGGAACCGCGACCCACTTAACCCACCAGGGCATACCTGCGAATGTCTCCCGGATGCCGTCCATGTCCTCAACCTCTTCCTGATGCGTGACTTCCTGACTCCGATGCTAGGAGGCGGTGAAACGCGATGGGGGCTCCAGATCCCTTGGAGTCCCCTGACCCGACCCCTAGGGGCCCCCACCCCCCTGACCACCGGGGAGTCAGGGGTCCACCGGCTCCAGGAGCGGGTCAGCCCTCCGGCGGCGAGAAGACGACCAGCACCTTCAGGTCCTCGGTGATGTGGTGGAAGCGGTGCGGGACTCCGGCCGGAACGTAGACCACGCCCCCGCGCGCCACCGTCGTCGTCTCTTCCCCGACGGTGATCGAGGCCCGACCACTGACGACGAAATAGACCTCGTCCTGGGCATGCGGCTGCTGGGGGTCGCTCTGCCCGGCGTCCAATGCGTACAGACCGACGGACATGTTCCGCTCCCGCAGGAACTGGAGGTAGGCCCCGTCATTGGCCAGTCGCTCGGCCTCTAGCTCGTCCAGCCGGAATGCCTTCATCGTTCTTACGCCCCTCGCGCTCTTTCGTGCCCTGGCTTCGGCTGTCGTGCTGATGTCCCAGCCGGATCTTCTCTGCAACGATCAGACACATGACGAATTTCGTAGTCAAGACGATCGCCAACGTCGCGGCCCTGGCCGTGGCGATCTGGCTGGTCCCCGACATCTCCCTCGACGACGGCAGCAGCATGGGTCACCGGACCCTCACCGTGATCGTGGTCGCCCTGGTCTTCGGCCTGGTCAACCTCATCGTCAAGCCCGTGGTGAAGCTGTTCTCGCTGCCCCTGTTCATCCTCACCCTCGGCCTGTTCACCCTGGTCGTGAACGCCCTGATGCTGCTCCTGACCTCCTGGTTGGCCGGAAAGCTCGACCTGTCCTTCCACGTCGAGGGCTTCTGGACCGCGGTCATCGGCGGCCTGATCATCTCCGTCGTCTCCTGGGCCGTGAACATGGTCCTGCCCGACAAGGACTGAGCGAGCTGCCCGTGTACCGCGTGTGCTTCGTCTGCACCGGCAACATCTGCCGCTCGCCCATGGCCGAGTCGGTCTTCCGCGCCCAGGTCGCCGATGCCGGGCTGAGCGACCTGGTCGAGGTCGACAGCGCCGGTACCGGGGGCTGGCACGAGGGCGACGGCGCCGACCCGCGCACGGTCTCCGTGCTGGCGGCCGCCGGATACGGACACGGACACCGGGCCCGGCAGTTCCGCACCTCGTGGTTCGGCCGCCTCGACCTCGTCATCGCGCTCGACACGGGACACCTGCGTGACCTGCGCCGGATGGCCCCGACCCGGGAGGACGCCGCCAAGGTCCGGCTCCTGCGGTCCTACGACCCGGCCGCCGACGGCCTCGACCTGGACGTACCGGACCCGTACTACGGATCCCTCGACGGGTTCGAGGCGTGCCTGGAGCTGGTCGAAGCAGCAGGACCCGGCCTGCTGGCAGCCGTCCGCACCGCGCTGAAGGAGCACACCCCGTGAACCCCCAGGACCGATCCCGCATCGGCGAAGGCACCCGCGCGGTGCGCGCCGGGCTGCCCGAGCCCGTCAAGAACGAACCGACCCTGCCGGGGCCGGTCTTCGCCGCCCACTTCCACCTGCCCGGCGACGTCGAGGGGCCGTACACCTACGGCCGCGACACCAACCCCACCTGGACCCTGCTCGAACGGGCCGTGGGGGAACTCGAAGCCCCGGGGGAGGAGGTGGAGACCGTCGTCTTCGCCTCGGGCATGGCGGCGGTGTCCGCCGTCCTGCTCTCCCAGACCCGCGCCGGCGACACCGTCGTCCTGCCGGACGACGGATACCAGGCCCTGCCGCTCGTCCGGGCCCAGCTGGAGGCGTACGGAGTCCACGTGCGCACCGCCCCGACCGCGGAGGAAGCACAGCTCGCCGTGATCGACGGGGCCCGGCTGCTCTGGATCGAGACCCCGTCCAACCCGGGGCTCGATGTCTGCGACGTACGGCGGCTGGTCGAGGCGGCCCGCGCGAACGGCACCCTGGTCGCCGTGGACAACACCCTCGCCACCCCACTGGGACAGCGCCCCCTGGCACTCGGCGCGGACTTCTCGGTCGCCAGCGGCACCAAGGGCCTCACCGGCCACGGTGACCTGCTCCTCGGCTACGTCAGCTGCCGCGACCCTGAGCTCGCCGCCCGGGTCCGTCTGTGGCGCAAGGTCGTCGGTGCGATCCCGGGACCCATGGAGGCCTGGTTGGCCCACCGCTCCCTGGCCACCTTGCAACTGCGGACCCACCGGCAGTGGGACAACGCCCTGGCGGTCGCCGAGGCGCTGGCCGAGCGCGCCGACGTCACCGGCCTGCGCTACCCGGGACTGCCCGATGACGCGTCCCACAAGACGGCCGCCCGGCAGATGGCGGGCTACGGCTCGGTGGTCTCCTTCACCCTGCCGGACCGGGCCCGTGCCGAACGGTTCATGAGCGCTCTGCACCTGGTGGAGGACGCCACGAGTTTCGGTGGGGTCCGCTCGACGGCCGAGCGGCGCCGCCGATGGGGCGGTGACGCCGTGTCGGAGGGGTTCATCCGCTTCTCCGCCGGTGCCGAGGACACCGAAGACCTCGTCGCGGACGTCCTGCGGGCCCTTGACGTCTCCGGTTCCGGGGCCTGACCGACGCGCGCGAGCGGTCCGAGCCTCCCCCCTGGTGGCTCGGACCGCCCCGGGTTCCCGCGTGAAGAACCACACGGAGAAGGCTAATTGACTCTCAGTCAGAGTCCAATCACGGTAGCGACAGGGAGCTAGCGACATATTTATAGTGGATGGCCTCACCGAGAGGGGTGGCCATGGACCTGGCGCTGCTGCGCACCTTCGTCGCCGTGCACCGGGCCGGCTCCTTCACCCGGGCCGCCGCGCTGCTGGGGCTCTCCCAGCCCGCCGTCACCTCGCAGATCCGCGCCCTCGAACGCCAGCTAGGGCGACCGCTGTTCCACCGCCAGTCCCGCGGCGTCACCTCCACCGCCATCGGCGACGAGCTGGCCCGCAAGGCGGCCCCGCACCTGGACGCCCTCCTGGAGATCGCCGGGACCCAGCAGGAAGCGGCCGGGGCGGTCCGCACCCTTCATCTGGCCGGGCCGCCGGAGTTCCTGTGCCTGCGCGTGCTCCCGGCGCTGGCGCCGCTCGTGGGCCAAGGGCAGAGCCTGCGCGCCTCCCTTCCCACGGAAGCGGCTCAGGTGCTGGAAGGTCTGGCCGCCTGCCAGTTCGACCTCGGGGTCACCACCACCCGCCCCCGCGGCTCGATGTTCACCGCGACCGCTCTGTGCGACGAGGAGCACGTCCTGGTCGCGGCTCCCTACTGGGCCGCGCTGATCGACCCCGAGCTGCTCCGCACCAAGGGCCCGGCCGCCATGGACGGAATTCCGCTCGTCGAAGTGCACGAGTCCCTGCCCCTGATCACGCGCTACTGGGCAGCGGTCTTCGACGCTCTCCCCACGGCCGCGGCCACCGTCGTCGCTCCCGACCTGCGGGCGGTCCTGGAGTGCGCGGCCACGGGCGGCGGACTGGCCGTACTGCCCCGCTACCTGTGCCAGGACGCCCTCGACAGCGGTCGGGTCGTCGCCCTCCTGGAGCCCGTCGTGCCGCCGCTGCGCACCTGGTTCCTCGTGGTGCGCGCGGGCAGTCTCGCCCTCGCGCACCTCGCGCGCGCCCACGACCACCTCCTGCGCGCCGCGGCGCATTGGTGACCCGATTCGCGGTGGCGCGTTTCAGAAGCGGAGTCCTGGGCCACGCTTCATCCATGACCGAACGTCCTGTGGTCAAACGCACCGCTCGCGCGATCCTGCTCGACGGTGACGATCTGATCCTGATCAAGCGCACCAGGCCCGGCGTCGATCCGTACTGGCTCACCCCCGGCGGCGGAGTGGAGTCCACGGACGCCACCGTCGTCGACGCCCTGCACCGAGAGGTCCACGAGGAACTCGGGGCCAAGATCACCGATGTGGTGCCCTGCTTCGTCGACACCGTCGAGCACATCGCCGTGGCCGGGGTGACCGGCGTCAAGGTGCAGCACTTCTTCGTCTGCCACCTCGAATCGATGGACCCCAGCCTGCGCCACGGGCCCGAGGTCGATCAGCCCGAGGGCGAGTACGAGATCGTCAGGGTGCCGTTCAGCCGCGTCGGCATCGCCGCCGTCCACCTCGTCCCACTGTCCCTGCGCCACTACCTCGACGGGAACATCGAGGGAGTCCGCGCCATGCACGCTCCCGACCTGGGCTGAGCCGGGCCCGGTGGGGGTCTCCGGCTCAGCCGGAGACCCCCACCGGCTCCTCGACCGAGTCGTACCGGATCCGGTCGCCCGGGATCCCGATCTGCTTGAGGGCGTCCACACCACTGCGGATCATTCCGGGCGGACCCGAGACGAAGGCGTCGTAGGAGTTCCACGGTCCGTGCTCACCGGCCGCCTGCGGCAACTGCCCGGCCAGACCGTCGCACACCACCGGCCGCACCGACAGCCACGGGTGCGAGCGCTGCATGCCCAGCAAGGTGTCCTTGTCGTAGAGGTCCCCGTCGCTGCGCGCTCCGAAGAAGACCTCCACCGGCCGGCGCTCGCCGTGTCCCGCGACGTCCTCGATCAATGCCTTGATCGGGGCGATGCCCGTGCCGCCCCCGAGGCACAGCATCCCGTTGTCCGTGGTGTGGTCGACCACCATCGAGCCCGCCGGCGGCCCCAGCCGCAGGACATCGCCCGGGCGGGCGTGGCGCACCAGCGCGTTGGAGACCCACCCCGCGGGGACGGCTTTGACGTGGAAGGACAGCAGGCCGTCCGAGCGCGGCGCCGAGGCGAAGGAGTAGTGCCTCCACACCCGCGGCCACCACGGGGTCTCCAGGCTCGTGTACTGCCCCGCCAGGAAGGGGTAGGGCTGATCGGGGCGGACCGTCAGTACGGCGATGTCAGGGGTGCGCAGTTCGTGGGAGACCACCTCGGCCTGCCAGGACGCGGGGGCCTTCTGCTCGTCCGCCGCTGCGGCGTCGATCATGATCTGGGAGATCGCGGTGTACGCCCGCACCCAGGCGGCTTCCGCCTCCGGGCCCCACGTTCGTTCCGCGAACCGGGCCAGCGCGCCGATCAAGGCCTCGCCCACGGCCGGGTAGTGCCCGGCCATCGTGCCGTACTTGCGGTGGCCGGTGCCCAGTCGGCTCAGATACGGGGCGAGCACCTGCGGATTGTCGATGTGTTCGGCAGCCGTGAGCAGGGCCTTCAGCAACCGTTCCCGCTGCACGTCCATGGCCACGGGGAACATCGACCGTAATTCCGGATGCCCCGTGAAGAGCAGGGCGTAGAAGTACGAAGTCACCTTGTCGGCTATCGGGCCGACCTCGGCGAGGGTCTTGCGGATGAGCACGGCATCGGGGGAAGGCTCGGTCGCGCCGCCCCCGGAGGGTATCCCGTCGGTCCCCCATCTGGCCGATCTGGTGGGCGGAGCGTCCATGCGGTGCCTCGCTTCGAGCATCTCGGTCGGTTTGCACGCGCCACGGCTTCGAATCCGTGGTTCCGGGCTTCGCAGCATGCCAGCCGATGGAGTGGCTTGCGGGGAAATGCGGAAAATCCGCAGTTCTCGCCGACCCTCCGCTTAAGATGCCTCGACCTTCGGGGCGAGCGTCCCGGCGAGCCGATATGCCTCTCGAAGATCCCTTCCTTCGTAGACGTACGTCGCCAGGGCTGCCACGTGGGGCCGCGCGTTGACCGCCACCGAGACCGGCAGCGCACCGAACAGCACCGCATCGGTCATGGAGTCCCCGTAGACGACACAGTCGCTCCGGCTCACTCCGAACCGGGCACAGAGCCGGTCCGCCACCTCCAGCTTGCCCTCCGGGGTCAAGATCCCCGTCACGTCCACGGGCCGGGTGAACGGCACCTCCGGGAAGACCGAGCCGTGCGCCGCGTGCGCACCCCACTCCAGCAGGAGTTCCACGAAGAACGACGGCGACAGGGAGACCACCGCGCAGTAGTCCCCGCACGCGCGGATCTCCTGCCACACCTCGCGAATGCCCTCGATCCACGGCGCACCGTCGAATGCCGCCCGGACGTGCGTCGGCGTCAGCTCCGTCCACAGCGTGTGCACTCCCACGGAGAACTCCTGGGGCCCGATCTCCCGCGCTCCGAAGGCCCTCTCCAGCTCCGCGATCTCGGCACCCAGGCCGAGCTGCCGTGAGATCTCGATCGGCGCCGCAGAGCCGAACATGAGCGTGCCGTCGAGGTCGAAGAGGTGCAGGCGAGTCATGAGAGGTGAGGCTAGTCCGTCCGTTTCACGTGAAACAGCGCGTTTCACGTGAAACAGCGGCTGGTTTCACGTGAAACATCCGCCTCCAAAACCTCTGGACGCTCCCCAGCCAGTGATCCAGGCTGGGCCGGTGACACCACCACAGCTCATCGATCTACCGATCCGCGCACTGACCCTGGACGATCTCCGGCGCTGCGCCGACCTCTCCGAAGACCGCGGGTGGCCTCGCGAGGACCACAAATGGGGCCTGCTCCTCGCCGCCGGAAGCGGTTACGGGGTCGACGCACCCGACGGGCAGGGCCTCGCAGCCGCGTGCGTCGTCACCCGGTACGGACAGACGTACGACACGGCGGAGCTGGCCGCCATCGGCATGGTCCTCATCGCCGAGCGGTACTCCCGTCGGGGACTGGGCCGCCGCCTGATGACGTACGTCTGTGACGACGTCCTCAAGGGCGTCCCGCTCACCCTCAACGCCACCCCGTACGGCCGGCCTCTCTACGAGGAACTCGGCTTCGCCACCACGGGCCGGGGCGAAATGCTCAAGGGCGCCTTCCGGCCCGACCCCGCGGTGCCCGGAACCGACACCTTCCCGGTCCGCCCGGCCACCGCGGAGGACCTCCCGCGGATCCTGCGGCTCGACGCGGAGGTCTTCGGCACCGACCGGACCCACATCATCGCCCGGCTGCCCGCCTTCGCGGACCGGCTGGTCGTCGCCGAGGACCGAACCGGCGCCCTCGTCGGGTACGCCGCCATCTGGCCGAACATGGACACCCATGTCGTCGGCCCACTGATCGCGCGCGACACCGCGGGCGCCCAGGCCCTCATCACGGCCCTCGCGGCGACGACCGACCGCCCCCTGCGCACGGACATCGACGTGCGCCACGAGGATCTGCGCGACTGGCTCAAGGACCGCGGTCTCGACTCGATCACTTTCAACACCGTCATGACCCGGGACCTCCCCGACCTGCCCGGAGACTGGACCCGCCGCTGGGCCCCGCTCACCGTGGCCGCGGGCTGAGAAAGGAACACCCCTCCATGAACGACCTGCCCCAGCTGGACATCCGGCCCGCCACCGAGGCCGACCTTCCCGTCATCGTCGCGATGCTCGCCGATGACCCGCTCGGTGCCACCAGGGAGTCCCCGGACGACCTCACCCCCTACACCGCGGCCCTCAAGCGACTCACGGACGACCCGAATCAGCACGTCGTGGTCGCCGTCCGCGGGGACCGGGTGGTCGGCACCCTCCAGCTGACCATCATCCCGGGCCTGTCCCGCAAGGGATCCACCCGTTCCATCGTCGAAGGCGTCCGCGTGCACGCCGACGAAAGGGGCAGCGGACTGGGCACGCTCTTCATCGAATGGGCGATCGAAAAGTCCCGGGCGGAGAACTGCCAGCTGGTGCAGCTCACCTCGGACGTCACCCGAACCGATGCCCACCGGTTCTACGAGCGGCTCGGCTTCGTCGCCTCGCACGTCGGCTTCAAGTACCAGCTCTGACGGTGCGCGGCCGGCGCAGCGCGCCGGCCGCTCGATCAGCCCACGCCGCGCCACCCCAGGGGATCGACGCCCCCGGGGACCGGCGCGGACGGGTCGTAGGGCGCACGGGTCAACACGAACGAACCGATGTCCAAGTGGCTCAGGGATCCGTCCTCGCGCCGCACCGCGTGCAAGGTCTCGCCCGCGTAATAGCCGCTCACCCCGGTCCAGTTCCCGTCCGCTGCCGCTCGGAACCGGGCCGCCCGTCCGGTCGCCGAGACCGGGCCGAGCGCCAAGGTCCCGTCCGCGGTCAGTCGGAGCGCGAACGGAGCCGCTCCCCAGTACCAGGGCCCCGTCAGCTCCAGGGCCACCTCGTCGGCTTCCCGGAAGGGCTTCCAGGGCTCGGGGATCCGCGGTTCCGCCTCCGCCACGATGCCCAGCAGTTCGGAGGCGACGAGCGCGACCGGCAGGCCGGAGGTGCAGTTCGCCAGGGCGACCACGGCGAGGTCGTCCGCCTCGCTCAGCCACAGGCAGGCGACGAATCCCGGGAGCGAACCGCTGTGCCCAGCCAGGGAGCGGCCGCCGGAGGCCATCAGCTGCATGCCCAGCCCGTACCCGCCCTCCGCGACGCCCGGCTCGGGCGGCGAGGCCGCCGTGCGCATCTCGCGCACCGTGTCCGCGGTCAGGACCCGCTCGTCACCCCGGGCGAGGAACACCGCGAAGCGGGCCAGATCCCGCGTCGTGGACCAGAGCTGCCCGGCCGGAGCCATGAGCCCGAGGTCCTCCAGCGGCTCCGGCAGCATCACGTCGGCCCAGGGGTGGACGGCCCAACCGCCCGCGTGCGGTGCCTGTGGCAGCACGGTGGTGCGCTCCAGCCCCAGCGGCTCCAGCACCTCGGCCCGGAGCACCTCGGCCCACGGCTTCCCGCGGACCGCCTCCACTAGCGATCCCAGCAGGGTGTAGCCCGGGTTGGAGTAGTGGTGGCGCTGCCCGGGCACGTGTCGGAACGGCTCCTCGCCCAGGACATCGGCCAGTTCGGGCCTCAGCGAACCCGGGCTGCGTTCCCACCACTGCCCGGGGGTCTCCGCCGCGAGGCCGCCCGTGTGGGCGAGCAGCTGAGCGATGGTCACCTCGCCGGCGCCGGTACCCGGGAGGTGCTTCTCCAGCGGGTCCTCCAGGCTCAACAGGCCTTCGTCGCGCAGCCGCAGCACGAGCACGGCGGTGAAGGTCTTGCTGATCGAACCGACCCGGTACTGCACGTCACCGTCGGGTCCGTGCCCGTCCACACAGGTACGGGAGCCCTCCCAGACGATCTCGCCGCCTCGGGCCACGGCGGCCACGATCGAGGGAGCCCGTCCCTCGCTCTGCGCGACGGCGAGGCGGTGGCGCAACGCCCGCCGGGTCGAGGGGAGCAGTTCCCGGTCTTCGGCCGTGCCTGCTGTGTCAACTGCGTCTACGGAACTCATGATCAGACTCTAGGTGTTGGCCATGTCCACGAACCGTGAGTAGTGGCCCTGGAAAGCGACCGTGATCGTCGCAGTGGGGCCGTTACGGTGCTTGGCCACGATCAGGTCCGCCTCACCGGCGCGGGGCGACTCCTTCTCGTACGCGTCCTCGCGGTGCAGCAGGATCACCATGTCGGCGTCCTGCTCGATGGAGCCGGACTCTCGAAGGTCGGAGACCATCGGCTTCTTGTCGGTGCGCTGTTCGGGACCACGGTTCAGCTGCGACAGCGCGATCACCGGGACCTCCAGCTCCTTGGCGAGCAGCTTGAGGTTTCGGGACATGTCCGAGACCTCCTGCTGGCGGCTCTCGGGGCGGCGCGAGCCACCGGCCTGCATCAGCTGCAGGTAGTCGATGACGACGAGCGACAGATCGTTTCGCTGCTTGAGCCGACGGCACTTCGCGCGGATCTCCATCATCGACAGGTTGGGGGAGTCGTCGATGTAGAGCGGGGCCGCGGAGACGTCCGGCATCCGGCGGGCCAGCCGGGTCCAGTCGTCGTCGGTCATGGTGCCCGAGCGCATGTGGTGCAGCGCCACCCGGGCCTCCGCCGAGAGCAGGCGCATCGCGATCTCGTTGCGCCCCATTTCGAGGGAGAAGATGACGCTGGGCAGGTTGGCCTTGATGGAGCAGGCCCGCGCGAAGTCGAGCGCGAGCGTGGACTTGCCCATGGCGGGGCGGGCGGCGATGACGATCATCTGGCCGGGGTGCAGACCGTTGGTCAGCGAGTCCAGGTCCGTGAAGCCGGTCGGGACTCCGGACATCTGGCCGCTGCGCGAGCCGATCGCCTCGATCTCGTCGAGGGCGCCTTCCATGATGTCGCCGAGCGGCAGGTAGTCCTCGGAGGTCCGCTGCTCGGTGACGGCGTAGATCTCGGCCTGGGCACTGTTGACGATCTCGTCGACGTCCCCGTCCGCCGCATAGCCCATCTGCGTGATCTTCGTACCGGCCGCGACCAGCCGGCGCAGGACCGCCCGCTCATGGACGATCTCCGCGTAGTACTCCGCGTTCGCCGCCGTCGGCACGGACTGGACCAGCGTGTGCAGGTACGACGCGCCGCCGACCTTGCTGATCTCGCCGCGCCGGGTGAGCTCCGCGCCGACCGTGATCGGGTCGGCGGGCTCGCCCTTCGCGTACAGGTCGAGGATCGCCTGGTAGATCGTCTCGTGCGAGGGGCGGTAGAAGTCGTGGCCCTTGAGGACCTCGACCACGTCGGCGATCGCGTCCTTCGAGAGCAGCATGCCGCCCAGGACCGACTGCTCGGCGTCCAGGTCCTGCGGCGGGACCCGCTCGAAGCCACCGCCTCCGCCGTCCCAGGAGCCGCCCTCACGGCCCCGCTCGGACTGCTCGTCCCCGCGGCCGCGGCCTTCACCGTTGCGGCGCGTACGGGCGGGCAGACGGTCACCGGGACCGCTGTCGGCCCAAGGGTCGTCCATGGGCTCGGGACTGCTCACCGGGCCGCCTCCTCCCGTCCGCAAAGCGGACCTTGCCGTGTCACTCTTTCTACGACACGGCTCTGACATTTGGGGCACCCGGATCGGCTCTCGGCGCGTCGGGCAACGCACCACGGTAGAGCCGCCGGCGACGTCAGCCAATCTTGTTATCCACAGGCTGTGTGGATGAGATGTGGATGACGAGCCGAATGCTGTGGGTAACTCGCCGGAAGCTGTGTACGGACCGGGGGACGACGCTGTGGACAAAATCACCCGCACCATCCCGGCACCCCCACTGACCTGGGATTTCGCCATACACGGGCGGCGTAGGAAAAATTTCTTCGCCGCTACCTCAAGATCGCCTCCAAAGGGGTGCGAAGAACGCCCAAGTCAGCGCCCCAGTAAGGATCCAAAGGGGCTTGTATCTATTACCTGTGGAAGATTAGATTGAGCACATGACACAGGCCACCGAGCCCCCGAAGGCTGCCCCGAGACGGCACGACCGCGAGATCTTCGCACTCGCCGTTCCCGCCTTCGGCGCACTCGTCGCCGAACCCCTCTTCGTCATGGCCGACAGTGCCATCGTGGGGCACCTCGGCACTCCCCAGCTCGCCGGCCTCGGAGTCGCCGCGGCCCTCCTGACGACCGCCGTGAGCGTCTTCGTCTTCCTCGCCTACGCCACCACCGCGGCGGTCGCCCGCCGGGTCGGAGCGGGCGACCTCCAAGCCGCCATCCGGCAGGGCATGGACGGCATCTGGCTCGCCCTCCTGCTCGGTGGAGGCGTCATCGCCCTCGTGCTGCCCACGGCTCCCTGGCTGATCTCGCTCTTCGGCGCCTCCGACACCGTGGCCCCGTACGCCGTCACCTATCTGCGCATCTCCGCCCTCGGTATCCCGGCCATGCTCGTGGTGCTCGCCGCCACCGGAGTGATCCGCGGCCTCCAGGACACGCGCACCCCCCTCTACGTCGCCATCGGCGGGTTCGCCCTCAACGGCGGCCTGAACGTGGCCCTGGTCTACGGCGCGGGCCTCGGCATCGCCGGTTCGGCGTGGGGCACGGTCATCGCCCAGTGCGCCATGGCCGCCGCCTACCTGATCGTCGTCGTCCGGGGAGCCCGTCGCCACCGCGCCTCCCTGCGGCCCGACGCCGCGGGCATCCGGGCCTGCGCACAGGCCGGGGTACCGCTGCTGGTGCGGACCCTGTCCCTACGGGCCGTCCTGATGATCGCGACGGCCGTGGCCGCCCGATTGGGTGATGCCGACATCGCGGCGCACCAGATCCTGCTCTCCCTGTGGAGTCTGCTCGCCTTCGCACTGGACGCGATCGCGATCGCCGGACAGGCCATCATCGGCCGGTACCTGGGCGCGGGCGACACCGAGGGGGCCAAGGCCGTGTGCCGCCGCATGGTGCAGTGGGGGATCGCCTCGGGAATCGTCCTCGGCATCCTGGTGGTCGCGGCCCGGCCCCTGTTCGTACCGCTCTTCACCGGCGACCCCACGGTCAAGGACGCCCTGCTGCCCGCCCTGCTCGTCGTGGCGGTCTCCCAGCCGGTCTCCGGCATCGTTTTCGTCCTCGACGGGGTCCTGATGGGCGCGGGCGACGGACGCTACCTCGCCGGTGCGATGGTCGTGACGCTGGCCGTCTTCACTCCGGCCGCCCTGCTCGTCCCCAGCATCGGTGGTGGCCTCACCACGCTCTGGTGGGCGATGACGCTGATGATGTTGGTCCGGATGGTCACGCTCCAGCTGCGGGCCCGCTCCGGCCGCTGGTTGGTCACGGGCGCCTCGCGCTGACCGCGGTCCACCGCCGCTGTTTCACGTGAAACGGATGGTTTCACGTGAAACAGCGTGTTTCACGTGAAACACCGTCGCCCGGAGGAGCTCCGACGTCGTTCGGGAACGACGAAGGGCCGTACCCCAAGGGGTACGGCCCTTCGTGTGCGGCACTTAGGCGGCGACGACCTCGACACCCAGGTTCGCGACGACCTCGGCGTGCAGACGCACGGAGACCTGGTACGAACCGAGGGTCTTGATCGGGGACGCCAGCTCGACGCGGCGCTTGTCGACCTTCGGACCACCGGAAGCCTCGATCGCCGTGGCGATGTCGGCCGGGGTCACGGAGCCGAAGAGGCGGCCGGTGTCACCCGAGCGGGTGGCCAGACGCACCTTGACGGCCTCGAGCTTGGCCTTGAACTCGTTGGCCTGCTCGATGGTCGCGATCTCGTGGATCTTGCGGGCGCGGCGGATCTGCGCCACGTCCTTCTCGCCACCCTTGGTCCAGCGGATCGCGAAACCACGCGGGACCAGGTAGTTGCGAGCGTAGCCGTCCTTGACGTCGACGACGTCGCCGGCAGTTCCGAGGCCAGAGACCTCGTGGGTCAGGATGATCTTCATTATTCGGTCACCCTTTCCTTATCGCGCGGTGGACGTGTAGGGCAGCAGCGCCATCTCACGGCTGTTCTTGACTGCCGTGGCGACGTCACGCTGGTGCTGCGTGCAGTTGCCGGTGACGCGGCGGGCACGGATCTTGCCGCGGTCGGAAATGAACTTCCGCAGCATGTTCGTGTCCTTGTAGTCCACGTACACGGTCTTGTCCTTGCAGAACGCGCAGACCTTCTTCTTAGGCTTGCGCACAGGCGGCTTCGCCATTGTGTCTCTCCTGTGTGATCAAGAAGTGGGGTAGAGCTGCCCTTAGAAGGGCGGCTCGTCCGAGTAGCCGCCGCCGGAGCCGCCGGAGCCACCGGAGCTTCCGCCCCAGCCACCCCCGCCGCCCTGCTGCTGCTGGCCGCCGGCCGGCGCGCTGGACGCCCACGGGTCGTCGGAAGGTGCTCCGCCGCCCTGCTGGCCGCCGCTGGGGGCTCCGCCCCAGTTGCCACCGCCGCCGCCCTGCTGGCCGCCGCCGGCACCGCCGGCACCGCCGGCACCGCCGCCGTAGCCACCCTGGCCGCCGCGACCCGTGGTCTTGGTGACCTTGGCCGTGGCGCTCTTCAAGCTGGGGCCGACTTCCTCGACGTCCAGCTCGTAGACCGTGCGCTTGACACCCTCACGGTCCTCGTAGGACCGCTGGCGCAGCCGGCCCTGAACGACGACACGCATGCCCCGCTGAAGGGACTCTGCGACGTTCTCGGCCGCCTGCCGCCACACCGAGCAGGTCAGGAACAGGCTCTCGCCGTCCTTCCACTCATTGGTCTGGCGGTCGAAGGTGCGGGGAGTGGACGCGACACGGAACTTCGCGACCGCCGCACCCGAGGGGGTGAAGCGCAGCTCGGGGTCGTCGACGAGATTGCCGACGACCGTGATGACGGTCTCGCCTGCCATGGATGAACCTCTCGGCGGGTTTTGCTGCTGGCTGCTTGTGCTACTCGAAATCCCGATTACCGCTGAACTGGGAAGTTCAGTGGGTCTCGGGACGGAGGACCTTGGTCCGGAGGACCGACTCGTTCAGGTTCATCTGTCGGTCGAGCTCCTTGACGACCGCAGGCTCGGCCTGAAGGTCGATGACCGAGTAGATGCCCTCGGGCTTCTTCTTGATCTCGTAAGCGAGACGACGACGGCCCCAGGTGTCGACCTTCTCGACCTTTCCGTTGCCCTCACGGACGACAGAAAGGAAGTTCTCGATCAGCGGGGAGACAGCGCGCTCCTCGAGATCGGGGTCGAGGATGACCATCACTTCGTAGTGACGCATGTGGAACCCACCTCCTTTGGACTCAGCGGCCACGGTCGTTCCGTGGCAGGAGGGTCGTGATGCGTAATCGCACCGGGTCCGAGCGAACGGACACAGGTGCAGACCGTACAGAGTACCTGCTCCCCTCCTTCCGGTTGAAATCCGGCACCTGGAGGCCACACCCTGTACCCATCGGGTGTGCTCGGCGCTATGCCCCCGGCTCCGCCGGACGGCTGCTCCGCTGCACCGCTCTGCGTCAGCCAGGAGGTGCCTTCCGATGGCACAGGCAATGCGACCCCAGTCGTCCATCTCGCTCTTCTCCACCGACGGCAAGCCCCACCCGCTGCAGGACACCCTTGTGGCGGTCACCCTGATCCTCGGCATCGTGGCGTTCGTCACGGCGTTCTTCCACAATCTGCACCTGCTCAGCTCCTGGACCGGGCTGATCGGCATCCTCACCGGCGCCTACGGACAGTTCATCTCGGCCACGACACGCGAACGCTTCGCACTGATCGTCGGCCTGGGAGCCTCCGCGGTCGGGTTCTATCTCGCCATGGCGCACGGCGGTCTCTTCGGGTAGCCGGGCACCTCCGCGACAGGGCGCCGGCCGGCCCTCGGCCCGGACCGGGTCCGTCCCCCAGATGGGTGGCGCCCTTGTCGCAGTAGGCTTCGCGCCATAGCCAGCGAAGCCGCCTAGGAGACGCCCCGCATGAGCCTGTCCCTGAGGACCATCAGCCGAGAGCAGCATCTGGCATACCTCCAGAGCCTGCCCTCGGCGAGCCACTGCCAGGTTCCGGCGTGGGCCGACGTGAAGAACGAATGGCGTTCGGAGAACCTCGGTTGGTTCGACAACTCCGGTGAACTCGTCGGTGCCGCACTGGTGTTGTACCGGCAGTTGCCCAAGGTGAAGCGGTACCTCGCGTACCTTCCCGAGGGCCCCGTCATCAACTGGTACGCCCCGAATCTGGAGGAATGGCTCCAGCCGATGCTGGCGCACCTGAAGCAGCAGGGCGCCTTCACCGTGAAGATGGGCCCGCCCGTCGTCATCCGCCGCTGGAACTCGACGGCCATCAAGGCCGGCATCCAGGATCCGGATGTCAAGCGCCTGCGCGACGTGCAGGCCTCGGTCATCGAGCCCCGCGCCTTCGAGGTGTCCGACAAGCTGCGCCGCATGGGGTGGCAGCAGGCCGAGGACGGCGGCGCCGGCTTCGGTGACGTCCAGCCGCGCTACGTCTTCCAGGTCCCCCTCGCCGAACGCTCCCTGGACGACGTCCTCAAGGGCTTCAACCAGCTGTGGCGCCGCAACATCAAGAAGGCCGAGAAGGCCGGCGTAGAGGTCGTCCAGGGCGGTTACGAGGACCTGCCCACCTGGCAGCACCTCTACGAGATCACCGCCGAGCGCGACAAGTTCCGCCCGCGCCCGCTCAGCTACTTCCAGCGCCAGTGGACGGCCCTCAACTCCGAGGACCCGAACCGGATGCGCCTGTACATCGCCACGCACGAAGGAGAGCCGCTGGCCGCCGCCACGATGCTCACCGTCGGCCAGCACGTCTGGTACTCGTACGGCGCCTCCGCGAACCACAAGCGCGAGGTCCGCCCGTCGAACGCGATGCAGTGGCGCATGCTGCGCGACTCCTACGCGCTCGGCGCGAGCGTGTACGACCTGCGCGGCATCAGCGACACACTGGACGAGAACGACCACCTGTTCGGCCTGATCCAGTTCAAGGTCGGCACGGGCGGCGAAGCCGTCGAGTACGTCGGCGAATGGGACTTCCCGCTCAACAAGATGCTGCACAAGGCGCTCGACATCTACATGTCCCGCCGCTGATTCCCACCCCACCCCCGCTGCACCGCGCAGTTCATTTCTAGAGAGGTTCCGGACGGGCATGGCGCTCACGCTCTACGTCGACACCGCGCGCTGGCGTGCGCACCAGAAGCAGATCCAGGATCAGTTCCCCGGGCTGATCCCGGTCTGCAAGGGCAACGGCTACGGCTTCGGCCACGAGCGGCTGTGCGAAGAGGCGACCCGCATGGGCGCCGACATCCTGGCCGTGGGAACGACGTACGAAGCCGCCGCGATAAAGGATCTGTTCGGCGGGGACCTGCTGGTCCTCACCCCGTTCCGACGGGGCGAGGAGCCGGTGCCGCTGCCCGACCGGGTCATCCGCTCGGTGTCCTCCGTGGACGGGGTGCGCGGCCTGGTCGGCGCCCGTGTCGTCATCGAGTGCATGAGCTCGATGCGCCGCCACGGGATCTCCGAACACGACCTGGGGCAGCTGCACTCGGCGATCGAGGACGTGCGGCTGGAGGGCTTCGCCCTGCACCTGCCGCTGGACCGCCCCGACGGTTCCGACGCCGTCGAAGAGGTCATCGCCTGGATGGACCGGCTGCGCGCGGCCAGGCTGCCGCTGCACACGATGTTCGTCAGCCACCTGCGGGCCGAGGAGCTGACGCGGCTGCGCCAGCAGTTCCCGCAGACCCGGTTCCGGGCCCGGATCGGCACCCGGCTGTGGCTGGGCGACCACGAGGCGACCCAGTACCGCGGCGCCGTACTGGACGTCACGCGCGTCTCCAAGGGCGACCGCTTCGGTTACCGCCAGCAGAAGGCCGCCTCGGACGGCTGGCTGGTGGTCGTGGCGGGCGGCACCTCGCACGGCGTGGGTCTGGAGGCTCCCAAGGCCCTGCACGGTGTGATGCCGCGCGCCAAGGGGGTCGCCCGGGCCGGGCTGGCCACCGTGAACAGGAACCTGTCGCCCTTCGTGTGGGCGGGCAAGCAGCGCTGGTTCGCGGAGCCCCCGCACATGCAGGTGTCGATCCTGTTCGTGCCCTCGGACGCGACCGAGCCGCGCGTGGGCGACGAGCTGGTGGCCCACCTGCGGCACACCACGACCCAGTTCGACCGGGCGCTCGACGCCTGATTGCGGGTACGGGTGCCTGCCGGGATCAATCCCGGTAGGCACCCCACTCGACCCGCTGTCCCTCCGAGGGCGTCGCATCCTGCGGCGCCCTCGCGGCGTGGGAGAGCACGAACGCGTCCTCGGCGCCGTCCAGGACGCCGCCCGAGGGGTCGTCCGAGCCGTCCTGGCGCACCACGTCCCGCTCGGGGAGCAGGATGTCCCGCACGATCACGGCGCAGAGGTACAGGGTGCCGAGCAGGTGCGCGGCGATGGCCAGCTGGTAGCCCTCGATGGGCAGGCCCTGGTGCTTCTCCCCGCTGGTCGTGTAGGCGAGGTAGGACCAGATCCCGAGGAAGTACATGACCTCACAGGCCTGCCAGATGAGGAAGTCGCGCCAGCGCGGTCGGGCGAGGGCGGCCAGCGGGATGAGCCACAGCACGTACTGCGGCGAATAGACCTTGTTGGCCAGGATGAAGACGGCGACGACGAGGAACACCAGCTGGGCGAAGCGGGGGCGCCGGGGGGCGGTGAGCCCGAGCAACCCGATGGCGCCGCAGAGCAGCAGGGTCAGGCCCGTCGCATAGGTGTTCGCGCCCTCCAGCGGGTTCCCGGAGCGCTGGGAGATCAACAGCCACACCGACCCGAAGTCGATCGGACGTTCCTGGCTGAAGGTGTAGAACTTCGACCAGCCGTCCCAGGCGTAGAGCATGACGGGCAGGTTCACCACGAGCCAGGATCCCACCGCGCCGAGGGCGACCAGTGCGAACGCGCGCCACTTGCCGGCCCGCCAGCACAGGACGAACAACGGTCCGAGCAGCAGTACGGGGTAGAGCTTGGCGGCGGTGGCCAGGCCGATCAGGATGCCGAAGGCCAGTGCCCGACCGCGGGACCACATGAGCATCCCGGCGGCGGTCAGCGCGATGGCCAACAGGTCCCAGTTGATCGTCGCGGTCAGCGCGAAGGCGGGCGCGAGGGCGAAGAGCAGGGCGTCCCAGGGACGGCGGCGGTGCGTCCGGGCGACACAGACCGCGATGACGGCGGCGCAGGCCATCAGCATGCCCGCGTTGACCATCCAGTACATCTGCTCGCGGTGCTGCATGGAGCCGCCGGTGGGCGTGAGCCAGGACGCGACCTGCATGAAGAGCCCGGTGAGCACGGGGTACTCGAGGTATTGCATGTCGCCGGTGAGCCGGTCGAAGTACGGCGTCAGACCGTCGGCGAAGCCGCGCACGACGTACAGGTGCGGGATGTCGGAGTAGCAGGCGTGGGTGTACTGCGAGCCCGCGCCGCGGAACCACGCCCAGTCGTAGCAGGGCAGCTTCTGCACCATCCCGAGCGCGAACATGCCGATCGCCACCAGGACGATGACGCGCACGGGGCTCAGCCAGTGCCCGCCCAGCCGCGCGTACCTGCCCATCGGTCCGCCGATCAGCTCGCTGCCGGCCGCCGCGACCTCGTCCTGCTGGGTCGGCAGTACGGGGCGGTCCTCGTGCACCTTCGTCATGCGCTCATCCTGCCGTACGGGGCTGTGAACGTGCCGAGGGCCGCCGCATCGGAATGCGACGGCCCTCGGCGCGGAGACGGCCGATCAGCCGGTGTCGGCGCCCGTGGGTCCCCAGATGCTGTTGCCCGGCCGGCCGGGCCTGCCCGTCTTGGTCGGACTGGGCCTCCCGGTGGGCGTGCCGCTCGGGTCCGGGTCGCAGTACAGCTTCCACGGGTTGCAGCTGGGCTTGCCCCCCGCGGACGGGGACGGGGAGACCGTCGGGGACGGCGAGACCTGCGGCGACTCCGTCACGGACGGCGAGGGCGAGGGCGACGGGGTGGGCGTAGGCGTGGGAGCGCCCGCGGCGTCGGCCGTCACGCCGATGTCCTCGGCCTCGGGGAAGTCCTTCTCCGGGGACCCCTTGAGGGCGGCCTTCATGTACTCGGTCCAGATCACCGCGGGGATGTCACCACCGTGGATGGAGTCGACACCGCCCACCCGGTTCATGGACATCAGCTTCTTGTCCGCCGAGTTCGGGTCGTTGCGGAACAGGGTGACGGCGGTCGAGAGCTGCGGGGTGTAGCCGACGAACCAGGCCGACTTGTTCTGGTCGGTGGTGCCGGTCTTGCCCGCCGCGGGGCGGCCCAGCTTCTTGGCCTTGGTGCCGGTGCCGTTCTCCACGACGTTGCGCAGGACCTTGGTGATGTTGTCGGCGATGGAGTTGTCCATGGCCCGCTGGGACTTCGGGGCCTCGAAGCCGGACAGCTCCTTGCCGTCCTTGAGCACCTTGGTGACCGAGAAGGGCTCGTGGTGCGTGCCGGAGTCGGCGAAGGTGCCGTAGGCGTCGGCCATGCGGATGGCCGACGGGGTCGAGGTGCCGAGGGCGAACGAGGCGTTGTCGGCCGGGTCCATCGACTCGTCGAGGATGCCGGAGGCCTTGGCCACCCCACGCACCTTGTCGTGGCCGACGTCGAAGACGAGCTGGGCGAACGGCGTGTTGATGGACTTCTCCATCGCCTCGTTGAGGGTCACGTACCCGTAGGCGGTGGGGCTCTCGTTCTTCTGCCGGAAGGGCGTGCCGTCGGCGGCGCGCAGCGGCTTGCCGTCCCGGTTGTTGATGACGGTCTGGTCGTTGCCGTTGTACTTGCTGCTGACCGAGATGCCCTCGCCGTGCGAGTTCTGGGTGCCGTACTCCAGTGCCGCGGCCAGGACGAACGGCTTCCAGGTGGAGCCGACGGGGACACCGATGGTGTTGGCGTTGTTGGTGAAGTGCTTGTGGTCCCAGCCGGGCCCGCCGTAGAGGGCCACGACTGCGCCGGTCTTCACGTCCACGGAAGCCGCGCCGAACTGGACGAAGGTGTCGTAGTCGGGCCGCGCCTTCTCGTCCAGGAAGCCGTTGCGGGTGTCCTCTACGGCTTTGACCAGCGCGTCCACCTTGGGCTTCTGGAAGGTGGTGGTGATCTGGTAGCCGCCCAGTGCCATCTGCTCCGCGGTGAAGCCCTTGGCCTTCATCACGTACTGCTTGGCCGTCTCGACCAGGTATCCGGTCTGACCGCCGAGCGAACGGGCCTGCGCGGAGTCGACCAGCTTGGGGAACTCGCGGAACTGGGCCCGCTCGGTCGGGGTCATCCGGCCCACGGCGACCTCGCGGTCGAGCACCCAGGCCCAGCGGCTCTGGGCCCTTTTGGTGTTGGCCTCGGGGGTGGCCGCCGATCCGATGCCGCCGTCCGGGTTGTAGAGGTTGGGGCCCTTGAGGACCGAGGCGAGGAAGGCGCCCTCGGAGGGCGTCAGCTTGTCGCAGTCCTTGTCGAAGTACGCACGGGAGGCGGCCTGGATGCCGTAGGCGTCCCGGCCGTAATACGCCGTGTTCAGGTAGCCCGCGAGGATCGTGTCCTTCTCCGCGGTCACACCCAGCTTTATCGAGATGAACAGCTCCGTGACCTTCCGCTTCAGCGTCTGGTCGGAGTCCAGGAAGGTGTTCTTCACGTACTGCTGGGTGATGGTGGAGCCGCCCTGGGTCGAACCGCCCTTGGCCATGTTGACCACGGCGCGGGCGATGCCCATCGGGTCGACGCCCTTGTCGGTCTCGAAGGACTCGTTCTCCGCCGAGATCACGGCGTTCTGCATCGACCGGGGGATCTTGTCGATGGGCACGATCTGCCGGTTGGTCGACCCGCCGGTCGCGACCATCTGGGTGCCGTCGGCCCAGTAGAAGACGTTGTTCTGGGCCTCGGCGGCCTTGTTCGCGTCGGGGGTGCCCACCATCGCGATGCCGATGCCCGAGCCGGCCGTGATGACGGCGAAGAAGCCCAGGGCCGTGCCCCCGACGAGCTTCCAGGAGGGTAGGAAGCGCTTCCAGCCGTCCTTGTCGGACCGCGGGTAGTTGATGAGCCGCTTGTCGCCGCGGCCGGATCCCTTGCCCCCACGGCCTCCGCCGGTTCCTCGGGCGCCCCTACGGGCCCCGGCACGGCCGTCGTGGACCGGTTGTCCCTCGTACGGTCCACCGGGCGATGCGGTGGGGGCGTCGTGCCCGGGCGTGGCGCCCCGGGCGGGCCGCTGCTGGGCGGCCCGGCGGGCCGCGGCCCGTCCACCGCCTTGCTGCGGCGGTTTGCGGCGGTGCTCGCTCATCGAACGACTACTCCTCGGGCAGGCGAGTGGCCTGGAAGCGGCAGGCGTATTCCGGTTCCCCCGGCGCACAGACTACGCAGGCTCAAAACCCAACCAGTGCCGAAGTTCACCCCAAATCAGGCAACTTGCCTCCTACGAATTAGTGATGTGACGCCGGTCACCACGTCTCCCCTTGTCGTAACGGGCCGCCCGTTCTATCGTCTGGATGTATCGAGTCGATACATCAGCTCGGTATAAGGAACTCAGGGGCGAGGAGGAAGCAGGCGGATGAGCCGGCGCTCAGGCATTCTCGAGTTCGCTGTCCTCGGCCTGCTCCGCGAGTCCCCCATGCACGGCTATGAGCTGCGCAAGCGGCTCAACACCTCGCTGGGGGTGTTCCGGGCGTTCAGCTACGGAACCCTCTATCCCTGCCTCAAGACGCTCGTCGCCAGCGGGTGGTTGATCGAAGAACCGGGCAATGCCCTGGAAGACGCGGTCGCCGCTTCACTCGCAGGACGCCGCGCCAAGATCGTCTACCGGTTGACGGCCGCGGGTAAGGAGCACTTCGAGGAGCTGCTCTCCCACACCGGCCCCGACACCTGGGAAGACGAGTCCTTCGCCGCCCGCTTCGCTTTCTTCGGTCAGACCGAACGAGAGGTGCGGATGCGGGTGCTGGAGGGCCGCCGTAGTCGGCTGGAGGAGCGCCTGGAGAAGATGCGCACCTCGCTCGCCCGTACGCGGGAGCGCCTCGACGACTACACCCTTGAGCTGCAGCGGCACGGCATGGAATCCGTGGAGCGCGAAGTGCGCTGGCTGAACGAGCTGATCGAGAGCGAGCGGGCGGGACGGGATCGCAGACGACCCGACTCGTCCGACGAAACTGCAAAATGAGGCCCTGCATTCGCAGGCCTCGTCCGAGAACAAACAGGGAGCAACCGGAATGGGTTCGGTTCGCGTAGCCATCGTCGGCGTAGGCAACTGCGCCGCCTCGCTGGTGCAGGGCGTCGAGTACTACAAGGACGCCGACCCGGCGGCCAAGGTCCCCGGCCTGATGCACGTCCAGTTCGGCGACTACCACGTCCGCGACGTTGAGTTCGTTGCCGCCTTCGACGTTGACGCGAAGAAGGTCGGCCTCGACCTTTCGGACGCCATCGGCGCCAGCGAGAACAACACGATCAAGATCTGCGACGTCCCCAACAAGGGCGTGACCGTTCAGCGCGGCCACACCCTGGACGGCCTGGGCAAGTACTACCGGATGACGATCGAAGAGTCCGCCGAGGCTCCGGTCGACATCGTCCAGGTCCTCCGGGACAAGCAGGTCGACGTTCTGGTCTGCTACCTGCCCGTCGGTTCCGAAGCCGCTGCGAAGTTCTACGCGCAGTGCGCCATCGACGCGAAGGTCGCCTTCGTCAACGCCCTTCCGGTCTTCATCGCCGGCACCAAGGAGTGGGCTGACAAGTTCACCGAGGCGGGCGTCCCGATCGTCGGCGACGACATCAAGTCGCAGGTCGGCGCCACCATCACGCACCGCGTGATGGCGAAGCTGTTCGAGGACCGCGGTGTCCGTCTTGAGCGCACCATGCAGCTCAACGTCGGCGGCAACATGGACTTCAAGAACATGCTGGAGCGCGACCGCCTCGAGTCGAAGAAGATCTCGAAGACGCAGGCCGTCACCTCGCAGATCCCCGACCGCGAGCTGGGCGAGAAGAACGTCCACATCGGTCCGTCCGACTACGTCGCGTGGCTCGACGACCGCAAGTGGGCGTACGTCCGCCTCGAGGGTCGCGCCTTCGGTGACGTTCCGCTGAACCTCGAGTACAAGCTCGAGGTGTGGGACTCCCCGAACTCCGCCGGTGTCATCATCGACGCCGTGCGCGCCGCGAAGATCGCCAAGGACCGCGGCATCGGTGGCCCGATCCTGTCGGCTTCGAGCTACTTCATGAAGTCCCCGCCGGTGCAGTACTTCGACGACGAGGCCCTGGCCAACGTCGAGAAGTTCATCAAGGGCGAGGTCGAGCGCTAAACCGGACGCAGCACGATGCGCCAAGGGCTTCCAGCACTTGGACTTCGACTGTTCTTCCGCCGAGGGTCCCCGGGCAATCCGCCCGGGGACCCTCGGCGTATGTGACGCTTGCCCACATGCCTGTCGTAGGTGATCTGCGCGTACTCCTGCGCCTGAGGGACTTCCGCAACCTGCTCTCGGTGCGGCTCCTGTCCCAGGCCGCCGACGGCGTCTACCAGGTCGCGCTCGCCACCTACGTGGTGTTCTCCCCGGAGAAGCAGGCCTCGCCCGTGGCCATCGCCTCGGCCATGGCCGTCCTGTTGCTGCCCTACTCGGCGATCGGCCCCTTCGCCGGAGTGCTCCTGGACCGTTGGCCGCGCCGCCAGGTGTTCCTCTACGGCAATCTGCTGCGTGCCTTCCTGGCCTGCGTCACCGGGATGCTGATCGTCGCGCACGTGCCCGACTGGCTGTTCTACGCCTCGGCGCTCTCGGTGACCGCCGTCAACCGCTTCGTCTTGGCCGGGCTCTCCGCGTCACTGCCCCGGGTCGTCGGGGTCGACCAACTGGTGACCGCGAACGCCCTCTCCCCGACCGCCGGGACCCTCGCGGCCACCCTGGGCGGGGGACTGGCCTTCCTGGTGCGCCTGCTCGCCGCCGAGTCCAATGCCGTCATCGTCCTGCTCGGCGCCGCGTTCTACCTGTGCGCAGCGCTCGTCTCGCTACGGCTCGACGTCCGGCTCCTCGGCCCCGACCACACCCCCGCACGGCAGTACCCCTCGGTGGTCGAAGGGATCGCTCTGACGGTGCGGGGCATGGCCCAGGGCCTGAGGCACCTGTACGAGCGCCGTGAGGCCGCCCAGGCGCTCACCGCCATGACCTTGATGCGCTTCTGCTACGGGGCGCTGACGGTGACCCTGCTGACCCTCTGCCGCTACGCCTGGTCGGACAACGAGTCGGACGGGCTCGCTCTATTGGGGATCGCGGTCGGGGTGTCGGGGGCCGGATTCTTCGCGGCGGCCGTCATCACACCCTGGCTGGTGGGGCTGCTCGGCACCCGGGGCTGGATCACGCTGTGCGCTGCGATAGCGGCCGTTCTGGTGCCGGGTCTGGGTCTCTTCTTCGCGCCCGCGCCGATGCTGGCCGCCGCGTTCGTGCTGGGAATGGCCACGCAGGGAGCGAAGATCGCCACCGACACGGTCGTGCAGTCACAGGTGGACGACGCTTTTCGCGGCCGGATCTTCTCCGTCTACGACGTGCTCTTCAACGTCGCCTTCGTCGGAGCGGCCGCCGTGGCCTCGCTGGTGCTGCCCCTCGACGGGAAGTCCGTCCCGCTGATCCTGGGCGTGGCCGTCCTCTACGCCCTGACCGCCGCGTTGCTCATCCGGCAGGGACGACGTTTCACGTGAAACATCGCCCCTGACCCCTCTCGCACCCCGTGTCGATGTTTCACGTGAAACATCGACACGGGACCGCCTCAGTTCTGAGTCGCCCACCACTCCTTGAGGGCCGCGATCGCGGCCTCCCGCTCCATCGGGCCGTTTTCGAGCCGCAGCTCCAGCAGGAAGGCGTAGGCCTTGCCGATCACCGGACCCGGACCGACGTCCAGGACCTGCATGATGTCGTTGCCGTCGAGGTCGGGCCGGATCGAGTCCAGCTCCTCCTGCTCCTGGAGCTGCGCGATCCGCGCTTCCAGGCCGTCGTAGGTGTGGGAGAGCGCCTTGGCCTTGCGCTTGTTGCGCGTGGTGCAGTCGGAACGGGTCAGCTTGTGCAGCCGCGACAGCAGCGGACCCGCGTCCCGCACGTACCGGCGGACCGCGGAGTCCGTCCACTCGCCCGCCCCGTAGCCGTGGAAGCGCAGGTGCAGCTCCACCAGCCGGGAGACGTCCTTGACCATGTCGTTGGAGTACTTCAGCGCCGTCATGCGCTTCTTGGTCATCTTCGCCCCCACCATCTCGTGGTGGTGGAAGGAGACCCGCCCGTCGCTCTCGAAGCGGCGGGTGCGGGGCTTGCCAATGTCGTGCAGCAGGGCGGACAGCCGGAGCACCAGGTCGGGGCCGTCCTCCTCCAGGTCGATCGCCTGCTCCAGCACGATCAGGGAGTGCTCGTACACGTCCTTGTGCCGGTGGTGCTCATCGCTCTCCAGGCGCAGCGCGGGCAGCTCGGGCAGCACCCGCTCGGCCAGGCCCGTGTCCACGAGCAGGCCCAGGCCCGTGCGGGGCCGTTCCGAGAGCAGCAGCTTGTTCAGCTCCGCCTGCACCCGTTCCGCCGAGACGATCTCGATCCGGTCGGACATCGCCGTCATCGCCGCGACGACCTCGGGGGCGACCTCGAAGTCCAGCTGCGCCGCGAAACGTGCGGCGCGCATCATGCGCAGCGGGTCGTCGGAGAAGGACTCCTCGGGAGTGCCCGGGGTCCGCAGCACACGGGCCTCCAGGTCTTCCAGACCGCCGTGCGGATCGATGAACCGCTGCTGCGGGAGGGCCAGCGCCATGGCGTTGACGGTGAAGTCGCGCCGGACCAGGTCCTGCTCGATCGAGTCGCCGTAGGACACCTCGGGCTTGCGCGAGGAGCGGTCGTAGGCCTCGGACCGGTAGGTCGTCACCTCGATCTGGAAGCCGCCCTTGTTCGCCCCGACCGTCCCGAAGGCGATGCCGACGTCCCAGACGGAGTCCGCCCACGGTCGGACGATCTTCAGCACGTCCTCGGGTCGGGCATCGGTGGTGAAGTCGAGGTCGTTGCCGAGGCGCCCGAGCAGCGCGTCGCGAACGGACCCGCCGACCAGCGCGAGGCTGAAGCCCGCCTCCTGGAAACGGCGGCCGAGATCATCGGCGACAGGAGCGACCCGCAGCAGTTCACTGACCGCGCGGTGCTGCACCTGACTCAGGGCACTGGGGTTGTCTTCGTTGGCGTTCGGCACAACAGAAAAGGGTACGTGCCCCGCCCGGCCGGGGCTCCCTTCTTATTGGGCACCCTGACGCGGCGCCCCCACCCGGCGGCCCCGATCATGTGGAGCAAGGCGCGGCACTCGCGCACAGCGGGCCTCGTTACCATGCGTGGACGCATGAACGACGACCACTGACACTTCGAGGACGGGCGGGCGCGTGGCCGAGGCGGCAGACATCCAGGGGACGGCACCTGCCCCTGTCAGGCGCCGCTGGCTGCGGCGCGCGATCGTCATGCTCACCGGGACTCCGGTGCTCGCCGCCCTCGTCTACGCCCCTGCCCCAGCCGCGCAGGCCACCGAGAACGCCGCCTCCGCCGCCACGGCGGTCGACGTCCAGCTGGACGCCCTGACCCCGAGCGCGCCGGTGAAGGGCGACACCCTCACCATCTCCGGCACCGTGACCAACAACAGTCGCGAGACGATCACCGAGGCGCACGTCGGTCTGCGGGTCGGCCCGGTGCTGAGCGATCGCGACGCGATCGGCGACGCCGCGGAGCAGACCGGTTACCGGTCCGGCAGCGATCCCGCGGAGGTCGATGGTGCCTTCGCCGCGAAGCTCTCCGCCCTCTCCGCGAAGAACAGCCAGCCCTTCACCCTGAAGGTCCCCGTCGACAAGCTGGGGCTCGACAAGGACGGCGTCTACCAGATCGGCATCTCCGTGTCGGGGGAGAGCGAGAGCCGGCCCACCGAGCAGGTGCTCGGCATCCAGCGGACGGTCCTGCCCTGGCAGCCCGAAGCCGCCGCGAAGCGCGCCCAGCTCAGCTACGTATGGCCGCTGATCTCCCGGGTCCACCTCACGGCCGAGACCGGTTCCGACGAACTACAGACCCCCGTCTTCGAGGACGACAGCCTCGCCGACGAGCTGCGGCCCGGAGGACGGCTGGAGCAGATGGTCTCGCTCGGCAAGGACCTGCCGATCACCTGGGTCATCGACCCGGACCTGCTGTACACGGTCGACGCGATGACCAAGGGCTACCGGATCCGGGTTCCTGGTGGAAAGCCGGTGCCGGGGAAGAACAAGGCCGTCGCCGAGCACTGGCTGAGCGCCCTGGAAACGGCCGTGCAGGGCAAGAAGGTAGTCGCCCTGCCCTTCGCCGATCCGGACCTCGCCTCGCTCGCACACCGCGGCAAGGACGTCTCGGGCACCCTGGGCCAGCTGCGCCCCGCCACCGACAAGGCGAAGCAGGCGGTGGAGACGGTCCTGCACGTCACCCCGTCCACCGACTTCTCCTGGCCCGTGGACGGTGCCATCGACCCGTCGATCGTCAATGTCGCCACCTCGGCCGGCGCCCACAACGTCCTCACCCGCAGCGACAGCTTCCAGGAGAACGCCGGCCTCGGTCACGTGCCCTCGGCGGCCCGCCCGATCGGGGCCGGGGCCACCGCCGTGGTCGCCGACGCACGGCTCTCCACCGCCTTCGAGGGCGACATGCTGAGCGCCGGGAACTCCGTCCTCGCGGTCCAGCAGTTCCTCGCCCAGAGCCTCGTACTGAACCAGCAGGGCACCGACGAGCAGCGCAGTTTCGTCGTCGCCCCGCAACGGATGCCCTCCTCCAGCCAGGTCCAGACGATGGCCGCGGCCCTGCGCGGTCTCCAGCCGGGCCGCTGGAGCCAGCCCCAGGACCTGGAGGCGGCCGCGGCCGCCAAGCCGGACCCGGGCGCCGCCACGCAGGTGCCGGGCGCCGGACAGTACCCCGAGGGCCTGCGCAAGCAGGAGCTCCCGCTGTCCGCGTTCGAGAAGATCCGCACCACCCAGAACACCCTCGACCACTTCAAGGTGATCCTTTCGGCCCCCGACCGGGTCGAGATCCCCTTCGGCAACACCACCAACCGGGAGATGTCAGCCTCCTGGCGCGGTCGTCCGGAGGAGGCCGCGCTCTACCGCGACGGCGTCCAGCAGTACCTGATCGGTCTCACCGAGCAGGTCCAGCTGGTCCCCAAATCGGACGCCACCCTGTCCGGGCACAGCGCGACGATCCCCGTCACGATCCAGAACAGCCTCGTTCAGGACGTCCGCGGCCTGGTCCTGCGGCTGAAGTCCGCCAATCCCACCCGCCTGATGTTCGGCGAGGCCGGCGAGGCGGAGAAGGAAGTCAACGTCCAGGCCGAGCACAGCCAGACCTTGAAGTTCAACGCCAACGCCACCGCCAGTGGTCCGGTCGAGGTCACCGCCCAGCTCTACACCCGGGACGGCGTTCCGTACGGCAAGGAACGCAGGTTCACCGTGGAGGCAACGGAGATCACTCCGACTGTCATGCTCGTCATCGCGGGCGGGGTGCTCCTCCTCGTCGTGGCAGGCATCAAGATGTACGCCAGTCGCAAGCGCGTCGCCGCGCGCGCCGCTGCCGAAGAGAGCACGCAGCAGAGTGACGAGACCCCGGACACCGGACCGCAAAGCACCAGCGGGTCCGGCACGGGTGAGACAGTGGACCGTTGAGCGACGCCGTGGCCGGTCGGCCTGGGGACGATGAGGTGGGGTTTCGATGAACGCGCCGTACGACGGTGACCGCGGGCAGGGCGCCGGCGGTCCCGCGCCAGCCCAGGGCACTGCCCCGGGCACCCCGGTACCGGGGCAGGTACCTCCGCCTGCCGCCGCGCCGGAACACGACCCGTATGTCCAGGACGCCTATGGCTACGACCCGTACCGGTCGCAGGACCTGTCGGCGCAGGATCCGGTGGCCGAGGTCCTCTACGACCGGGCCTCACACCCGCCGCCGCCTCCCGGCACCTACCAGGAGCCCGGTCCGCTCTACGCGGCCCCGGCGGCCCCCGCCTACGCCCCGGACCCGCGCGTCTGGGCCCAGACCCCGCCGCCCGAGCCGGACGGCCCCTCCCGTCACATGCCGTACGGCGACCACGCGACCACCACGCAGTTCGTCGGCGTCGACTCGCTCGTCACCCAGGCGACCGACCAGCAGCCGGAACCGGACGCCTTCGCGCACCTGTACCGGGACCAGCAGGCGGCCCCCCGTACCGCGACCGAAGAACCCCCGGTCGCCGCTCCCGCGCCCAGCAAGCCCGCCGGGCGCGCGTCGAGCCTGCTCAAGTCGAGCGCGCTCATGGCGGCGGGCACGATCGTCTCGCGGCTCACCGGATTCCTGCGCACCCTGGTCATCGCCGGTGCGATCGGTGTCGGCACCTTCAACGACACCTATCAGATCGCCAACACCCTGCCGACGATGATCTACGTCCTCGTCGGCGGCGGCGCCCTCAACGCGGTCTTCATCCCGCAGCTCGTGCGGGCCATGAAGAACGACGACGACGGGGGAGAGGCATATGCCAACCGGCTGCTGACCCTCGTCGTGGTCCTGCTCGCGGGCATCACCACGGTCTGTGTGCTCGCCGCGCCACTGTTCATCACGATGATGTCGCCGAAGATCGCTTCGAACCCGGAGCAGATGGACGTCGCGGTCGCCTTCGCCCGCTACTGCCTGCCGACCATGTTCTTCATGGGCGTGCACGTGGTCCTCGGCCAGATCCTCAACGCCCGCGGCCGGTTCGGCGCGATGATGTGGACCCCCGTCCTCAACAACATCGTCGTCATCACCACCTTCGGCGCCTTCATCTGGGCCTTCGGCGGCTTCACCACCTCCGGCGTCAACGCCGCCACCGTCACCGCCGACGGCGTCCGGCTGCTCGGTCTGGGCACCCTGCTGGGCCTCACCGTCCAGGCCCTGGCGATGCTGCCCTACCTGCGGGACGCGGGATTCTCCCCGAAGCTGCGCTTCGACTGGAAGGGCCACGGCCTGGGCAAGGCCGCCGGGCTGGCCAAGTGGACGTTCTTCTTCGTCCTCGCCAACCAGGTCGGTCTGGTCGTCGTCACCCAGCTGGCCACCTGGGCCGGTTCGGTCGCCGAGAAGCAGGGCCACCCGGGTACCGGCATCACCGCCTACAACTACGCGCTGCTGCTGTGGCAGATGCCGCAGGCCATCATCACCGTGTCCGTCATGACGGCGGTCCTGCCCCGGATCTCCCGTTCGGCCCACGACGGGGACGTCGCCGCGGTCCGCGATGACATCTCCTACGGGCTGCGCACCTCGGCCGTCGCGATCGTCCCCTGCGCCTTCGCGTTCCTGGCCCTCGGCGTGCCGATGGCCACCCTGCTCTACGCGGGCTCCGGCTCCGGCGCGCAGAACATCGGCTACGTGCTGATGGCCTTCGGCCTCGGGCTGATCCCCTACTCCGTGCAGTACGTCGTCCTGCGCGGCTTCTACGCCTACGAGGACACCCGCACCCCCTTCTACAACACCTGCATCGTCGCGGGCGTCAACGCGGCGGTCTCGATCGCCGCGTTCCTGGTCCTGCCCGCGCGCTGGGCCGTGGTCGGCATGGCCGCCGCCTACGGCCTCGGCTACGCGGTCGGGGTCGGCGTGGCCTGGCGCCGCCTGCGCACCCGCCTGGGCGGGGACCTGGACGGCGCGCACGTGATGCGGACCTACGCTCGCCTCGCCGGAGCCTGTTTCCCCGCGGCTGTCGTGGGAGGTGGCGTGGCCTTCGGCGTCACCCGACTGCTCGGCAGCGGAGTGACCGGTTCCCTGGCCTCCCTCGTCGCCGGCGGCATCGCTCTGGCGGCCGTATTCCTCATCGCCGCCAAGCGCATGCGGATCGAGGAACTCAACGCCATGGTCGGAATGGTGCGCGGACGTCTGGGGCGCTGATGCGCACAACCATCGGCCCCCCTAGCGTGTCGTGCATAGCGTCGGACTGTGGGCACAATTGGCATGGCTTCGCAGACTGGCCGACAGCGCGTAACGAATGGGGAGGCAGGAACGACGGTGGCGGAACGTAGCACGGCTGCCGTCGACGTGGCCGACAACAGCGGCGAAGAGCCGCCGGCCGCCGAGGCGGCCAAGGCCACGGCCGACGGGGCTGAGATCCAGGACGGACGAGCCGCGGACGGACCCATGCCCGAATCGGACGGCGAACCCAAGAAGACCAAGGCCACCGCGCCCACCGCCGCCCCCGAGCTGCACAGCGGTCACAAGCTCGCCCGGCGCTACCGGCTCGAGGAGTGCGTCACCCGTCTGGACGGATTCAGCAGCTGGCGTGCGATGGACGAGAAGCTGCGTCGGGCCGTGGGCGTCCACCTGCTGCCCGCCGACCACCCCAGGGCCCGTTCCGTCCTGGCCGCCGCCCGCTCCTCCGCCCTGCTCGGTGACCCCCGGTTCGTCCAGGTCCTCGACGCCGTGGAGGAGAACGACCTCGTCTACGTCGTCCACGAATGGCTGCCCGACGCCACCGAACTGACGGCCCTGCTGGCCGCGGGCCCGCTGGAGCCCCACGAGGCCTACCAGCTCGTCAGCCAGATCTCCCAGGCCATGACGGCGGCCCACCGCGAGGGCCTGGCCCATCTGCGGCTCACCCCGAGCGCCATACTGCGCACCTCCACGGGCCAGTACCGCATCCGCGGCCTCGCCGTGAACGCCGCGCTGCGCGGCATCACCAGCGAGACCCCGCAGCGTGCGGACACCGAGGCGATCGGCGCACTGCTCTACGCCTCCCTCACCCAGCGCTGGCCCTACGAGAGCGACGCCTACGGCCTCACCGGCCTGCCCAAGGGCGTCGGCCTGATCGCCCCGGACCAGGTCCGCGCCGGCGTGCACCGCGGGCTCGGCGAACTCGCCATGCGGGCGCTCGCCAACGACGGGGCCACCGCCTCCCGCCAGGAACCCGCCTGCACCACCCCGGAGGAGCTGGCCAAGGCCGTCGCCGCGATGCCCCGCATCCGGCCTCCCGAGCCCGCTTTCACCGCTCCGCCCGAATACCAGCACACGACCTACCAGCAGGGCAGCTACGGCCGTCCGGCGACGCACAACGGGGTCACCACCGCCACGCCGCTGGCCCCCCTCCCTCCGCCGCCCCCGCTCCAGAGCCGCACCGGCCGCGCCCTGAAGTGGGGTGTCGCGGCGCTGCTGATCGCCGCGCTCGGCTTGGGCAGCTGGCAGCTGGCCGACACCCTCCTGCGGGGCAACCAGGGCAGCGCCGGGGACCAGAACCCGCAGCCCAAGGGCGACGACACTCCGGCGAAGAAGACTCCCGCCCCCATCGCGATCAAGACCGCGCAGGAGTACTACCCGGACGGCAAGGCCCAGGACACGGCGGGAGTCCCCAACACCTACGACGGGGACGCCTCCAGCTACTGGCACACCCGGAGCTTCGTCGACGGCCCCGAGATGAAGGCCCACTACAAGGCGGGTGTCGGGATCGTCTACGACCTCGGATCCGAACAAGAGGTCTCCGCCGCCTCGATAGGGCTGCGCTACGCGGGTGACCACACCACGGTCACGCTCTACGCAGCCGACTCCATGTCCTCGTCGACTCAAGTCGGCTCCATGAAGAAGATCACCGCGGGCACCACCTCGGAGACCAGCCTGACCCTGACGGCGGAGAAGCCCGTCAAGACGCGCTACGTCCTCGTCTGGTTCACGGCCATGCCCATGTCCGGTGTCGACCAGTACAGCGGTGAGGGCTACAAGCAGGGCATGACGGACGTGAAGTTCTCCGGCTGAGGCCGCGGCAGGGGAGGGGCTCACCGTTGGACGACGCCGCACCCGGTGGTCGTAGTGACCAGGAACTCCTGGCGCTGCACGCCGCCGGAGACCCCGACGCGTTCGGTGAACTCGTGCGGCGCCACCGCGACCGGCTGTGGGCGGTGGCCCTGCGCACGCTCGGCGACCGCGAGGAGGCCGCCGACGCCGTCCAGGACGCCCTCGTCTCCGCCTATCGGGCCGCCCACACCTTCCGCGGCGAATCGGCCGTCACCACCTGGCTGCACCGGATCACCGTCAACGCCTGCCTCGACAGGGCCCGCAAGGCCGCCTCGCGCAAGACGGCGCCCCTCGACGACACGGACCGCCTGGAGCGGCTCCTGGAGCCCCACGAGTCCGCCGAGGCACCCGCCGAGCGCCATGAACTCCACCGGCAGCTCCTGGCCGCCCTGGCCACCCTGCCCGCCGACCAGCGGGCCGCCCTGGTCCTGGTCGACATGCAGGGCTATCCCGTGGCCGAAGCCGCCCGGATCCTCGACGTCCCCACCGGGACCGTGAAGAGCCGGTGTGCCCGCGGCCGGGCAAAACTCGTCCCACTACTCACTCATCTGCGCGCCGATCCCGGGGATAACACCCCCGCTGAGCGGGGAAGGAACCGGACGCAGGGGACATCCGTCCCACCAGCGGCAGACCCCAGGCATCCAGACCCAGACTCGGTGAAGGGCGGAGGTGGACGAGCATGAGCCCTACCAACGGTGCGACCGGTGCGACCGATACGACCGGCACGATCCGACACCCGGACGTCTCGGAGATCTCCGACCTCACCGAGGGCCTGTTGTCTCCCTCACGGACGTCCGAGGTACGGCGACACCTGGCCGACTGCGCCCTGTGCGCCGATGTCCGGGCGTCCCTGGATGAGATCCGCTCCCTGCTCGGCACCCTGCCCGGGCCGCCCCGGATGCCCGTGGGCATCGCGGGCCGCATCGACGCGGCGCTGGCCGCGGAGGCTCTCCTCGACTCCCGCACTCCCGCCCCGCAGCCCCTCTCGACCCCCGGCCACCGCTCCGGACCCGATGTTTCACGTGAAACACCTCCCGCCACCCGTGCTCCCGAAGGCCGTCCCGGCGGGTCCACCGGCCCCGGGCGCCGCCGGGCCCGCAGGCGGTTCGCCGTGGTGACGGGACTGGTGACAGCAGCCGCCTGCGCCCTCGGGGTCTTCCTGTTCACCGCTCTGCCGGACTCCCCCTCGGGGGACCGGGCCCGCACGGATGCGGCCAGCACACTGTCCGAGCCCAAGGCATCGGGGGAGTACTCCGCCCAGAACCTGCGCTCCAGCGTCGAGCAGCTGCTCACCGCGGCGGGCACCGCCGGGCAGGCCACCGAGACGCAGCAGAGCCCCGGGCTCCAGAACGTCGCCCCCGACGGCGCGGTCGCCCCCCAGGACCGCCGGACCGCCGATGCCCTGCCGCAGTGCGTCCAGGAGGGCACCGGCCGACCGGAGACGCCGCTCGCGAGCGGGCGGGGCAGCTACCAGGGCACCCCGGTCTACCTGGTCGTCCTGCCGCACTCCGGCGACGCCGCCCGGGTGGACGCCTATCTCGTCGAATCCGGCTGCGCGGACACCCCTGGAGCCGGACCCGGAAAGGTACTGCTGACCACTACCTACCCGCGACGCTGAACCGTCACGGACGCCACGAGGACAACTCGGGAATGCTCGCGCCGTAGGATCCGTTGGGTGGGGTGAGAGTCCGCACCGGCCCCCCGGTAGGCAAGAAGCAGTCCGCAGAGACGAGGAAAGTACCCGTGAGCGACGTCCGAAACGTGATCATCATCGGCTCCGGGCCGGCCGGCTACACGGCTGCCCTGTACACCGCACGTGCCTCGCTCAAGCCCCTCGTCTTCGAGGGCGCCGTCACCGCGGGCGGTGCGCTCATGAACACCACCGAGGTCGAGAACTTCCCCGGCTTCCGTGACGGCATCATGGGCCCCGACCTCATGGACAACATGCGCGACCAGGCCGAGCGCTTCGGTGCCGAGCTGGTCCCGGACGACATCGTCTCGGTCGACCTCACCGGTGACATCAAGACGGTCACCGACACCGCCGGTACCGTGCACCGCGCCAAGGCCGTCATCGTCACCACCGGTTCCCAGCACCGCAAGCTCGGCCTGCCCAATGAGGACGCGCTCTCCGGCCGCGGTGTCTCCTGGTGCGCCACCTGCGACGGGTTCTTCTTCAAGGACCAGGACATCGCCGTCGTCGGCGGCGGCGACACCGCGATGGAGGAGGCCACCTTCCTCTCGCGCTTCGCCAAGACCGTCACGATCATCCACCGCCGTGACAGCCTGCGCGCCTCCAAGACGATGCAGGACCGCGCCTTCGCCGACCCGAAGATCAAGTTCGCCTGGGACAGCGAGGTCGCCGCGATCCACGGCGACCCGAAGCTGGCCGGTCTGACGCTGCGCAACACCAAGACCGGCGAGACCTCCGAGCTGCCCGTCACCGGCCTCTTCATCGCCGTCGGCCACGACCCGCGGACCGAACTCTTCAAGGGCCAGCTGGAGCTGGACGGCGAGGGCTACCTCAAGGTCGACGCCCCCTCCACCCGCACCAACGTGACCGGCGTGTTCGGCGCGGGTGACGTCGTGGACCACACCTACCGCCAGGCCATCACCGCTGCCGGCACGGGCTGCTCCGCCGCCCTCGACGCCGAGCGCTTCCTGGCCGCCCTCACGGACGCCGAGCACGCCGCCGCGGCGGTCTGAGTCCCTCTCAACGGCACCACCCCACACCCCACACCCCGCAGAAGAAATAGGAGGCCGCTGTGGCCGGCACCCTGAAGACTGTGACCGACGCGAGCTTCGACGCAGACGTCCTGGCCAGCGACAAGCCCGTTCTGGTGGACTTCTGGGCCGAATGGTGCGGCCCGTGCCGCCAGATCGCCCCGTCCCTGGAGGCCATCGCGGCCGAGTACGGCGACGAGATCGAGATCGTCAAGCTCAACATCGACCAGAACCCGGACACCGCCGCCAAGTACGGCGTCATGTCCATCCCGACGCTGAACGTCTACCAGGGCGGCGAGGTCGTCAAGACCATCGTCGGCGCCAAGCCGAAGGCCGCCATCCTGCGCGACCTCGACGCCTTCGTGACCATCAAGCCGGTCGCCTGAGCAGTCCGGGACCCACGGCGTCCTGGACGCCTCGCCTCCGAGACCTCCACCCGCTGAGACGTGCGGGAACACGGACGGGGCCGCCCCTGCGGGGGCGGCCCCGTCCGCGCGTTCCCCACCACCCGGCTCACAACGGCCGGAGCGCCGGTTCCTTGCGCGCGCCGCCCAACAGCCGGTCCAGCGCCATCTCCACGTCTTCCTTCCACGACAAGGTGGACCGCAGTTCCAGCCGCAACCGCGGATGCACCGGATGCGGCCGCACCGTCTTGAAGCCCACCGACAGCAGGTGGTCGGCGGGCAGCAAGCAGGCCGGTCCTTCCCAACGCGCGTCCCCGAAGGCCTCGATCGCCCGGAACCCGCGCCGCAGCAGGTCCTTCGCAACCGTCTGCACCATCACCCGGCCCAGGCCCTGCCCCTGGTATCCGGGCATGATCCACGCAGTGATCAGTTGCACGGCGTCCGGCGACACGGGACTGGTGGGAAAGGCGATCGACCGCGGGACGTAGGCGGGCGGGGCGTACAGCACGAAGCCCACCGGGACCTCGTCGACGTAGACCACCCGGCCGCAGGAACCCCATTCCAGCAGGACCGCGGAGATCCACGCTTCCTTCTCCTGCTCCGCGGTACCGGACTTCACCGCGGCGTTGCCGCTGACGGGGTCCAGCTCCCAGAACACACAGGAGCGGCAACGCCTGGGCAGGTCCCGGAGGTTGTCCAGCGTGAGCGGTACGACCCGGCGACCCATGAACGCATCGTATCCACAGGCCCCGCCCTCCAACACCGGAGCACGGCAAAGGGGCGGGCCGTACCGGTTCCCACCGGCACGACCCGCCCCACGGCGGCCGGGGATCACTCCCCGGCGAGCCCCTGTTCCAGTACGCGGCCCTCACCCGGTGCCAGCGTCCCCAGGATGCGCTCCAGGTCCTCCATCGACGCGAACTCGACGGTGATCTTGCCCTTCTTCTGGCCCAGATCCACCTTCACCCTCGTCTCGAAGCGGTCCGAGAGCCGCGACGCCAGATCGGTGAGCGCCGGAGCCACCCGCGTCCCCGCCCGCGGCCCCTTCGGCTTCACCGAGCTCGTCGGCTGCGACCCCATCAGCGTGACGATCTCCTCGATCGCGCGCACCGACAGACCCTCGGCCACGATCCGGTGGGCCAGTCGGTCCTGCTCCTCGGAGTCCTCCACCGACAGCAGCGCCCGCGCGTGCCCGGCCGACAGGACGCCGGCCGCCACCCGACGCTGCACCGGCGGCGACAGCTTCAGCAGCCGCAGCGTGTTGGAGACCTGGGGGCGCGAACGTCCGATCCGGTCCGCCAGCTGGTCGTGGGTGCAGTGGAAGTCCTGGAGCAGCTGGTCGTACGCCGCCGCCTCCTCCAGGGGATTCAGCTGCGCCCGGTGCAGGTTCTCCAGCAACGCGTCCAGCAGCAGCTTCTCGTCATCGGTCGCCCTGATGATCGCCGGAATGCGTTCCAGCCCCGCCTCGCGGCAGGCCCGCCAACGCCGCTCACCCATGATGAGTTCGTAGCGACCCGGAGCCGACTGCCGCACGACCACCGGCTGGAGCAGGCCCACCTCCTGGATCGAGGTCACCAACTCCGCCAGCGCGTCCTCGTCGAACACCTCGCGCGGCTGACGCGGGTTGGGCGTGATCGCGTCCATGGCCAGTTCGGCGAACGTCGCCCCGGCCACCGGTGTCGCTTCCAACAGCCCGATCGTCTCCGGTTCGACGGCGGCCGCGGCCCGCTCCGTTTCACGTGAAACATCGGCCTGCGCCAGCGACGCCAGCTTCGCCGCCGCGATCCCCCGCTCCGACGGCAGCAGCGGCACGGCCGCCGGTGACGCCGATCCGGCGCCCACGGCCGCCGGAGTCCTCTCTTGCGGAGCCGCGGGGATCAGCGCACCGAGTCCCCGCCCCAGACCCCTACGTCGCTCACTCACTGGATCCCCTCCGACATGCTCTGCGTGCTGTTCACACCGGCGCCCAGATGGGCGTGCCGGGCGTCGTACTGGATTCCGACCCCCCGAAACGCGATCTCTCGCGCCGCCTCCAGATAGGAGAGGGAGCCACTGGAGCCCGGGTCGTAGGTGAGCACCGTCTGGCCGTAGCTCGGCGCCTCCGAGATGCGCACCGACCGCGGGATGCTCGTCCGCAGCACCTCGTTGCCGAAGTGGCTGCGCACCTCCTCGGCGACCTGGGAGGCCAGCCGGGTCCTGCCGTCGTACATGGTGAGCAGGATCGTGGAGACGTGCAGATTCGGGTTGAGGTGCGCCCGTACCAGGTCGACGTTGCGCAGCAGCTGTCCCAGACCCTCCAGCGCGTAGTACTCGCACTGGATCGGGATCAATACCTCCGCGCCCGCGACCAGGGCGTTCACCGTCAGCAGGCCCAGCGAGGGCGGGCAGTCGATCAGGATGTAGTCGAGCGGCTGCTCGTACGCCTGGATCGCCCGCTGCAGCCGGCTCTCGCGGGCCACCAGCGACACCAGCTCGATCTCGGCACCCGCCAGATCGATCGTGGCCGGAGCGCAGAAGAGGCCCTCCACATCGGCCACCGGCTGCACGACCTCCAGCAGCGGCCTGCTCTCGACCAGCACGTCGTAGATCGACGGAACATCAGCGTGGTGATCGATGCCCAGCGCGGTGGAGGCATTGCCCTGCGGGTCGAGGTCGATGACCAGGACGCGTGCGCCGTGCAGTGCCAGTGACGCCGCCAGGTTCACCGTCGTCGTGGTCTTACCGACGCCGCCCTTCTGGTTGGCGACCACCATGATCCGGGTCTGGTCAGGTCGTGGCAAACCTTCACCGGCCCGGCCCAACGCCTCTACCGCCAATTGGGCGGCACGGCCGATGGGGGTGTCATTGTCTACAAGGGGCGGAGGCGATGTTTCACGTGAAACATCGTCGCCCGCCGACTCTGAGCGGGGACCGGGGACCGGGTCGGCCATCGGCCCCGCGAGGTTGGCGTCAGACCGCACGGGTTCACTCTCCTCGACATCAGGCTCGCGATGAACAGAGCCTGCCATGCCATCGGGGTCGCGAACCAGCGGGGCCCGTACTCCTGTGGATGATTCCCCCGTTGTGGACAACTCGATCACCCTGGGGTTGTCCTTGCGGTCGCGCGGGGAGGTGGCCGCGCGGCCACGGCTGATGATTCCGTGCAGCAGAGAGCGACGTTTCACGTGAAACACGATGCCCGGACGGAGTCATCAGGCCGCTACGACACTCCGAAATCCATACCTATAGGGCGCAACGGACCCATGGATGGACTCGGCAAGGCCCGCTGGGCCCGCCGGTCAGCGACGTCGACGCGTCCGGGACACCCGGGCCGCCTTAGCCCGCTTGGCCGCAAACCTCACCCCGCCGGGGCTTTCTCCCACCTCGACGCGGACCACGGTCGACAGCGGATCCACGACCCCCTCGCCGACGTGCAGCACCGAGGTCTTCACCACACCGAGCTTCGCCAGCGCGGCCTTCGCCGCCACCAGCTCCTCCTCGGCCGTGTCGCCCTTCAGCGCCAGCATCTCCCCGTACGGACGCAGCAGCGGCACGCCCCAGCCGGCCAGCCGGTCGAGCGGAGCCACGGCGCGCGCCGTCACCACGTGCACCGGCTGCACCTTGCCCAGGACCTCCTCCGCGCGGCCGCGGACCACGGTCACGTGGTCGAGGCCCAGCAGCTCCACGGCTTCCTGGAGGAAGTTCGTGCGCCGCAGCAGCGGCTCCAGCAGGGTGATCTTCAGGTCCCGCCGCACCAGGGCCAGCGGAATCCCCGGCAGCCCCGCCCCGGAACCCACGTCGCACACGGTGACGCCCTGGGGCACCACCTCGGACAGCACCGCGCAGTTCAGCAGGTGCCGCTCCCACAGCCGTGGGACCTCACGCGGCCCGATCAGGCCGCGCTCCACTCCCGCGTCAGCCAGCAGCTCCGCGTAGCGGACAGCTTCCGGGAAGTACTCACCGAATACCGCGTGCGCCTCTTCCGGCGCCGGGGGAAGCTCCGCTGTCTCCGTCACGGGGACCGTCCTTCCGTACCGCACTAAAAATCGTGTAGTTCAACAGTCAGGCTGACAAACTTCGGCCCCGCCTGCGACACAGACGGGGCCGAACACTCACGCCTGCGATCAGGCCGGGAGCACAACGACGAAGCGCTGCGGCTCCTCGCCCTCGGACTCGCTGCTCAGACCGGCCGCCGCGACGGCGTCGTGCACGACCTTGCGCTCGAACGGAGTCATCGGGGCCAGCTTCACCGGCTCGCCCGAGGCCTTCGCATCGGCCGCGGCCTGCGCGCCCAGGATCGCCAGCTCTTCGCGCTTCTTCGCACGGAAGCCCGCGATGTCCAGCATCAGCCGGCTGCGGTCCCCGGTCTCCCGGTGCACGGCCAGACGCGTCAGCTCCTGCAGAGCCTCCAGCACCTCACCATCACGCCCCACCAGCTTGTTCAGCTCACGGCCGGCCGAGTCACTGACGATCGACACCGCGGCCCGGTCGGCCTCGACGTCCATGTCGATGTCGCCGTCCAGATCCGCGATGTCCAGCAGACCCTCAAGATAGTCAGCCGCGATCTCACCCTCCTGCTCCAGGCGGGTCAGGGTGTCGCCGCCCTCGGCGGCGGCGGCGGAGATGGTGCCTTCCGTCACGGGATGGACTCCTTCTTACTTCTTGGTGGAGGGCTTGCTGGGGGGCGGGCTCTGCCGCTGCGACTTCGACTGCCGCTTCGGCTGCTGCCGCTTCGCGGCACCACCGCTCGCCGCGTCCGCGTCCGCCGTGGCCTCGGAGCTCTTGATCACCGAACCGTCCGCCTGGGCGGCCAGCCCCTGCTTCGCCAGCGTGGTGATGAACTTGCGCTCGTTGTCGTTGCGGTCCGGGCCCTTGGCCACGATGGCCGCGACGATCTTCTTCTTGCTGCGGCCCTTGACCTCGCCGTGCGAACCGAGGTGCTTCACCAGGCGGGTCAGGTACTGGTCCTGCGCCTTGCTGCCCGGCGTCGGGTTCTGGCTGATCACGTACATCTGCTGGCCCATGGTCCACACGTTCGTGGTCAGCCAGTAGACGAGGACACCGACGGGGAAGTTGATGCCCATCACCGCGAAGATCAGCGGGAAGATGTACATCAGCATCTTCTGCTGCTGCATGAACGGGGTCTTGACCGAGAGGTCGACGTTCTTCGCCATCAGCTGGCGCTGGGTGTAGAACTGCGAGAACGACATCATGACGATCATGACCGCGGTCACGATGCGCACGTCGACGATCGAAGCACCGAGCTTCGCGACGTCCTCGGCGCTGTTCATGAACTTGGCGGCCAGCGGGGCCCCGAAGATGTGGGCCTTACGGGCACTCTCCAGCAGCGACTGGTCGATGACGCCGATGGTCGTGCCATTGGCGATGCTCGACAGCACGTGGTAGAGCGCGAAGAAGAACGGCGACTGCGCGAGGATGGGAAGGCACGAGGAGAGCGGGTTGGTGCCCGTCTCCTTGTACAGCTTCATCATCTCTTCGGACTGACGCTGCTTGTCGTTCTTGTAGCGCTCCTGGATCACCTTCATCTTCGGCTGGAGCGCCTGCATGCCCCGCGTCGACTTGATCTGCTTCACGAAGAGCGGGATCAGGCAGATACGGATCAGGATCACCAGGGACACGATGGACAGGCCCCAGGCCCACCCACTGTCCGCACCGAAGACCGCGCCGTAGACCTTGTGGAACTGAACGATGATCCACGAGACGGGATAGGTGATAAAGCTGAACAGACTGGCAATCGTGTCCACTAATCAGGCTCCTTGAGCATTGCGAGATCGACGCAACGCACTGCGCAGCTGCTCGTGCCAACGCGGGCGTTTACGAGGTGGGACATGATCCACACCGCCAGGACTCCACGGATTGCACCGCAGGATCCGCCAGGCGGTCAGTACTGTCCCCTTCACCGCACCATGCCGGTCGATGGCCGCGAACCCGTAGCGAGAGCACGACGGGTAATAGCGGCACACCGGTCCGAGCAGCGGACTGATCGTCCACTGGTACAGCTTGATCAGGGCGAGCAGCGGGTACTTCATCGAGCCACGCCTCCCAGGAGCCGCGCCAGTGCGGCATCCAGGTCCCGGGCCAGATCGGCGTAGTCGGCATCACCCGCTCCGGGCAGCGCACGCACCACCACCAGGCTACCGGCGGGCAGCTCGGAGAGCCGCTCGCGGACGAGATGGCGGAGTCGGCGCTTGACCCGGTTACGGACGACGGCGACACCCACGGCCTTGCTGACGACGAAACCCGCACGCGTCGAGGGATCGATCTCCCCCGGCTCGTGCGGGTCCGTGGCACCGCTGGTACGTAGGTGAACGACGAGGAGCGGGCGACCAGCCCGGCGACCTCGGCGTACCGCGCTCGCGAAGTCCTCGCGCCGCCTCAGCCGATTTTCGGGAGACAGCACGACGTCACGACCTGTGTGCGTTGGTTACGCGGAGAGGGCGGAACGGCCCTTGCCGCGACGGTTGGCCAGGATCGCGCGACCGGCACGGGTACGCATCCGGAGACGGAAGCCGTGGGTCTTGGCACGACGGCGGTTGTTCGGCTGGAAGGTGCGCTTGCTCACTCGGGGGCTCCAGAGAATGAATCGTTGTGGCGGGACATCGCCTGGCTGTCACCGTGCGCCCACGAGGAAACTCGCGTGTACGCCCGAGTGGCACCGCTACATGATCACAACCGGTGATCTTCGCCCATCGGTAGGCAGGCGGCAGCAGCCATCGACAACTCGACCTCGTTACGGTACGCGCGGCTACGCCATCCGGTCAAACCGAGCCGGTGACGTGGTCCACTGTGCACAGGCTGTGGACAACGACTTGAACCGTACCCGTCGGCCTGACTACCGTTGCCCGACCCCTGATTTTTTGTCCCGACCGTCCCAAAGAACCACACATTCGTGGGACCCCCGTGAGAGAGCGTGCTCTGTGGCTGACGTACCTGCCGATCTTGCCGCAGTGTGGCCGCGCGTGCTCGAGAAGCTGCTCGGGGAAGGTCAGCAGGGCATCGAGCCCAAGGACAAGCAGTGGGTCGAGCGCTGCCAGCCGCTGGCGCTCGTCGCCGACACCGCGCTGCTCGCCGTTCCCAATGAATGGGGGAAGCGGGTCCTGGAGGGGCGCCTCGCCCCCCTGATCAGTGACGCGCTGAGCCGCGAGTGCGGCCGCCCCATCCGGATCGCCATCACCGTGGACGACTCGGCGGGCGAGCCCGCGCCCCAGCCGCCGGCCCCGCAGCACGACTCCTACGAGCCGGGGCCCTACCCCGGCTCGCGCACCGGTGGTCACACCGGGCACTCTGGCCACACCGGCCCCACCGACGACCAGCTCCCGACGGGCCGGCCCGCCTACCCGGACTACCAGCAGCAGCGCCCCGAGCCCGGCGCCTGGCCGCGCGGCGGACAGCAGGACGAGTACGGCTGGCAGCAGCCCCGCCTCGGCGGCTACCCGGAGCGCGACCCGTACGCCTCCCCGCAGCCCGGCTACCTCCAGCAGCCCGAACCCCAGGGCTACGAGCCCTCGTACGAACAGCAGCAGTACGAGTCGAACCGTCAGCAGGGCTACGAGCAGCAGTCCTACGACAAGTCCTCCTACGAGCAGCAGCAGTACGAGCAGCCCGCGCCCCGCCCCGCGCCCGGACGCACCGGCCCGGGTGGCCCCGGCGGTCCCGGCGGACAGATCGGCACCGGCCGGCAGTCGGGCTCGACCGGCGGTTCCGGCGGTGGATCCGGCGGCCCGCTGGAGCCCACGGCCCGGCTGAATCCCAAGTACCTCTTCGACACCTTCGTGATCGGCGCTTCCAACCGCTTCGCGCACGCCGCCGCGGTCGCCGTCGCCGAGGCCCCGGCCAAGGCCTACAACCCGCTCTTCGTCTACGGGGAGTCGGGCCTCGGCAAGACGCACCTGCTGCACGCGATCGGGCACTACGCGCGCAGCCTCTACCCGGGCACCCGGGTGCGGTACGTGAGCTCCGAGGAGTTCACCAACGAGTTCATCAACTCGATCCGCGACGGCAAGGGCGACGCCTTCCGCAAGCGCTATCGCGAGATGGACATCCTGCTCGTCGACGACATCCAGTTCCTCGCGAGCAAGGAGTCGACGCAGGAGGAGTTCTTCCACACCTTCAACACGCTCCATAACGCGAACAAGCAGATCGTGCTCTCCTCCGACCGGCCGCCCAAGCAGCTCGTCACCCTGGAGGACCGGCTCCGCAACCGCTTCGAGTGGGGCCTGATCACCGACGTCCAGCCGCCCGAGCTGGAGACCCGGATCGCGATCCTGCGCAAGAAGGCCGTCCAGGAGCAGCTCAACGCCCCGCCGGAGGTACTGGAGTTCATCGCCTCCCGGATCTCGCGCAACATCCGCGAGCTGGAGGGGGCGCTGATCCGGGTGACGGCCTTCGCCAGCCTGAACCGGCAGCCGGTGGACCTCGGCCTGGCCGAGGACGTCCTGAAGAACCTGATCCCGGGCGGCGAGGACTCGGCCCCCGAGATCACGGCCTCGGACATCATGGCCGCCACCGCCGACTACTTCGGGCTGACCGTGGACGACCTGTGCGGCTCCTCGCGCAGCCGGGTGCTCGTCACGGCCCGGCAGATCGCCATGTACCTCTGCCGGGAGCTGACGGACCTCTCCCTGCCCAAGATCGGGGCACAGTTCGGCGGCCGCGACCACACCACGGTGATGCACGCGGACCGCAAGATCCGCGCCCTGATGGCCGAACGCAGGTCCATCTACAACCAGGTCACGGAGCTGACGAACCGCATCAAGAACGCCTGATTCCGGGCCTCTGGCCCGCCAGCGAGCACCCTCGAAGGGCGCTCCCGGACCACACCGGGGGCGCCCTTCTTCGTGCGTGCGCCCCCAAGTTGTTCGAATACGCCCCCTGCGGGCCAACTCATCCACAGATCGGGGGACTTTCCGTCGTCCACAGCCTGGGGACTGTTCCCGTCGCCCACAATCTGTCCACAGGGGTGCCGCCTGAGCGATCATCAGCCCAGGTCATGACCCTGTGGATTTGTGCACAAAAGTTGTCCACAGGGTGTGGACAACTTTTTGTCCACAGGTTCGTCCACGGCTCTGTCCACCGGCAACCCACAGGTTTGAACCGGCCGTGCACAGGGTCGGCGGGCTTCTCCACACCCTTGTCCACTGTTCGGCAACACGAGGGGCCTTCTCACCGGCCCGAGTGAAAGCCGTCACACCGATGTGGACGTTTGGGTTGTGGAGTACCGGGGGAAACCTGGGGACGCACCTGTGGAGTAACCGGGCCTTCCTGGGGACGGCCTGTGCAGAAGTTTTTGTTCTCCACAGACACCATGGGTTTTCCACCGGCTCCGCCCACAGGGTCGGTGGACAAAAAAGGGGTGCTGACCTGCGGAAAGGGAGTTATCCACCGTATCCACAGCCCCTACTACTACTCCCATAGACAGTTAGGCCTGGTCTGGTTTTCAAGCAGGCCCTGTGCACAACTCGTCGAGAGCGGCTTCCCGACACCTCCCACCCGACTTGACCGCCAGCAGCGACGCCTGTCGGCGCCGTACGTCAGACTGGTCTCCGGCATCGGGGCCAGCGGGCCTCCAGCCGACGACGAAAGCCAGCAATCAGCAGGAGGCGGTTTCCGGTGAAGATCCGGGTGGAGCGCGACGTACTCGCGGAGGCGGTGGCTTGGGCCGCCCGTAGCCTCCCGGCCCGGCCGCCGGTGCCCGTTCTCGCGGGCCTTCTGCTCAAGGCCGAGGAAGGCTCCCTGAGCCTCTCCGGCTTCGACTACGAGGTCTCGGCCCGGGTCTCGGTCGAGGCGGACGTCGAGGAGGACGGCACCGTCCTCGTCTCCGGCCGGCTGCTCGCCGACATCTGCCGCGCCCTGCCCAACCGGCCGGTGGAGATTTCCACAGACGGTGTACGGGCGACCGTGGTCTGCGGCTCCTCGCGATTCACACTCCACACCCTGCCTGTGGAGGAATACCCGGCGCTGCCGCAGATGCCGACCGCGACCGGCACCGTTCCCGGTGACGTCTTCGCCTCCGCCGCCGCGCAGGTGGCCATCGCCGCCGGCCGTGACGACACGCTGCCGGTGCTGACCGGCGTGCGCATCGAGATCGAGGGCGAGCGCGTCACCCTGGCCTCCACCGACCGCTACCGCTTCGCGGTCCGCGAGTTCCTGTGGAAGCCCGAGGACCCGGAGGCCTCGGCCGTGGCCCTGGTGCCCGCCAAGACGCTCCTGGACACCGCCAAGTCGCTGACCAGCGGTGACACGGTCACCCTGGCGCTCTCCGGCTCCGGCAAGGGCGAGGGCCTGATCGGCTTCGAGGGCGCGGGCCGCCGCACCACCACCCGCCTGCTCGAAGGCGACCTGCCGAAGTACCGCACGCTCTTCCCGACCGAGTTCAACTCCGTCGCCGTGATCGAGACCGCGCCGTTCGTCGAGGCCGTCAAGCGCGTGGCCCTGGTCGCCGAGCGCAACACCCCGGTCCGCCTGAGCTTCGAGCAGGGCGTGCTGATCCTGGAAGCAGGTTCCAGTGACGATGCACAGGCTGTGGAGCGCGTCGACGCCAAGCTGGAGGGCGACGACATCTCGATCGCCTTCAACCCGACCTTCCTGCTGGACGGCCTGAGCGCGATCGATTCGCCCGCCGCCCAGCTCAGCTTCACCACCTCGACCAAGCCCGCGCTGCTGAGCGGCCGCCCGGCCGTCGACGCCGAGGCGGACGAGGCGTACAAGTACCTGATCATGCCGGTGCGCCTCTCCGGCTGACCCGGAGCCGTCCGCACCCAGCAGGCCGCCCAGGCCCGGACCCGCCGCCCGCGGATCCGGGCCTGCCGCCTTCCCGGGGCGCCAGCTGGGCCGGGCCGCGCGGCCCGGCGTAGGCTCGGACGCGGGGAAATCCCGGGAAAAATCGCCTCGACGCTTAAGGAACCACCTGATGGAGCTCGGTCTCGTCGGTCTCGGCAAGATGGGCGGCAACATGCGCGAGCGCATCCGCCGCGCAGGCCACACCGTCATCGGATTCGACCGCAACCCGGACCTCGCCGATGTCCACAGCCTGTCCGAACTTGTGGACAGCCTGCAGGCCCCCCGCGTGGTGTGGGTGATGGTCCCGGCCGGTGAGGCCACCCAGTCCACCGTCGACGAACTCGGCGAGCTGCTCTCGCCCGGCGACATCGTGGTCGACGGCGGAAACTCCCGCTGGACGGACGACGAGAAGCACGGCGCCGAGCTGGCCGCCAAGGGCATCGGCTTCGTGGACTGCGGCGTCTCCGGTGGCGTCTGGGGCCTGGAGAACGGCTACGCCTTGATGTACGGCGGTGCGCCGGAGCACGTGGCCGCCGTCCAGCCCGTCTTCGACGCCCTCAAGCCCGAGGGTGATTTCGGCGCCGTACACGCCGGCAAGATCGGTGCGGGCCACTTCGCGAAGATGGTCCACAACGGCATCGAGTACGCCATGATGCAGGCCTATGCCGAGGGCTGGGAGCTCCTGGAGAAGGTCGACTCGGTCACCGACGTGCGCGAGGTCTTCCGGTCCTGGCAGGAGGGCACGGTCATCCGTTCCTGGCTGCTGGACCTGGCGGTGAACGCGCTGGACGACGACGAGCACCTCCAGGGGCTCAAGGGCTACGCGCAGGACTCCGGCGAGGGCCGTTGGACGGTCGAGGCCGCGATCGACAACGCGGTGCCGCTGCCGGCGATCACCGCGTCGCTCTTCGCGCGCTTCGCCTCGCGCCAGGACGACTCTCCGCAGATGAAGATGATCGCCGCGCTGCGCAACCAGTTCGGCGGCCACGCGGTCGAGAAGAAGTAGCCGCGAGCGCCACAGCAGTACCAGCAGTACCAGCAGTACCAAAGAGTGAGTGGCCGGGGGAGGTCGGCGCCGTCATGCACGTATCGCATCTGTCGTTGGCCGACTTCCGCTCGTACGCCCGGGTCGAGGTTCCGCTCGACCCGGGCGTCACCGCCTTCGTGGGCCCCAACGGCCAGGGCAAGACCAACCTCGTCGAGGCCATCGGCTACCTCGCGACCCTGGGCAGCCACCGCGTCTCCGCGGACGCCCCGCTCGTGCGGATGGGCGCCGAGCGCGCCGTCATCCGCGCGGCCGTGACCCAGGGCGAGCGTCAGCAGCTCGTCGAGCTGGAGCTGAACCCGGGCCGCGCGAACCGGGCCCGGATCAACAGGTCCTCGCAGGTCAGACCGCGGGACGTGCTGGGGATCGTACGGACGGTGCTCTTCGCACCGGAGGACCTGGCCCTGGTCAAGGGGGACCCGGGGGAGCGCCGCAAGTTCCTGGACGAGCTGGTCACCGCGCGCTCGCCGCGGATGGCCGCGGTCCGGTCCGACTACGAGCGGGTGCTCAAGCAGCGCAACACCCTGCTGAAGTCGGCCGCCATGGCCCGCCGCCACGGCGGCCGCTCCATGGACCTCTCCACCCTGGACGTGTGGGACCAGCACCTGGCCCGCACCGGCGCCGAGCTGCTGGCCCAGCGCCTCGACCTGATCGCGACCCTGCTGCCGCTGGCGGACAAGGCGTACGAGCAGCTCGCACCCGGCGGCGGCCCGCTCGGGCTCGTCTACCGACCGACCTCGCTGGCCGGAGCGGCGGGCGAAGCGGTGGACTCCGGCGCCGCGCGGTCCCGCGAAGCGCTGTACGAGGTGCTCATGGGCGCCCTCGCCGAGGCCCGCAAGCAGGAGATCGAGCGCGGGGTGACCCTCGTGGGACCGCACCGCGACGACGCGCTGCTGCGCCTCGGGGAGCTGCCCGCGAAGGGGTACGCGAGCCACGGCGAGTCCTGGTCGTACGCGCTGGCGCTGCGCCTGGCCTCCTACGAGCTGCTGCGTTCCGAGGGCAGCGAGCCCGTGCTGATCCTGGACGACGTGTTCGCGGAGCTGGACGCACGGCGCCGGGAGCGGCTGGCGGAGCTGGTGGCCGGCGGTGAGCAGGTGCTGGTGACGGCCGCCGTGGACGACGATGTTCCGGGGGTGCTGGCGGGGGCTCGGTTCGGGGTGTCCGGCGGTGAGGTGACGCGGTGGTGAGCGAGGACGGGAACGCTTCCGGGGCGCAGGGGCCGGCGCGCAAGGCGCCCGAGCCCTCGGGCGTCGACCTGGCGCGCCAGGCCCTGGCGGCGGCGCGCGAGCAGGCGCGGGCGCGCGGGCTGACGGCCGGCGGCAAGAAGTCCCGGCACGGCCAGCCGGGCCTGCGCTCGGGCGCCCGGGCGGACGGCCGGGACCCGATGCCGCTGATGGCGGCGCTGGACCGGCTGCGCACGGAGCGCGGCTGGGAGATGCCGATGGCGGTCGCGGGCGTGATGGAGCGCTGGGCGCAGATCGTCGGCCCGGAAGTGGCGGCGCACTGTGAACCGGAGCGCTACGAGGACCGTGAACTGGTAGTGCGCTGTGATTCCTCGGCCTGGGCGGCCCAGCTCAAGCTGCTCGCCCCGCAGCTGGTGGCCCGGCTCAACGAGGACCTCGGGCAGGGCACGGTCCGGCTGATCAAGGTGCAGGGACCGGGCGGGCGCCGCCCGCGGTACGGGCCGCTGCGGGCCCCGGGGAGCAGCGGTCCGGGGGACACGTACGGCTGAGCCGGGACCGTCCGGGGGCGTGCGGGCAAGCCGCCCCGCGCGGACGTGCCAGTGGTCTCGCTCACGGTGGTGGGAGGTTGACAGGCCGAAGCGCTGGATGCCCGTGTGAGCCTCTTTGAGCCCCTGCCCGGATATGGGGAGTCGGAGAGTGCGGGTTGAGGGCGGCACATGCGGACTCAGGTACTGGCAAACCCCCATTCATGTCCGTGGTACCGGTAGACTGACGGGAATCCCGCCGCCTTGCGGGATCCAGTCGACAAAAGCTGACAACGCAGATTGACGCAGCCGCTCCTGCTCGCATGCCTGCTGGCCCGGAGTACGGCCTGTGCTGTGCCAGAAAGGGCGCTTCGTGGCCGATTCCGGCAACCCCAACGACAACCAGTCCACCGCCGGCGAGAACGCTGACCCCGTCGAGTACACCGGCAGCCAGATCCAGGTCCTCGAGGGCCTGGACGCCGTGCGCAAGCGCCCCGGCATGTACATCGGCTCGACCGGCGAGCGCGGCCTGCACCACCTGGTGTACGAGGTCGTCGACAACTCGGTCGACGAGGCCCTGGCCGGGCACGCGGACACCATCGACGTGACGATCCTGACCGACGGCGGCGTCCGCGTCATCGACAACGGTCGAGGCATCCCCGTCGACATCGTCCCCTCCGAGGGGAAGCCCGCGGTCGAGGTCGTGCTGACCGTCCTGCACGCGGGCGGCAAGTTCGGCGGCGGCGGCTACGCCGTCTCCGGCGGTCTGCACGGCGTCGGCGTGTCCGTCGTCAACGCCCTGTCGAAGCGGGTCGCGGTCGAGGTGCGGCGTGACGGCTTCCGCTGGACGCAGGACTACAAGGTGGGCGCCCCCACGGCCGAGCTGGCGAAGAACGAGGAAACGGCCGAGACCGGCACGTCCGTGACGTTCTGGGCCGACGGCGACATCTTCGAGACGACCGAGTACTCCTTCGAGACGCTCTCGCGCCGCTTCCAGGAGATGGCCTTCCTCAACAAGGGCCTGACCCTGACGCTGACGGACGAGCGCGAGTCGGCGAAGGCGACGATGGGCGCGGACTCGGCCGAGGAGGCCGACGACGACCAGGCGCGCACGGTGAAGTACTACTACGAGGGCGGCATCGTCGACTTCGTGAAGTACCTCAACTCGCGCAAGGGCGAGCTGATCCACCCGACCGTCATCGACGTCGAGGCCGAGGACAAGGAGCGCATGCTCTCGGTCGAGATCGCGATGCAGTGGAACTCGCAGTACACGGAGGGGGTCTACTCCTTCGCGAACACGATCCACACGCACGAGGGCGGCACGCACGAGGAGGGCTTCCGCGCGGCGATGACGGGTCTCGTCAACCGCTACGCGCGCGAGAAGAAGTTCCTGCGCGAGAAGGACGACAACCTCGCGGGCGAGGACATCCGCGAGGGTCTGACGGCGATCATCTCGGTGAAGCTGGGCGAGCCGCAGTTCGAGGGTCAGACGAAGACCAAGCTGGGCAACACGGAGGCCAAGACCTTCGTGCAGAAGGTCGTCCACGAGCACCTCAACGACTGGTTCGACCGGAACCCGACCGAGGCCGCGGA